>JAETSR010000016.1 GCA_021769555.1 Clostridiaceae bacterium
GTTTTGCCGCCGAGTGGAAGTTATTTATATACTAGCGCTTTGGGGGATTGAACAAAAAGCATATTAAAGAACTGTCCCAAAAAGGTAAATCTCTAAAATAAAAAGGAGCGGCCTACAGCCGCTCCTAATATAACCTGCAACAACAAACCGCCGCTATCCTGACATCCAATCAGAACCGCCTGAACCGCCCATACCTAGCCTTCAAAAGCTCACTGGAAGTGAGGCTCATAAGCTTAGGCAGCTCCTCCGACAGCAGGGACTTTATCTGCTCATAGAAGGAACCTGCCTCCTCGGATATGACCTGCTCCACCACGCCCAGCTCCTGCATGTCCTGGGCCGTGAGCCTAAGACAGTCCGCGGCGTCCCGCACGCGCTTTGCGTCCTTCCAGAGGATGCTGGCACAGCCCTCGGGGGATATGACGGAGTACATGGCGTTTTCCAGTATCCAAACCTGGTCCGCCAGCGCCAGCGCCAGCGCCCCGCCGCTGCCGCCTTCGCCAATCAGAATGGATATGACCGGGGTGCGCAATGCGGAGAGCTCAGTCAGGTTTTCGGCGATGGCCTGCCCCTGGCCGCGCTCCTCGGCACCCAAGCCGCAATAGGCCCCTGAGGTGTCTACAAGGCAGACTACCGGCCGGTGGAACTTCTCTGCCTGCTTCATCAGCCTGAGAGCTTTGCGGTAGCCCTCAGGGTTGGGCATGCCGAAATTCCGGCGGAGCCGCTCCTTGGTATCAGAGCCCTTTTCGACAGCTATAACCGTTACCGGCATGCCGTCCAGGGACGCAAGCCCGCCAATGACCGCGGGGTCGTCCCCGAAGCGCCGGTCGCCGTGGAGCTCTATGAAATCCTCAAAGATGTTTTCTATGAAGGAGACGCCCGTAGGCCGGCCCTTGGACCGTGCAAGCATCACCTTATCGTAAGCATTTCCCGCGCCGCTCATATCCGCTCACCCGCCCCTTCATTATGTGATATCATGCCGCCGGGGTGGTGCAGCCTTAGAAGCCCGGCTATGGTCTCCTTCTGCTCAAGCCTCGGCACTATAAGGTCCACAAAGCCGTGCTCCAAGAGGAACTCCGCTGTCTGGAAGCCCTGGGGCAGCTTTTTCCTGATGGTCTGCTCTATGACCCTTGGGCCGGCAAAGCCTATGGTCGCGCCGGGCTCGGCCATTATGATATCGCCGTCCATGGCGAAACTGGCCGTGACCCCCCCAAGGGTGGGGTCGGTGAGCACGGTCATATAGAAAAGCCCCGCGTCGCTGTGCTGGCGCACTGCTGCGCTGGTCTTTGCCATCTGCATAAGGGAGAGTATTCCCTCCTGCATTCTGGCCCCCCCTGAGACAGTAAAACCCACCACCGGCAGGCCGGCTTCCAAAGCCGACTCGAACAGCCGGGTTATCTTCTCACCTACCACAGTGCCCATGCTGCCCATCATGAAGTTTGGGTCCATGACAAACAGCGCGCACGGGTGGCCGCCAATATCAGCGGTTCCACATACCACAGCGTCCTTCTCACGGGAGGACAGCCGGGCGTTTCTAAGCTTCTGGTCGTAGCCGGGGAAATCCAGAAGGTCCCGGCTCATAAGCTCGCCGTCGAGCTCACAAAAGCTGCCCTCGTCGGTGATATAGGCAATGCGCTCCCGGGGTGTTATCCTGAAATGGTAGCCGCAGGCGGTGCAGACGTTCATATTCTCCTGCAGGTCGCTTAAAGGCAGCTGTACTCCGCACCGCGGGCATACGCTGCGTATGCCCGCGTCCTCCGCCTCTTTGCCGCCCTTTTCCAGCTCGTTTTGTGGCGAGCGGAACAGTCCCATCAAATTCATAAGCCGTGACCTCTCCTTAACCGAAGGTTACCCTTTATCCTTGGGATTGAAATACTTGATAAAATCAGTGTAGTAATCCCCGGCCCTGAAGCGCCGGTCCCGCACTATGCCTATCTGCTCCTCTATATTGTTCTCAACGCCGTCAATCAAGAGCTCGCAAAGAGCGGACTGCATTTTCCTGATGGCCTCCTCCCTGGTGGAGGAGTACACGATAAGCTTGCCCAGCATGGAGTCATAGTATGGCGAAATATCGCACCCCTGATACAAAAAGGTGTCAAACCGCACCCATGGCCCCCCCGGCGGGTGGAAAAACTCCACCCGGCTCGACTTTGTGGCGTTTATCCTGCACTCTATTGCCGCGCCCTGAAGCTCTATGTCCTCCTGGGTAAAGTCCAATGGCACACCGGCCGCAATGCGTATCTGCCATTTCACAATGTCCACGCCTGTGACAAGCTCTGTCACCGGGTGTTCCACCTGAAGGCGGGTGTTCATCTCCATAAAATAGAACTTCCCGGACTTGTCCATCAGGAACTCAACGGTGCCCGCGTTTACATACCCGGCGGCCCTGGCGGCGTTTGCTGCGGCCGTAATGAGCTTTTCCCTCGTCTCAGGGCTTACTCCGGGAGAAGGGGATTCCTCAATGAGCTTCTGGTGGTTCTTCTGTATGGAGCATTCCCGCTCACCGAGGCAGACGATATTGCCGTCGTGGTCCGCCAGCAGCTGCACCTCGATATGCTTTGCCGGGGAGATGTACTTCTCCATATACAGCCGACCGTCCCCGAAGGATTTCTCCGCTTCGGCGGCGGCTGTGCGGAAGGAGCGCTCAAGGTCCTCAGGGCGCTCAACGAGACGTATGCCCTTGCCGCCGCCCCCGGCGCTGGCCTTTATCATTACAGGGTAGCCTATGGCCTTTGCGGCCTTTGCAGCCTCGGCAGGGCTCCCCAGCACATCGGTGCCCGGGGTGACGGGCACGCCGCTTTTACGCATCAGCTTCCTTGCGGCCTCCTTATCCCCCATTTTTGAGATTATCTCCGCGCCCGGGCCGATAAAGGTAAGGCCGTACTGCCTGCACAGCCTTGCGAACTCCGCGTTTTCAGAGAGGAAGCCGTAGCCCGGATGGATGGCCTGTGCCCCTGTGGCCAGGGCGGCGCTGATTATTTTTTTTGCGTCAAGATAGCTCTCTTCGGCCCTCGCCCCGCCAACGCAAACTGCCTGGTCCGCAAGAGCCGTATGCAGGGACTCCTTGTCTGCCTGGGAGTAGACGGCTACTGTGGAGATTCCCATTTCCTTGCAGGCGCGTATAATGCGTATGGCTATCTCGCCCCGGTTTGCAATCAGTATTTTTGTGAACACAAGCCTGCCCCTTTCTCTAAGCTCCGGTCTTGACAAGGGCGAAGGAGAACTCCGCCGAAACGCATACCTTGCCGTTCACGCTGCCGGTGCCCTTGGCAAAGTAAAAATTCCCCCGGCTTCTGGTGAGCTCGCACTGGGTCTCGAAGGTGTCCCCGGGCTTTACCTGCCCGCGGAACTTCACGTTGTTGAGCCCTGTATACAGCGGCGTCATGCCCTCGGCCTTCCCAAGCAGCAGTATGCACGCCGACTGGGCCAGCATTTCGCACTGTATCACTCCCGGCACCACCGGATTTCCGGGGAAATGGCCCTCAAGGAAGAACTCGTCCCCTCTCACATGGTACTTCCCGTGGGACACGCCGTCAATAAGCTCTACCTCGTCAACAAGCAGCATGGGCTCCCTATGGGGCAGGATATTCTTTATCTCTTCTCGGTTCATAGCGGTCCTCCCTATATTACGGCGCAATGCGGAACAGGGGCTGGTTGTATTCCACCACCTGTCCGTTGCCAACGCATACCTCAACCACGGTGCCGTCCACTTCTGAGGGTATCTCGTTCATCAGCTTCATGGCCTCGATAATGCAAAGGGTGTCCCCCTTGCGCACCTGTGAGCCCACCTCCACAAAGGGAGAACTCTCCGGTGAGGGCGCAGTGTAGAACACGCCCACAGTGGGAGAGAGCACCAGCGAGCCTTTCTTTGGCGCCGGCTCCGGTTCAACAGGGGCGGTCACAAAGGGCGAGGGGCTGCAGGGCCCGGCAGGAACGGGCATGGGCTCGGCCCCGCGCTCCAGCTTCAGGCTTATGCCCTCCTGGGAGAGCTCCAAGGAGGTGAGCCCGTTCTCCTTCATAAGTTTTGCCAGGTTTTCTATTGACTTTACGTCCATTATGCAAAACCTCCCGGTAATTAAATTTTGCGGAAAGCAAGATAGGCGTTATGCCCGCCGAAGCCCAGGGAAGCGGACAGGGCCAGCTCTATATCGGCCTCTCTGGCCGTGTTGGGAACATAGTCCAAATCACAGGCGGGGTCCGGCTCCTGATAGCCAATAGTGGGCGGCACGATACCCTCTCTCAGGGCCATCAGACAGGCGATAGCCTCAACGGCTCCCGCCGCGCCAAGCATATGCCCGGTCATGGATTTTGTGGAGCTTATCATGCAGGCTCTAGCGGCCTCCTCGCCCAGCCCTTTTTTGATAGCCGCAGTCTCGCATGCGTCGTTAAGGGGGGTGCTGGTGCCGTGGGCGTTGATGTAGAGCTTATGGGGGTCGGAGCACCCGCCGGCCTCGTCATACGCAAGCCTCAGGGCCCTTGCGCCCCCGCTGCCCTCAGGGTCCGGGGCGGTGATATGGTGGGCGTCGCAGGTGACGCCGTAGCCGCATATCTCGCCATAGATTTCAGCTCCGCGCCTCTTGGCGTGCTCATACTCCTCGAGCATCAGAGCCCCCGCGCCCTCGCCCATGACAAAGCCGTTTCTCCTTGCGTCAAAGGGCACGCAGGCGCTTGAGGGGTCCTCTGTAGTTGAAAGGGCCTTCATATTGGAGAAGCCCGCAAGCCCCAGGGGAACTATGGCCGCCTCGGCTCCCCCCGCAAGCGCCGCCGAAAGGTAGCCGTGCTTTATAGACCTATAGGCCTCGCCGATGGCATTATTGCCCGTGGCACAGGCTGTGACCGAGGCTACGGCCGCGCCCTGGAAATGGTATTTAATGGCAATAAGCCCCCCGGCCATATTGATGATAAGCGCGGGAATGAAGAACGGGGACACGCGCCTCGGGCCTTTTTCCAGTATCAGCTTCTGCTGCTCCTCGAAGGTGCCGATACCCCCGATGCCGGAGCCAAAGTATACGCCCACATCCTCAGCGGGGAGCGTGCCCTGTATGCCGCTCTGCTCCACGGCCTGGGCCGCCGCCGCCAGGGCGTACTGGCAGAAGACGTCGTACTTTCTTAGCTCCCCTTTGTCCATATACTTCGAGGGGTCAAAATCCCTGACCTCAGCCGCGACCCTTACCTTGAACTCTGAGGTATCGAACTTGGTTATTGGGCCAACGCCGCACCTGCCTGAGGTCAGCCCCTGCCAAAAGCTCTCCACATCGTTTCCAATGGGAGTGACCGCGCCCATTCCGGTTATCACGACCCGGTTCAACAAAATCATCCTCTCTTATTTTACCGCATCTCAAAGGAGATTGCAATACTAATTCATCTAGTTTTTGAAATTATATGAGAATTTTCTCAGGTTGCCAGGCCTCCGTCAACTCTGATGGTCTCCCCGGTGATATAGTCCGACTCGGGCGAGGCCAAAAACAGCGCCACATTTGCAACATCCTCCGGAGAACCCATACGCTTCATGGGCACCTGCACCAGCAGGGGGTTATCCTCCTTAATATCCTTCGTCATGTCCGTCTTGATAAAGCCCGGGGCGATGCAGTTACAGCATACCCCCCTGCTTCCAAGCTCTTTTGCAACGGATTTTGACATACCGATAAGCCCGGCCTTGGAGGCGGAGTAGTTCACCTGCCCGGCGTTGCCCACAAGTCCCGCTATTGAGCTGATATTGATTATCTTCCCGGAGCGCTTGCGCATAAAATCCCGATAGCAGGCGCGTATCATGTGGAAAGCGCCCTTGAGGTTGATGTCCAGCACCATATCGTAGTCCTCGTCCTTCATGCCCACCATCAGTGTGTCCCGGGTGACCCCGGCGTTGTTTACAAGTATATCCACTGTGCCCAGGTCCTTCTTCACCGCCGCCACGGTCTCGTTGACGGCGCTCTCGTCCCTGACGTCGCAGACATAGAGTTTCACCCTTCTGCCCAGAGCCTCAATCTCCTTGCAGGTCTCCTCTGCGGGCTCGCTGGGCCCCACATAGGCAATGGCTATGTCCGCGCCATTCTCTGCAAGCTTCAGCGCAATGGCCTTCCCCAGCCCCTGAGAGCCGCCGGTGACAAGCGCTGTCTTTCCTTCAAGCTTCATACATAAGCCTCCTTTATATGATTTCACTCAGAGCGGCATTCAGTGTTTCTGCATCCTGTACCTGAAAAACTCTGGCGGTTTTAACAGTCTTCTTTATGAGCCCACAGAGGGTTTTGCCCGGGCCGCACTCAAGGAAGGTGTCCACACCCTCGTTTGTAAGGGCCTCGATGGTCTCCTGCCACCGCACCGGGCTCTTGACCTGGCTCACCAACAGCTCCCTGGCATTATCACTATAGGGCTTTGCCGTAAAGTTTGCGTACACAGGCAGGCGGGGGTTTCCCAGCTCAATATTTACAAGCACAGCCTCAAGCTCCCGGGCGGCGCTCTCCATAAATGGTGAGTGGAACCCGCCGCTCACGGCTAGAGGCGCCGCACGGCCTCCCTCTGCCTTAACAAGCTCCTGAAACTCCTTTAGCTGACCGGCCTCCCCTGCCACCACAAGCTGTCCCGGGCAGTTATAGTTCACCGGCCACACCTTGGAGAACTTCCCGCAGAGCTCCTCAACCTTCTCGTTCGTAAGCTTCAGCACCGCCGCCATGCTCCCGGGATTCTCCTCCGCGGCTCTCTGCATGGCCTCGGCCCTCTTACAGACAAACTGAAATCCGGATTCGTCCGTGAAGATACCTGCGAACGCCGCCGCGGCAACCTCGCCCAGGGAGAACCCGGCCGCATAGTCTGCACGTACACCCTTCTCTTCCAAGGCCCTTGCCGCCGCCAAGTCTACACAGTACAGGCAGGGCTGGGTGTTCTTAGTCACCGAGAGCTCTTCGGCCGTACCGGAGAAGCATTGCTTTGAGGTCCCCGGCCTCAGCCTGTCGGCCAAGTGAAAGACTGCTTTTGCGGCAGGGCTTACCTCACATAAGGACTGCCCCATCCCGGGGTACTGGGCCCCCTGGCCCGAGAAAACGAAAGCTATCTTACCCATTCCCATTCTCCGTTTCCGATTTGGATTTTTCCAGCTCCTGCATGGCTTCAATGACGCCGTTTTTGACCGCGTTACGCATACTTACCTCGATTTCCCACAGGGAGTCTTTGACCCCCTGGACCACGGCAGTCTTGATAATAAAGTACTGGACCCCGCATGAGATTGCCGCGATTATCAGGAACAAGACGATTGAAAATAAAGTTGGCTCCATAAAACTCACCTCTCCTATTGCCGGCTCAGACAAGCCATCTACCGGCTCCTTTAAGCACTTCCTCGGCCTCGGTGAACATTTCCGTGATAATCTCAGCCGCGGGCTGCTCCCTGTTTACCATTCCTGCTATCTGCCCCGCGAGGAAATCGCCGGTCTTCTCGTCGCCCTCAACTGCCGCCCGGTACAGCGCCCCACGGCCCAGCTCTTCCAGCTCCTCGTCGGACATGGGGCTGTACTCGGCCTTGAGAAAGTCCTTTGCGAACTGGTTCTTTATCTGCCTCACCGGGTGCCCAAGGCGCTTGCCGGTCACCATAGTGGCTATATCATTTGCTTTAAGCACCTTTTTCTTATAGTTGGGGTGCACCCCGCACTCGTGTGCAACTAAGAACCTGGTGCCCACCTGCACGCCCACCGCGCCCAGCTGGAAGGCGGCGGCTATGCCCCGGCCGTCGGCTATGCCTCCCGCCGCCAGTACAGGCAGGTCCGTGGCGTCGCACACCTGGGGCACCAGCACCATGGTCGTAAGGTCCCCCACATGCCCGCCGGACTCGCCGCCCTCGGCAATTACAGCGGAGGCCCCGGCCTTTGTGACAAGCTTCGCCATCGCCACAGAGGCCACCACCGGCACCACCTTCACTCCTGCCTCAAGCCACATGGGCATGTACTTCGATGGGTTCCCCGCTCCGGTAGTCACCACGGCCACATGCTCCCTCGCCGCAAGTTCCGCCACCTCCCCGGCAAAGGGGGACATGAGCATGATGTTCACGCCAAAGGGCCTGTCCGTAAGGGAGCGGCACAGGTCTATCTGCTCTTTAAGATACTGGGCGTTGGCGTTCATGGCCGAGATTATCCCCAGCCCACCGCCGTTGGACACGGCCGCCGCCAGTCTGCCGTCGGATATCCAGGCCATGCCCCCCTGGAAGATGGGGTACTCTATGCCTAAAAGTTCACATAACGGAGTCTTTATCATAAATCTATATTCCCCCTTGATTTATTTTACCACCTGATGACACAGGCCGCGCTGGAGAGCCCGCCCCCGAAGGCGGCCATCACCACATAGTCCCCGCGCTTTATCTGCCCCGAGCGCACGGCCTTGTCCAGAAGTATGGGCTCGCTTGCAGAGGATGTGTTGCCAACCTCCTGGATGTTCACCAGGAACTTCTCGGCAGCTATCTCCGGCAGCCTCCTTGAGGCCTCGTTTATAATGCGGAGGTTTGCCTGGTGGGGTATTACCACCGACACCTGCTCCCCTTTGATTCCCGCCTGCTCCATGACGGAGCGGATATCGTTCACCATGGACGTTACGGCGAACTTGTAGGTCTCCTGGCCCTTCATAAACACGCAGTTCTTTCTCAGCTCCCCCTCATAGAAGGGCGAATTGTTCCAGCCGGTGGGTATCTCTATGACGTCGTTCCCCCCCTGGGTGTGCAGCTCAGAGGCGAGATAGCTTTCCCCTTCCCCCAGCACAGCCGCCCCCGCGCCGTCGCCGAAGATACAGCAGGTGGAGCGGTCGGTCCAGTCGATGAGCCCGCTCATGCGCTCGCTGCTGACTACCAGCACTTTTTTCACAGTGCCCCTTGAAAAGAAGCCCGAGGCTGTTTCCAGACCAAAGAGAAATCCCGGGCAGGCGGCGTTTATGTCAAAGGCGGGGCACCCGGCCCCCAGGCGGTTCTGCACCATGCTGGCAAGCCCCGGGGATATGCTGTCCGCGCTGACGGAGGTGCCGATAATAAGGTCCAGCTCCGAAGCGCCGGTTCCCGCGGCCTCAAGAGCCCGGGCTGCCGCGTTGGCCGCCATATCCGTGTTGCTCTCTGTGGTGCACACATGGCGCTCCTTCACGCCAACGCGCTTTTGTATCCACTCGTCCGAGGTGTCCACCATGCGGGACAAGTCCTCGTTGGTTATCACGCGCTCCGGCAGGAAGCTGCCTGTGCCAAGTATCTGAAAGCTCATATTTTTTTAGCTCCTCTCTGCTAGAGCCGTGGTCATATTATCAGGCTCACAACTCTCTTATTATAAAGGATTTCCCAGGGTTTGTCAATGATGGGAGCGGCGGGAAATAGCTCTTGCATTTTGCCTGCGGGTATGGTATAATCACACCGGTTAAGACACAAAAGCCGGGGAGGGTGGGGACTCCCCGGCTTTTGCCTATCCTGACAGAAAATCTTTGTAAAGGAGCCAGCCAAAATGCTAAACGAAAAGAAAAAGGAATTTATCCGGTTCATGCTCTCCGCGGACGTCCTCCGCTTCGGGGAGTTTGTCACAAAGTCCGGGAGGAACACCCAGTATTTTGTAAATACCGGCATGTACCGCACCGGGGCCCAGCTGTCACGCCTTGGGGATTACTACGCCTCCATGGTGGCGGACACTGTCGGGGAGGACTTTGACGCCATGTTCGGGCCTGCCTATAAGGGGATACCCCTGGCGGCGGCGTGCGCATCGTCCCTCTGGCGGGAGCACGGCATTGACAAGCCCTACTTCTTCAACCGCAAGGAGGCAAAGGACCACGGCGAGGGAGGCAGCACAGTCGGCTACAGCCCCAAGGACGGCGACAGGGTCATAATCATCGAGGACGTTATCACAGCCGGAACAGCGCTCAGGGAGAGCATGTCCATACTAAATGCCTGTGGGGAGATAACAGTGCCGGACATTTTTATCAGCGTGGACCGGTGTGAGGTGGGTAAGACCCCCGGAAAGACCGCCATCATGGAGGTCGAGGAGGAGTTCGGCGCGAAGGTCCACCCCATAGTCACGGTCCTTGACGTGTACGGCTACCTGAAGGAGAACGGGGACCCCTCCCTCTGCAAGGCCATGGAGGGCTATATGGACCGCTACTGTATACTCAGTTAAAAGTATGCCCAGATTTTTTATAGACGATATGCCCTCGGGAGAATATCTCCTCTGCGGGGAGGCCGGGCGGCATGGGGCTAAGGTGCTCCGGCTGAGGCCCGGGGAAGCAGTGACCCTGTGCAGCGGCCGTGGGACGGACTACAGCTGCACCGTCAGGGAGAACACCGGGGAAGAGCTCCTGCTGGATGTGGGTGAGGCTGTTCCCAGCCGGGGGGAGCCGGGGACAAGGGTAACTGTCTGCCAGTGCATACCCAAGGGGGACAAGCTTGAAACGGTGGTGCAGAAGTCCGTGGAGCTGGGGGCCTATGAGATATGGCCCATAGAGAGCAGATATTGTGTTTCAAGGTGGGACGATAAGTCCCGGGGGAAGAAGCTTGCCCGCCTGCAAAAGATAGCCCTTGAAGCAGCCATGCAGAGCGGAAGGGGTATAGTCCCGAAGGTGCTGGAGCCGGCGGGGCTGGGCCTTGCGCTGAATAAGGCCTGCTCTGAGGGGGACGCGCTGTTCCTCTATGAGCGGGCAGTAAAGGGGCTTCGCGGGTGTATAACGAATACCGGGGACAGGCTGTTTCTGTTCATAGGGCCCGAGGGAGGGTTCTCGGAGGAGGAAGCGGCTCTTGCAAAGGAATGCGGGGCAAGGACAGTAAGCCTTGGCCCGAGGATACTTCGCACGGAGACGGCGCCCCTCGCGGCCCTTGCCGCGATATTTTATGAGAAGGGGGACATGGAGCTGTGAGGGGACCTGTTCTTGTGACCGGGGCCTCTGGGGGCATTGGCCGAGCCATAGCCCTGGCCTTCGGCAAGGCGGGGTACAGGACTGCCCTGCACTATAACGCCCATAGGGAGCGCGCTGTAGAGACGGCCGGGCTCATAGCCAAAATGGGCGGCACGGCCGAAGCATTCGGAGCCGACCTTACAGACGAGGCCCAGGTAGAGAAGATGTTTGAGGAGTGTGAGCGCTCCCTCGGGCAGGTGGAGGTGCTGGTGAATAATGCCGGGGTCTCCTGGCGGGGGCTATTTACCGATATGAGCCTTGCACAGTGGCAGAGAGTGATGGACGTGAACCTCACATCCATGTTCCTCTGCTGCCGCAGGGCTTTGATTCCCATGATAAGGAAGAAATCTGGCTGCATAATAAATATCAGCTCCATCTGGGGACAGCAGGGCGCGGCATGTGAGGCGGCGTACTCGGCCTCAAAAGCCGCTGTAATAGGGCTCACCCAGGCGCTGGCTATGGAGGAGGGGCCCTCCGGCATAAGGGTCAACTGCATAGCCCCCGGGGTGATAGACACGCCCATGAACGCCGGGCTCTCGCAGGAGGACATGGCCGCGCTCAGAGAGGAGACTCCCCTTATGCGAACCGGCTCCCCGGAGGACGTAGCGGGGGCGGCGCTGTACCTGGCGGGGGCGGAGTTTGTCACCGGGCAGGTGCTGGGGGTAAACGGCGGGTTTATAATGTAGGAATATACATTTTTGTATATACTAACATGTAATAGATTGGCATACTGTTTACACTTCGCTGTTGACTTTTTACCAAAAAAATGGTAATCTTATAGTAAATAACCGGCGAAAAGCCTTTATATGCGCCTGCCGGGGAGAAAGGGACGATTCAGCATGACAGAGTTTGAGAGATGGCTCGGCATGGACCTTGACGACAAGGACCTTACCGCCGAGCTTGAGTCCGTGAAGGATAAGCCCGAGGAGATAAACGACCGGTTTTACAGGGACCTGGAGTTCGGCACCGGGGGCCTTCGGGGAGTGATAGGCGCGGGCACCAACCGAATGAACGTCTACACCGTGCGCAAGGCCACCCAGGGCATGGCGAACTACCTTTTGAAGCACGCTGACGGAAAGCCCCAGTCCGTCGCTATTGCCCACGACAGCAGGATTAAGGGCGTGGCCTTTGCCCAGCAGTCGGCGGCGGTGCTCGCGGCCAACGGCATAAAGGCATACCTCTACCCCCAGCTCATGCCTACCCCGGCTCTGAGCTTCGCCGTCAGGCACCTAAAGTGCGACGCGGGCATATGCGTCACCGCCAGCCATAACCCCGCCAAGTACAACGGCTATAAGGCCTACGGCTCAGACGGCTGTCAGGTCACCGCCGACATGGCCGACGGCATCATGAACGAGATAAACTCCCTGGACATCTTCGCCGACGTGAAGAAGATAGATTTCCAGGAGGGCATTGACAAGGGGCTCATTGAGTACATCGGCGAGGAGACCGTGGACGCCTTTATCGAGAGCGTTTACGCCGAGAATTTAAATGTGGACGCCTCTAATTTGAAGCTGGTCTATACGCCGCTCAACGGCTCTGGCCTCATGTGCGTCAAGCGCATACTGGATAAGATTGGGGTAAAGGACGTGACCGTCGTGCCCGAGCAGGAGAACCCGGACGGCAACTTCCCCACCTGCCCCTACCCGAATCCCGAAATCAGAGAAGCGCTGCAAAAGGGGCTTGAACTCTGCGAAAAAGTACAGCCAGACCTGCTCTTGGCCACGGACCCCGACTGTGACCGTGTGGGCATAGCTGTAAACCAGAAGGGCGAATATGTGCTCATGACCGGCAACGAGGTGGGCATAATGCTCCTGGACTTTATCGCCGGGGTGAAGAAGGAGCAGGGGAAACTCCCCGCGCACCCGGTGGCCGTGACCACCATAGTGAGCACGGACATGGTCGACCCCATCGCAAAGGACTACGGCGTGGAGCTCAGGCGCTGTCTCACGGGCTTTAAGTACATCGGCGACATCATAGCCGAGCTCGAGGAGAAGGAGGGCAACGCCGACAGCTACCTTCTGGGCTTTGAGGAAAGCTACGGCTACCTCTCCGGCGGCTATGTGCGGGACAAGGACGCCGTTGACGGCAGTATGCTTATCTGTCAGATGGCGGCCTACTATAAGAGCAAGGGCATGACTCTGGTGGACGCCATGAACGCCCTGTATGAGAAGTACGGCTACTATAAGAACGACCTGATGAACTTCGGCTTCGAGGGCGAGGACGGCATGAAGACCATGAACGGAATCATGGATAAGCTCAGGAATGACCCGCCTGCTGAGATTGCCGGGGTAAAGGTCGCGGGCCGGAGTGACTATCAGGAGTCCCGCTCCTATGGGGACATTGAGGGCGAGATAAAGCTGCCAAAGTCCAATGTGCTTGAGTACAGGCTTGAGAACGGCTGCAAGCTCATAGTCCGTCCCTCGGGCACTGAGCCCAAGATAAAGATATACCTCTCGGGCAAGGGCGCGACCCGGGCCGACAGCGAGGCTGTCATCCAGAAGATGAAGGACGCCGTGCCCGCTCTCTTGGGTATTTGAGATAAGTATAGGCATAGTAAAAGGGCTTTCCCATTTGGGAAAGCCCTGATATTTTTATCTGCGGCGGTCGAGGCTGTTGAACTGATGGGCGCTGCCCGTTTGGAATCGCCCCTGGAGAAGGAGCTTATCGTCAAGCTTCTTCTTTTTTCTTCTGCGCAGTATTCCGTAGAGTACGAACCAGCACAGGAGGGCTATTGCCACTACCGCGACGATAAAAAGTATATTATACAGTAAAGTTGGAGCCATAGCACAAGCCTCCCCTCAAGTCCCGGGCCCTACCGTATCCGCCTGGACATGCCGTCCACGGAGTTGGTGGATTTGAAATGGGCCATCTGCTCCAGGCCCCCGATTACCTTGTCCTCACCCCTGCTCTTGCGGCCAAAGACCAGCCACAGCGCCACCGCTCCCGCGATGATTATTGCGGTGAGGGCGAGCGCGCCTAAAATAAAGGATAACAGTCCGGATATAGCCATGATATTTACCTCCCTTTAGCGGAACCTCCTGGGCCCGGCGTTCCTCGCGGCGTCGTAGGAGTGGAGGAAGGCCGTGGTCTCAAAAAGCTTCTCTGCTCTCTTCTTCTCCGCCTTCGTCCCGCCGAAGGCCCACTTTATTATGAGCCCTCCCAGCACGAAGGGGGCTATGCCTATTATCGTGTGAATGATAATGTCTATCATATCCCCGGCCTCCTTTACAGGTCACATGTGTGGGTTTCCGTCTACATGTATATCATATCATGGCTATGTTGAAAAGTCAATAGCGATTTTGCACAAATCAGAGCTCATCCCTCCACACTCCGGCCAACTACAGGCGCAGCTAAGTACTTGTTGAAGATGGGCAGAAGGGGCCCGGTGCCGAAGGCCATCATCAATGTGCCTATGCCTATTGCCGCCCCGCAGGCGAAGCCGGTGCCGACGCATATCACGTCTATCAGTATGCGCCACCACCTGAAGGGGATTTTGGTGCGCTCGGGTACAATATAGCTTATGCAGTCGTAAGGGGCCATGCCCAGGTCGCAGGTCACGTAGAAGGAGCAGCCGATAAGCTGCATGAGCACCCCCAGCACTGTCAGCAGCACCCGGGGGATTATCCCGAGCTCCGAGGCGGGAGGAAGGACGTTCGTGAGCAGGCCGCTCATAATGTCCGCAGAGAAGCCTACCAGCAGCATATTGCCGATGGTGCCTATCCCCAGCTTCGAGCGGTCAACAAAGACTATGCCCAATAGGAGCACGCCGTTGAATATAGCCTGCCATACCCCGAAGCTCAGCCCAAGCTTGGAGCTTACTCCCAGGTTAAGGGTGGAGAAGGGGTCGGAGCCCATGGCGGCGTGCATGAAGAAGCCCACCCCCATGCCCATGATTATAACGGCTATGAGCATTATCGCCGTGCGCTTTATCATATGCTGCCCCCTAAAGCGCTCAAGTAACCTTTCCATCGGCTCAGCCCTCCGTCTCAAAGAGTATTCCCAGAGTGCCCGGACCGCAGTGGCTGGCTATTGTGCAGCTGGCCTTGGTGGAGTGTATCTCCTTAAAGTCCATAGTAGAGCGTATGGTCTCCCGCACAAGCTCCTCAAGCTCAGGCTCAATACTGGAATAGGTGATGAAGATATGGTCCCGCTTTATGGCGGGGTATTGGGCGAGCTTATCCTTCACATAGCTCACCAGCACCTTTTTGAGATTCCCCCTGTACTTCTTGCCCACGTGCATGCTGCCGTCGGTATTGTCAACCTCTATGCAGGGCTTAAGGCTCAGAAGGTTTGCGCTCACCGCCGCCACGGTGGAGCAGCGTCCCCCGGCCCGCATAAAGTCCAGGGTGTCAAGGATGAAGCTGGCGTGTACGTTCCCCCGGTTGGCACAGAGCTTTTCCGCTATTTCAGAAGCCGGCAGCCCGGCCGCTATCATGTCCCCCGCGTCTATAACCTGCAGGGCTATGGCCGTGGACAGGTTATAGCTGTCTATAGGGTAAACCCGCCCCGGGGCCCCGGACTCCATGAGCTCCTGAGCGGCAAGCACACAGTTTTTATGGGCGCTGGATATGGCCCCGCCCAGGTTCAGGTGTATCACGTCAAAGCCGTCCTGCACCCAGCCCCTGAAATAGTCCACATACTCCCCTATGTTTATGGCCGCCGTCCTCGGCAGTGCTTTTCTCTCATAATAGGCAGCAAAAATTTCCTTTACGGTGATGTCCACGTTGTCCTGGTAATCTTTTTCGTCGAGAATAATGTGGAAGGGGTAATAACTCACATTATATCTCTTTTTTAGCTCGTCGCCCATGTCGCAGGTGCTGTCGGCGCTCAGTATGATTTTATTTGCCATTTGTATTCTCCTCTCAAAGGGAAAGCGTTGCCAGCTGCTTAAAGTTCTCCTTTAAGGCCGGGTAGAGCCCGGTGTACACCTTATAGAGCTTCTCATACTTGCCCACATTCTCGGCTATAGGCTCCTGGGGCGGGTTTATTTCCACGAGCATATCGCATGCCTCCTGCACCGACGGGTACAGCCCTGCGCCCACACCGGCGAGTACAGCCGCACCCAGAGCCGGGCCCTCCTTGGACTTTACCGTGCGCACCGGGCAGTTGTACACGTCTGAGAGCATCTGCCGCCACAGGGGGGACGTCCCGCCCCCTCCGCAGGCCAGCATTTCACTGGCGGTTACCCCCATCTCCCGGAGGACCTCCAAGCTGTCCCGCTGGGAGTAGGCCACGCCCTCCATCACCGCCCGGAGAAGGTCGCTCCTCACGTGCACGGCGGAGAGTCCGAAGAACACGCCACGGCAGTCCGGGTCAAGATGGGGCGTGCGCTCGCCCATGAGATAGGGCAGGTAAAAGAGCTTATTGGAGCCCACCGGGGAGAGCTCCGCCTGGCGGTCCAGGAGCACGTAGGGGTCAATGCAGAGCCCCTGGGCGGAGACTATCTCGGAGTAGCAGAAGTTATCCCTGAACCACTTGAGGGAGAGCCCGGCCCCCTGGGTCACGCCCATCACATGCCAGGCCCCGGGCACGGCACAGCAGAAGGTGTGCACCCGGCCCTTTGGGTCGATGGATATACTGTCCGTATGGGCGTAGACCACGCCGGAGGTGCCGAGGGTGGTAAAGGCCTTGCCGTCTCGCACGACCCCAGTTCCCACAGCTGCCGCGGCGTTATCCCCCGCGCCGCCCGCGACGGGGGTGCCCGGGCGGAGCCCCGTGAGCTTCGCGGCCTCTGACGTAACCTCTCCGGTCACCTCAGGGGACTCATAGACCTTTGCTAAAAGCGCCGGGTCGATATCCAGCTTTGAGAGGACCTCTTCGCTCCAGCAGCGCCTTGGCACGTCCAGAAGCTGCATACCGGAGGCGTCGGAGACATCGGTTGCAAACTCGCCTGTGAGCATATAGCGCACATAGTCCTTTGGAAGTAGGATATGGGCGCACTTACTATAGATTTCCGGCTCGTTCTCCCGGACCCATAGGAGCTTTGCAGCGGTGAACCCGGTGAGCGCCGGGTTTGCGGTTATCTCTATGAGCTTCTCGCGCCCTACCCGCTCCGTAATTTCGTCACACTGCCTGCCGCTGCGCTGGTCGCACCAGATGATGGACCTTCTCAGCACCCGGCCCTCCTTATCCAGCATAACAAGGCCGTGCATCTGTCCCGAGAGCCCAACGCCCTTTATGTCCCCGGGGTCCACATTAGACTTCTCTATCACCTGCCTGATAGTGGAGGCGGCGGCTCTCCACCAGTCCTCAGGGTCCTGCTCAGCCCAGCCGTTCTCCGGCTGATAGAGGGGGTACTCAACCGTGGCGCTCGAGGCGATATGCCCCTCTTTATCAAAGAGCACTGTCTTTGTGCCGCTGGTGCCAAGGTCCACGCCGATGATATATTCCATACTGACATCTCCTTTGCTTATACTGCACGATATATCTGACTAATATAATGTATCATTTTCGGCGGGATGTCAAGGGTCAGTTTGGGCTTGCGCAAAAATAATGTTTGTGATATATTTATATATACGGTATTTACGGCTTTTAGGAAGGAGCGCGAGACATGAAAATATACGATGCCGTAGTCATAGGCGCGGGAGTGACCGGCTGTGCCGTGGCGAGGGAGCTGTCAAGATACAATGGCAGCTTTCTCACTCTGGAGCGGACCCCGGACGTGTGCGAGGGAACCAGCAAGGCGAACTCAGCCATAATCCACGCGGGCTTCGACGCTCAGCCGGGAACCCTCAAGGCCCGGATGAACGTAAGGGGCAATAAAATGATGGACAGGCTCTCAAAGGAGCTTGATATACCCTTTAAGCGCATAGGGGCCCTGGTGACATGCCTCAGGGAGGAGGACCTGCCCCAGCTAAAGGAGCTTTTTGACAGGGGTATAGAGAACGGCGTGGAGGGGCTCTCCCTCCTTACCGGAGATGAGGCCCGGGCTGTGGAGCCAAACCTTACCGATGACGTGTGCGGGGCCCTGTCAGCCGAAACCTCCGGGGTGGTCTGCCCCTTTGAGCTGACCCTTGGGCTGGGAGAGAGCGCCGCGATAAACGGCGTGGAGTTCTCCTTTGACACCAGGGTGACAGGCCTTCGCCGGGAGGGCGAATACTGGCTTATTGAAACCGAAAAGGGAGATATTCCGGCAAAGACCGTTGTGAATGCCGCAGGGGTCTATGCAGGGGAGCTGCACAATATGGTCTGCGAGGACAAGCTCAATATTATACCGCGCAAGGGCGAGTACTGCCTGCTGGACAAGACCGCAGGGGGGCATGTGAGCCGTACAGTGTTCCAGCTGCCGGGAAAGCTGGGCAAGGGCGTGCTTGTGAGCCCCACCGTCCACGGGAACCTTCTGGTCGGCCCCACGGCCGTGGATGTGGAGGACCCGGAGGCGGCAAATACTACCGCCGAAGGGCTGAAAGAGGTGGCCGAGAAGTCCGGCTGGGCGGTGAAGGATGTGCCCATGCGCCAGGTGATAACCTCATTTATGGGCCTTAGGGCCCACGAGGAAGGGGACGACTTTATACTGGGAGAATCTGCAGACGGCTTCTTCGACGCGGCCGGCATAGAGTCACCGGGCCTCACAAGCGCCCCGGCTATAGGGGAGTATCTCGGGGGGCTGATTGCCGAAAAGCTGAGCCTTGAGCAGAAAGAGAGCTTTGAGCCCATGAGAAGGGGCGTGCCCAGGGTGGCGGAGATGCCCATAGGGGAGCGGGCGGTGCTTATAGAGAAAGACCCACGCTATGGAAACATAATCTGCCGCTGTGAGGAGGTCTCCGAGGGCGAGATACTGGACGCGGTGCACAGCGTGCTGGGAGCAAAGACCCTTGACGGGGTGAAGCGGCGCACCCGGGCCGGGATGGGCCGGTGCCAGGCGGGATTCTGCTCCCCGAGGGTGATGGAGATACTGTCAAGGGAGCTCGGTCTCGACATGACGGAGATAAGAAAGTCCGGCAAGGACTCTCAGATAGTGCTTGAGAAGACCCGGAAGGAGGCGCACGGAGATGGAGCATGACATAGTTATAATCGGCGGGGGGCCGGCAGGGCTTGCCGCCGCCATATCCGCCAAGGAGGCGGGAGCCGGGGATATACTCATACTTGAGCGGGAGAAGGAGCTGGGGGGGATACTAAACCAGTGCATACACAACGGCTTCGGCCTGCACACCTTTAAGGAGGAGCTCACAGGGCCTGAGTACGCCGCAAGGTATATCAGCAGAGTGAGGGAGCTTGGGATACCCTGCCTTCTGAGCACCACGGTGGTGGACCTGCAGAGGGACAGGGACGGATTGACCGTTACCTCTGTCAGCAGGCAGGACGGCCTTTTGCAGACCCGGGCAAAGGCTGTGATACTGGCCATGGGCTGCCGGGAGAGGCCAAGGGGAGCATTGAACATACCGGGCACAAGGCCGGCGGGGATATTCTCGGCGGGCACAGCCCAGAGGCTTGTGAATTTAGAGGGCTATATGCCCGGCAGACGCGTTGTGATTCTGGGCAGCGGGGATATCGGGCTGATAATGGCCCGGCGCATGACATTGGAGGGCGCGAAGGTGCTCTGTGTAGCTGAGCTCCAGCCCTACTCCGGGGGGCTCAAGCGGAATATCGTCCAGTGCCTCAACGACTATGATATACCCCTGAAGCTCAGCCATACGGTGGTGGACATCCGGGGCAGGGAGAGGGTCACCGACGTGACAATAGCTGAGGTCGGCCCGGACCTTCGGCCCATACCCGGTACGGAGGAGGACTATGAATGTGACACATTGCTGCTGTCCGTAGGGCTTCTCCCGGAAAACGAGCTGTCCCGGGCGGTGGGCGTGGAGCTGGCCCCGGTCACGGGCGGGCCTATTGTAAACGAGAGCCTTGAGACAAATATCCCCGGGGTATTCGCATGCGGGAACGTGCTGCATGTGCACGACCTGGTGGACTATGTTTCCCAGGAAGCGGCGGGAGCGGGCAGGAACGCCGCCGGGTATGCGCTGGGCGGAAGGGCCTCCGGAGGGGCGGGTATACCTATTGTCCCGGCGGGAGCAGTGCGGTACACGGTGCCCTGCACGGTGGACCCAGCGCGGATGGATGATGAGCTGGTGGTCCGCTTCCGGGTGGGCAGGAACATGCGGAAGGCCGCGGTTACACTGAAAGCCGGGGGCAGAGAGCTCATAAGCAGGAAGCGCCCGGTTATGGCCCCCGGGGAGATGGAGCAGCTGACAATAGAGAGAGTGTGGCTTACAGGTTCTGAGGAGAGCCTCACCCTGGAAGCCCGGGAGGAGGAATAACCATGCCTATAGTTGAGCTTACCTGCATAAGCTGCCCCTTGGGCTGCCCGCTTAAAGTTGAGACAGATGATGAGGGCAGAGTGCTCTCTGTCACCGGGAATACCTGCAAAAGGGGCGAGGCCTACGGCAGAAAGGAGGTCACGGCCCCCACCCGCACCGTGACTTCAACAGTACGGCTGCTGGGCGGCAGCGCCCCGGTGGTCTCCGTGCGCACAAGGGAGGACATACCAAAGGGGAAGATATTCGATGTGATGGCGGAAATACGTGCCGCCGCCGTGACTGCTCCCGTGCATATCGGCGACGTGGTGATATCAAACATAGCCGGGACCGGCGTGGACCTGATAGCCACCGCGGACAGGGAGGGGATATGATTGCTCAGTGAAAATATAACCACATTGATGTTCGACCTGGACGGCACGCTGCTGCCCATGGAGCTCGAGAGCTTTACCAACACCTATTTTAAGCTCCTTGCACAGAAGGCCGCGCCATATGGCTATGAGCCAGAGCAGCTTATCGCCGCCGTCTGGAAGGGCACTAAGGCCATGATAGCGAATGACGGCTCCTGTCCTAATGACCGGCGCTTCTGGGAGACCTTTGCCGGGGAGCTTGGGGAGACGATACTGGATATGCGTCCGGTGTTCGACAGCTTCTATGCCAAGGAGTTCAACGGAGCAAAAGCGGCCACCAGAGAGAATCCCTTAGGGAAGAAAGCCGTAGACGCGGCTAAAAACGCCGGGTACACGGTGATACTCGCCACAAACCCAATGTTTCCCGCCGTGGCCGTCGCTACAAGGCTTGGCTGGCTGGGGCTCGCCCCTGAGGACTTCTCGCTTGTCACCAGCTATGAAAACAGCTCCTACTGCAAGCCTAACCCCCTCTACTATACCCAGATACTGGAGCGGGCGGGGAGGAGCCCCGGCGAGTGCCTGATGGTGGGCAACGATGTGCGCGAGGACGCCCTGGCCGCCCAAAAGGCGGGGCTTTCGGCGTACCTTATCACCGACTGCCTGGAAAACGCCGGCGGCGGGGACATCAGCTCCATACCCCACGGAAGCTTTACTGACTTTATGAAATTTGCCGGGCTGGAATAAAGCCGGCCCGCGCTAAAATAATATATTTATTAAATACACTCAGGAGGTAATTACAATGGCAGTTCTTACGCTTACAAAGGAAAATTTCGAGGTCGAGGCTTTAAATTCCGATATCCCGGTGCTGGTGGATTTCTGGGCCGAGTGGTGCGGGCCCTGCCGTATGTTCTCCCCCATTGTGGACGAGTTCGCCGAGGAGAACGAGGGCAGGGTGAAGGTCGGCAAGGTAAATGTAGATGAGCAGCCGGAGCTCGCCGGACAGTATGGCGTTATGAGCATTCCCACGGCAATACTCTTTAAAAACGGCGAAACAGCCTCTACCATGGTTGGCGTCCAGCCAAAGTCCGCTTTGGAGGAGCTTATCTGAGCCGTGGATGAAATTTTTGACCTGATGATAATAGGCGGCGGCCCTGCCGGGTACACAGCCGCGCTGTACGGGGCCAGGGCCGGGCTGTCAGTGGGGCTTTTGGAAAAGCTTGCCCCCGGTGGGCAGATGGGCACCACGGATATGGTGGACAACTACCCGGGCTTCCCCGAGGGAGTAAACGGCTTTGAGCTTGCGATGAAGATGAAAGCCGGGGCCGAGCGCTTCGGCGCGAAGACCATATCGGCTGAGGCCATCGCCCTTGAACTCTCAGGGGATATCAAAACCCTGAAGACGTCCAGGGAGACCTACACCGCCCGGACAGTCATACTCGCCACAGGGGCCCAGCCGAGGGAGCTGGGGCTCCCCGGGGAGCGGGAGCTGAGAGGCAGGGGAATCTCATACTGTGCCACTTGCGACGGCATGTTCTACAGGGGCAAAACCGTAGCCGTGGTGGGGGGAGGGAACACTGCCGTGGCCGACGCGCTGTACCTGTCGCGGATATGCGAAAAGGTATACCTCATACACCGCCGGGATAAGCTCCGGGCCCCGCAGGTGCAGCAGCAAAACCTTGAGAAGGCCGGGAATGTGGAGTTTATCTGGGACAGCACTGTTAAGGAGCTGCTCTCTGAACAGCGCCTCAGCGGGCTTATAGCTGAGAACAAGCACACTCTGGAGCGCCGCGAGCTCCGCTGCGACGGGGTTTTCGTCGCCGTGGGGCAGGTGCCTGAGACAGGGCTCTTTAAGGGCCAGGTGGAGCTGGACGGCTCAGGCTATGTTGTAGCCGGGGAGGACTGCCGCACGAGCATACCCGGGGTATTCGCCGCCGGGGACCTGAGGGCAAAGCCCCTTCGTCAGATAGTTACCGCAGCCTCAGACGGGGCTGTTGCCGCCACAGCCGCCCAGGAGTTCCTGGATATGTGACGATTCCCGGCCGAAAAGCGCCCGGCACTATTACAGGGGTACAGATAATTTTTTCAGTGAAATACAACAGCAAGAGCCCGGAGGATTATCCCCCGGGCTCTTGCTGTTATTACCTGTGCGGGTTATTGCAGTTATTGCCGGGCAGCAGGTTATAATTCTGCCGCGGGCGGTCGTTGGGCATGTAGAAGTAGACGAACTTTATGGAGAATATATCGCATATAATGAAGTTATTGGCCGCCTCATCGTAGAGGGTCACAAAGCTTCTGCCCACAAAGTAGAGCATGCCCTGCTTGCGGGTTATAAGCCCTGTGCCGATGAGAAACTCTATTACCACGAAGTTGCCGATATTCTGGGCAAGTATCATCTGCATGGACCCGCGCATTTCCTCGGAGTCGAAATCCTCCTGCACCGGGTGCTCAAAATTGTCCATGGCCGCCGCGCCGTCGGCCTCGGCCATATAGTCCGCCCGGCTCATTAACCTCCTCATTGCGGCTGAGTTCCTGCCGCACTCACGTCTCTGATTCCCTGTCATAAGCTGCCTCCGTTTCAGTGTAAAATATTGTCATGTGTCCGCGTAGCTCTCGGTTGGGTTATAGAAGCAGTGGTCCCCAAGGCGGATAACGAACTGCCCCACCTGGGAGGGAAAATTCTCCCTGCATGTGGGCTTAAAGGGGTTGAAATACCAAAGGGCGAAGCCCAGGTTTGTCAGCCGGTTTCCCGCCATGGCCCAGTCCGCGATGCCGTAGTGCACGTCGGTAGGCCGCATATTGTAGATGTTCTGCATATTATACTGCCCTCCAACGGTCTCCATAACACAGGTGAACTGCCTGGGCTGATAGATGACCTGCCGCACAGTGAGGAGCCGGCCGTATTCGCCGTAGGTCACCTGCACCCGGTTCATCACCACACAGGCCACGGCCTGCATTCCGGTATCCCCTTCGCCGCCGGCCTCGCACTCGATTATCCGAGCCAGCAGCTCTCTGTCAGAAAACGCCACGTCCCTTCCTCCTTATGTTGGTGGTAATGTATATGCGCGGTGGACCGCCGGTATTCCTGGGGCTGGCCGCCTCCGCCGTCATAGAGGACCAGGGCCAGGAGTATCAGCAGCATTATAAGTATCGGGAGCAGGCGCTTTATAGTTTGCATATGTCCGTTCATCTCCACGCAAAGTTTGACTATAAATATATAGTATGTTATAACTACATAAGTATAGCATAGATAAAACTCCTCTGTCAAGGTAAAATACCTATTGAGGTGAAGCTTATGCCCGACGAGATAAAGATAACAAAAAAGCGCCCCCGGCGGGGGGACGACGGCCATAAGATAGTGTCTGTGCGCATGAAGGATGAGACCATCGAGCGCCTTGACGACCTGGCCGAGAGGACCAACCGCTCGCGAAACGAGCTTATCAATATGCTGCTGGACTCGGCGCTGGATATTGTCAGGGTGGAGGAGTAAATTTTTCAGCACAACAAGAGGGCCCTCCCTGCTTGGGAGAGCCCTCTTGTTCAAAAGCCATGTCACGGGAAACACTAAGCGTACTACAAAATGAGCAAAATAGCCGGAGCCTTCCAGAAGGTACCCAGATTTCACTTGAAAAACTGAATAAATAGTACTAAAATTATATATAAAAAGGAAACGAAGTGAAAACCATGGTTAAACTCGACAAATCTAAAAAACTTCCTTATAAGACCTACTTTTTCTACTTCTACTCACTAACTGGACAACTCATTAAACTCATGGAAAACTCAAATGAAACAGACTACTCACTACACGACTTCGATGAGATGCAAAAACGCGTACCTAAATCAAAACAAATAGAAGAACTAATATACTACAAAGATGCCCCCAACTTCGTAACGAACGACCCATGTTTCTGCATATCCAATTATCCACCAAAATATCTATTCGAAAAATTGGAAGAACTCAGAGCAAGTAAAGAAGAAATCGAAATTGGGTACAGACTTTCAGAATTCGCACGAAAATACAGACAGGATTGATGTGCAGATTAAACACGTTTCAACACAAGACATCATCAACAGACTAAAACAACCATTTAACCACTCCCTACACCTAAAATCACACAAAAGGAGCGTCAACCATGATTACACTTGACAAGTCTCAAAAATTACCTCACAAAACCTATTTCTATTTTCCTGAAATACTTGCCGACTGCATGAGCCAACTTTTTTATCAATCCAACGAAAATCAAGTAAAACTAGCGCCAGCGATTGAATTAAATTATCTCGTTCCAGAAGACAAAAGGAAAACCACACTACAATACTATAAAACAGATTCAACATTCATCGATAACAACCCCTGCGTATGCATATCCAAATATCCAGAGCGCTATTTATTCGAAACACTAGAAAAACACATCAACGATTCCGAAAGATACAACAAAAACCGACAATTCTCCAAAAAATTAACTGAAATCCGAAAACAAGGCAGTGAAAAACATGGTGACACTCGATAAATCCAAGAAACTACCCTTTAAGACTTATTTTCATATACCTCCATATACAACCACCTATCTCCAAGGCCTATTTTACGTCTCACACGAAAAACACTACAAAATCATAAACGCATCAGGCCAAAAACCACAACAAAACAGCGAAACAAACACCATAAATCCCGGTCACAAAATATGTATATCCAACTACCCCGAGGATTACCTGTCCAGCATGCTCGAAGACTATATCAATGATGACGAACGATTTGAGCAAGTAATGAAATACTCACAAGCCCTGAAAGAAATAAGAATAAAACAAGATGAAAACATTCAGTAGTCAGCATTTCTTGCAAAATGGGATAACCCCGGGCATCGATTACTTGATTACCTCAATATTGTCTTTAACATATATGACCCCCGATATGACTGTCAGCACGGCCACGGCCCAGCAGAGCGCCTGGGTTATCAGGGAGACCGCCATAGCGTCGGAACCGCTGGCAATGGAGGCTAGGCCGTAATAGAGCAGTATCGTGGACATCTGCAACACCGTCTTCACCTTGCCCCACATATTGGCCGCTATCACACGGCTCTTGGAGGCGGCAACCATGCGTATGCCCGCCACGGCAAACTCCCTGAACAGGGTAAGGGCCAGGACTACGGGGCTGCACACGCCGTCCGCCACCATATAGATAAAGGCGGCGGTGGTGAGCATCTTGTC
This sequence comes from Clostridiaceae bacterium, assembly GCA_021769555.1. Taxonomy (GTDB): domain Bacteria; phylum Bacillota; class Clostridia; order Oscillospirales; family Acutalibacteraceae; genus Acutalibacter. The sequence goes on from JAETSR010000016.1 coordinate 25,691, forward strand.
CGCAAGGGGGTCGGCGAATTTACCGAAGTCTGTCTCAAGATGGTACTTACGGGCAATCTTGCCGTCAAGCAGGTCGGTTATGGAGGCCATGGCGAAGATTATCCCGGCAATGAGGCTGAACAGGCGGTTGAACTCCGACGTGCCGAATTTTGTCAGGGCAGCGAACACCATGAAGAAAGGCACGAGCGCACATCTTAAAAGGGTAAGCTTATTGGGCAGATTCATTTTCATTTGAGACCAGCTCCTTTTAATTTTAGACGTTCAGCAGGAGAGAGCCCATCAGGTCGCCCTCCATGCAGTCCTCTATTCTGACGGGCACGAAGCTGCCGAGGGTGGGGCGCCTGCCGTCCACGGTGAAGAATATCTTGCCGTCCACGTCCGGCGCGTCCATGTATGAGCGGCCGAACCAGCACTCGGCGTAGCGGTCGAAGCCCTCTATGAGCACCTCTAATGTCCTGCCTATAAGGGCCGAGCCCTTCTCCTCGGTGATGTCCATCTGCTGCTCGGTGATAATGGCGGCCCTTCTCTCCTTTTCCTCCTGGTCCAGCTGGTCCGGGAGCGAGGCCGCGGGGGTGCCTTCCTCCTGGGAGTAGGTGAAGCAGCCCAGCTTATCGAATTTTACCGATTTTACAAACTCTGAAAGCTCTGTAAAATCCTCCTCTGTCTCTCCGGGGAAGCCGGTTATGAGGGTGGTGCGAAGTATCACTCCGGGGACCTTCCTGCGTATCTTTTCGATAAGCGCCTCCAAAGACTCCCTGTCTCCCCGGCGGTTCATAGCCTTCAGAACCTTCCCTGAGCAGTGCTGAAGGGGAAGGTCAATATATGGCAGGACTTTTTCTTCATCTGCCATCACGTCCAAAAGCTCGTCTGTTATGGCGTCGGGGTAGCAGTACAGCACTCTCAGCCACTTTACGCCCTCTATCCCTGTAAGGCGCTTTAAGAGCTTTGCAAGAGAATACTCGCCATAGAGGTCAATGCCATAGCGGGTGGTGTCCTGGGCAATGAGCACCAGCTCCTTTGCCCCGTTTTTGGCGAGGGCCCTTGCCTCCTGCTCTATGTCCTCCATAGTCCTGCTCCGGTAGCCGCCACGGATATAGGGTATCGCACAGTATGAGCAGCGGTTGTCACAGCCCTCGGCTATCTTTAAGTAGGCCGACCAGCTGGGGGTAGTCAGCTCACGGTCCCCGCTGATGGGAAGCTTTTCCTTTTCGGGGAATGCCTCTATGGGGCCGGACTCCAGCATATCACTTAGGTACTTTGCCGGGTCCTCGTTAGCGCCTATTCCAAGAACTCCGTCCAGCTCAGGAATCTCCTTCCTTATCTCCCCCTGAAACCGCTCCGCAAGGCAGCCTGTTGCCACAAGCTTCTTTATGCGGCCCTCTTTTTTGAGCAGTCCAAGCTCAAGTATCTCGTCAATGGACTCCTTCTGGGCGCTCTCAATAAAGCCGCAGGTGTTCACTATCGCCACGTCAGCCATGGCCACGTCGTCCACCAGCTCATAGCCTGCCGCTTTCAGCTTTGCCATAATGACCTCGCCGTCCACCTGGTTTTTTGCGCACCCAAGGCTTATCATGCCTACTTTTACTGCCATAATTTTTTCCTCCGTCTATTTTACCAGTCTATGCACTGCCGCGAAAAATTCGTCCGTATAGTCCCCGGCAAGTATCTCCCGGGCCCGGACCTTCTGCTCCCACTGGCCTATGGGCACCCATTTCGCGCCGTCAACCTCATGGGGCTGCAAAATAAGCTTGTCCGCCGGGATGTCCCTTACCAGGCCGTACACGTCCATAAAGAAGCCCTCGGCCTTTCGGCGGCTGAGAAATACCAGCTCATTGGCCCCGGCGCTGATGCCTGTCTCCTCCAAGAGCTCCCGCACGGCGGCCTCAAGGCTTGTCTCACCGGACAGCACTCCCCCTCCGGGATTTTCCCATGCCCCGGGATAGACGTTCTTCTCCATGCTCCTAAGGGTGCAAAGCACTTCCCTTTTGCTGTTTACAACAGTTATAGTAACCGCCAGGTGGTAGTCCCCGGGGGCCTGCATATCCCCGCGCTCCTGGGTGCGGCCGGTCAAATTGCAGTTTTCGTCGTAGATGTCCCAAAGCTCCATATGTACCTCCCTACTGAGCAAGAAGCTCCTTTGCCCGCTGTACCGCAAGCTTCACGTATTCGCCTAAAGCCAGCTCACCCACGCCCACCACTGTCACCGAGCACCTGCTCACAGGTATCAGCAGCTTTTGCGCCGGGCTCTCTGAGACCGCCGCGGCCATTTTGGGGGTTATCTCCCCTAAAAGGGCGTTGGCGGTTATTATCCCCATGGGGCCCATAATTATGTCCGCGTCCCGGCAGCAGACTATCACCGGGTTTTCGCCGGTGGCCCCGGCGTCCGCGCCGGACTTCAGCATGGCGGCAGTGGCGGCTGAGTTCGTGCCGACGGCAATTATCTCGCCGGGTACTTCCTCCGCCCTCAGCCCCGCCGCTATGGCCGCGCCCATGCGCCCGCCCTGGCCGTCTATGACCACTATCCTTTTGCCTCTCATTCTTTCTCCTCCTCTTTCCTTTCAGACGCGGTCTCCGACGTTATAGAGGGACTCTCCCGGCCGCCCAGCAGCTTTTTCAGGTCCTTACGAACGCCGCTCCCTTCAAGCCACATGCTCACCTCGCCCCCAAGGAAAAGGATGTACATGCAGAAAAACAGCCAGAACATCATTATCACTAAAGTCGCCAGGCTCCCATAGATAGAGAAGTTGGAGAAGTTCTCCACGAACAGGGAGAAGAAGTATGAAAAGAGCACCCAGCCTCCCGCGCCGAAGACCGCGCCCAGGAGATTGTTCCGGAATTTGGCCCGCCGGCGGGGCACGAAGGTATACAATAAGGTGAAGAAGATAAAGAGCATGACGAAGCTTACTAATGACTTGAAGTTTATAAGCAGGGCCGCCACTAAGGGCCAGCGGTCCTGGATTGCCCTGTATATTGTGGAGCCGAAGACAAGAAGGACCGCCGCCGCAATGAGCACCACCGCCAGCATGACTACGTATACCACGGCCATGGCCCGAAGGAGGATATAGTTTCGGGGCTGCTCCACCTCGTAGATATGGTCCAGGCCCTTGATTATGGCAACCATGCCCATGGAGGATGACCATACCGCCGCTATCACAGCCACGGGCAGCACTCCCGAGGCCTCTATGGGGCTGGGGATTATCTCCCTGAGGGCGGCGGAAAACGCGTCGGGCAGCAGGTCCAGCGCGGCCTCTATCATGGTGACTCCTGAGGAAAAATGTATGCGCTGCATGAGGGTCAGCAGGAAAGCCAAAAAGGGCAGAAAGGAGGTTATGAGGAAAAAGGCGCTGTGTGCCGCGGAGGAGTCTATGCGGTCCTCGGTTATGCGGTTCATGAACCAGAGCGCCTGCTTTTTGACAAATGCCCACATTTGGTCGAACACCTCCTCGTTCAAAGCTTCCTGTAAAGTATAAAGTATTATACCATACGCGCCCGGGACGGTCAAGCGCCGCTCTGTAGGGAGCGGCAGAAAAAAGATTGATTATCCCACCCGCTTCTGCTACAATACTCTTAGTAAAAATAAAGGAGTGGGTCGTATTGGATTATATGAAGCTGAAAAGCGGCACTGACGTGCGGGGTGTGGCAATAGAAACAGAGGCGGGCGGGCCGGTAGAGCTCACCGACAGGGCCGTGACGGACATTGCCCGGGCCTTCTTAGTTTGGTGTGAAAGGCGCCTTGATATACCCTCAGATAAGCTGAAGCTTGCGGTGGGCCGGGACTCGAGGCTTTCCGGGCCAAGAATAGCCGGGGCTCTAAGAGAAGCGTTTCTCCCCTATGGCGTGACATGCTATGACTGCGGGCTGGCCTCAACGCCCTCAATGTTCATGGCAGCTGTGGACATCCCCTGTGACTGTGCGGTGCAGATAACCGCAAGCCATCACCCGTTTCACAGGAACGGCCTGAAGTTCTTTACCAGGGACGGCGGCCTGGACAGCCCGGACATTTCGGAGATACTGGCCCTGGCAGAAGAGGGGGCATGTCCTGAGGCGCACAAGGGGGGCGTCTGGCAGGAGTCGGACCATATGGAGCAGTATGCGGCCCATCTTCGCGATTTGATAGAGAAGGGGATAAACGCCCCGGATTACCATAGGCCCCTTGAGGGCTTTCATATCACCGTGGACGCAGGAAACGGTGCGGGAGGGTTTTATGCCGAAAGGGTGCTTGCCCCTCTGGGCGCGGATATCAGCGGCAGCCGGTTTTTAGAACCGGACGGCAGTTTCCCGAACCATATCCCAAACCCCGAGAACGAGGAGGCCATGGGATATGCCTCCCGGGCGGTTATTGAGTCCGGAGCGGACCTTGGGATAATCTTCGACACGGACGTGGACAGGGCCGGGGTAGTGGACCGGCATGGCAGGGAGATAAACCGCAACAGGCTCGTGGCGCTGGCCTCGGCCATAGCCTTAGAGACTGCCCCGGGAGGGACAGTAGTCACCGACTCCATCACCTCCGACGGCTTGAGGGAGTATATAGAGGGTACGCTTAAAGGCAGGCACCACAGGTTTCAGAGAGGATATAAGAACGTGATAAACGAGGCCGTGAGGCTGAACTCCGAGGGAGTGGACTGCCCCCTCGCCATCGAGACCAGCGGCCACGCGGCCCTGAGGGAGAATTACTTTTTAGACGACGGCGCGTATCTTGTGACAAAGATTATCATCAAGCTCGCGGCCCTTCGCCGGGAGGGAAAGGAGCTTGACGACATGCTCAGCCCGCTCCGGGAGCCCGCCGAGGCGGTTGAGGTGCGAATACCCATAACCGAGCAGGACTTCCGCGCCCGGGGGAATGAGCTTATTGAGAGCCTTGAGGCCTACTCAAAGGAGAGGGGCTGGGCCATAGCCCCGGACAACCGGGAGGGTATCAGGGTGTCATTCCCCGCCGGGGAGGGGGCGGGATGGTTTCTAGTGAGGCTCTCGGTCCACGACCCCATACTGCCGGTGAATATCGAGAGCGATATTGCAGGCGGCGCGGAGATGATTCGCGGAAAGCTCCGGGAGTTCTTTGCCGGCGAGAGCCGGGGACTTGATATCTCGGCCCTATGAGCGGGGAGAATAAGCCCCGGGTGCTCGCGGCAATGAGCGGGGGAGTTGACTCCTCGGTGGCGGCGCTGATTTTACAGCGGGAGGGCTATGACGCCATAGGCGTGACCCTGAAGCTGTTCTCCGGTGAAGACGGCCCAGAGGACTTTAGGGGGGAGAGGGCCTGCTGCTCCCTTGAGAGCGTTGAGGCCGCCAGGAGCGTTGCCAACAGGCTTGGCATGCCCTTCTATGTGTTCAACTTCTCCGGGGATTTCAAGCGCGAGGTCATGGACCGGTTCGTTGAGACCTATAAAAGCGGCGGGACGCCCAATCCGTGCATAAGCTGCAACAGGTATGTGAAGCTGGGGAAGCTTATTCACAGGGCGGCTGAGATAGGCTGTGATTATACAGCCACAGGACACTACGCAAGAGTGGAACATGACCCGGGAAGCGGCCGGTGGCTGTTAAAGAAGGGGCTGGACGGTGACAAGGACCAGAGCTATTTTCTCTATAACCTTAGCCAGAACCAGCTCTCCCGGCTGCTGCTGCCCCTGGGAGGGCTCACCAAGGCCCGGGTGCGGCAGCTTGCGGAAGAGGCGGGGTTTATCAACGCCCACAGGCAGGAGAGCCAGGATATATGCTTTGTGCCGGACGGGGACTACGCCGGGTTTATAGAGCGGTACACCGGCGAAGCCCCGGAGCCCGGGGACTTTGTGGGCACGGCGGGGCAGGTTTATGGGAGGCATAGGGGGATAATCCGGTATACGGTGGGCCAGCGGAAAGGGCTTGGGCTGAGCTTTCCCCAGCCTATGTATGTGTGCGGAATAGACCCTAAAAAGAACCGGGTAATACTCGGGGAGGACAGGGAGCTTTTTTCAGACCGGCTCATAGCCAGGGATTTAAACCTTATAGCCGTAGAGAGCATAAAGGAGCCCATGCGGGTCACGGCGAAGATACGCTACAGGCATAAGGAGCAGCCCGCGGCTGCGGTGCAGACCGGGCCGGACGAGCTCACCCTGCGCTTCGACCGTCCACAGCGTGCCATTACCCGGGGACAGGCCGTGGTGATGTATGACGGAGATACCGTCATAGGCGGGGGGACAATCTGCTGACAGAAAAAAGCGCTGCCGATATTAAGCACAGAATCATAAGCGCAAATTCTGTATTTAATATGCGGCAGCGCCTTGTACATGAGCTACATCAGCAGGAATAAGAGGGCGAACATGAGCTCAGTGTTCCCCTCCTCGCCCCCAAGTATCAGCAACAGTGCCAGCAGCATGGTGCGCTCCCTGTCCCTGAAGAGCTCCTCTAAAAGGCTCTTTGGCGGCTCTGCCATAGGAGGGGAAGCGGCCGCCGGAGAGGCAGCTTGCGGCTGCGGCAGAGGCCCCGGCGGGGCGGGGGGCTCTGGGGAATTATGTTCGGCGGCGGGAGGCTCAGGCTCGGAGGGGCTTACAGGCCGGGGCCTCCCCTGCCTTGCCCGGGACTGCATTTCCCGGGCCCTTCGGGCCGCCTCCTCCTGCATACGCCGCATATCCATTTCAGGCATAGGAAAACCTCCTCACAGCCCAAGCCCGGGCATTAGCCCCGCAAGGCCGCCCATGTCCCGGAGCATTGGCAGCAGGCGCATCATCTGCAATATCTTCACGGCCTCGTCCACCTTCTTGCGCCTCTCCGGGCCCAATAACGGCCGAAGGGCCGTTAAGAGGCGGGTGGAGTCGTCCTCCCGGTTCAGCTGGCTGAGCATTGGGGCGAGCTTCGCCACCATTGCCAGGGTGTCCGGACCCTCGGGCCCATGGGCCGGGGGCTTTTGAGAGGTGGACTGCCCGCCGCCCAAAGCTCCCAGCATACCCGCAAGGGCGGACATATCCGGAATGCTCTGGGCGGGCTCAGGGGCGGGCTGGGAGCCCTCGCCCCAGCCGCCCTGCTGGCTGTTCAGCCCCAGGGAGCTTATCATGCTCTGCAGCTGCTTCATGCTGTTGGGGTCGGATAAAAACTGGCTGAGCTGCTGCTCAAGGCCGTCCATATGCCTCGCCCCCTTTCTTTTTGGTGTTAGTTATGGGCTGTCATTTCCCGCCCTGGAGCATTTGCAGCAGCTTTTGCGCCTGGGGCGTGGCTAAGAGCTTTTTTGCCGCGTCCGGGTCTGAGAGCACCTTCTCAATGGCGGCGCTGTCGCCTGCACTGGCTCCGCTCACCAGCTGGGAGAGCGTGCCGTCCCCGGCGGCCTTCTTCAGCGCCTCAGGCGTAGTGCCCAGGCGCTGGGCAGTTATTTTCAGCAGGGACTCAAGCCTGCTGTTATCCATATTGTTCCCGTTCATTCTGGGACCCTCCCTCTTATATGGCTTCTTTCCATACTATGCGGGAGGAGTGCCGTTGATTCATAATTTTTGGAATGTGAGGTATTTTCAATGCGTATTTTAGTTGCGTCGGACACCCACGGTGACTCCGGGAGCCTTAGGCGGGCGATACTCGCCCAGCCCGGCGCCGACATAGTTATCCACCTTGGGGACGGGGAAAATGACGTTGAGAACGTCAAGTTTTCATTCCCGAACAAGACATTTTTACAGGTGAGAGGCAACTCCGACTGGGGCAGCTCCATACCTGACGCCGGGGAGTATATGGCTGAGGGGAGAAAAATTTTCTATACCCACGGGCATAACTACGGCGTGAAGTCCGGGGACTATACACTTGTCAGCGAGGCCCGCTCAAGAAAGGCGGATATTGTGCTTTTCGGGCATACCCATAACCCCCGGGAAGACTATGAGGACGGACTGTATATAATGAACCCCGGGCGGCTCAGCGGCTGGGAGCCCACCTATGGGATAATAGACATCACGGAGCAGGGCATAGTCCTGAATGTGATGAAGCTGCCCTGAAAGGAGAATATTTCATGTACAGAGAGATGAGCCTGGAGGACGCTGAAAAGGTGCTCCCCCTCTATATCGACTACTATAACACCTGTGAGGAGGGCGTATGGACTTGGGAGACGGCCGGGCGGCGCATACGCCAGGTGCTGGGGATGGACGGCGGATACGGACTGCTGCTTGAGGACGAAGGAGGCACGGCTGGATTTATCATGGGCTATTTCAAGCAGTATGATGACCTCACCTCTTTTGTCCTGGAGGAGATAGTGATAGAGCGCACCCGCCAGGGCAGGGGACTGGGCTCGGCGCTGCTCAAGGAGACAGAGAGCCGGGTCCGAGGGCTTGACGCCGCGGGAGTTGAGCTGAACTCGGTGAATGATGATATGCACGCCCATTTTTACGGTAAAGCCGGATATGGGGACGCGAAAAATTTTGTGCAGAAGGTGAAATGGTTCAATGCCTAAGATAATAAAGACGTCAGTGGCGCTGAGCCTTTTGGGGACGGCGCTGGCGGCAGCGCTGTACTGTGTTTTTCCCATAGGCATACTTCTGACTCTCGCCATAACCCTCGGCACTATCGCCTACCACCTTCTTGTCCGTCTGCTGATGGGGTCTGTCTTAGGCAGCCCGGCTTTAGTGCGCCCGGACTATGCAGGGGGATGGTTCCGGGTCCGTCCGTGGGAGCAGAGGCTTTACAAGGCTCTGAAGGTGAAGGCCTGGAAGAATAAGCTGCCTACATACAGCCCGGAGGGGTTTTCCCATAAGCTGCACAGCTGGGAGGAGATAGCCGCGAATATGTGCCGGTCCGAGCTTGTGCATGAGGCGAATGCGGCTTTGAGCTTTGTGCCCCTGGCTTTCTCCATAAAATTCGGCTCTTTCGGAGTTTTTCTCGCCACCTCAGTATGCGGCGCGGCCTTTGACTTGGCCTTTGTAATCATACAGCGCTATAATAGGGGGAGGATATCAAGGCTCATCTCCCGATAAGCCCTCCCCAATCTCCCGGAACACCTCAGCGGCCCTGCCGCTGTCCGTATCACCCTCCCTGAGCACGGTGATACAGTACCTGGGCCCGGAGCTGTCGCTGATGAAGCCGCAGTACCAGAAGTTCATAAGCTCCCGGCCGTTTTCATATACGCCGGTCTGAGCGGTGCCGGTCTTGATGCCGCTGACGCAGTTTTCAGGGGCGGCTTTGGAGCCGGTGCCGTCTTTTGCAGCGCCTATAAGGTACTGCTGAAGAAGCCTTGCGGTGCGGGAGCTCATGGCGGTGCGTGATATGTCGGATATGGGGGTCTGGGGAGTGAGCTTCCTCTCGCCGCTGACGGTGCCCGCAATGAGCTTCGGGGAGCGGTACTCCCCTCCGGAGGCTATGGCGTTAAGAACGCCGCACATCTGCAGGGGCGTGACAGTCAGACTGCCCTGGCCGAAGGAGAAGTTCGCAAGGGCCCGGAAGTTATGCAGGCTCTCAATCTCAGGCAGCTCTCCCCCGGAGCTGTAGAGCCCGCGGCCGAACTCCTGGCCCTCGCCGAGGCCCAAATCATAGGCCATGCTCAGCACAGGCTGGCCCCCAAGGGCCCGGGCGGTGCTGATGAAGTAGCCGTTGCAGGATTTTGAAATGGCCTCCTGCAGGTCCACCCTGCCGTGGGGCAGGCCGTCGAAGCAGTGGAACATGAGCCCTCCGGCGTTTAGTGAGCCGGTGCAGTCAAAGGTCCTGAGCACAGAGCCCTCCTCAAGGGCCGCAGCCGCCGTCACCAGCTTAAAGACGGAGCCGGGGGCGTAAGCGCTGAAAGCGCGGTTGAGAAGTGGAGAGTCCGGGTCCTTTGAGGCCTCGTCTATCCTGTCCTGCTGAAAGTCCGGCAGGCTCACCAGCGCTCGGATTTCACAGTTTGGAACCTCCGTTACGACCACAGCCCCCTTGCCAAGGCCCTTTGAGGCCCGCTCGCAGAGGAGCTGTATGTCCCGGTCGATGGTGACGGCGACGCCTCCTGCGGTGTACTCCATGCTGTTTTCCACAAGGCGTTCAGCACCGGCTATGGCCCGGCCCAGGGCGTCCACCTGGTAGTACACGGTGAGATGGCCGCTGTAGAGGGAGAGCGCGTCGTCCATGCAGAGCTCCACGCCTGAGGCCCCACGGCCCATGCCGTCAAGGTAGCCTATCACATGGGGGCAGAGCTGATTCTCCGAGTACCTTTTGGGCACCGAGAAGCAGTCTATGCACTGGTGCTCGATGGGCCTCTCCAGCTCCAGGGTGAAGGGCTTGCCGTCCTCAAGGGCCAGGGCAAGCCTGTCGCGGACGCGCCCGTATGTGGCGGTCTCAACAGCGCCTATGGACTCTATGGTGGGGGCTATCGCCGCGGCCCAGCGGCTGGTGGTGCCGGTAAGGGGCTTAAGGCTGCAGTCGTATATGGTCCCCCGGGAGCTGGCCGCGTCCAAACGGTAGAGGCTCTGCTGGCCCGCGGCCGCAACATACTCCGCGTTGCCGGACACATGGGCAAGGGTGTGCCCGCCGAAGGCCATCAGGGACAGTATCGCCAGGAGCATAAGATAGGCCCGAAGCTTTATAAGGGAGCGCTTTTTCGTACTTTTCACGGTATCACCTCTGGGTCAGTATGCGTAAAATCCCGCAGGAAATACGAATTTTCCGGGGATTTTGTGGGAGCTTATACCTAAGAAAAGGGGGCGCTTTTTGTGGACAATAAGTGGAGATATTCTGTTACAGGGAGCCTTGCGGGGCTGGCAAACGGACTGTTCGGCTCGGGAGGAGGGCTCTTTCTTGTGCCCATGCTTACCCGCTGGACGGGCCTTCCGGAGCGCAAGGCCTTCGCCACATCCGTGGGGGTCATACTGCCCTTATCGGTAGTCTCGGCGGCAGTGTACTTTTTCAAGGGGGCAATAGACCTTAAACTGGCATGGCCATACCTTATAGGCGGGGCCATAGGAGGGCTTATGTCCGGAAGGGTGTTTAAAAAAGTGCCGGTGAAATGGCTGAGAAGGGGCTTCGGGGCGCTGATGATATATTGCGGGGCAAAGGCGGTGCTGGGGCTGTGAGCACGGTTATAGCGGTTTTGATAGGCGCCCTTACAGGGGTGCTCTCGGGCTTTGGCGTTGGGGGAGGCACTCTCCTGATTTTGTGGATGACGGCGGTCGTGGGTATCGGCCAGGCCCAGGCAGGCGGGGTAAACCTTCTGTACTTCACGGCCTGCGCGCTTCCGGCAATTTTCGGGCATATAAAAAACGGCCTCATCGAAAGGAAGGCCGTTTTATGGTGTACGCTCTTCGGTGTGCCCGCCTGCATAGCCGGCGCGCTTTTAGCGGCGGGGATGGATATGGGCCTTTTAAGGAGGCTCTTTGGCGGGTTCATACTGGTGATAGGGCTTAGGGAGCTGTTCTGCAGGGAAAAGCCTCAGCCCCGGTAGAGCTTGTCGGCCAGCATAGTGTTCACAAGGGTGGACACGCCGTCGAACACAAAGCCAATGCCCACGAATCTGATGAGCGCCTCCACGGTCCCGAAGGGGTTGAGCACCATCACCGCCCCGAACACTGCCAGCACTAATGCCGAGATAAAGGACCCCCACCACTTCTCAAAGCCCAGGGCCTTCATGTCCAGGGCCCGCTTTATGGCTGCTACGCTGTCCACCAGGATATAAAGCCCCAGTGCCGCAGGGATTATCGACACGATGAACCGGGGAGACACCAGCAGGAACGCCCCGAGCACCACCAGCACAACGCCGATGAACATGTCGAAGCGCTGGCCGTACTCCATGCCGGATTTTCTGTAGGCCAAAATCCTGGATATGCCGTACCAGAGGGTGACGGCCCCGATGAGAAAGCATGCCCAGCGGATGGCCTTGCCCGGGGCTATTATGAGCACCAGGCCCAGCAGTGTGTAAAGTATTGAGGTGGAGATTATGCTGTTCTTAAAATCTTTAAGCATATTTATATTCCTTTCCTGTAGTTATTCACTGTATAAGCTTCACGGACTGTAGGCTCTTCTCTGCCCCGCACTGCTCCACATAGGGCCTAAGGGCCTCATAAGCCTCCTCAGGACTTTTTTTATCGGAGAAGAAATATGTCCACTGGGAGAGATTACTGTGTGCATAGTTACAGTGTATGTTCCCGGTATACACCTGGACTATGGGGTCGGTTATTGAGCCGTCCTCACATATAATATCCTCCCGGTACACCGGGTACTTCTGGCCGTCCTTAACATAGATGATGTTTACAGTAAGGTCGCTTTCGTTGAGCCCCAGGAGTTCGCCGAGCCCGGCGTCCTCGTTATAGCTGTTTTCGGCCTCCACCTTTTCAAAGTAGAACCGGGACCTGTACGCCTCTATTATGTCCTGCTCTCTGTCTCTGTATTTTTCGGGGACGAGAATGTTTTGGGTGCGGTCGTCGATAACCAGACTTTCACTGGCGGGAATACCGCCGCCGGTAGTTATGCCGTGGATATCCAGGTAGTTTTTGTCCACGCTTACACAGTACCCGGCGGGGTCTATCTCAACGGGCAGGTCCATCCGATTCATCTCATAGAGGGGCGTGCCCTCGCCGTCGATATCCTGGAAGTTATAGGCGTTCATCACAAAGGCGCCGGCATTCTCCTCCAAAAGGGGCAGAAGTTCCTGGCTCCGCTTCGCTATTTCAAGATACGTCTGAGGGTCGTCCTCGCCGCTGTACTTCAGGACGGTGGTATAGAGGTGCTGTCCTGACTTCTCCCCGCCCTTCTGGCACCCGAACAGAACCAGTGCGCACAGGCAGAGCGCTAAGCATAGAGCTGTCTTTTTCATGAGGTATCACTCCTTGGTGGTTTCTGGGATAATGATACCTCATACTTTGAAATAATGGCTTGCGGGTTTCTGAAATATTTCTTACTCTTGCGGGAGCTTCTTTATCATGATGTACTCATTATGCAGGCTGCCGTCCTTGAAACGATAGGCGTCCGGGCGCACGCCCACTATCCTAAAGCCCATCTTCTCATAGAGCCCCCGGGCCCGGGCGTTGCCCTCTACGAACTCCAGCTCCAGCTGGGTCACTCCCTCCCAGCCCCGGGCGATTTGCTCTATCTCTTTGAACATGGCCGTGCCTATGCCCTGGCCCCAGTATTCTTTCAGCAGGGCGATGGCGATGAAAGCGCGGTGGCGCACCTTCATCATAGGGTTGCGGTGAACACTGCAATTCCCGGCAATCTTACCGTCTATCTCACACACCAGCACGGCGACGTTTTCATTGGAGTTGTTGTCCTCTACCCACTTGGCCTCCCCCTCGGCGGTGTATTTTGCGCACTCCTCGGGGTAGCGCATGATGAAGTCCGACTCCCCGGCGGACTGCACCAGGTAGTCCAGGAGGCCGGGAATATCCTCATTTCTGGGGTTACGAAGGACTGCCTTTCTGCCGTCCCTTAGTGTAAAAGTCACTTCTCTTGTAAGCATTATTTATCCTCCTCCCTTATCTGCACCCGCCTTATCTTGCCGCTGATGGTCTTGGGCAGGTCCTCCCGGAACTCAACTATGCGGGGGTACTTATAGGGCGCGGTGTGCTTTTTCACGTAGGTCTGTATCTCTTTTTTCAGCTCGTCGGTGCCCTCGGTGCCCCGGGTAAGGACTATCGTGGCCTTTACCACTTGCCCCCGGATGGGGTCGGGCACGGCGGTGACGGCGCACTCCAGGACGTAGGGGAGCTCCATCAGGACGCTCTCAATCTCAAAGGGCCCGATACGGTAGCCCGAGGACTTTATCACGTCGTCCGTGCGGCCAACATACCAGAAATAGCCGTCCTCATCCCGCCAGGCGGTGTCCCCGGTGTGGTACATGCCGTCATGCCAGGATTCATTAGTCTGCTCCTCGTTCTGATAGTACCCGAGGAACAAGCCGCAGGGCACGTTTTTATCCGTGCGTATCACAATCTCGCCGGTCTCACCAACAGGGGCGGAGGTGCCGTCGGGGAGGACTATATCAACGTCATACAGGGGGCTCGGCACGCCCATTGAGCCCACCCTCGGGATGGTGCCTACGGGATTGTATATGACGCAGGTGGTCTCTGTCTGGCCGAAGCCCTCCATAAGGGCAAGGCCCGTGGCCCGCTTCCACTGCTCGTATACCTCCGGGTTCAGGGCCTCGCCGGCGGTGGTGGAGTACTCTATGCCGGAGAGGTCGTACTTGCTGAGGTCCTCTTTTATAAAGAAGCGGTACATAGTCGGTGGGGCACAGAAGGTGGTAATTTTGTACTTTGCAAACATGGGCAGGATGTCGTGGGCGTCGAACTTGTCGAAGTCGTAGGTGAATATGGCCGCCTCGCACATCCACTGGCCGTAGTACTTCCCCCACATGGCCTTGCCCCAGCCGGTGTCGGAGATGGTAAAATGCAGGCCGTCGGGGTTCACGTTATGCCAGTATCTTGCGGTTATATAGTGCCCCAGGGCATACTTATAGCTGTGCACGGCTATCTTCGGGTAGCCGGTGGTGCCCGAGGTGAAGTACATGAGCATGGGGTCGCTGCCGGCGGGGGAGTCGGGCTTTCTCTCGTATACATCCGGGAAGGCGGCCATCTCCTTGTCAAAGTCGTGCCAGCCCAGCCTGTTTTCCCCCGCCATTATCTTCACTTGCACCTCCGGGCAGTTTTTCGCCGCCCTGTCCGCCTCGTCGGCAGTCTGGCCGTCTGAGGTGCAGAGTATGGCCTTGACCCCCGCCGCCTTGAAGCGGTAGTCGAAGTCGTGCTCCATGAGAAGGTGCGTGGCGGGGATTATCACCGCGCCCATCTTGTGCAGTGCGGTTATCACGTACCAGAACTGGTAGTGCCGCTTTAGCACCACCAGCACCCGGTCCCCCCGCCTTATGCCCAGGCTCTCAAGATAATTGGCCGTCTGGTTTGAGAGCCTGCTGATGTCCGAGAAGGTGAAGCGGCGTTCCCGCTTCTCGTGGTCCAGATGGAGCATGGCGAGCCGGTCAGGTTCCCTACGGGCTATCTCGTCCACCACGTCAAAAGCAAAGTTGAAATTATCCTCGTTCTTGAATTTTATGCCGTTCAGTATGCCGTTTTCGTCTAAAGAGGTCTCTATAAAGGGGTCGGCAACGCTTGCCCTTGGCTGGCGGGCGAGCTTGCGGTCTATAAGGGTCTGGAAGCGGTCGGCCTCAGGGGGCATATCCTCACTTCCCTTCATAACCATTGCGTAGAGCTGGCAGTCCTCCCCGCCGGTGGCTATCATGCCGTGGGGCGTGCCGGAGTTGTAGTAGATGGAGTCGCCCTCGTTGAGGACTTCGATGTGGCTGCCTATCTGGGCCTTCATGGAGCCCTTCACAACTATGTCAAATTCCTGCCCGGCGTGGGAGGCGAGCTTTATTGCCACATGCTGCTCAGCTTCAGAGTAGGGCATTGTGACAAAGAACGGCTCGGCGGTCTTGTTCTTAAATAGCGGGGCTAAGTTCAGATACTTGAACCCGTGGCGGCGGGTGATGGGCAGGCCGTCCCCGTGGCGCACGATGGTATAGCTGGACAGAGTGGGGCTCACCCCGCGGATAAGGTCGGTGGGGTCCACGCCGAAGCGCTTTGCGCACTTATAGATGAAGGTGAAGCTGAAATCCTGCTCTCCCTCCTCACAGCGTACATACTCCTCCGGGCCCACGCCTGTGCAGCGGGCCATCTCATCCTCTGAAAGTCCGGTTATCTCTCTCATGGTGCGTATGCGCTGGGCAACCTCTTTCAGCTGGGCTTTCAAATCTGTTTTTTCCATTGGGCATCCCCCTAGTTAAGTAGTATGTATATTATTTTGCACATTCCTATCGATAAAAAAACCGTCCCATAGGAATTACCTATGAGACGGATATGCTCCGCGGTACCACTCATATTGCAGAATCTATACAAAAACCCTGCCTCTCAAAACGTCAGGCTCAAGCAAGCCCCTGCTCTAACGCGGCATACACGGGAGGCGTCTACTGCCACAGCCCAAAAGAAGGCTTTGGGTTCGGGCCTCCGGCTCGGAAGGGATAAGCGCTTTGGGGACGTCACGCCGGCTCGCAGCGGCCGCCGGCTCTCTGTGGAGACAGGCCCCAGGCCTTCTTCGTCATCGCCTTTAAGAATATGCAGTTGATAAATATATTTTGTCTATTATACACTGATTTGAGATAAATGTCAATATGCCCCGGGGAAATTTTTCCCTTTGTATTTGCGCTCCTGCCTTCTGGCCTTAGCCAGGGTCCTGCTGGGCTGGCCCTGCTTCATGCGCGCCGCATGGCGGCTCCGTTCAGACTCGCTGTTCAAAAGCCTGTAGCTCTCCCAGCGCCCGGGGTCAAGCCCGCCGCTTTCCAGCGCTGCCTTTATCGCGCAGCCGGGCTCGCTCTCGTGCTTACAGTCGGAGAAACGGCACTGCCCAAGGTACTTCTCAACGTCCGGGAAGGCCGCGGCAAGGCCGTCCCCGGCGTCCCACATGCCCAGCTCCCTCATGCCGGGGGTGTCTATAACCAGCGCGCCGCTTTTTAACAGCAGCAGCTGGCGGTGGGTAGTGGTGTGCCGTCCGGCGGAGTCATACTCCCGCACGCCGCTGACGGACATGATATCCTCGCCGGCAAGGGCGTTTATAAGGCTGGACTTGCCCACGCCGGAGCTGCCCAAGAACGCAGCGGTGGCTCCGGGGGCAAGGTAGGGGGAAAGCCGCTCCATGCCCTCCCCTGTCCTGGAGCTCAGGGCTATCACCGGGGCCTCTCCTGCTATGCTCTCGGCCTCGCCTATCATCCTGCCGCGGTCCCCGGGCAGGTCGGCCTTTGTGAGGAGCACCACGGGCTTCGCGCCGCTGTTCCAGCATAGGGTAAGATACCGCTCAAGGCGCTTCAGGTTAAAGTTTTCGTTTAGGGACTGCACGGCGAAGACTACATCCATATTCGCCGCCACGGCCTGCTCTGTGCCGTGCCAGCCGTCGAGCCTGGAGAAAAAGCTCTTCCTCGGCAGAGTGCGCACTATCTGCCAGTCCCCCGGGGCGGGCAGGGCCAATACATAGTCCCCGGTGGTCGGGAACTCCTCGCCGCCATCATAAATGTATTCCTTGGTCTTCAAAGCGGCATACCTCTGCCCTTCGGGCGTGATAAGCTGCCAGCGCCCCTTAAATACCGCCGTCACCCTGGCGGGCAGGGCTGGGCCCTCTGCGGGGATGAGCTCCTGCGGAAAGCCGTAGGTTTTTATATCTGTCATCTCTTACCTCCTGAAAAAATATGCATCTGTGTGGGCTTACGTTAAAATTACGCATAAAACATCTCTCCTTTCAAAGCAAAAGACCGGCCCCCAAACAGGAGACCGGTCCTACCGTTTTCTTTACCTCAGACTAAAGCGGGGCCAAGCGGCGGGTCTTCTATGGAATGGGGAAATATTGAGGAACATTGCCGCTCACCGCCTTTCTTTGATGTCTGTAAGGCCATATTAACACATATAAGACCCTATGTCAAGCTAAAATTACATACATACTTCGTCCCGGCGCACGGAGCCAAGATACACCGGCCCCGCCGCCTCCAGCACCTCTCTGACCCGCCCGCGGAGCTGTAAGGGCACTATGGGCATGGACTCGGCCTCCTCCGGGGTGACCCAGACCGAGCCGGTCTGCTGGAAGTCTGTCTCGGTTTTCTCGCCTGCGGTATTGGAGGTTACCCGCGCCAGAAAAATGTGCAGGGTGCGGTGGCAGTATTCCGGGTATTTCCGGCGCATGTCCTGGTCGGTGAATATCTCCTCGCACAGGGCCGCGAACCGCACGGGCTCCACTATGAGGCCGGTCTCCTCCATGACCTCTCTTATTACCGCCTCCTCCATGGTCTCATATGCATGCTGCCCGCCCCCGGGCAGGTCGAAGTATTCCTCACCGGAGCTGGTCAGGCAGCGGTTGAGAAGGAGCATATCGTCCCGCAGGAGCAGGGCTTTGGCGGAGTTTCTGATGGCTTCCATTAGCGTTTTCCTCCTTATTTATAAACTTCTACAGAGGGATGATTAAGCGGCCCTGCCTGCGTAGTTCACCACGGTTATCTCCATCATCGAGGAACTGAATGACTTTACAATTTCTTCTAGTTGTATGGCAACTTCATCGTCAAAAAAGCTCTCGCCGCACTGAGTACACCGGGTGCAGGGGACGTTCTTTACAATAATTATGCACTTCTCAAGGGTTACTACATGGGTGGTCGTGCCTTTCTCAAGGCCGCCTTTGCAGAAGAAACAGCGCATGGGGTCAGGGCTCCTTTCTGGATGAAAACTCGTTTTCCCACTGGCCGGGGTCCGGGTAGTAGGCGGTGATAAGCCTCATTTCCATATATAAAGCCTTCTTTATTTGTCAGCTTTTCTTTTTCCTGGCCCGCCGTACTAAAAACAGCACCAGCCCCACAACGGTCAGGACCCCGCCGACGGCCATAGCTATGTAGGTGTTCCTATAGTGGGTCCAGTATACGGTGTCCCAGATGATCTCCTGGGCGGCGTCCTTGTGGTCCTCGCAGTAGCGGGCGTGGAAGCCGTCGTAGTGCTTGGTAACCGGGGTCTCGTACTCCACCCACTCCTTTTTGGTCTCCACCTTTATCTTGTCGCCGTCGGGCACGAGGTAGGTGTTCTCCTCCCTCTTAGCATGCTTCTCAGAGTCAGTATAGGAGTGGGAGCGCATACTTGGATAGTTGGGGTTGTCGGGGAGCTCCAGGTCGCCAAAGGGGATGAAATTGTAATACCACGAGGCTTCGTTTGAACAGCCCTCATAGTCACATTCACCAGCCCCAATGCTCGAGTACATCTTGTTGGCCTTTATGTCCCGCTCCATCCAGGGATCGAAGTAATCGGCGTCCATTGCCCGCAGGGAGACGTTGAAAAGGAGCAGTAAGAGCCCATAAAATATCAGCCAAAAGGGGTGCAGCAGGCACCCGAGGACGGCCTTGCCGCCGGATGCGGGCTTTTCTTTGCCGTTACTTTTTATCGGGGGGGGGGGGGGGTAGTAATTTTTGGTTGATTGCTAACAATTTCTCACCGTTCTGTTTACAGTCCATAAATATAATTTATATTTATGCAAAAATTAAATGAAGTTTGGATTAGGCCGAAACGCCATAATTAAAAATCAATTGAGGCTCACACCCCACCCCAGGCC
>JAETSR010000017.1 GCA_021769555.1 Clostridiaceae bacterium
TGCGCAAAGAGCGCGACATGACCCAGGATGACCTTGCGAGGGCTTTGAATCTTAGCCGCTCTCGGGTTTCGGGGTACGAATCCCAAGGCAAAGAGCCCGATTATGAACTGCTATGCAAAATGGCGCATTACTTCGGGGTTTCCACTGACTATCTACTAGGCTATTCTGAGGCCCGGAATAATGTAGCCGAGGTGTTTTACAACGATACTGTGAACTTTGAGCAGCATTATCGTAATATGTCTCCCGTTTTGCGCCCTGTCGTCGCCAAGTGCTTTGACAGCTTCTACCTGCTGCTGGGCCGGGACATGAAGTTCTCTCGCCCGGAGAGGTTGCGCCTGTACCAAGAGCTTCTTCACATTCTGCAGTCCCGCCGCGCCGAAATCCAAAAGCAGGTCGCCGCAGTTGGCGGTGTAGTCTCAGACCCTTTAGCTCTCTCCTCTCTGATGGCTGCGCAGAGCCAGCTCAAGAATGAGGTGTCGGCCCTGCTGGACGAGCTTATGCAGGCTGACATGGAAATTGCGTTTAACACCAAGAACGGCTCCGGCGCTGCATACTCCGACGAGACGGCAATATGATTTTCGTGGATTTGCGCCTTTTCGAGGCCGACATTCCCGGGGAGGTAACATTGTGAATCAGTATGTGATTTACCTGCGGAAATCTCGGGCCGACGCCGAGGCCGAGGTTCGCGGCGAGGGCGAAACCTTGGCTCGACACGAGAAGGCCCTTTTGGAGCTCGCTAAACGCAGCCACTTGAATGTCACGGACATATACCGCGAGGTAGTTTCCGGGGAAACGATTGCCGCCCGCCCGGTCATGCAGCGGCTCCTCGGTGAGGTGGAGCAGGGGGTTTGGTCTGGCGTCCTCGTCATGGAGGTGGAGCGCTTGGCTCGCGGTGATACAATCGACCAGGGCCTCGTAGCTCAGACATTCAAGTTCTCCGGTACGAGAATTATTACCCCGATGAAGACCTACGACCCGGAGAATGAGTTTGACGAGGAATACTTCGAGTTCGGCCTTTTCATGTCCCGCCGGGAGTATAAGACTATCAACCGGCGGCTGCAGCGCGGGCGGCTGGCCTCTGTGAAGGAGGGCAAGTATGTGGCGAATCAGGCCCCCTACGGCTACCGCCGGGTCAAACTGGAGCGGGATAAGGGCTATACTCTCGAAATTGTCCCGGAGGAGGCCGAGATAATCCGCCTAATTTACGAGTTCTATACGATTGGGGAGCTGCTGCCCGACGGCACCAGGAAACATTTGGGTGTGAGCCTGATTACCCGCCGCCTTAACGCTATGAAGATTCATCCCAAGAAGGGCGGTGATTGGGTTCCTGCCTCAATACGGGACATCCTCATAAACCCTGTGTACTGTGGTAAAATCCGCTGGAATTGGCGGCATAACGTGAAAAAAATGGTTGACGGTCAGCTTGTTGTGGAGCGGCCCCGGTCGTCAATAGAGGAGTGTGTTGTTGTGGATGGTCTGCACCCGCCTATTATCTCTGAGGAGACGTTTAACCTCGCTCAAGAAAATATGTCGAAAAATCCCCCGCGCCCGATTGGGGAGCGCTATGCGGTTCAGAATCCGCTCTCGGGGCTAGTGGTCTGCGGGATGTGCAACCGGCGTATGGTGCGCCGCCCTCACGGAAAAAACTACCCGCATGACTACCTGATGTGCGCCGCCACTTCCTGCCCAAATGTTTCATCCCGCCTTGACTTTGTAGAGCAGCGCATATTGGACGGCCTGGCCGAATGGCTGAACGACTACCGCCTCGAATGGGGGCTCGACGCTCCGCAGGAGGTGTCCCAGATAGAGCAAAAGCGCCGCGCCGCAAAAAGAATCTCGAGTGAGCTCGCCGCCCTGGATAAGCAGCTCGATAACGTGCATAACCTCTTGGAGCAGGGCGTCTACACCACGGAAATGTTTCTCGACCGCTCCCGAATCCTGGCTGACAAAATCCAGTCTACCAAAGACAGCCTCGAGGCAATCGAAACTGAGATTGTGCTGGATGCCGCGCGGGAGGAAAGCCGCCGGAACATAATCCCGAAGGTCGAGCACCTGCTGGCGGTCTATCGCGACCTCCCCGACGCGAAGTCAAAGAATGATATGCTCAAGGAGGTTTTGGAGAAGGTAGTCTACATCAAGGGGAAGGGCGTCCGGCAGGGCGGCACCCCTGATGGCTTTGAGGTCGTCTTGTACCCCCGGTTGCCAGCCGTGAATGTTGCTCACAAGACGTGAAAAGAGGCTGCTCCACTTCGGTGGGGCGGCCTCTCCGTTTGATAACCTCCGGGTACAGATTCTTCGGTGCCTATATCCGTCAAAATCGCGCTAAGCTCCGGATAAGGCATGGCGTACCTCTGGCTCAGATACCTCAGCGACGCGCCTATCTCGCCGTGGGGGCCGCCATACTGGCTCATAATAATCTTCGCCAGCTTCGGGTTTGGGTTCTTAATGCGCACAGGGTGCTGCAGCCGCTTCTCATATACAAACATTACTCGTTATCCTCCCTCTCCCAGGGCCAGGGGCCGTTTATCCAGTCCCAGCGGCTGGTCTCGCTGCTGAGCTCGTTTAAGGGGCCGAAGGCCTCCTCGTACTCCTTCACCTGCTGCCTGAGCCGCTCCCGGTACTCCTCCAGGCGGCGGGCCGCTTCACAGTTGTTGGGGTGGGTGTCCAGGAAAAGGTGCAGCTCCCAGCATGCGAACCGCATGGCGCTGAGCCTTCTGCGCATAAGCTCTCTCTGGTTGTCGTTCACCTGGGCTCGCCCCCTCTCCTGCCGTAGAAGGGCTTATCAAGCGCCGGGAAAAGGGTGCCGGAGTCCAGGGCGCGCTCGGCGCTGTGCAGGTTGCTGCTCCACTGCTGGAAGGGCACATATGCCATTGCAGGCACAGGGTCCACCGGAAGGGGCGCCGGGTCCGGGCCGCAGGGCTCAAATTTATCTGCCATATTATTAGCTCCTCTCCATAAAAATAGCCTGGGGATTGTCCCCAGGACTATTTTATGCTGCGGAGCTTTTTATGTGCCTCTCATACAGAGAGCTTGCCCAGGACCCTGCCCTGGCATAGGAGGGCGTCGTAGTCGTTAAGGGGTATGGGCCCGTATTTTGGGTTCAGGGATATGAGCTCCCCATGGCCCAGGCGCTTGATATAGCCGTCGCCGTTCAGGAAAAAAATGCCTATCTCCCCCTCGCTTACGGAGCCCTCCACCCGCTCCACAAACACGATGTCCCCGTCCCTGTACGCGGGCTCCATGCTGTCGCCGTTCACCCTCACGCAGAAGTGGGCCCGCTCGGGCACGAGCCCCCCGGGTATTTCCAGCCTGGTCTTATATGCCGGGTCCACCCAGGGCTCCCCCATGCCCGCGCTCACAGCCAGGTCATAGCAGTTTATATATGTCACCCACCCCTTATCCTCCTTCTGGGGCTCCGTGGGGCGGGCCATGCGCTCGTACTCCTTCTGGAGCACTGTGTCCACCAGCTCCCTGCCGTGCACGTCCAGCATACGGTATTTACGGAGCTTCCCCAGCTCCTCCGGGGTGACAGTCCCCGCGCCCCTGGTGCCCAGAAGCTCATGGGCGGGCACGTCCAGAAGGTCTATCAGCTGCCTGAGCCGGTTTATGTCCGGCTGGCGGCGGCCCGTCTCATAGCCGCAGTAGGTCGTCTTGTCCACGCCCAGCTCATAGGCCATCTCCGCCTGGGTAAACCCCGCGGCCGCCCGGGCATTTTTAAGTTGTTCAGGAAAGCTCATTGCCGCTCACTCCTTTGTGACTAGTATATCCCATTTGTAGGCGAATTGTCAACCAAAATCAAAATGCCCTTGACAAACTGTCAATTCGTCATTATAATATAACTTAGGTTGACGATTCGTCAATAAATTTACCGAGACAAGGGGGAACTGACAATGACGCGGACAAACACCCTGAGCTGCTGGGCCCACTTCGACTATGAGCGGATGGCAGCGGAGGCGAGAAGAGAGCGGGACAGCCTCAACAGCATAGTGAGGGCCAGGCGAAGGCAGCGGCCGAAGAACCCGGACAAGGCCATGGCCTTCGAGCAGCAGAGCAAAAGGTACTATGAGATGTACCTTGAGCAGCGGAAGAACGCCATCGAGTTTGAGCGCCGGGCCCGGAAGAGGGGTGAGTATGGGTCATAAGAAGCTCAGCGGGAAGAAGTACAGCGGCCTTGCGGAAATCTACTTTGAGCGCTGCCGGGAGCAAGAGCAGCACCCCTCCCTCCCCGGGCTGGCCCTGGCCTTCGGGCTGGACTGCAGCGCGGAGCTCTATAAGCTCATGTCCTCGGGCGGCAAAGCGGCCCGGGTGGTAAAAAGGGCCGTGACCCGGGTGGAGGAGGCCAATATCCAGTCGGTCTACCATAAGGACACTGCCCAGAGCGCCAAGTTCATCCTGCAGAACGGCTTCGGCTACAGCGAGAAGCCCGGGTCCCCTGAGGGCGGGGACATCCAGGTGGAGATAAGGCCATGAGGGTAGTCATACCGAAGGAGGCCTTCAACCCGGTCTACCTGCCGCTTTTGCGGGAGAGCGAGAGCCGGTACCTGGTGCTGTACGGCGGGGCGGGCAGCGGCAAGAGCCTTTTCACCGTCCAGCGCCTGCTCGTGCGGCTGATGGAGCAGCCCGGAAGGAACCTGCTTGTGGCAAGGGCAGTGGCCGCCACCCACAGGGACTCTACATACGCCCTCTTTAAGCAGGTCATAGGCCGCTGGGGGCTTTCGGGCCTCTTTAAGTGCTCAAACAGCGAGCTTAGGATAACCTGCATAAACGGCAGCGAGGTGATATTCAAGGGCCTGGACGACCCGGAGAAGCTCAAGTCCGTGACATTTCCCAGCGGAGAGCTGACGGATATCTGGATAGAGGAGGCCTCGGAGCTCTCTGAGGGGCAGTTCAACCAGCTGGATTTAAGGCTGAGGGGCCAGGGGCCCAGCAAGCAGATTACCCTCACCTTTAACCCCATATCCTCCGTACACTGGCTGAAACGCCGCTTTTTTGACAGCCCGGACCCAAGGGCAAGGGTGCTAAAGACCACCTATAAGGACAACCTCTTTCTGGACGAGGACTACCGCCGGACCCTTGAGGGCTACAGGGAGAGCGACCCCTACTACTACCAGGTTTACTGCCTGGGTGAGTGGGGCGTGCTGGGCAGGAGCGTTTTCCACGCCGCAAAAGCCGCAAAGAGGCTCTCAGAGGTCCCCGGCCCTGTGGAGAGAGGTGCGTTCGTCTTTGGGACAGGCTATGACGAGCAGATAGGCCGGGTGCTCATACTTCAGGAGACGGTGAGCTTTGTACAAAACGAGGGCGGCTGCGTCAGCGTGTACAGGCCCCCGGAGCCCGGGCGCAGCTATGTTATCGGAGGGGACACTGCCGGCGATGGCTCGGACTACTTCACGGCCCAGGTGGTGGACCTTGAGAGCGGCGAGCAGGTCTGCACCCTGAGGGGGCGCATGGATGAGGATGTCTACGCAAAGCAGCTCTACTGCCTGGGCCGCTGGTACAGCTGGGCGCTCACAGCTGTGGAGGCCAACTTTTCAAGCTACCCGATGAGGGAGCTTGAGCGGCAGGGCTATCCGAACCAGTACGCCCGGGAGAGGACGGACCCGGTGAGCTTCAGAAGCGCCCCAAGCTATGGCTTCCGCACCACATCCAGCACTAGGCCGGTGATAATAGCGGGGCTTGTGGAGGTAGTGCGCGAGCATACGGACTGGATAAACGACCCCGAGACCCTTCGGGAAATGCTCAGCTTCGTGCGAAACAGGAGCGGCCGGGCCGAGGCCCAGGCGGGTGCCCATGACGACTGTGTGATGGCCCTGGCCATAGCCTACCATGTGCGGCGGAGCTGGCGAAAGCCCCTTGAAGAGAGGGAGTGGAGCTTTACTGTAAGCAGGACAAAATATTGAGTTATATGGGAGGTAAAAATGAATAATTTTATTTGTATTAAGAATTTAGTGCTTGGGGCTCTGGCGGCGGCCGGGGCCGTGGCGCTCGAGGCACTGGGTGGCTGGGACGTGACCTTAAAGGCCCTGCTGGCCTTCATGGCTGCGGACTATGTTACCGGGCTCATAGTGGCAGCGGTGTTCAGAAGGTCCCCCAAGACCCGGCAGGGGGCCCTGTCCAGCCGGGCGGGGTTCATGGGGCTTCTCAGGAAGTGCTGCATACTGCTGGTAGTGCTCCTTGGGGTGGTGCTGGACGGCATGGCGGGGACCGGCGGGCTTATCCGGGCGGGGGTCTGCCTGTTCTTCACCTCAAACGAGGGACTGTCCATACTGGAAAACCTGGGGCTCATGGGCGTAACCTACCCGCGGTTTCTCCGGGAAATGCTCGAGGCCATGAGAAAGCAGTCCGACGAGGGGGATGAGAAAATATGACGGTCACTGAAAAGCTCTGCCCCAGGGAGAGATATTATCTGAAATGCCCCTACGAGAGGGAGCCCGACAGGATGGTGCTGCACAACACCGGCAATGACGCCCCGGCCATAAACGAGATAACCTACATGATAAACCGGCCCGAGGAGGTGAGCTTCCACTTTGCCGTGGACGATACCGGGGCCGTCCGGGGCCTGCCCCTTGAGAGAAACGCCTGGGCCAGCGGGGACGGCCGGGGTCCGGGGAATATGCTGGGCATACATATCGAGATATGTTACTCAAAAAGCGGCGGCGAGAGGTTTCATAAGGCCGAGGACAACGCCGCCCGGCTTACTGCTGAGCTCCTTAGGGAGCGGGGCTGGGGCCTTGACAGGGTGACGAAGCACCAGGACTACGACGGCAAGTACTGCCCCCACAGGACCCTTGATATGGGCTGGGAGAGGTTCCTGTGTGTGGTAAAAAAATATTTAGAGGGAGATAATATGGACTACGAAAAGTTCAGAGAGTACATGGACAGGTATCATAGGGAGCTAGAGGCGCGTACTGTCTCCGACTGGGCCAAGGACACCTGGGGCTGGGCAGAGGATAACGGCCTTCTGGACGGCTCCTCCCCCAGGGCCCCGCTCACCCGGGAGCAGGCGGCAATGGTGCTTTACAGGGTTCTATCCCCGCGGGAGGGGGCATAGAATAGACCAAAACTGCGGGGAGGCGGGAGCATGTTCTGTACGGTCAGATTGAGGCGGCGCATAAGGCTTTTGACCCTTGGGATTCTTCTGGCGGCGGCTGTGCTGGCGCCGGTGCTCTCCAAGGTCTGGGCGGCCGGGGAGGAGGCCCAGAGGGATTTTATCAAGTGGGTGGACTTTGAGGTGCCGGAGAATGTGCTTGAAAAGGCGCTGCAGGTGGACACAGAGTCTTACAGCGAGGGGGAGCCGGTGGACTGGATAGACCTCTTGGCATATCTCGCCGCAAAGTACGGCGGGGACTTCAAGCTCTATAAGCAGTCGGACTTCGACAGCGCCGTGGAAAAGCTCCGGGCCGGGGAGGATATCTCCGGGACACCCAGCTACGCCTACTACAAGGAGGCCTACGGGGCGGTGCTGGGGGGCTTTGTGGGGGAGTTTCAAATAGAGGGCGACGAGGGCTGGGAGAGCCGGTACGGCCTCAAGGCCTACTCCCCCATCGCCGAGACCTTCCCCTACAGCGACTACGACGACTTCGGCACAGGCCGGAGCTACGGCTATAAGCGCCGGCACCTGGGCCACGACATGATGGCGGCGGTGGGCACGCCGGTTATAGCGGTGGAGTCCGGGAAGGTGGAGGCACTGGGCTGGAACCAGTACGGAGGCTGGCGCATAGGCATAAGGAGCTTTGACGGCCTGCGCTACCACTACTACGCCCATCTGAGGCAGAACAGGCCCTATGCCCAGGGCCTTGAGCTGGGGGACACGGTGATGGCCGGAGACGTGATAGGCTATGTGGGCCGCACCGGCTACAGCGCCACGGAGAACACCAACGGCATTGAGCAGAGCCACCTGCACTACGGCTTGCAGCTGATATTTGACGAGAGCCAGAAGGAGGGCAACGGCGAAATTTGGGTGGACGTGTACCAGATTTGCAGAATGCTCAGGAGCCATCAGAGCACCGTCCAGAGGGACGACGAGACTAAGGAGTGGAGCAGGGTCAGGGAGTTCCGGGAGGAAATTCCGTAAAATTTTCTGAAAATTTTTATATTTTTGCAAAATATCGGCCGTCTTTCTGCGACTGCATTGGTGGGGGGTGCATAGCGTGAGGACGGTCGATTTGTATGAGGAGGGGAACCGGGATAACTCCCGGGGCGGACGAAAAGCGCTCAAAGGAATTTTATCAGTGGTTATGTGCATAGCCCTGTGGTACGGCGGGCCGCTGCTGTGGAGGCAGCATATCCGGCCCCTTATACACTATCTGCGGCTGGAACGCCAGGACTTCTCAGACCTATCAGAGGCCGGGGACTTTTTCCCGCCCATGTGCGAGGACGGCGGGTATGAGTCTGTAGATATTAAAATTTATGACATATTCGGCACAAGGGTCTTCACCCACCAGGAAATGGAGCTTGTGGAGTCCGGGTATCTTCCGGATATGGGGGATGATTTTGAGTTCTCCGGCGGCGCGTATTATAACAGGGAGGGTACTGTAGAGACGCTCCGCTTTCAGTGGAAGCGCGGGCCCCAGTGGATAATCGCCGACATCACGCCGGCCGAGCATGGCTCCCGCTGGTATGAGGGTCGCCATATGGACACCACCGCCTTTGAGATTGCAAACGGCGCTAGGATAACCCGCCGGGGCGGTATCGACATAGTGTGCAGCAGGGCGGGCGAAAAAAGCATGCGCTTTTATAAGGACAGGAAGTGGCACCAGATATACGGAAACAGCGGCATTACAGACAATGAACTGGCCGAGGCTGCGGATTTTTTCTTCCGGCACCCGGTGAGCCTCGGGCGCTTCTCCCAGGATAAGGGCGGGGAGATACACAGCGAGGAGCTTAATGAGTACCCCGGGGCCTTCGCCGGGTATTACCCCGCGCCCACGGCAAAAGCCAGGCTTGACCTGCTGGACGATTTCCCATTCCATCTTGAGTGTGAATATTCCCTCGGCACTGCCCCCATGGTCTGGGAGATATACGATATGCGCTATGAATGGTGCAACGGCTTTGACTGGGATTTTAAGCACGACGCGGGAGATTTTGACAGTCTCATGAAGGAGGATATAGAATACTATATAGCGTATTGGCCGGAGTATTTTGATTTGACGTTTACATGGGGTCCGAACTACAGGATTGTCTGTAAGGGGACAGGCTGCGGGGGTGCGGAGCAGCTATGGGAGGTGCTTTGTGCGCTGAGAGAGGAGGGCGGTGCTATTGGGGCAGATTGATTTGTATGAGGACGGGAGGACTAAAAGGAAGCTGGAGCCGCGCACTGTACTCAAGCGGCTTGCTATAGCCATAGCCTGTGCGGTTTTAGTGTATGGCGGGATAAGGCTGTACAGCTGGGCCCTGCCCAGAATACATTATGCTGGCCTGGACCGCCAGGAGTGGCGGGAGGATATGGAGCCGGGGTGTACTGTCAGCTTTTCGGGCGGCAGTATGGTGCGGGTGCTGGACTACTACTTCAAGAACCCAGTATATTTTTACTGACTAAAAAGCAAAAGGCAGTCGGTTAAAACCGACTGCCTTATATTATGCAAAACTTTAAATCTTACTTGCAGGCCTCTTTCAGCGCCGCCAGCTGCTCCTTGAGAGCCTCAGGCAGCCTGTCGCCGAACTGCTTGTAGAACTCCTCAATGCCCTCGGCCTCCTTGGCCCAGGCGGCCTTGTCCACCACGAGGATGTCCTTCAAGGTATCAATGGAGAAGTCGTCAAGGCCCTCGAGGTTGATGTCCTCAGCCTTGGGCACGAAGCCGATGGGGGTCTCCACGGCGTCCACCTGGCCCTCGCAGCGCTTGATTATCCACTCGACCACGCGGAAGTTGTCGCCGAAGCCGGGCCAGATGAAGTGGCCGTCAGCGTCGGTGCGGAACCAGTTGACGTTGAATATCTTGGGAGCCTTGTCGCCCAGCTTCTCGCCCATCTCAATCCAGTGCTGGAAGTAGTCGCCCATATGGTAGCCGCAGAAGGGCAGCATGGCCATGGGGTCCCGGCGCACAACGCCTACGGCGCCGGCGGCGGCAGCGGTGGTCTCGGAGCCGGTGATGGAGCCTACGAACACGCCCGCGTTCCAGCTCTTGGACTGGTACACCAGGGGCACGGTGTCGGGACGGCGGCCGCCGAAGATGATGGCGGATACCGGCACGCCCTCGCCCTTATCGAACTCGGGGCTGATGCAGGGGCAGTTCTTGGCGGGAGCGGTGAAGCGGCTGTTGGGATGGGCCAGCTTGTTGCCCTCGGCGATGAACTCGGGGCCGTTGACCTTCGCGCCCTTCCACTCCTCGGCGTTGACCGGGGGATTCTTATCCAGGCTCTCCCACCAGACGGTGTTCTCGTCCAGGTTGCGGCCAACGTTCGTGAAGATGGTGCCCTTCTGGGTAGAGATAAGGGCGTTGGGGTTGGACTTCATATTGGTGCCGGGAGCCACGCCGAAGAAGCCGTTCTCCGGGTTGATGGCATAGAGCCTGCCGTCGGGGCCCTGGCGCATCCAGCTGATGTCGTCGCCAACAGTCCAGACCTTATAGCCCTTCTCGCGGTAGCCCTCGGGGGGTATCATCATGGCGAGGTTCGTCTTACCGCAGGCGGACGGGAAGGCGGCGCACACATACTTGACCTCGCCCTTCGGATTCTCAATGCCCAGAATAAGCATATGCTCTGCCATCCAGCCCTCGTTCTTGGCCTGATAGGAGGCTATGCGCAGGGCAAAGCACTTCTTGCCAAGAAGCACGTTTCCGCCGTAGCCGGAGTTCACGCTGATGATATAGTTGTCCTCGGGGAAATGGCAGATGTAGCGCTTCTCCTCGTCGATGTCCGCCTTGCAGTGCAGGCCCTTGACCCAGTCGGTGCTGTCGCCCAGAACATCCAGGACGGCCTTGCCGGTGCGGGTCATAATGGACATGTTCAGCACAACATAGATGGAGTCCGTAACCTCAATGCCTATCTTGGCAAGGGGGGAGCCCACAGGGCCCATTGAGTAGGGGATAACGTACATGGTGCGGCCCTTATAGCTGCCCCTGGCGATGTCAAAGAGCATTTTATAGGCCTTCTCCGGGTCCATCCAGTGGTTCGTGGGGCCCGCGTCCTCTTCCTTCCTTGAGCAGATGAAGGTGCGGCCCTCAACCCGGGCCACGTCGTTTACGGCGGTGCGGTGATAGTAGCAGTCAGGCAGCTTCTCCTGATTCAGCTTAATCATCTCGCCGGTTGAGCAGGCCTCTCGGCGAAGCTCCTCGACCTGCTCCTCGGAGCCGTCTATCCACACCACGTTATCGGGCGTGACGAGCTCCTTCATCTCCTCAAGCCAGCTGAGGACTGTTTTGTTGTTGGTCATGTTGTATTGACTCCTTTCGCAAATGTGATTGTGTTAGGAAAAATGAAAGCACATTTCTGTTTTATATTCTAACACAGCATAAAGAAATAATCAATGGGGTTTTTCCAAATTCTGTCCCCTTGTCTCAGTATTCCTGCTCCCACAGGACCGCCCTCCCCTGTGCCCGGGTCTTTTTCATGTCTATGACCCTCTGGTTCTCGCTGCCCCTGAAGCTCAGCTCAAGGTTTTTCTCCCCCTCAATAAAGGGGCCGTCGATGAGGATGTCCGTCTCGGCCAAAAGGGACTGTACGTCCTTATCCGGCGACGCCGCCAGGTCCTCGTATATATAGCCGGTGTAAACCACAACATCTTTACAGGCGCCGTGCACCAGCTTTGCCAGGGTGTAAAGGGGCCCCGCTTGACAGAACGGCTCGCCCCCGCTCAGGGTAATGCCCCTCAGCATTGGGTTCTTTTGAAATCGCTCAAAAATCTCCTCAACGCTCATAGGGCGGCCCCCCTCGAAGGGGTGGGTCTGGGGGTTATGGCAGCCGGGACAGCCGTGGGGACAGCCCTGGACGAATACCGCAAACCTGAAGCCCGGGCCGTCCACTATGGATTCGGGCTCAATGCCCGCCACCTGAACCTTTGAAGCGCTCATTCCCAGGGTATCTCCCTTCGGCCCTCTATTGGCTGCTGCAAGCTGTAGCCCAGGGGGGTGAGGGTTATATAGCCGTCGTGCAGCCGGTCGTAGTCGTTGTCCGCGCCGGGACTGCGCTCCGGCGGCCTTGAGGGCGGGTGGTAGAGGCTCTGGCCCTCAAAGCCCGGCTCAGTGTTCGGGCGCTGCTCATAGGCCCCCCGCCAGCGGTTATTGCCAAGGGGCGTCCAGCACAGCCCCTTCACCTCTGTGAGCGGCAGGGCAGGGATATTGATGTTCAGCACCTTATCAAAGTCCTTCTCAAAATCCAGTATGCCGAAAATGCACAGGAAGGTCTCCACCGTCTGCATATCGTCGGCGTCAACGGGGGCCGACAAGGCAATAGCCTTTACACCCATCATCGCCGCCTCAAGAGCCGCGGCCACCGTGCCCGAGTACAGCAGGTCCTGAGAGAGGTTGCAGCCCCTGTTCGGCCCGGATATCACCAGGTCCACCGGGCCCGGTGCAAAGTTCATCAGGCCAAGCCTCGTGCAGTCCGCGGGAGTCCCGGACACCGCCCAGGCCGGAACGCCGTGGGGGAAGTCCTCCCTATGGGCAAAGAGGGGGGAATGGACCGTCACCCCGTGGCCTACGGCGCTGCAATTATTTGCGGGAGCCGCCACTGTCACGGCATGTACCCTCGACAGCCCCCCGGCCAGCGCCCACAGCGCCGGGGAGTGTATGCCGTCGTCGTTCACAAGCAGGATATTCATACATCAGCTCTCCGTAAGGCTGTGCTTGACCCGGTCCTTCTCCTCGGCCTGCTTTGCGTTGTTCCAGCGGTCCATGGTGCCTACAAGGTAGCCTGTAATGCGGCGGATGCGCTCGAACTCCCTGCCCTCGCCTACCATTATGCCGCCGTTCTCAACAATGCCTGCTTCCTGTTTTGTAGTCATGATAAATTCCTCCTGATTCTTTTAATTATATTTACAGCCTCCGGCGGGGAAGGGCTTTGCCCCCTCCACCCCCACCACCTTTGTAAAGGTGGACGAAACTTTTGCTTTTTAACTTATTAGGCCGGAGTAGTCTGGCACATCGTGGTACTTCTTGCGTAACTCGTCCAGCTTCTCCAACGGCACGCCCTCTCCGGAATGCCTCCCGCACCGGGGACACACCTCGTCGATAATACCGTTATACCCGCATACCGGGTCCCGGTCCACCGGATGGTTCACCGAGCCGTACCCGATGCCCGACTCCTTCATGCAGCGGATAATGCTCTCAAAGGCGTCCAGGTTCTTGGCTACGTCCCCGTCCAGTTCCACATAGCTGATATGCCCGGCGTTCGTCAGGGCGTGGAAGGGGGCCTCCTTCTTTATCTTCTCAAAGGCGCTGATGGGATAGTACACCGGCACATGGAAGGAGTTGGTATAGTACTCCCTGTCTGTTACCCCCTTGATTATGCCGAACTTTTTCTTGTCTATGCGGGTAAAGGTGCCCGAAAGCCCCTCGCCCGGGGTTGCAAGCAGGGTAAAGTTCAGGCCGTACTTCTCCGAGAGCTTATCCATGCGCTCCCGCATATAGGTGATTATCTCAAGCCCCAGCTTATAGCTCTCCTCGCTCTCACCGTGGTGCTTGCCGGTGAGGGCCACCAGGGTCTCCGCAAGGCCTATAAAGCCCACGGATAGGGTGCCGTGCTTTAAGACCTCGGCCACCGAGTCGTTGCGGTCCAGGCTGTCCGAGTCTATCCACACCCCCTGGCCCATCAGGAAGGGGTAGTTATAGGCCTTCTTGCTGCACTGTATCTTGAACCGGTGCATAAGCTGCTCCACGCACATGTCTATGCGCTCGTCCAAAAGCTCATAGAACCTCTTGATATCCCCCTTGGCCTCAATGCCCGTGCGGGGCAGGTTCACAGAGGTAAAGCTCAGGTTCCCCCTGCCGCATGTAGTCTCGCGCCTGCGGTCGTGGACGTTGCCCATAACCCTCGTGCGGCAGCCCATATAGGCTATCTCCGTGTCGTAGTCGCCCTTCTTGTAGTACTGCAGGTTGAAGGGCGCGTCGATAAAGCTGAAATTGGGGAACAGCCTCTTGGCCGAGACCCTCATGGCCAGCTTGAACAAATCGTAGTTCGGGTCCCCGGGGTTATAGTTTATGCCCTCCTTCACCTTGAATATCTGCACCGGGAAGATGGGCGTCTCACCGTCCCCAAGGCCCGCCTCTGTAGCCAGAAGCAGGTTCCTCACCACCATGCGGCCCTGCTCGCTGGTGTCCGTGCCGTAGTTTATTGAGGAGAAGGGCACCTGGGCCCCGGCTCTCGAGTTCATGGTGTTCAGGTTGTGCACCAGCGCCTCCATGGCCTGGTATGTGGCCTTGTCCGTCTCCCTCCATGCGGTCTCCTTGGCGTAGGCGGCGGCGTCCGAGGCCTCCTCCCAGGTTATCTGCTCAAAGCCGCACTCCTTCTGGTGCTGGGGCAGGTACTCCACAAAGGCCTCGCCGTACCTGTCGGCGTTTTTCATTGTGACCTTCTTGTGCAGCTCCAGGGCCGCCCGGTTTATCATGGCCTCGGCCTGGCCGTGGGGCATGAGCCGCCGGAGCTGGAAGAACTGTATCAGGGCCTTCAGGTACTCCTTATGGTAGGTCTTGTCCACCCCCTGTGCCATGGAATAGTCGAAGTTCGGCACGCTCTGGCCGCCGTGCATTTCGTTCTGGTTCGCCTGTATGGCAATGCAGGCTAAAGCCGCGTAGCTCCTTATGTCCTTTGGCTCCCTCAGATACCCGTGGCCCGTGGAGAAGCCGTTTTTGAACAGCTTTATAAGGTCTATCTGGCAGCAGGTCTCCGTGAGGGTGTAAAAATCCTTGTCGTGGATATGGATGTCGCCGTCAGCGTCGGCCTTGGCAAGGTGGGGGGGTATGACATACTTGTCATAAAAGCTCTTGGCCCCCTCAGAGCCGTACTTCAGCATGGTTCCCATGGCCGTGTCAGCGTTGATGTTGGCGTTCTCCCGCTTCAGGTCCACGTCCTCCGCCGGCACGAAGGTAAGCGCCGAGTATATCTTCACCAGCTCGTCGTCCATCTCCCTGAGGCGCTGGTGCTGGGCCCTGTAGAGGATGTAGGCCTTGGCGGTCTTCGCGTAGTCGGCGGCGATGAGCTTTTCCTCCACGACGTCCTGGGTCTGCTCCACAGTGGGAGTGGACTCCATCCTCTCAAGCTCCTCCACCACCTGCGCGGTCAAATCGTCCAGGTCCTTGTCACTGAAGCGCTCCGTGGCAATGCGCACGTTTGCCTTGAAGATGGCCGCGCGTATCTTTGATGGGTCGAAGCGGACCTTCTCGCCGTTGCGTTTGATGATTTTCTTTGGCATCTTTAAAACATTCTCCTTCCCAGGATTGGGCAATATCCCCCTTATACAGGGGACAGCTACTATTATATTCCAAACCGCCCGGAAAGTCAACTATATCTTGTACATATTTTTATTTCATTTTCTGCAATACCCCAAGATATAGAAAGCGCCAGGCGCCCCCCAAAAGGGCCCCGGCGCTCTGTTTCCGCAGATTTCAAGGGGTTTTCCGGCCTCTACTCTGTTTTCGTCACGGCTATATTTAGTTCCCGCAGCTGGTTCTCAGAGACCGCCGAGGGGGCCCCCATCATCACGTCCTGGGCGCTCTGGTTCATGGGGAAGGCGATGACCTCCCTGATAAAGCTCTCCCCGGTAAGGAGCATTATCAGCCTGTCCACCCCCGGGGCGGCCCCTGCGTGGGGCGGCGCGCCGTAGCAGAAGGCGTTGTACATGGCCGGGAATTTCCCCCGCACGTCCTCCTCCGAGAGGCCCACCAGCTCGAAGGCCTTCACCATTATCTCCGGGTCGTAGTTCCGCTCGGCCCCGCTGGCAAGCTCATAACCATTACACACCAAATCGTACTGATGGGCGCGCAAATCCAGAGGGTCTATCTCCCCGCGCTCGGCCTTTAAGAGAGCCTCCCGGCCCCCATGGGGCATAGAGAAGGGGTTATGGCCGAACTCCAGCTCCCCGCTCTCCTCCCCTATCTCGTACATAGGGAAGTCCACTATCCAGCATAGAGCGTACTGCTCAGTGTCCATATGCTGCGGGCAGGCGGCCCCCAGGAGCTTCCTCGCAACTCCCGCCGTCTTCTGTGCCACGGACTTTTTCCCCGCCGCGAGCATTACCAGGGAGCCCGGCTGTAAAGCCAGCTCACTTGTCACCCTCCCGGCAAGCTCCGGGTCCGCGTTTATGAACTTGGCTATGCCCCCGGCAATCCCGCCATTCTCGTCCACCTTGAACCAGTAGCTCTTCTGGGCGGTCTGCACCTCCACTTCGGCGCAGAGCTTGTCTATGGCCTTGCGGGCCAAATCGCACTCGGACACGGGCACGGCCTTTACCACATTCCCCTCAAATGGCCCGAAGCCGCAGCCCGACAGGAGCTCGGTCACATCCTTTATAAGTAAATCTATGCGCAAATCGGGCTTGTCGCTGCCGTAGTCCTCCATGGCCTCCAAATACGGTATGCGCCTGAACGGCCCCTCAGTGACCCTCTTTCCGTAGATTCCAAAGTCCCTGAACACCGGCGGCAGCACCGCCTCAAGCACCTTGAAAACATCGTCCTGCCCGGCAAAGGCCATCTCCATGTCCAGCTGGTAGAACTCGCCGGGGGAGCGGTCGCCTCTCGCGTCCTCGTCCCTAAAGCAGGGAGCAATCTGGAAATACTTGTCAAACCCCGACGCCATCAGCAGCTGCTTGAACTGCTGGGGGGCCTGGGGCAGGGCGTAAAAATTCCCCGGGTGCTTCCGGGAGGGCACCAGGTAGTCCCTGGCCCCCTCAGGAGAGGACGCGGTGAGTATGGGCGTGGTTATCTCCAAAAAGCCCTCTGCCTCCATGGCCCGGCGCAGCGCCGACACCACCTTGCTCCTAAGAACGATATTCCCCTTCACATTGGGGTTGCGCAAGTCCAGATAGCGGTACTTCAGCCGCTGGGACTCGTCAGCGTCCCTGGAAAAATTTATCTCAAAGGGCAGCTCGTTATACTGGCACCGCCCCAGCACCTCTATCTTCGTGGGGGTTATCTCAATATCCCCGGTGGCCTGCTTGGGATTCTTGCTTGTGCGCTCCCGCACCGCCCCGGTGACCGAGATAGTTGTCTCCTTATTCAGCGCCTTCACCTGTGAGAGCAGCTCCGGGGTCTCCACCACCACCTGGGTTGTGCCGAAGAAGTCCCTGAGCACCAGGAAGGCTATGCCGCCGCCCACCTCCCGAAGGTTCTCCATCCACCCGCAGAGGGTGACGGTCTCCCCCGCGTTCTCAATGCGGAGCTCCCCGCAGTTATGTGTTCTGAGCATTGTATGAAATCACTCCTCTTATAAGGTCGTCCCGATGGGCGTTGGAAAAGGTAATATAGTCGTCCATAAATCCCTCCCCAATGCTCACCTTCCCGGTCTCGCCGCCGGACATATCCTTGAGCACGGCCTGCCCGGAGGCCAGCTCGTCCTCCCCCAGCACCATGCTGAACTTCGCGCCAATTTTTCCCGCGTACTTCATCTGGGCCTTGAGCCCCCTGCCGCAGATATCGCAGTCCGCGGAGACGCCGCACCTGTGGAGCATGTCCACCAGCTCCAGCGCCTTAACCTGGGCCTTATCGCCCATAGCTGCTATATACACCTCGCACCTGTTCTCCCCGGGGAACTCAGCCTTCCCCTCCTCCAGCGCCAGCATTATCCTGTCCATGCCAAGGCCGAAGCCCAGCCCCGGAGTGGGGTTCCCGCCCATCTCCTCCACCAGGCCGTCGTACCGCCCGCCGCCGCCCAGGGCAAAGCCCAAAGACTTCGAGGGGAACTCGAACACCGTGCGGGTATAGTAGTCCAGCCCCCGCACCAGCCCCGGGTCAAGCTCAAACTCTATCCCCAGCGCCGTCAGGTACTCCTGTACCTTGGAAAAATGCTCCCGGCAGTCCCTGCAGAGGTAGTCGGTAATAACAGGCGCGTCCTTCGCCAGCTCCCTGCACTCCGGGTTCTTGCAGTCCAGTATGCGCATGGGGTTTCTGTCAAGCCTCGAGAGGCACGTGTCGCAGAGCTTGTCCTTATTCTCGATAAAGTAATCTTTCAGCGCCTTATGGTACTCCCTCCGGCACTCCGGGCAGCCTATAGAGTTGAGCTGTAACCCCACGTCAATAAGCCCCAGCCTCTTGAACGCCGACATGGCCATGGCGATTATCTGTGCGTCCGCTATGGGCTCTGCCGCGCCGAATACCTCCACGCCGAAGGTACGGAACTCCCGCATACGCCCGGCCTGGGGCTTCTCGTATCTGTAGCAGGGGATATTATAATAGAGCTTCACCGGGTAGCCCGCGTTATACAGGCCGTTTTCAAGCATGGCCCTCACGGCCCCCGCCGTGCCCTCCGGGCGCAGGGTCACCGAGCGGCCGCCCTTGTCCTCGAAGGTGTACATCTGCTTTTCAACTACGTCGGTCACGTCGCCCATGC
This sequence comes from Clostridiaceae bacterium, assembly GCA_021769555.1. GTDB lineage: Bacteria > Bacillota > Clostridia > Oscillospirales > Acutalibacteraceae > Acutalibacter. The sequence goes on from JAETSR010000017.1 coordinate 18,475, forward strand.
CCCGCTGGAAGAGCTCGGTGTGCTCGAAGGCGGGCGTGCGTATTTCGCCGAAGCCGTTGAGCTCCGCCTCACTTATCAAAACCTGCTCCGCTGTCTTCCAGCGCCGGGTTTTTTCCGGGGTGAGGTCCTGGGTGCCCTTGGGGGCTTTGGTTATTAGGTTCATGATTTTATAACTTCTTTCTTGATTTACTAGTTTTTGCTTGCTTCGCGCGCAAAAAGGCCGTGGGACGCTGTCCCACACCCTGCAAGGGGCCTAACGCCCCTTGACCGCGCAATTTCGCGTAGCGAACATTGGCCGCTTACGCGGTACTCCCTTTACGGCTTCACCAGGTCCCGCCAGTCAAGGTCCCCCCGCTCAAGACCGTGTATCAGCACCTCCGCCGTGGCTATATTCGTCGCCACAGGTATATTGTGCATGTCGCACAGCCTCAAAAGATTCAGCGCGCTGGGCTCATTGGACTGGGGATTCAGCGGGTCGCGGAAGAACAACAGCAGGTCTATCTCGTCGCAGGATATCCTCGCCGCTATCTGCTGGTCCCCTCCCTGGGGACCGCTCAGGAACCTCTGCAGCTTCAGCCCCGTCGCCTCCGAGACCATCTTACCGGTGGTGCCCGTCCCGCACAGCGAGTGGCGGCTGAGTATGCCGCAATAGGCAATGCAGAACTGTACCATCAGTTCCTTCTTTGCGTCGTGGGCAGTTAATGCAATGTGCATAGTGAACTCCTCCCGGTTTTACAAATAAATATTTATAGTTAAAGCTGTACATAATTATTGCCTAGCTTAAATACCACGCGGGCATGGGCACGTTCTCCCCCTCAAGCCTCGCCGCCGCCCGGCTTATGGCCAGCATTCCCGGCGAGCCCTCAGGCGCGGGCTTCCCCCTGAGAAAGGCCGCCGCCAGGCTCCTGTCCAACGGCACCAGCGCCCCAAGGCGTATCCCCGCCGCGTCTATCACTCCGTCCAGGTCCCGGAAAGCCCCGGTCTCCCGGAAGAGCCCCCGGTCAAACTGGTTTATCATCAGTCTCATATCCTTAAGCCCCAGCCCCGACAAAAGCTGCCGCACGCTCGAGGCGCTCCTCACGGACACCGGGTCCGGCCCGCACAGCACCACAGCCCTGTCCGCCGCGCATGCCGCCGCCTGGAAACCCGTCCCAACGCCCGCCGGGGAGTCCAGCAGCACGTGGTCGTAGTACCGGCACAGAAGGGGTATCAGCCGCCGCATTACCGGGGGCCTCACCATGTCCTCCACCTTCGCCGGGGCCGGCAGCAGGAAAAGCCCTTCTTCCCCGCCGTCCTCGCTCTCCTCATCCCTGGTCCTGCAGGGATAGATGGCCTGGGCCGGGGAACACCGCCCAAACACCACGTCGGAGATATCATACACAAGGTCGTCCTCAGCCCCGGAGAGCCTGTCGAGCCCCCGGAGCCCCGCGTCACAGTCCACCAGAAGCACCCTCCGCCCCCGGGCGGCCAGCGCCCGGCCAAGTCCCACCGAGGCGGTGGATTTCCCCACGCCGCCCTTTCCGGAGGTGATTACAGTTGCAATTCCCATGATGAACACCGCCTTACCATACATCTTACCACATATAAGTCGATTTGTCAAAATCAAAACACGTCTTTTTGAAATTATATTCGCCCTGCACAAAAATGCGGGGCGAACTTTGTTAGATATTTTACCCGTCTCCGTCGTCCCCGCCTTCCTCCGGCTCACCGTCCCCGCCGTCCTCAGGAGCGGGCGACGGCGAAGGCGAAGGGCGGGAGGCGCCGCCGGTATAGTAGGGCGTGTCAAGCTGGGGGCCGGCCGTTGGCCCCGGCGTGCTGCCCGCCTCGGGAGCGCCCGCCGGCACGGAGCCCCCTGTAAATATGCCGTCCGGAATATCGCTGCCCCGCTTTGGCGCAGGCGTGGGCGAGGGCTCAGCGCCGCTCTCAGTCCCCCCGTCCTCCGGGCCCTCCGCCGGCTCGGGCGTTGACGCGGCCTTCTGCTCCTCAAGCTCCTCCTTGGTCTTGATTATTTTCCCCTCATTATCCACCATATTCCCCTCAGGGTCAAACTTATTCCCCTCGTCGTCCCATGTGTACAGCTCAAAGTAATAATCCAGCATGTCCTTGGCCACGTTCATGGCGTAGGCGCCCGAGCTTCCGTGCTCAAGCACCACCGCCACGGCTATCTTGGGGTCGTTGGCCGGGGCGTAGCCGATGAAGCTGATATTCTCCTCCGTGCCGCCCTCATCCCATTTCAGCCCCGAGGTCTGGGCCGTGCCGGTCTTGCAGGCCACGGTAATGGGATAGTCCGAGAAGACCGAGCGTGCGGTGCCGGTGAGCCCCGCCTGAATCATTGCCTGGCGCACCACGCCCAGCACGTCCGGGCTTATCTCAGCGTTAAAGAGCTCCTCCGGCTCGTACCTTCTCACCAGCTCCTGCCTTGAGTAGTCGGTGACCTCCTCCAAAAAGTGGGCCTTCATGCGCCTGCCGCCGTTTGCCAGGGTTGCGGTATAGGTGGCCAGCTGCATGGTGGTGAACCAGTTGTCCGCCTGGCCAATGGCCGCCTGGCAGGTGTTGCCGTCCGTCCACTCATCCCCCTGCTCCCTGTGTATCTCAAGGTAGGTCTGGGGGTTCGTCATATTGCCGGTGGACTCATAGAGCTCCACCCCGGTGTACTCGCCCAGGCCGAAATACTTGGCGTAGGCGTCAAGCTTGCGTATGCCAAGCTGCTTGCCAAGCTCCGCGAAATAGCAGTTGCAGGACTCCGCAATGGCCTCATACAGCCCGACCCCCCGGTGCTTGCCCGTGCAGTGCAGCTCCAAATCCTCATACTTGAACACGCCCAGTATCCCCGGGCCGTCACAGTCATATATGGCGTCGCTGTCGGAGATTACCCCCTCCTGCAGGCCCGCCACGGCCACCATGGGCTTGAAAACCGAGCCCGGGGCATATACTCCCTGAAGCGCCCGGCAGAACAGGGGCTGGTCCTCATTATTGCTCAGGGCCTCGTTCCTGTAGTCGTCGTCCTCAAGGTACAGGTTCAGGTCATAGCTGGGGTAGGAGGAGCAGGCCAGCACCCCGAAGTCCTCCAGCTCTATGGCCACAGCCGCCCCGGACCGGCAGTCGTGGGCCCGCTTGTCGTCCTTGGCCCCGCTGTTCTTGTTGGCCTTTATGTTCCGCTCAAGGGACTCGTTGGCAATGCGCTGCATTTTCGAGTCCAGGGTCAGGCGCACGGTATGCCCCTGCTCGGGCTGCTCCTTTGTGGCGGTGGTCACCACGTCCCCGTTCTCGTCTGTGAACACCGCCTGCAGGCCCCTCCTGCCCCTCAAGTCGTCCTCAAAGGCGGCCTCAGCCCCCACGGAGCCTATCCTCTCGTTGGACTTATAGCCCGCCACGTTCTCCTCGCTGTCATACAGTTTCCCCTCCTTCTCCGCCGCCTCAAGGTCCTTATCGCTTATGCCCCAGGTATACCCGATTATATGGGGCGCAAGGGTGCCGTCGGGATAGTACCGCTCCACGTTCACCCGGGTCTCTATCCCGGCCCACCGGTCGTGGTACTCGCCGAATATTCCCACTGTCTCCGGGGAGACGCTGGAGGCTATCACATAGGGCTCGTATATGGAGAAATTCTCAGAGGTCATGCAGTACCTTACGGAGGCCACCGTCCTGGTGTCCTCCTTGGAGTGGCCCTGATAGTGGTAGCGCTTCGAGAGCTCCTCCATGCAGTCGTCGGCCGTGGCGTAGTCCGCAAGGTTCAGAAAGGTCTTGAGCTTCGCCACGCCGTCCTCCTCGTCCTCAAGAAAGCAGTAGTTCCCCTCTTCGTCAAGGCGTATGGGCAGCACGTCCCGCCACTTCTCCCCGAGCTCCTCCAAAAGGTCCACTACCTCAAGTATGGTATTGTTCCTCCGGGAGTCGTCCATATACAGGGCGTTGTATATCACCTCATACACCGTATGGTTCCCCGCCAGCACATTGCCGTCCCGGTCCAGAATCTCCCCCCGGGCGGCGCTTATCTCTATGGCGTCGGTACGGTTGCTCATGGCCTCCTGCTGGTAGAAGGCGCCGTTTACCAGCTGCCAGTTGGCAAGCTGAATTACATAGATAAGAAAGAAAATACATACGAACAGGATGCACGCTCCGGTGCGCCCTATTTTGAGCCCGGGCAGCTTCATGTGCCCCACCTCCTTATAACAGGGCCGCTACGCCCCGCTCGGCAGAGACTCCGCCAGAGCCTTGTTCACGAGGTACAGCAGCGGCACAAAAATAAGCGTATAAAAGTACTTTGGGATGTAGTGAATCCTCAGGGCATACCCCGGGGACGAATAGTTAAAGAAGTAGAAAAACAGCCACTGGGCCCCGAACATCACCCCCAGCACACCAATGCCCACCAGCACCGCCGTCACCGGGTTCACCTGTAAAAAGGCCCTCACAAGAAGGCTGACCCCGAAGCAGAGCACCCCCATCACAAGGGCGTGAAAGCCCAGCACGCCGGAGTAGCCGAAGTCGCAGAAGAGCCCCGCCGCCACCCCGAAGGCCATGGCCCCCGTCTCGTCCTCCAGCATGGCTATCACCGCCGCCGCCGGCAGCACCAGCACCGGGCGCACCCCGTAGACCGGGGGCAGGAGCCCGGGGGTCTCCTGGAGCATAAAGAGCACCAGCAGCTCGAGGATATAGGCGAGGCTCCGGATAATACGGTTCAGGTCCCTCATTCCCCGTCCTCCTCGCTGTCGTCGGGGCCGGGCTCGGCGGTGACGGCGTCATCCTCCCCCTGGCCGGGGAAGCTGATGATGACCTGTACCTCCTTCACGGAGCTGAGGTCCTCAAAGGGCCTTATGACGGCGTATTTTGACACGTCCGTCTCCGACTTCTCCACGCTCTGCACCGTGCCTATCTTCAGGTTTGCCGGGTACACCCCGCCCTCCCCGGAGGTGGTGATGATGTCCCCCTCGGCTATGGCCGTCTCCCCCTTGAGGTAGCTCAGACGCAGCAGCCCCGAGCTCGCCATAGTTATGTTGCAGCCTATCAGGCCGCTCTCCTGCTTGTCAATGGAGACGGCGGCAACCTTCACGTCCTCGCTCAAAAGGCAGTCAACCTTGCTTGTAGTGGCATAGGCCCTTGAGACTATCCCCACCAGCCCCTTGTCCGTGATAACCGGGTCCCCCTCGCTGACCCCCGAGAGGGTGCCTATCCCGATGGAGAACCCGGAGAAGGGGTCGTTGGGGTCCCGGCCTATAACGGAGGCCGAGCGCATTTCCGTCTCCGGCGCCTGCTCGCTGATGTGCAGCTGTACCTTCAGGCGCTCGTTCTCCTGCTTTGTCTGGGTATAGTCTATGAGCTTATCGTGGAGCTGGCTGTTCTCCTCCTGCAGGGCGCTCACCATGCCCTTGAGCTCGTCCTTTGAAAGGCCGTCCAGGTCCAAAAACTCTGTGACATTGTCCGTGACCTCCGTGGCCACCGACTGCATGGGCGCTGAAACAAAGCCCAAAAGGCTTGCTATCAGCGAGCCGCCCGCCGAGGCGGTGTAAATTATAAGCCCCAGCAGCACCACCACCGTGATGGCGAGCACCTTGAAGGAGCTTCCCTTCAGAAAATCCCTCACGTCTTACTTTCTCCGTCCGTTGCGGTAATAGGACTTGGGCAGCTCTATCTCAAGGCTCTTGCCCGTGCCCTCCACCACGCAGTCCAGGGGCCGCTCGGCCACGTGCACCGGTATGCCGGTCTCCTGGCTCACAAGCCTGTCGAGGCCCTTTAAGAGCGCCCCGCCCCCCGTGAGCATAATGCCCCTGTCTATAATGTCCGCCGCAAGCTCCGGCGGGGTCTGCTCCAAGGTCTCCTTTATGGCGTCCACCACCACCATCACGCTGTCCGCCAATGCCTCCCGCACCTCGTCGGCGTGGATGGTCACGTTCTTGGGCAGCCCGTCAACCAGGTTCCTGCCCTTTATCTCCACAAAGGCGTTGATGGTCTCCTCGGTTGGGAACGCGGAGCCTATGCGCATTTTTATCTCCTCTGCGGTGCGCTCGCCAATGAGGAGGTTATATTTTTTCTTCACATACGTGACAATAGCCTCGTCGAACTTGTCCCCGGCCATGCGCACGGACACGGCGGTCACTATATCCCCCAGGGATATGACGGCTACTTCACTGGTGCCGCCGCCGATGTCCACCACCATGCTCCCCGTGGCCTCGGCCACCGGCAGCCCCGCGCCCACGGCCGCCGCCATAGGCTCCTCCATCAGGTCTACGTTATTGGAGCCCGCCTGCCTCGCCGCGTCCTCAACGGCGCGCCGCTCCACCTCCGTGACCCCCGAGGGAATGCAGATTATTATCCTGGGCCGGGCGAGAGCGCCCGAGCGCAGGGCCTTTTTTATAAAATACTTGAGCATGGCGGCGGTAACGTCGAAGTCCGCGATAACGCCGTCCTTAAGGGGCCTCACGGCCACTATGGAGCCGGGGGTGCGCCCGAGCATTTCCTTGGCCTGCTTGCCCACGGCCAGCACCTCGTCCGTGCGCACGTCCACGGCAACCACCGAGGGCTCCCGCATGACTATCCCCTTGCCGCGCATGAACACCAGGGTGTTCGCCGTGCCAAGGTCAATGCCGATATCCTTCGAGAACATGGAAAACATAGAGAGAAAGCTGGAAAATCCTGCCATAGTTGACCTGCCTTTCCCCGGCCGGGCCGGTAGCAAATGTAAACTCACACCTATTAGAGTGTTCCCAGGAATTGCCTGGATATTTCAAATACAACCCATAACTGGGTCCATTATACCGCATTTCACGCGGATTCTCAACAAAAAACTGTCCGAAAGCCTTTAAAACCAGGGAATAACAGAAGATGTATAGCTTTTTCCCGGGCCATAGCACAAGATACGCCTCAGCCCGTGCTCCCGAACCCCCCCGCACCCCTCTCTGTGCCGGAGAGGGCCCCGGCCTCCACAAACTCCGCCGGGGCCGCCGGCAGGAACACCACCTGGGCTATGCGCTCCCCGGGCTGTATCACATATTCCTCTGAGCCCAGATTCCTGAGGGGCACCATCCACTCCCCCCTGTAGTCGCTGTCTATCACGCCCACCCCCTGGGCCACCACGATACCGTGCTTCGAGCCCAGGCCGCTCCTTGAGAAGACGAACCCGGCGTACCCCGGGGGTATCTCCGCGGCAAAGCCCAGGGGCGTCATGAACACCTCCCCGGGGGCGACGGCACGGGGCCCTGGGAGACACGCGCAGAGGTCGCAGCCCGCGCTCTCCCCGGTCTGCCTTTTCGGTGTAAGGCAGTTCTCCTTTAGTCTCACAAAACGTATCTCCACTTTCGCGCCTCCTGTTTTTCACCAGTTTCTGTAAAGCAGGTCAACTTTATCAACATTTTCCACCGGGTTTTCCACATTAAACCACACCCCTCCTGAAAAGTCCCCGGGTATAGGCGGCGTTTAGGCTTTCCCGGCCTCTGAAGGCCCTGAAGATTTCCCCAGTTTCCACAGAGTTTTCCACAGTAAATCTCAAAACGGCGAAGTCCGCGGAGAGCTCATCCTGCATATCCCCCAGCCAGACAGGCACGCTGTTGAGCATTTCCACCCCGAATTTTCCCCTCTCCCGGCATATTACCGGAAAGCGGACGCCTTTACGGTCCGTGAGAAAGCCGGGGGCTTTACACCCAAGGCACCCCTTTGGGGAATTTGCCAGGGGACAGTTCCTCGTGAGCATTAGAGCCTGCCGCCCATAGGCCGTCACCCCGCGCCTGGGCCCCGCCCCCAGCCGGGATATCTCCCGCCCGGAGAGCTCAATGCTCAGCTCAGCGCTCTCAAGGCCCAGCTTTTCAAAGGCCTCAAGGGCCGGGGTATTGGCTATATTCAGCCCGAAGCCGCCGTGGGCCCTCACCCCCAGCTCCCTGCACAGCCCCGCCGCCCCCAGGTTCCCGCAGAGGTACTCTGTAAAGCCCTCGGCCTTCCTCCGCTCCATAAGGCCTCTCAGCTCCCGCTCCCTGCCGAACACGGCCCTTGGCAGGTCCAGAATGACCCTCGCCCCCCTGTCCATCAAGTCCCTGAGCTTTACGGCCTCCGTCTCGATGGGCAGGCACACCCCTTCACAGCCTGCCATCTCCTGGCAAAACTGGCCGCAGTCACGTAAGACCACCCGGACCGGCAGCTCGCCCCCGGGCCTCTGAAAGGCTCTGCGGGCTGGTATCGGCATATCCGTAAAGGGTATTGGCTTTACAGTCCCCCGGGCCTCCGTCAGGGCGGCCAGGGCCTCCCGCCGCATTTGGTTCAGCGCGCTCACTGGCATTGGCACGCCCTCCCGGGGCACGGTGATTTCCCTTGGGAAAAAAGGCGTGCCGCCGGTCTTTTGCAGCTGTTTGACACAGCGCTCCCCGGGTATACTATTATATATAGGGCCTTCGCCCTCCGCTCTGCCGCACACAAACACGGCGCTGCTTCCGCAGGAGGCCCCGAGCATTGCCCTGTCCCCCTCCACAGTGAGGGTAAAATCCACCGGCAGGCTCTGCCGCTCGTTCCTGTAGAGCTCCCGAAGCCCCGAGAGCACCTTCTCAGTGGCGGCGGTCACGTCCTCCTTAGTCCTGGTGCCGAACATTCCCCGGCCCCGGCGGCCTGTGAGATACCCGTCCGTAAAGCCCGAGCGGGAGAACACAGCCTCAAGGGCCCGGGATAGCTCCTCCGGCACCGCCCCACCGTCAGCCGCCAGCCTGCAGGCTGTCACGGCCGCGGCCACATACTCCGGGCGCTTCATGCGTCCCTCTATCTTCGCCGAGCAGACCCCGGCCTCAGAGAGCTTCTTTATACTATTTATATAGCTCAAATCCTTGAGGGACAGGTCGTGCCCGGTCCCTCCCTTTGCCCCGAAGGGCAGGCGGCAGGGCTGTGCGCACTGGCCCCGGTTCCCGGAGCGCCCTCCCAGCATGGCGCTGAGATAGCACTGCCCGGAGACGCACATGCAAAGCGCCCCGTGCACAAAGCTCTCAAGCTCAATGTCAGCGCTTTCGGATATCTCCCCAATCTCCCCAAGGCTCAGCTCCCGGGAGAGCACGACCCTTTCGGCCCCCAGCTCCTTCATGAGCCGGACCCCCGCCGGGGTGTGCAGGCTCATCTGGGTGGAGGCATGTATGGTGAGCTCAGGCGCCCGCTCCCGCAATAGGGAAAAGAGCCCCATGTCCTGGACCAGCACCGCGTCCGCGTGTATCATGCAGAGGTGCTTCACAAGCTCAAGGGCCTTTGGCAGCTCGCTGTCCTTTAGGAGGGTGTTCACCGTCACATGGACCCGCACCCCCCGCTCATGGCAGTATCTCACCGCCTCGGACAGCTCCTCCAAAGAAAAATTCTGCGCGCCGGCCCTGGCGCCGAACTTAGGCCCTCCCAGGTACACCGCGTCCGCGCCGGCCCGCACCGCCGCCTCAAGGGCCTCCCTGCCCCCGGCCGGGGCCAGCACCTCAATCCGCCTGCCCATCGTCTTTCCTGTCCGTCTCAAAGAAGCTCACAAGGCCCTCCTGCTCCATCTCCGGGAAATCCCGGATTGGATTGCCCCGGCGGCGCTTGGGCCTGGGCTTGGGAGCGGGCTTGTCCTCAATAGGGGCGCGGGCCGGCTCGCTCTCCTGCCGCGCCCGGACCAGGCGCTCCTCAATGGCGGCAAGCTTTGCCGTAAGCTCCCTGTTCTCCGCTTCAAGCCTCAGCTCGTGCTCAGAGGGCCCCTTTTCCGCTTTCATGGCCTCCCTTAAAGCTGAGTTCTCGTCCTCCAGGGACCTTGCCCGCTCCTCAACGCCCCTAAGCCGCTGAAGGTGCTCCTCAAGCCTTGTGTTCTCAGATTCCAGCCTGGCCGCCTTCTCAGCCAGCTGGGCGTCCTTCTGGGTATCCACCGCGGATTTTAACAGCTCCACCTTTTCCTCCTGCCACAGCTCCGCTTCCACCTCCAGCTCCTCCTTGCGCTCCTTAAGGCGCGCGGCAAGCTCCGCGTTCTTATGGCAGTCGTCGCAGATGCTCAGGGCCGTTGTGAGCGCGGCGGCCTCCCTGGTAACAAAGGGGGAGGCGGACATTATCTGCCTCATCATATCCCCCACCTCGTCGGCCAGGGCCTGCATATACCCCTCGCTCTCCCCGGTTATCAGCCCGCATACCACGCCGTTTATATTCAGGCGCACCCGCCGTCTCTCCATAAAAGCACCAATTCCTTTCCCGAAATACTGTAATATTACTATTATAGAGCAAAAGCCCCCAAAAGGAAAGGCTTTTTTGCAAAATTGGCCCCCCGGCCCCCTCTTCCGGGACATTTGGTGATTTTGACAAAATTTTCATTCTTCGGGAGCATTATGGAATATAGGAGTTGCATTTTTTGGGAAATTAGTGTATAATTCATATATCTCACCGGGACAGCAGGGTGGGACGCTCTTCCTTTTCCACATATTATACCATAATTCAATAGTTTAAGAAGTCGGCTAATTTTTAATACGGAGGCATGTTTTAATGAATTACTCTTTATCGGTCCCTCAGATTAAGGAGGCGGTGAGGGATAAGCTTTCCCACACCTTCGGGGTCTCGCTGCAGAACGCGACCAATGAGGAATACTATAAGGCGGTTGCCCTGATAGTCCGGGAGCTTATGGCAAAGGGGCGCGCGGAGTTCCAGCAGAACGCCGTGAAGACGGAGACAAAGCGCATATACTATCTGTGCATGGAGTTCCTCCTGGGCCGCTCGCTGAAAAACAACCTGTACAACCTGGGCCTTGAGGATAATATGCGCGAGGCCCTCTCGGAGTTCGGCATAAAGCTCAGCCACCTCTATGAGCAGGAGCCCGACGCGGGCCTTGGGAACGGCGGCCTGGGGCGCCTTGCCGCCTGCTTTTTAGACGGCCTGGCCACCCAGGGGTACCCGGCAATGGGCTACTCCCTTCGGTACGAGTACGGCCTTTTCAAGCAGAAGCTGGTGGACGGCTGGCAGACTGAGCTGCCGGACTTCTGGCTGCCCGGGGGCTCCGTATGGATGCAGGCCGTGCCGGATAACTCCGTAGAGGTGCACTTCGACGGCCATATAGAGGAGAAGTGGAACGACCAATACCACTCTGTAAAGCATAAGGACTACACCACCGTCACCGCCGTGCCCTATGATTTGTATGTCTCCGGAAAGGACGGCAGGGGCATAAGCCTTCTGAGGGTGTGGAAGGCGGAGAACAACCAGTTCGACATGAACCTCTTCGGCGGCGGCAACTATATGCGGGCCATGGAGCAGCAGACCATGGCCGAGGTCATCACCAAGGTGCTCTACCCTGAGGACGACCACGCCGAGGGCAAGCTCCTGCGCCTGACCCAGCAGTACTTCCTAGTCTCGGCCTCGGTGCAGGATATTATAAGAAGGCACCTCTTCGCCCACAGCAACCTGGACGACCTGCCGAAGCTGGCGGCCATACACCTGAACGACACCCACCCGGTCCTGGCCATCCCCGAAATGATGCGGGTCATGCTGGACGAGTGCGGCTACGACTGGGAGTCGGCCTGGGGCATAGTGAAGCAGACCGTGGCCTACACCAACCACACGGTTATGAGCGAGGCCTTAGAGTCCTGGAAGTGCGACCTTGTGCGTATGCGCCTGCCAAGAATCTACCAGATAATCGAGGAGATAAACCGCCGCTTCTGGGAGGAGATGAAGTATAAGGGCGTGGACCACGGGAAGATAGCCCGCATGGCCCCCATCAGCGACGGCTTTGTGAAGATGGCGAACCTGGCCGTTATCGGCTCCCACAGCGTCAACGGCGTTTCCGCCCTGCACAGCGACATACTCAAGGACGACCTCTTCCACGACTTCTACGTGGAGGAGCCCGCAAAGTTCACGAACGTCACCAACGGCATAGCCCACCGCCGCTGGCTCAACCAATCGAACCCCAAGCTTGCGTCCCTCATTACAGAGCTCATCGGGGAGGACTATATATACGACGCGGATAAGCTCTCTGACCTTCTGAAGTATCAGGATGACAGCTCCGTGCTGGAGCGCCTTGAGAGGATAAAGCACGAGAACAAGGAGCGCCTTGCAAAGCACCTAAAGCGCACCCAGGGCCTTACCGTGGACCCGGACTCCATCTTCGACGTGCAGGTGAAGCGCCTGCATGAGTACAAGCGCCAGCACATGAACGCCCTCTCGATACTTGCCACATACCAGTGGCTTCTTGACAATCCGGGCGCCGACTTCACCCCCCATACCTGGTTCTTCGGGGCCAAGGCCGCGCCGGGGTACTATTTCGCAAAGCAGATAATACAGTTCATAAGCGCCCTTGCGGACACCATAAACAACGACCAGCGGGTGAACAGCAAGATGAAGGTGGTTTTCGTTGAAAACTACTGCGTCACCTGGGCCGAGACCCTTATCCCCGCCGCTGAGATAAGCGAGCAGATATCCCTTGCGGGCACCGAGGCCTCGGGCACCAGCAATATGAAGTTCATGATAAACGGCGCCATCACTCTCGGCACCCTGGACGGGGCCAACGTGGAGATACACGAGGCCGTGGGCGACGAGAACATTCTGCTCTTCGGCATGACCGCAAGCCAGGTTGAGGAGGTCAAGCGGGCGGGCTACAGCCCCATCCAGCACTACCAGCACGACAGCCAGATACGCCGGGCCCTGGACTCTCTCAATCACGGCTTCGGCGGTAAGAACTTCAACGATATCTACAGGGCTATAATCCAGCAGGACCGCTATATGGCCCTTGCGGACTTCCAGTCCTACAGGGCCGCCCAGGACAGGGCTGTGGCCATCTATCACGATAAGGACCGCTGGAACCGCATGTCCCTTGTGAACATCGCGGGAGCGGGCCGCTTCGCGGCCGACAGGGCCATCAGGGACTACGCCGGGAACATCTGGCACGGCTCCCCTGTGCCCCCCGAGAAGAACCTGGCGGCGAAGATATCCCTGTAAATTTTCACGCTGACTGAAATGGGAGGGGTCCCGCGCCCCTCCCCTCTTGATGTAAAGCTTTTTCCCTAAGGAGGAGTTAAATCATGCTGTTTAGTTCACGGGACCCCCAGTACCGCTTCCCCACAGGGGCTGTTGAGGCGGGCAGGTCCATACACTTCCGCGTCACTCTGCCAAGGGAGCTGTCCTGCTCCGCGGCGCGGCTCATAGTGGAGCCGGAGAACGAGCCCGCCGTACTCTGCGACATGTTCTGGTGCGGCATGAACGGCGAGGATGAGGAGTGGTGGGAGTGCGACTTCACCCCCAAAAAGCAGGGGCTCTACTTCTACCTCTTCGAGGCCAGCACCTGCCGTGGGGTCCAGCGGCTCTCAAGAGGGGAGCACGGCCAGGCCATCTTCGGCGGCACCTACCGCTGGCAGCTCACCGTGTACCGGGAGGGCTTCAAAACCCCTGACTGGCTTGAGGGCGGCATTATGTACCAGATATTCCCAGACAGGTTCTATAAGGCCGGCGGCGGCAAGGAAAATCTGCCCACGGGCCGCACTTATCACGAGGACTGGTATGAGCAGCCGGACTGGCGCCCAAATCACGAGGGGCGCATTACAAACACAGATTTCTTTGGGGGCGACCTTCAGGGGGTGCGGGAGAAGCTGCCCTATCTCAAGGAGCTGGGGGTCACGTGCATTTACCTGAACCCGGTGTTCGAGAGCCACTCAAACCACAGGTACGACACGGCGGATTATTTGAAGATAGACCCCCTGCTGGGCTCCGAGCAGGACTTCCGGGACCTCTGCAAGAGCGCCGGGGAGCTTGGGATAAGGGTGATGATAGACGGCGTGTTCAGCCATACGGGCAGCGACAGCGTGTACTTCAACCGTGAGGGCCGCTATGAGGGCCCGGGGGCCTATAACTCCACGGAGTCCCCCTACTATAAGTGGTATGATTTCAGGCGCTGGCCCAATGAATACCACAGCTGGTGGGGCTTCGACACCCTTCCCAACGTGAACGAGACCGAGGAGAGCTATAATGAGTTTATAAACGGCGAGGACGGGGTTGTCCGCCGGTGGCTCAGGGCCGGTGCCTCCGGCTGGCGGCTGGACGTGGCCGACGAGCTTCCGGACCTCTTTATCGACCGCCTGAACGAGGCCGCAAAGTCCGAGGACCCGGAGGCGCTGGTGCTGGGGGAGGTCTGGGAGGACGCCTCCAATAAGTCCGCCTACGGCGTGCGCAGGCGCTATCTTCTTGGCGGCCAGCTGGACAGCGTGATGAATTACCCCTTCCGGGACGCCATACTGGGCTTTCTGCTGGGCGGCGACCCCGCCGCCTTTGCGGAAGCCGTGGAGAATATCGTTGAAAACTACCCCCGCCCCTGCCTGAGGCTCCTGATGAACCATATCGGCACCCACGACACCGAGCGGGCCATCACGGTGCTGGGGGGCGAGCCCGCAAACGGCCGCGGCCGGGAGTGGCAGAGCCGGAAAGCCCTCAGCCCCCGGGAGCGCGAGACAGGCCGGGCGCGGCTGAAGCTGGCGGCCGCAATGCAGTATATCCTGCCGGGAGTGCCCTGCATATATTACGGCGACGAGGCGGGCCTTGAGGGCTACCGGGACCCCTTCAACCGCGCCTGCTACCCCTGGGGCCGGGAGGACCGGGAGCTGCTGGACTGGTACATGCGCCTGGGCGGAATGCGCCATGAGCACCGGGAGATACTTGCCCGGGGCGGCTGCCGGGTGCGCAAGGCCGAGGGCAACCTGCTGGCGCTGGAACGCTTCATAGTCCGTGGCGTGGAGGGCGAGGACTGCGCCATCAGGGAGAGCCTGCTGCTGATAGTCAACCGGAGCGAGCGCCCCCAGAGCATACTGTCACTCTCCCTAGACCTCTCCGACGCGAAGCCGGTGCTGGGCGAAAATCTTGAGGGCGTGCGCGTCCTCCGGCCCTACAGCTGCGCGCTGCTGAAATTTCGCAAAGAAATCCAAACTACCCCTTGACAAAACGAGCGAGAGGCGCTATAATTAGGAAGTTGAGACAAGCGCCAGTAGCTCAGCTGGATAGAGTGTTTGACTACGAATCAAAAGGTCGGGGGTTCGAATCCCTTCTGGCGTGCCATCCCAGGAAAACCAAAAAGATATTTGGGCAAAAAACCGCGTGGTTACGCGGTTTTTTGCATCTCAAAAGGCTGGATTTGAAAAGTCAAAAACGTAGATGAAAATTTGGCGTTTTGGCTTTGCGACAGGAAGTGAATTTCCCGCACTATCCCCACCTAATTTAACCACCTCCCATTTCCTACATTTTCCTCCCTCATTCTCGCTTTTTCATTGCACCCACTCACACGAGAAACCACCCACATTAACCCCCAAATGGGAAAAAATAAGGGAAAAACACGCTATAAACACCCCGCCGCGCACTCGATACTCTCACCACCACCCCCAGTCTAACCGGCTGGGGTCTTCTTTTGCAAAGGCTTTTAATATACACTTTTCAAAACCCATAACTCACAAAAAGAACCCCTGACCATAAGGCCGGGGTTCTGTCGTTCTATGATATATTCAACTTCTTCTATTTCTATTTTGTCTACTTGTTATTAGTTGTTATTAGTCGTGGCCTTCCAGATAGAAGCCTTTGACAGCATAACTATCATCAACCCTCGAGCTAACATACCCACCACGGGCAGTCGTTTCTACTACTACCATATAGAACTGGCAGGTAGCCTCATCAAACGCTACACCGAAGGATACGTTACGACCAAGGTTTAAATTTGCAAGTCTTTCTTGACAAACTGCGGAAACGACGCTGTAATTGGTTACATCAGAGCCGAAGTAAGCCGCTTCGCCAGTAACACCAGCATCACCAAGGGGGGACATGGTAGAACTATGATTTTCATTATAAGCATCGCGGCAGAAGTTGGGGGCCATATAGGACATGATCGTACCAGTTGCGAGATCTTTGTCGTCTCTTACGTCCTCGGGGTTGGAGCTATTCAGATCCTGGCTATCATGCAGATAGGACCAATCACCTACATAGTTGCCATTTTCATCGCAACTCCAGGTTGAGTTAACATAAACCGCCTCGGTGTAGAGCTGATCAGGGGTCAGCCAGCCGTTCTTGGAAGCCTCGGCGAAGTTGCGGGTGCCAGTAACATGGGAGATAGCCGCTGTGGCCTTACCACCATTGGGTTTAACGTTGGCGTCAACGCCAGCACGGGCAAGGTTCATGAAGTTCTCGCGGGACTCAGCAAGGCAAGCCTCAGCCGCCATCTGCAGGGCGGGGTCCCAAAGGGCGGTGTTGCCCCATTCCTCTTCCATAGACTGGAACAGCTGAGCGAAACGGTATTCGGTATCGGTCATATGGCCATCGACATCGGTCACGTCAACGCCATAACGGTTGTAAATCCTAGAACCCTCAGTCGCCTTGGTGTAGATCTCACCACCAATGGTAACATCATAGGTGGAACCGCCTACTACATAGCCCTTGTAAGGGACAAAGTTGGTATAGGTCCAATCACGATTAGCATTAGCGACAGTGGCAAGCTCGGGAAGGGCATAGCCCGTTACCGGTGACACACCAGTGGCAAACAGAGCCGCAGAGTCCTCATCAGACATTATAGTGCAGAAGTCACGGCCTTCGCCAAGTACCCACTGAAGTTTGCCAGCCAGATCGCCCTTCTCGTCGTCAGTAAATTTACTGTTGCCAAGGGCCATGTCAGCGTCGGTGGGATTCGGGTTGTAAATACCCTGCGGGGTAGGCGTAGGAGCCGGATGACAGATAGGACAGGTCTCGGGGTCGTTGCCATGTTCGCATTTTTCGGGTTCGGGGCTAGGAGATGGCCCCGGTTTTTCATTTTCCAGCACCTTGTCCAGGTTCTTCAAAAACTGCGCCAACTGCTCCCTGGTGGCCTGACCTTTGGGGTCAAGGGTAGTAGCGGACGTGCCGCTCATAAACCCAACCTTATTCGCCCAGCAGAGGGCGTTTTTTGCATATCCAGCGGCCTTGCCCCAGTCGGTAAAGGTGCTGGACATTTTGCTTTCTTCGGTCATTTCGGCGGTTTTCTTTAGGTACTTTGTGTAGTAGTTGTACACCATAACGCATATGTCCTGCCTCGAGACATTCCCCTCGGGGTTAAAGGTGGTGGCGCTGTTGCCGCTGACGATACCCATAGATTTGCACCAGATAACGGCCTTTGCAAACCATTGACCCGACACATCGGTAAACGGATTTTCCAGTCCGTCCACGTTGGGACTGCCCTCCCGGTTATAAAGCACCTGGGCGATTTGCGCCCTTGTTACGGTGCCTTTGGGGTCAAATTTACCCTTCCCAACGCCGGACATCAGACCCTTTTCCAAGCAATACTCGATGGCGGGCTTGGCCCAGTTATTGGGAATGTCGGTAAAATCTGCGGCGGTCAATGCACTGGCTGGCATTGTAAGTGCGGCAGACAGCAGTATACAAACTGCCATAGTTAATGATACAAGCCTTTTCATTTTTGCTCATCCTTTCTAAAATTTCCCTAACACAACAAAAAGTGCGTGACCCAAGAGCCACGCACCTGCAAAACACATGGCCCTTGTTGCGACACAAGACTCTCAATCCATAAGTGAATGAATGTGAAAGTAAGCCTGTGATTTTGCCAACATTGACAAAACCACAAACATTCACAAATGGAATATAAGTCTGTGTCGCACGTTCATAATACCACGATTTCCCCCAAAAGTAAAGCTAAAAACAATAAGTTTTCTAAACATTTTCTTGAATAAACACATTCAAAAACGGTGGAGCATTTGCCCCACCGCTTTTCTATTTTGTAACTAACACCATCGGCACCCCGCAGTCCAGGCACCCAATGTTCACGGCCTTTGTAGCCCTCACAGAGTTGCCGCAGCATGGGCACTGGTACTTTCTCACGTTGCTGGGCTTGGGGGCCGTTCCCGCCGTCCCTGTGCCTCCTGCTGGGGTCCCGCCGCCCCGGATGGAAAGTCCCTCGGCGCGGTTCATCATGATTTCACCCCAGCCCTGCTCTAGGATGAACTCAAGCAGCTTGTCTGTCGGCTCGGTGATACTCCACCCTATCCGGGTGTCATAGCTGATTGAGAGGTCGCGGGCCTCTGCCGCCGCCTTAAAGCGTTTGTTATGGTAGGCCCCGCCCCGGCTGGTGTCCTGCACCCCGACCGCCATATTATATAGGTGCACCATTTCATGGAGCATAGTAGCGACCACATTTTCAATATCCCGGTTGAGCGTCCCGGCCCCTATGTTGAGCTCGTGGCGGTTCTCCTGGCCCCGAATCCAGGTTTTCCCAACGGTAACGTGTCCGTATGCTCTCGGGGTACTCTGAATGGTGATAATGGGTTCCTCAAGCTGATTGTCAAAATAGTGGGCGTTCAATGTGCGGAAAATCTTTTCCAGATACCCGGCAGTCCTCGAAGTTTTAACAGTTTCTTTAATGTGGTAGACACTCCCTTAAATAATTTGATTAGGCGAAGCGCGGCGCGCCGTCGCGCTTTAATGCTTACCACACACAGCAAAAAATGGAAATTGTCAAGACCGCCCGTAGGGCGCTTGCAAGCAAATTTTTCATTCCACGCCCCATCGGAATGAAAAAATTGCGCCGGTCTTGACAGTTTGCGTTTTTTGCGGTACTTCCCTTGACCTTGCCCTTAGTATCTTTCAAATTTTGGGTAGAAAGCGTCTAAAACTCTATCTTTAGGGGGTTACAAACAAGAAAGCACCCAAACCCCTAATAAAAGTGGGAGTATGGGCTTGGTTAGAAAAAGTCGATACTTAGAAAACGCTTTGGCTTTGTAAGGAAATCTCTATATCTACTGCCTCTCAAACAAAACCAAGGGGCAGAAAGGGTAGTTATATATGACAATAACTAAATTCATTCAAATGTTCTCTTTAATCTTGGTGCTGGCTCTCATGTGTTCTTTCATTATCGCTGTAGAAGCTGGCGCGGCTCAAATCCCGGTGATGGTCTTGGTAGTTAATGCGCTCGAAGTGCTATTGACAGGTCTGTGCTGTTCTATCATCGTTTTGGCGGCTGTCTGGTTCTTCGAGTGGGAGAAAAAGCGGCCCAGCTACGGTGCGTTAAAAACACGTTACAGCTTGTTTCTTAACGACCGCTATAGGGCTCTGGCCCAAAAGAACGCCGCTCAGATCGCCCCGGCTCTGCAATACTTCTTGTACAATGTACTGCGCCGGTGCAAAGCCGTATTGGGTATTGACCCCGGCCCGGACTGCGGCTCTCTGTCCCCTAATGGGAGAGTAGTTTCATATCGAAACAATGCTCTATATTACTTCTTCGAGTTGGTGCTATCCTCTGCACCAGAGCAGGATATTGATACGCTTAAAAAGCTCATCAACCAATTCATTTTCGCTGAACTACTCAACTATGGTGTTGCCAATTTGCCGACCTTTTTTTACTCCCAAAAAGGGAAAGCCTATCCGGCAATCTACCTGGACAGGCTTTCATACGATGAAGTACGTCATGTATTGGTTTTTGAAGTGCTGTTTATTGGCTCCGAACAGGCCGCTGCGGCTTTAGAAAGAGCCTGGGAGCGCGATAAGTCCAAGACCGAAAAGCCCGAGGTTGAGGTCTACGATGACGAGATTTGACCTTACTCTAAATGTCGGAGTAGACCAAACTGCGCTCTCTCAGGGGCTAAAGTTGCCGGTCAAAATCGACTTTGGCTCCGTCCCCCATCTTCTTATTGCCGCCCCCTCCGGGAGTGGCAAGACATACTTGCTGACGTACCTCCTGGCCCAGCTTGCTAAAAAGCCGGGCCGGGTACTGCTGGCAGATTTCAAAGGTATTGATTTTATTGAACTTGATGGTTGCACTGACTACTACCGCCATACTGCCGTTGGCAACGCTCTCAACATAGCTTTTGACACCTTACAAGAGCGTATGCACAACCCCAGCCCGGACAGTCCCCCTCTTTTCTTCGTGGTGGATGAGTGGGCGGGGTTCCTCTCTTTGTACCCTAAAAAGGAGCAGGAGGAACTAAAGCAGAAAATGTCGGCTCTGCTCATGCTGGGCCGTGGCGTTGGCGTGTTCGTCATTATGGCCCTACAGAGGGCAGACGCAAATTACATAACAGGTCGCGATAACTTTGGTAATGCTCTCGGCCTAGGCCGTCTGAGTGCTGAATCCGTGCGCATGATGTTCCCGGATGATAGCGATATTATCCAGCCAAAGAGCCGGGGACATGGGTATCTGCGGACGGATGGAAAGGCACTCAGGGAGATAGTTGTGCCCCAGTTAAGGGATATAGCCAGGGCCAAAAGGACTATTCTGGAAAAACTAGGCGGTTAGGGTAGCATTAAAGTGAGGTTCGCCCTCGGTCGAACGTGCGTTTTGAAATAAGCACAGCAAGTTTACTATGGAAACTATATAATCTATGGTCAAGAACTACAAGACATACTCTTGAACTCTGTAAATAAGGTGGTACGAAAACAGCTGCGAGGATAGTCCCCTAACCCCTAATAAATATACCACTTTGGACTTCTAGGAGGCAAAAAACTTTACCCTGAGACATTTAATTTTACCCCGAAGTAGAATAGGGAGAGGGTAGAATTTGCGGGAACGGCCCCTGAAACCCTTTCCCGAAGGGTATTACGGCTTTCTTCAAGAGTATTTTCCCTCCCTCTGGCATTTTTTTGGCAATAGTAGGCCTTGAGAAAACAGGGTTGGGTGTAAGCACCGCGCATGTTCGACGGTGACTCCCAGTCTTGGAGGGACTACCCATGGATGATTGTAAGTTTCATCACGAAAAAATGTTCTACATCAAAGCATTTTTGTCTGCTGCAATTAAAAGCGCACGTAAGCAGAACCCGAGCCTGACTCAACGAAAAATAGCCAATAAGTTGAGAATCACTGAATCGACGCTTTCCCGACAGCTTGCTCCGGGAGGTGAAGACAACCCTTCCCTCAATTCTTTTTGCGGTCTGATTGAAATTCTGCGCATTTCTCCCAACGAGGTGTTCGGGTATGATGATACCAGCAATATTGTCCTTGACGTGGCGGGTCTAACTGCGGAGCAGATTGAGTTTGTGCGTCATATTGCCTCTAAACAAATTGAGTTCTTCAAAAGGGGGAAAATTGCGTAAATTCGCAAGTGTTTTCTAAAAATTACCTGGGATAACAATGTCTATACTATAAAATATACTCGTAAGCTAGCGGCGGGCCAACACGCCGCCCCCTTGGGGGGTAATCGGGAAGGAGGGAAAGTATGACGTACGCAAAGCTGAGAAAACTGGCGAAAACCATCGAACTACTTGCAGCTGGCGAAACCGATTTTGAGCAGATATCACTGCTTGATTCAGAAGATGAAATGGACTTAGCTGCTGCTATCGGGGTTATCAATTCTCCACGCTATTTGTCCGACCAGTGGGGCGAATCGGTAGGAGTTCGGGTTGACTGCCAAACAGAGGATGGATATTTTCGGGTTGATACCGATGACGGGTTGCTGTCATCGGAGGGGAAAAGCGTACCCATCAGCGAAGACGCTTGCGAACTGCTTAATTCAAAATTCGACGAGTTAAAACAATTTTAAGGAGTGGTTTTTATGGCCGCAAAGGCTTTGAATGACGCACGTTTTATCGCCGGGATGGAGGGCTACAAGCTGATTGTAGGCCCTGCCAGGGCGAAGAATGAGTATAAGGACGGTAAGGCCACGGGCCATGTGGAATCGGTCCGCGTGGACCTGATATCGCAACAGTTGGGAACTATCAGTCTTGACTTGGTTCCGTATTCTGAGGAAAAGTTACAGAACGCCATGTCGCTTTTCTCCACGGTAATCACCACGGATAATTTGGTTAAGGTGACTGGTTTTAAGACCTCCGCGATGGAAAGCGCGTTTTACATTACTGTGACCGCCGAAGATATTGCCGTTGTGGATTTTAGCTAAATAAAGTGAAATAAGGAGGGGGCGGCTTAGGGCGCGAAGCGCCCGGGGCCGCCCCTTAATCTTGTTTGTTATCAAACTTTACGAGAAAAGAGGTGTATGTATAAATGGGCCACAAAGCTAAAAGAGTAGACCCGCCAAAATTTGACCCAACGGCCCCGGCAACGCTAACGGTGGCTGGCAACATCATCAAACTGACAGTTATGACCCGTCCGAATACTGAGCAGACTATACAGCGCCTGACAGGCGGCGACGGGTATGTAGTAATGTCCACCGGCGAGGTTAAAGAGATACAGCACACCGAGAACCGCGCCCAAGGTATGGACTCCATAAGGCAAACCTTACAGCGCCTGAGTATGCTAATCAATGCGAATACAGACAAGCCGGAAAGATGTCGCTTTGTCACCTTGACCTATGCAGAGAATATGCGCGACCCGAAAAAGCTATACCACGATTTTGAACTTTTTATGAAACGGTTTCGCTATTATCTCAGGAAGGAGGGCCATAGCCAGCTAGAGTATATAGCCGTTGCAGAACCACAGGCCCGGGGGGCGTGGCATATGCACATTATCCTCATTTTCCCCAAACAAGCCCCATTCATCCCTAACGACATTCTTTCAAAGAAGTGGGGTCATGGTTTTGTGCATATCCGCTCGATTGATAATGTAGACAATGTGGGGGCCTATCTCTGCGCCTACCTGGCAGACCTGGAACTTCCCGAGGGGGATAGTGATTACACAGAACTATTAAGCCAGTCCTTTAATATCATCGAACATGAGGTAAATGGCAATACAAAGCGCTTTATCAAAGGTGGCAGACTGAATTTGTATCCCCCGGGAATGAACATCTACCGTTGCTCTAAAGGAGTAAAGCGCCCCAGCAGAATACAAATGGATTTACTGGAAGCGGAGCGTTTCACCGAAGAAATGTCAAAGACCTATGAGAAAGCTATCCAACTTAATGATAAGGATTCGGATTTCACAACGATAATCTACACCAGGTATTATAATCGAAAACGGAAAAATTTGCAACAACTTTTTTAGGAAAGGAAAACCCAACACGAAACCGTAATGTTTAGTGCTGTAAAGCAAATTTAATCGTGTTAGGTAA
Organism: Clostridiaceae bacterium; assembly: GCA_021769555.1. GTDB lineage: Bacteria > Bacillota > Clostridia > Oscillospirales > Acutalibacteraceae > Acutalibacter. The sequence goes on from JAETSR010000017.1 coordinate 41,367, forward strand.
ATTGTAAAGATAAGTGTTGGCGGGTAATCGCCATGAACAATAACCCTAATGTCTTAACCATTCCCGAACTCGCAAAGGAACTGCGAGTGTGTACCAACACGGCCTACGCCCTGGTGAAGTCCGGGCAGATACGTCATGTGAAGATAGGCCGTGTATATCGTGTCCCCCGCTCGGCGGT
>JAETSR010000034.1:0-2500 GCA_021769555.1 Clostridiaceae bacterium
CCTATCCTGTACATACAGCACCGGATCCCAGTATCAAGCTGGAGTAAAGCTCCATGGGGTCTTTCCGTCCTGGCGCAGGTAACCAGCATCTTCACTGGTACTTCAATTTCACCGGGTCCATTGTTGAGACAGTGCTCAAATCATTACGCCTTTCGTGCGGGTCGGAACTTACCCGACAAGGAATTTCGCTACCTTAGGACCGTTATAGTTACGGCCGCCGTTTACTGGGGCTTGGATTCAACGCTTCGGTCTCCCTCACGTCTCCTCTTAACCTTCCAGCACCGGGCAGGCGTCAGCCCATATACCTCACCTTTCGGTTTCGCATAGACCTGTGTTTTTGCTAAACAGTTGCTTGAGCCTATTCTCTGCGGCCTCATCACTGAGGCACCCCTTCTCCCGAAGTTACGGGGTCATTTTGCCGAGTTCCTTAACAATGCTTCTCCCGTCGGCCTTGGGATCCTCTCCCCATCCACCTGTGTCGGTTTACGGTACGGGTGTATGATACGCTATAGCGGCTTTTCTCGGCACATGGTACCTGTGCTTCCCTACTCTTTTTCGGTCCACTTCACGGCTTTTGCATCGCACGGCGGCTTTTCCGGCCGTACTGCTCCTCCGCTTGTACCGGGTCTCTCCCTCCCGGCTCACATCTCCCACATGCGTCCCCACAGTTCTGGTATCTTACAGTACAGGAATCTCCACCTGTTGTCCATCGGCTACGTCTCCCGACCTCGCCTTAGGTCCCGACTCACCCAGGGCAGATCAGCTTTACCCTGGAAACCTTGGATATTCGGCCGGAAGGATTCCCACCTTCCTCTCGCTACTCATTCCGGCATTCTCTCTCCGATACGGTCCACTGCTCCTTCCGGTACAGCTTCCTCCCGTATCCGATGCTCCCCTACCGATGCATTCCTCATGCATCCCCAGGCTTCGGTGGCGTGTTTCAGCCCCGGACATTTTCGGCGCAGGACCTCTCGACTAGTGAGCTATTACGCACTCTTTGAATGTGTGGCTGCTTCTGAGCCAACATCCTAGTTGTCTTCGAGATCCCACATCCTTTCCCACTTAACACGTACTCTGGGACCTTAGCCGTGGGTCTGGGCTCTTTCCCTTTTGACCGCCCAACTTATCTCGTGCAGTCTGACTCCCGTACAGCGCCTTCCCGGCATTCGGAGTTTGATATTCTTTGGTAAGCTTTGACGCCCCCGCGGAAATTCAGTGCTCTACCTCCGGCAGGCTCATACGAGGCCAGCCCTAAAGCTGTTTCGGGGAGAACCAGCTATCTCCGGGTTCGATTGGAATTTCTCCCCTACCCACACCTCATCGCCACCCTTTTCAACGGATGTGCGTTCGGACCTCCATTGCCTTTTACAGCAACTTCATCCTGGACATGGGTAGATCACCCGGTTTCGGGTCTGCGTGTACTGACTTGTATGCCAGTTGCCTGGCATTGTGCCCTCTTCAGACTCGGTTTCCCTCCGGCTCCGCACCTTAAGTGCTTAACCTCGCCGGTACACGCAACTCGCCGGACCGTTCTACAAAAAGTACGCGGTCGTGCTCATATGGCACTCCCACAGCTTGTAAACACAGGGGTTCAGGTTCTCTTTCACTCCCCTCACGGGGTCCTTTTCACCTTTCCTTCACAGTACTCTGCTCTATCGGTCACTAAGGAGTATTTAGCCTTACGGGGTGGTCCCCGCTCCTTCCCACAAGGTTTCTCGTGTCTCGTGGTACTCTGGATCCCGCTCTGCCGCCTTCCCTTTCGCTTACGGGGCTTTCACCCTCTCTGGCTGGTCTTCCCAGGACCATTCTGCTAGGTATTGCGGATCTTTACTGCGGTCCGAACCCCAGGGTGCTCGCACCCTGGTTTGGGCTCTTCCGGTTCCGCTCGCCGCTACTCCCGGAATCACTTTTGTTTTCTTCTCCTCCGGCTACTTAGATGTTTCAGTTCACCGGGTTCCCTCCGTATGCTTATCCGGGTTTCCCCTCCTTCGGCATACGGTGGCTGAGGTTTCCCCAGCCGGGTTTCCCCATTCAGATACCCGCGGATCTTTGCTCATTTGCAGCTCCCCGCGGCTTTTCGCAGCTTATCGCGTCTTTCATCGGCTCTTAGTGCCAAGGCATCCACCCTGTGCTCTTCTCTGCTTGACCTTTCTGCGGTCCTCCCTTTCGCACCTAGCGTGATGCTACTCGGACTTCTGCCTGGCTGCCGGCTCCTGCCAGCACTTCCAGGTCTTTTTCTTTCTCTGTACATCTTTCGATGTACTCCTCGGATGTCTTGTCATATCTGTTTTTTACTCTGATACTTAAGATCTTTCAGTATTCGGTTTTCAAGGTGCAATAATGCTGCCTCACGGCAGTTTCCAAGGGCTTTCCCTCTGGGCGTGTCTCCCACACGCAGTGGGCTTAAGTGGACTCGAACCACCGACCTCACGCTTATCAGGCGTGCGCTCTAACCGGCTGAGCTATAAGCCCATATAAACTTTATTCTGTTTATATGGCA
>JAETSR010000035.1 GCA_021769555.1 Clostridiaceae bacterium
CAAGCAAGCAAGCAAGCAAGCAAGCAAGCAAGCAAGCAAGCAAGCAAGCAAGCAAGCAAGCAAGCAAGCAAGCAAGCAAGCAAGCAAGCAAGCAAGCAAGCAAGCAAGCAAGCAAGGGATAACTGCGCCTATTTTTACCCATACCGAATAAAGAGCCGCAGGAGCACGCAGGTGCTTCCCGCGGCTTTTTGCGCTGATTTTTATAACGGAGGTTAATATTATGAAGAAAATTGTCAGTGTTTTGCTGAGCTTGGTGCTCTGCCTGGGCATGTTGCCCGCGCAGGCGTTTGCGGCAAGTGATTTAGAAGAGGGTAAAGAACTGGAAAGTCTAGGACCCAACGAAACAATGGCTGCCAATTACGGCAAAATCACAAATAATTACGGCACGGTGAAGAAAAATTTTGGCATAATCAACAACAATTACGGCACTGTAACGAGAAACGAGCAAGACGGACGGATTACCTCCAATTCCGGTAAAGTCTCGGCGAACGCCGTTGGAGGTGAAATCGGCACCAACGAGCAAAACAGCACTGTAGGAACAAACGATGGCTATATTTTTTCAAATAAAGGTACAGTAAACAATAACAGCTCCACCGGCGGTGTGCGGGATCAATCCAGAGGCTATATTCAAGAGAACTCAGGCACAGGCACAGTGGGGAGCAATATGGGCCGGGTACAACTTAATCACGGCAAGATAAATCGGAACGTGTCTCAGACCGATCCATTTGACAGAGTGGAGAATAACTTTGGCACTATCGGAACTAATACTGGGACAGTTGGACGGAACGCCGGTAACGGTACAATAACTAATAATGAAAGTATTTTTGCAGTGGTAGAGAATAACGAAGCAACTATAATAAACAACGACGGCGGTACTGTACTTAGTAATAGCGGTACGGTGACTCAAAATTATAACAACGGCAAAGTCTACAATAGAGAACGTGGCACAATCACTGATAACCAAGCCACGGTCTATTGGGACGCATCCTACAATAGAGCCGCGAACGTTAATTACAGCTCTTTTGCAGATGATAAAAACTTCATCGGGGACGGCTTCACCATTTCCCCGGCGGAGGGCTACCTCCTTGTGCTCAACTCCCACGAAAACGCCACCTTCACCCTGGTAAACGGAGCTTATAAGGTGACGGCCATTACCGCCGCCCCGGTTAAGTGGAACGTTACCGCCGTGCCCGCCGTGGCAGAGGTGGAGAAGGAGGGCGTTGTCACCAAGGTGGGCGACTTGCAGGAGGCGCTTGCGCATACTAATAATAACGGCGCCACCGTTAGGCTTTTGCAGGATATGGAGCTGGAGAAAACCCTCTCGATAGAAATTGGCTGTACCCTGGACTTGAACGGACACAATATAAGCAATACCGGCAAAGGGGACGCAATAGAAATTGACTGTCGAGGTATTGTAACCATTGAGGGCAAAGGTACGGTATCGGCCGCAGACGGCAGGAGCCTTGTTCAGACAGCTGGGAGGCTGGAACTGTGCGGCGGGACGTATGCTTCGGGCGTAAAGGTAAACGATAGTTTTGCTTTTCACTTGGGCGATGGATATGCCTTTTACCGCAATGGAGAGCTTGTCACTGGTGTGCTGTCTGATACGGAAATATCCGGCCCTGTTAGGGTGGCTGAGTGTACGCATAGTTATGGATATACTAACAGGGGCATACAGCATGAGAAAGGATGTACGGCCTGCTATTCAGAACCTACAATTGAATACTGCACCTTTGGGGAAGATGGCCGGTGCATTTACTGCAATGGTTTGCTGACGGTGGAGCTGACCGGCGCGCAGGGGCTGGTGTATAATGGAGAAGCGCGTACCCCCGAGGTCAGTGTTAAGGTGAATGGGAAGGAGCTGACGAAAGGCACCGACTACACCGTGGCATACACAGGCAACACCAACGCCGGGACGGCCATGGTGACCGTCACAGGCACGGCGTTTAACTGGAAGGTCGAGAAGACGTTTGATATCGGGAGGGCTGAGCTTACCGTTTTCCGCGCTAACACCACGACCAAAGCATATGACGGAACAAATAAAATCTTTATCAACAGCGTAAGTCTGAATGGCGTGATAAAATCAGATGATGTCAAGGTGCCCACTGCTGGGCTCGAAGGCGAGCTTGAGAGCGTGGACGCGGGGCGGTATGACTATGTCACCTTGCCGAAGCTGTATCTGGAGGGCAGGGATAGTGGTAACTACACCCTGACCCAGCCCACGATACCGGTGTTTACAGTGGCAGAAATCAGCAAGGCCGACTACCCCGGCCTCATGACCGCCGAGACCTCCGGCAGGTACGGCACGGAGAAAACCTATGATTTGGCGAACCTGCTGCCGGAGGGGCATGTGCTGGGGACGCCTGCTGCGTCGGGCGATATCTTTGAGGGCGCGCCCTCTATTGATGGGTCTGTGCTGAAATACAAGCTGGCAAATGATAAGAATAATGTGGACAAAACCGGCACAATAAGCGTGCCGGTGAGCTGCAAAAATTATAAAGATTTTAGTTTGACCATCACTGTTACCGTGACGGACAAAATCGTGCCCACCCTGACGGTGGAGCCCATCACCGTTACCTACACCGGCGCGGCCGTTCCGGACACCGCCATCAAGGGCACGGCCACAGCGGAGGGGAACCCTGTCACCGGCACATGGAGCTTTGAAGCCGGGCAGGCTTTGACAAATGCTGCCGACAGCGGGCCAAAGACTGTGCTGTTCACTCCCGATGACGGTCAGTACGCAGCTGCCACCGGGACGGTCCAAGTCCATGTGCTTCCCGCGCCAATCGCGGGGGCGCAGGTCGTGCTGAGCCAGACGGCTTTTAAGTATGACGGTACGGCCCATAAGCCTGCCATCGCCAGCGTGAAGCTGGGGGAAACCACACTGACGGCTGGCACGGACTATGCCGCCGAAATCCCCGAGGGGACGGACGCGGGGGAGTACACGGTAACTGTTACCGGCAAGGGGAATTATACCGGGACGGCTGTGGCGAAGTTTACCGTTAATCCAGTGGAGACGGTGACGCTCCCTGACAGCGGTGAGACCCAGATGAAGCTGGAGGTGGAGACCGGGCTCTCCTCTGTTCCCGCAGAGCTTCAATCCACCTACTCCACCACCGCTGCCCTGGAAACTGGCATGAAAGTGGAAATCACAAAGAAGAACAGCTCCATACCCCAGGCCAATACAGCCGTTTATGATGTGACATTGCTGGTCAGCGAGAACGGCGGTGCATGGGCCCCCGCCACAGAGTCCAACTTACCGGCAGACGGCCTGACCGTCACTCTGCCCTATCCCAAGGGCACGGACAGCGGCTATACATTTACAGTTGTCCATATGTTTACCACTGATTTCAACAATCACCATGCCGGGGAAACCGAGAGTCCGAAGGTGACCAACACAAACAGCGGTATTCAGTTTACCGTCACCGGCCTATCTCCTATCGCGGTGGGCTGGGTAAAGAAAAACAGCGGCTCAGGCGGTGGTGGCTGGTACCCTTCTGTCAGCTATTACGATGTAAAGGTCGAGAAAGCGGAGCA
>JAETSR010000018.1 GCA_021769555.1 Clostridiaceae bacterium
CCGCTCCAATAGGAGTGCAAAAATACGGTGTTTGCGTTCCCGCTTCTAAGCCAATCCAGCTACCATCTATCTTCAAGTTTTTATATTTTTCATAAAGCAGGTTCATTTAGGTACCCTGTAGCTTTGCGCGAAAAATGAGAAACCTTTGCAAACAAAGTGAGAAAAAGAAAGGGCGTTTAAGAGGTTAAGAAAAACCTTTTAAGCGCCCTTTCTTTTCTTCAAATCAGCTTGTCTTTTTCCTGCGGTTCCCATGTTCCTCAAGGATGAGGTTTTCCCCTGTCCTGGGCTGCTGGTTTGGTATGTATTCCAGCAGCTCCGACAGGTCGCAGCCCAAAGCCTCGCAGATTCTGTCCAGCTGGTCAAAACTGATACGCTCGGCAATCTCATTGTATAAATCGCCAATAGTAGATTTGCGTATTCCTGTCATTTCAGCCAGCTTTGTTTGTGTCCATCGGCGTTCACCGAGGATTCTGGATAGATGATTTTTTATCATCATTTATACCCCTTTAGGGATATTTTACCAGTATCTCAGCTATTTGCCTTAAAAATGGGAAAGAATCCCGAAAAATGGGATTTATTCCCGATTTTAGCTAATAGTTGCGTATAATCACCTCGGCGTACCGCTTTTTATTGTTCCCGCTGCCGGACAGGCTTTCCCTGCGCTCTATCCTCTCTATAGTATAGCCTTTGTACAATTCCCGCACCTCGGGGCAGTCATTGTAAGAGAGGATAAAACGGCCCTTAATAGGCTCCAGAGCGGCCCGTAAGCGCTGGTGGTCATCCGGGGTAAAGGGGGAGTCATAATACCCCTCGGTGCCAATATAAGGCGGGTCAAGATAGAACAGCGCGGCCTTGCGGTCATACACCCGGATAAGGTCTGCATAATCTTTGTGCTCTATATTGACACCCCCGAGCCGTTCCTTTACGGCGGCCAGTCGTTCAGCCGCATTGTCCACCAGCTTTTTGTTCGTAGCATATGTCTTTTGGTCTGAGCCAAAGCTCAGCTTTACCACGTAGAAAAACCGGGCGGCCCTTTGGATATCCGTAAGCCCCCGCATATTTGCCTGGGCCACATAATCAAAAAACTGCTCCCTGGAGGACAGCAGCCAGTCAAACTCACGCTGCAGCTCCCCGCAGTGATACTTTACACAGCGGAACAGGTTTACCAGATTGCCGTTGATATCGTTATAGACCTCCAGCTGGCCCGCCTGCTTTTCCTTGGCAAAAAGTACCCAGGCCGCGCCGCCGAATACTTCAATATAGCGCTCCACCTTATCCGTGGGGAAACGCTCCAAAATGGCTTTGCGCAGCATACGCTTGCCGCCGATCCAGCCCATAAAGCTGTCCATAGATAGTCCATCCCTTCATAAAAATTAAGGGGCAGAATCCTCGGACGGACTACCAAAGGGCAGCAGGCTATTTCAGCTTTTCCGCGATCCGTTTGGCAAGCACAGCGGCCTTGCACTCGCTATGGGTCAGGCCCAGCTTGCCGCCGCCCACGCCGCTGATAATGCCTTTCTCCACCAGCTCCCGGATATCGTCCCGCCAGTAGTCGGGCACCTCCTCCAGGGTGTTGTATGTGGGGTTGATATCGTCATACATTTTCTTAAACTGCTTGCCGTCCATGATGCTTTCCTCCTTTGCCGCCGGGTCTTTGGCCGAGGCGATTTTGTTAATGTAGTCCAGGCACACCCAACCCTCGCCGGTGTAGCCCCAGCAGCCGTCCTCTTTGGTAATGGTGACCACCGTGCCGTCCGTGTATACCTTAAGCACCCGGCCATTTACCGGGGCCGTGCGGCAGTTGAGGCCATCATCGGCATTTACCTGGCCCTGGTATGCCTTAAAGGGTTCAGCGGGAGCGCCGCCCAGCTTCTGATTTACTTCCTTGGCAATCTGCCCCAGGCGGTTGTAAATGTAATCGCCGGGGCAGGACTTGTTATCAAACCATCGATGGGCAGAAAGCACCACCTCCCCGGGCTTGTGAGAATAGGCTAATGTTGCCTCCTTGCTTCCCAGCCATAACACTTTTGTTTTACCGTTGCGCTTGCAGGTATCTGCGCACAGCTCCACCAGGGATTTCCAAACGTTGGCGTTGATGGCATAGGGCCAAAAAGCATCGCTTGCACACTCGATGGTAATGGCCCTGTTGTCATTTGCCGCGCTACTGGAACACCAGGAACGGTCGGCCTCATCCACGACAGTGCCCCTGCTGCCGTCATAACCGATACCATAGTTGCAGCTTGCACCTTTAGACGGGCGGCTGAATTCATTGCATAGAGCCTGGATGCTCATCTGGCCCACTGCACAATGGGGGGTAAGGGTGTCAAACTCGTGGTTCCGGGGGCTGTTGCGGTTGGGGCTTATCTGCCGCATACAGCATAAAGGGCTGTTACTCATCCCGTACCCCTTTCTCCGGCTCAAAAATCTCGCCGGGCAGTAAAATAGTGTCCCTGGAGGCCCGCACCTTTTCAATCAGCTCATGGATGGGCGCAGCGCCTGCGGACAGGATAAGGCCCGTCATAACATAGGCCACGGCGGGCAGCTGGGCCGTGTAGCCGAACATGGCGAACACGTCCAGCCGGAAGAGGAACGCGAACAGGATGCCCAGCAGGGCAGCCCATACCGGGGCCTTGACATACCCCATAACTTTCTCGCCCACGATGCCCTTTACCCTGTCCACCAAAAACTGCACCAGGATAGCAAACACCAGCATAATAGCCACGGCCTTAGAAGTTTCCAGCATGAAAAATCTCTCCTTTATAAATGTATTTTTTGCACCGTTTACAGGCCCTTTACAAGGGCCGAAAGCTGCCCATTTTGACCGCCCCCTTTTTTGCGCATATGAAAAAAGGCTGGGGGATAATCACCCCCAGCTTTTCCTCTCTAAATTTTCAAACCCGCCAGCCTTGCTATGTGCCGCAGATCATCCACGGGCGCATTATAAAAATCCTCGTTCCAGAGCCATTGCTCCTCGTGTTTTGGGTGCTTATAACGCTTACAAAGCGGGTCTGCCCATATCTTTTCCCACCGCCCCGCCGCCTTGCCTTTGCGGGCCTCCTGCGGCCCCAGGCGGGCCAGTATGAGGGTAACAAGGTCACCCCGTATCTTGCCCAGCCCGTCATCGTCCTGGACAAAGTAGTCTTTCACTCTTTGGCTGGTAGCGGCACATAGTTTTTTGCTTTTCCAAAAGAGAAAGCCCTCCCGGCACTCCAAAGCTGTGCCGTAGGGCAAATTAACCGGGCCGCCCAAGCCCTGGAAACGGGCGCGGCGGCGGACTATGTATCTTTTATACGCCATCCTCCTGGGCCTCCTCCCAGCCATATACCCCCGGCTCCCACACGTTATTGTCCGCCGTGGAGAGCCAGCGCTTTTCTTCGTGGCTTACCTTGGCCCCCAAGTGGTATGCGTCCTGTGCCCCTATGGGCTGGCTCCAGGCGGGCCACTCCTCTGCGGGGTCGGCAATCTGCACCCAAAGGCTGGGGGCTTCGTCCGGCTGCCAGCCCTCCTGCGAGAGGTGGCCCTGCAGGCATTTATACAGCCTGCCGCCGTGCTGGCGTATCTGCCCGGTGGTGTAGTTTACCGGGCAGGCCCAGGGGGCGAAAAGCTCGGTGTGCTCGGCAGCGGTCACGGGATCTATCTGTCCGCCCTCCGTGAGTGTTACAAACATAAGCCCGCTGGTTTCGCTGGCTTTGCGGATTTCCCCGCCGCTGTCCACCTGCTCCAACATGACCGTGGGCGCATCCGGCAGCCCCTCCCGGCCCAGCAGGTGGAACACCCGACCCTCGTGGGCTATACCCGTGGCCTCGTTTTCCGGGCACAAAACAAGGCACCCATTGGGTGCCTGCTTAATATAGGTGGGGGCCTCGGTCATGCCGAGGCTGGCCCCGTCTTTGGTAATTCTATACACGGTTTACCTCCCATTATGTCACCGAACAGGGCAAAGCACAGCCGTGAGAGCCGCAGCACCCGCCCATGGTCGTTATAGTTTTTGTAGTAGGCAAGCTGGCAGGTCATGAATTGCTTTACATCTTCAACGGCCCGCCTGCCAGCCTCCACCTCACGCTTGAAATACTTCAATTTGCGCCGCGCCCGCTTCATGCCGTCCCGGCAGCCGTTGACGATGACTTTCCCGGTTTCGCCTAAACGGAACTTAGCCTTGCAGAATTTGAAAGGCTTTGTCAGGGGGATAATTTTGCACTTGCGCTGGTTTACCGGCACCCCGATGGCCGCAAACTTCCACACCATCTCATGGGCCAGCTTTTTAAGCTCTGCTATGTCGGGCAAAATTATATAGTAATCATCCATATAATGCCCCATGCACTTTATGCCCTTCTGGCACTTGAGCCAGTTGTCCACGGCGCTGGGCAGGGCCACCATTTCCTGCTGGCTGGGTTCCACCCCCAAGGGCATACCCCGGCCCGGCGTGGGGCACGGGGAGTGGGCTATGATGGTATCCGCAAGCCATCTTAAATGCGGGTCTGGTATCAGCCGTTGGTGGCGCTGGTATATGGTCTTGTGGGGGGCGCTGGGGAAAAACTGCTTTAAATCCATAAGCAGCACCCCGCCCTGCCTGCCATAGCGCCGGTAATGCCAGCGCAGGTGCTCTTTGACCTGGCCAAACTGCCAATGCAGGCCCCGGCCCTTTTGGCTGGCCCCGTTGTGCCGTATCACGCTGGGGCTGTACAGGGGCACCAGCACATTATTGCAAAGGGTCTTATGCACCTGCCTGTCCGACACATGGGGCGCGTCTATGGGCCGTATCTTGCCCCTTTCCCGCAAGGTAAAGTGGGAGCATTTCATAGGCTTCCATGCCTGCTCCAGCACCAGCCTGCGGCGCTTGGCTGTGCCGGAAAACAGGTGCATTTCAAAGTTTTGCACAGACTGTTTCCAGCGCACCCCGTTGCAGCACTTCCTGCCGTACTTGAACATTTCCCGGTATGAGAATACTTTCCCGATGGGGCCAAGCCCCTCACACCGCTTTTGCCTGTTTGCCGCCCGTTTTTCCCGGCGGCGCTGGTAACGCGCCTCCCGGCGCTCCTCACTGGTCATAATAATTCGCCCTCCGTATAGTGTTTGGGGCCTTGGTGCCAAAAAGTAACTACATAACCCCGGCACATGAAATGGGAAAAGCACCCGTTTCCCACCATGCAAGCAGCGTCCGTGCAGGGGTATCAGGGGGCAGTTTCGTCACTCAAAGGTAACGGGAAGTATCTCTCCTTCCGAAAAGGTCGTCTTTCAGCTGTGCAGTTAATGCAAAGCATTACCTGCTGCTTACTCCATTTGACCTATGCGTTTCAGAATCCGGCGCGAACTCCACCCGAGTTGTTAGCGTTATTGTTGTTGGGATTGCCATCGTTGTTGACAATGCAGAAGTTATTATTGTTGTTGTAATAAGGGGAGCGCAGGAACCACCACACCGCAGACAGCGAGTTTTCAGAGATACACCCAAAGAACAGGTCAGGCTTTCTTTTTTCGGCCCAGGGATTCCAGCGCACCTTTTATCAGGTCGTTTTCCCGGTCTATCAATCCCCCCAGGCTTTGCGACATTTTTTCAAGCTTATCCTCTGCTTTACCTGGCGGCACGTTTTGCCCCGCCGAGTTGGTAAAGGCCCCTTGCGGGTTCTGCATGATGACCTCATAACACAGGGCCAGCCGCACATCCAGGGCCATAAGCGAGGCCCGCGCCTCCAGTAAATGGGCTTTGCGCAGCCTTATGCGCTGTTCGTCCGAGGGGTATATGCTGTTTGCCTTTTCGGCTTCATCCAGCACCTCCCCGGCCAGCTTTGCCGTTGGTTCTGCCAGCAGGCGGGAGTACCGGGCCGAGAGCCGGGTCAGGAAAGCCATGGTTTCCACAAATATTTGATGGGCCACATTGATAAAATCCGCTTTACTGACCGTGCGCTTGTCCTTTAAGACCGACATAAAAGAATCACCTCTTTTCGCTATTCCGCTGCCAATTATACCATATTCCGCCAAAGGGGGAAAGGGCCAATTTTTGCAATTTTGCGCGACCGCCTTACGGCGGTATGGGGGAAGGGCTTAAGGGCCTGCTCCCGCTGGGCTTGCTGTCCTGGGGACGGGGTGCTTCCGCACCCCTGGGTATAGGGGCCGATTAGGCTGCCGCCGATATGCGGAAGCCGGCGCGAACTCCACCCGAGTTGTTAGCGTTATTGTAGTCGGGACGGCCATCGCTGCTGACAACGCAGAAGCTACTAATGTTGGTGTAATAAGGGGAGCGCAGGAACCACCACACCGCAGACGTAACTGCGGTGTGCCGATTGGCAATCTTGGGGTTTCCTGCCTTGAAATAATCATACTGCTGCTGGTAGTTTTGCTCCGCGCTATTTGCATAGCTCCTTGCACCGAATACCTCAAACTCTGCCAACAGGAACAGCAGGCAGGCTTTACCCGTTACATAAGAGGCCGTGTTTGAGCCGCCGCCTGTGTTGTCTGTGTACTTGGTGGTGGGCTGGATCACCGCCTGCAGGTCGCTGGGCAGCGCTTTCAGCAGGCTGTTGCTGGCACCGTTAAGGAGCGTCTTATTCATATAGCTGCCATCCCACCCGCCGTTGTTTGTATTGCTGGTGTTCATGCGGAAATCTGTGCCGCTACCCGTATTCCCGAATTGGCTATCACACAGCGCCACCTCTGCCGTGCCGATTTTCCCAATCAGGAAATGAATGGACTTCGTCCCCTCTCTGGCGCTGTTATGGTCAAAACCTATAATATAGGTCTGGACGGCTAAATTCGCAAAGGTGAAATTCCCCACTTTGCCGTTTATGGTAATACTTTTAGTATCACCCACGCTCCAATAGTTGGCGGCGTTGCCCGAGACCGCCACGTCCTGGATGGTAGCCCAGCTGTTGTCGTTCAGCACCGTGGTGGGCAGGGTGACCGTTACGCTTACGGTCTGGCTGGCCGGGGCCGTGTGGTTCGTGCCTGCCCCCACCGCTATGGTGATATTGACCGAGCCTTTGGCCTTTGCCGTCACCGTGACCTCGTTCCCGTCCACGCTTACCGTGGCTATGCTGGTATTGCCGGAGCTGGCAGTAATTGCCCCGTCACCCGGCCTTGTTACCGTGATAACCCCCGACATGAGGGACGCCCGCAGCTCCAGGCTGCTTTTATCCAGGGTTATGCTGCCCGCAGCCGGGGCGATTGCCCAACTTACCTCCTTGGCCCCCGTGGTGCCGTCCGGCCATTTATGGTTTGCGTCCGGGGTAAACTGCACCTTATAGGTGCCAGCATTGGTGCCTGCCTGTACCCCTGCAATGGCCATCTGCGCGGCGTTGTAGCCCTCAAAGGCCGGGGCCTGTTCTTCCCCGGTATAGGTAAGGCTGCCGCTCTGGCTTGGCACAGCGGCTATCGTGGCCCGCTCTATGGCCCATACCACCTCCCGGCTGCCCACCGCGCCGTCCGGCCATTGGTAATTGTTGTCCAGGATGAAATTTGCCGCATACTCCCCGGCCCCGGTGCCGCTGGTGTCCCCGGCCAGGGTCATAATATCCGGCTGGTAGCCCTCCCATGTGGGGGACTGGCTTTCCCCGTTGTAAACCGGCGCATTGCTTTGGCTGGGCACCTCTACCATGATACGCCCTATTGTCCAGAAGCTGCTCCGGCTTTCGTTGCCGCCGTTATCCGTCCAATAATAGCCCTGTTTGGGGGAGAATATGACCTCATAGGTGCCCGCATTCGTGGCCTCCTGTATCCCGCTTATCAGCATGGCCGCAGGGTCAAAGCCATTCCATACAGGCTTCTGCACCTCCCCGTTATAGGTAAGGCTCCCAAACTGGTATGGCGTCCGGGGGATGCCACGGTCAACGGAAACGGACTCCTTTACCTCATCCAGAAATTCATCCAGCGGCTGGCCGTCATAGGTAAAATTGGAGGCGTCCATTTCCGGCAGCTGGCTGGCGTCCACCTTGCCGTCCTCCCCCAGCGCCGCCTTATGTACCTGCACATGGGCCAGGCTTTCCAGCATCGCCTCTATCAGGGGGTTAAAAATCAGGGTGGCGCTGGCCGGGTCGCTGTCCTGCAGCTTGCGGATCGCGGCGGCCCTGTACTGCGGGTCTTTCGGTATCTTGTAATATTCCTCTGCCATTGCGCCCTCCCTTAAAATTCATCGTCAAACTCAAAGGTAAATTTCACATCCTCATCCTTGCCCTTATTGAGGAATGTTTTCACCGCCGCCAGCTGGCCCTCTGCGTCCACCAGCGCCATCTCGTTGATGTTCTTCCCGTTTAAGTCGCTTTCCGGGATGGTGACCGTGTAGCGGTTTGTGGTCTCCACGGGGTTCTCCACGCTGGCGATCTCATACCGCCCGATCTCGTTGTTTAATTCCGTCTGCAGCTCGTTGGGCTGCAGGGGCTGGCCGTCCTCACCCACGCCCCCGTCCCCAAAGGCTATATGGGTAATTTTCGGGATGGTCTCAATGGCCCCCCTGGTGATTTTCGCAAGGTTTATGCGCCTCGCCCTGGTGATAACGCTTGTGCTGCTGCTTGCCATTATAATTCACTCCTTATTGTCCCGGCGTTCAGTTTCTTTACGCCGTCCAGGTAAAAAGCCCCGTCCAGCCCCCGGTCTATCCGGGAGGTGACGGAGCCTGCCGCCCTTTGGGCGTTCACGGCCCCGCAGGCGGCTGTAAGCCCCCGCTGCCGTGCTGTCTGTACATTCTTCCCCAAGGCCCTGTAAACGGCCTTTACAGCCCCTTTACAGGGGCTTTGTGCCCGTGCCCGTAAAGTAACGCTCCCATGTGCGTCCTGCCCGTTTTCGGCCTTGCAGGCCAAAAGGAAACGGGACAGGCCCACCCCCTTGCTGAAGGAGGCCGCAAGATACCAGCCGCCGTCCAGCGGGCGCTTGCCGTTTAGGAGGGTTTCCTCCAGCCCCAGGTTGTTTGCGCCGTAGCGGCACACCTGCACACTGGCAAGGCCCGCCGTATTCCGCATATGGGCCATGGCCCGGACAGCCCAGGCAAGGGCCTGCCCGCAGCTGCCCCGGTTGCTGGCCCCCATGGAAAGCAGGAGCCGGGAAAAGGCCGCGCCCCGTGTAAACCTTTGGGTGAGCTGCCAGGTGCCGTCCAGGTTCCTGCGCCCGTCCAGATAGATGGCGCTTTCCCCCAGGTTGCTCACCCGCAGCCGCAGCCCCTGGCTTACGAACAGCAGCCGGTTTTTGTTTTCCAGCACCACCGGCTCCACCGCCCCGATGGTGTCAAAAACCAGGTGGGCGGGCTTTATTTCGTCTATCTGCCGGATAAGCTCCCCCAGGTCTTTGGTGGCGTCCGGGAAAAGCAGGCGGACGGTCACGGAAAAGGCATAGTCCGCAAAATGCTCGGTGACTTCCCCCTCCCGGCCCGTTATGATCTGCACCAGCTCCCGTATGGCCTGCACCGTGGTGACGCCCCGTGTGTTAAGGCGGGCCAGCACCCTGGCGCGGCGCACCTCCAGGCTCTCCCCGGTATTGACCGGCAGGCCGAATATGCGCTCATGCCGGGGCAGGAGGAAAGTGCTGGTGCCCACCGCCAGCTGGGCCGCCATAGCGTCTATGGTTCGCTGGGCCTGGTTTATTTCCGCCTCCTCTGCCTGCAGCAGGTCGGCCATTTGCCCCATTGTGCGCACCCGGCGGGGCAGCATGAAATTATCCGTCAGGGGCATGGATGTCCACCTCCTCCAGGGTGAAGTATTCCCCATACCCGCAGGAAAGGGAGGCAAGGCCGCCGTTTAGGGTATAGCTTACGATATCGGCCACGCCCTCCACGCCAAAGATAAGGTCGCCTATGCGGTAGTAGCTTATGGTGCTTTCCCGGCCCTCATCGCCCCGGGCCGGGGCCTGGTCAAAGTCTTCCCGGTTTACGCTGTCCACATACGCCTGCAGCACCGCTATGGCGTTCTGGCGTATGTCGGCAATGTTGTAGCCGGGGGCCGCCTGCACCTCCACCACGATATGGGCGGCTTTGGGGGCTGCCCCCGCCACCGTCACGTCCGCGCCGATCTGCCGTTCCTCCTCGATATGGGCTTTCACGTTTTCCAGCACCACGCTGTCCGGGGCTTTGTATTGGTCGGACAAAACGATCACTTTGACCTTGCCTGCCCCGCAGACTTCCGCGCCCAGGCACTTGGCCCCGCCCACGCCGGACACCTGCTTGGCCCAATAAATAAAGTGGTTGCGGTTCCCGCTGGTAATGGGCCGCCGTATCTTGTCAAAAATGCGCTGCCGGAAAGAATCGTCGCTTTCGGCCCCGGTGCCGCCCCCAAAGGGCTGGGGGTTGGTAACGGATTTCACCCCGTCCACCGATGCCTGCAGGGATGTTATGGCCCCTGCCGGGACGTTGCCCGCTGGCCCGGTGGTCTGGCAGACGGCCCCCACCTGGCAGGTGCCGTCCATGCCGATCCGCGCCGGGGCCGTTGTCTCAAACACCAGAGCGCCGTATAGCGCCCCGGTGCCCTGGGGGATAGCCGCGCCCACGTCCCCGGTGAAAAGCAAGGTGCCCGTGGCTGCCGTGGCCGGGTTCCTGGTTTCGTTATAGTCCAGAGCCTTGCGGTCTAAAAACTCCCCCTCGGCTGTGTCCAGCAGCACCCTGTCCGGGATGGGCATGACCTCCATGGTATCCAAGCGGGATATTTCCTCTGCCACAGCCTGCAGGTTGTCCATGCAGAAGCCGCCCTCCATGCGGTTGGCGTCATTCTTAAGGCTTTCCCGCATACGCTGCAGCACCGCGCTGGCGCTGAAATCCATCTCACTCACTACAGTTTCACCCCCTTAAATTCACCTGAGATTTTGTCCGGCCCGTAGATGGTTGTGCAGTCAAATTCTGCCCTCACCCCGCTGCCGGTCTGGCTGATCTGGAAATTGCCCAGCTCCTCTATGTATGGGTTTACCATCAAAGCCTCCACAATAAAGCGCTTTAGCTCTGACTTTGCGATATCCCCATGGAGGGGGCTGCCTATCAGGGTATCTATCTCGCTGCCAAAGTCGGAGTCATAGGCCGTATAGCGGAAGCGCTCGGTGGTAAGGGCCTTAAATATCCATATCCGCAGCGCCTCGTTGCCCTCTACCAGGTAGGTCTGCCCATTTTTCAGCAGCAGGCGGTTGTTTTCAAAATCATAAGCATACTCCCGGAAGAGGGGCAGCTCTGTGCTTTCCTCCTGCTGCAGGGCGTCCGGGTCGATAAAAGGGAAAACGCTCATGCGGGCACCACCTTCATCAAGATATAAAAGGCGTCCCCCTGCCGCAGGGCCAGCACCTGATCCCCGGCCTGGGGGATATAGCCGTAATTCCGGTACAGGTGCCGGGAAATGGCCTGCCCGTTTACCTGGATAACCAGGGGGCTGGCGTTGTTTATCCGGGCAAACAGCAGCCCCTGGCCGCTGCCGTTCCCGCCTGCAAGGCCCTGCATGGCGCTGGCCATTGCCGCCGCCCAATGCTCTGCCACTTTACCGCCTCCCTTACGCTTTTGTTTCCTTGTCTATTTCCTTTTCGTCCATCATGTTGGAGAAAGCCAGGGTCAGCTGCATTTCGTCCTTGCCGTCCGAAAAGGTGTGTGTATCGCTTTCAATGTAGAATTTGCCGTAAAGCCCGGTGACAGGCTCCTGCACGATGATGGCATAGCCGGATATGGCCCGCACATCGCTCATGGCGGTCACCGCCCCGGACTGCTCTATGGCCTGCAGCAGGGCCTTGGCCTCGGTTGTATCGTCCTTGCCGTCCTGCTGCTGGTATACCCGCTGGATGGTGCCATATTTTTTCCGGGTGTCCGCATCCTCCACCGCGCCCACCTCAGTGCCCTCCTTATTGGTGATCACCACCCGGTTGACCATATTCTGCAGGCTGGTTTTGTAGCTGGCCTCGGTCAGGTTGTAGCCGCCCTCCAGGACGGCCCCGCACAAGGTTCCCTTTTCTATGACGCATACCTTGTTGATATCCCGCATCATGGGCATATATTTTTTTCCGTTTTGGCGGCTGGCGGCTGTGTAGGCCGCCATGATGGCCTCATAGGCCCTCTTCCCGAGGCACGGCATATATACCCGGATGCCCGTAGGGGCAGCCGAGCCAAAGGGCACCCCCAGGTGGGAGCATACCCAGGCGGTAATGGCCTCCGGGGTATCGTCAAACACATGGCTGATGTCGCTGCCGTTGATATAAAACAGCAGGTCTAAGGCCGTGTATGTGATACTGTTCCCGGAGGCCGCCTTGTCAATGTCCAGGACAGGCCCGCCGAAAAGCACTTTTTCCGGGGCGCTTTTATCTTTGTAGGAGAAAACCACCTGATCCCCCTCGCGGATGGGCACCTTGGGCAGGAAACGGTCGCTTGCCCTGGCGGCCACCGTAAACACCAGTTTCCGGGCCACCTGCTTACTGTCCCCGCTCCAGGTCACCGTCCCCACCAGTTGGGATATGTCGCGGTTATTGACCACCAGCTTTTTGTATTTCGTGGCCCCGCCTATAAACCAGTCGATCACGTCCCTTTACCACCTCCAGGTATCAGCTTGAATTTTGACCGGGCCGCCTGCGCCCGCCGTTCTATGCTTTTTATGGCCTCCTGGAAACCGGCGCAGCTGCGCCGCCATTGGCTGCTCTGGCGGGGGTTGCCGCTCCAGTGCCTGCACTCATCACAAAAGTAACAAAACAGCGCCACGTCCTGTATTTCCCCCGGCGTGGTAAGGTCAAGGGAAAGCTCAACATTCCGTGCGCAGCGGTCACATTTACAGGTGCCACAAGTGCTGCAGCCCATAGCGCCCCTCCTTTCTTACGGGATCGTAAAAACCTGCCCCACCCGTATCAGGTTGGGGTTGCTGCCGATCACCCCCTTATTGGCGTTGTATATCTTTGTGTACTGGCTGCCGTCCCCATAGAATTTCTTGGCGATATTCCAGAGGCAGTCCCCGGATACCACCGTGTAGGTCTTAGGGGCGGGCTGGGTATTGGGCCGCTCCTTGAGGCCGCTCTCCTTTTTAGGGGCGGCAGCCTCCTGCTTGACCGTGGGCACGTTTAGAAAGCGGTACTCGGTCAAGTCCAGGGTGTAATATACGTCCTTATCCCCCTCCTTGTGGCTGTATTTCAAGCTGTCTATGGTCATAGCCAGGTTAAAGTCGCAGTCGCTGATGATCACCCGGATGGCCTGGGTCTTGGATTTCCATTTCTGCAGCAGCTTGATATATTCCATGGGCTCCCTGTCCGCATACCGGGCAAAGGGGGAGGAGCTGGCCGGGAAGAAGCTGGAAAAGGAGCCGGTCAAAAGCCCCCGGTGCCCCATGAGGTTTGCCTCCCCGATATTCAGCAGGGTAATGCGCTGGTTGTTGTGGGGTTCCGTAAATTCAAACTCCTCCGGGTTCAGGGGCAGCTCGAACATTTCCTCATGGTTATTGTAACTTAATTCTATAATGCGGTTTTTCATGCTGCCCTCCTTCCTATGCCGGTACAAGGTTCTCTATGGCCAGTATCACCTTTTTGGCCACCGCCTCGCCTATGCGGTCGATGTCCGCATCCTCCCGCACAATGATCTGGTCGGCCAGCTTGGCAATGGTCAGGTGCACTACTATGCCGCCCCTTTGGGGCTGGGCGGCGGCCCTTGCCACCTGTACGCTTTCCTTATTGGGCAGCACCCGGCTGCCACGGGGCAGGTCTACAAGCTCCGGGCCTTCTTCGCCCACCCATGTGGGGCCGCCCCGCCAGTTGTTGGTGCCCTCGGCGTTAGCGCCCACGCCGCCGCCTCCACCGCCGCCGAATATGCCGCCAAACAGCCCGCTCACCTTGCCGGATACCCAGGAAAGGGCGTCCGCTACAGCTGAAATAATGGGCTGGATGGCGTTCCAGACGTTTTGCACTACGCCCAAAATGCCGTTAAAGACGGTTTGTGTGACATTGAAAAGCAGCTGGAATACGCTGATTGCCATGTCCAGTATGGGGGAAATGACAGACCACGCAGAGGAAAGCACGCTGGAAATTAGCGGCGCTGCCTGCCCTATGATCTGCTGTATCCACCCCATTTTGCTGCCGACAAACTCCAGCACCGTGCCCACTTTCTGGCCGATGCCGTCAAAGATGGTCTGGAATACGGGGGCCAGGGTAGAAATGACCTGCCCGATGCCCTCCACCAGCCCGCCTATGACCGGGGCCGCCGCGCTTATGATGGAGCCTATTTGTGTGACTACTGTCTCCAATACCGGCAGCACGGCGGGGATCACCGCCTGCACCGTGTCCATAATGCTGGCAATAACCGGCATGACCGCTGTGCCCACCTGCTGGATGGCCCCCATGACCGCCCCGCCGAAGCTCATAACAGACGGCATGATGGACTGGAAACCGCCCGCTATGCTGGCTATGACCGGAAGCACCGTGTCAAAGGCGCTCACCAGGGTGGGCATGGCTGCAGCCGCAAAGTCTATGGCCCCGCCTATGCCGCTTATGACAGCCTCCCCAAAGGAAACAAGGTAGGGGGAGGCTGATTTCAGCATGGAGCCAAGCCCCGAGGTTATCTTTCCAAAGGCCGGGCCGATTTTAGGCAGCAGGCCGTCAAAGACAGAGGTGACAAGCCCGCCCATGCTGGAGGGCAGTATGCCCTTGATACCGGCCTTTAAGCTTTTAACGATTTCACCGCCCGCAGCCTTGATTTTCGGGCCTGCGGACTTGATGCCGGACTTTATTGCCCCCGGCAGGGAGGACATGACCCGCCCTATCATGGGGATGGCGTTGTTAAACAGGAACGTGGAGGCCGTGTCCACCAGGCTCTGCATGGAGCCGGTCACGTCCCCGCCTATAGCCATGTTGCCCAGCAGATTTTGGGCAGCGGCTTTCATGGCTGAGAAAGAGCCGCTAAAGGTCTCGCTGGCCTCCTTTGCCGTGGTGCCTGTAACCCCCAGCTGGTTCTGTACGGCGTGGATGGCGTTGTATACGTCCGACAGGTTGTCGATATTGTACTCGGTGCCGGTAAGCTTCTGGGCGTCCTGCAGCAGCCGCTGCATTTCTTCCTTGGTGCCGCCATACCCCAGCTTGAGGTTGTCCAGCATGGTATAGTTTTGTTTGGCAAAACCCTGGTAGGCGTTCTGGATGGACTCCATGTCCGTGCCGAATTTGTTGGCGTTGTCGGACATATCGCCCATAGCCATGTCGGCCACCGTGGCGGCCTTGGCGGTATCCCCGCTTAAGCTGCTGATAAGTGACGCCGAAAAGCTGGTGACCTGTTCCATGTACTCGTTGGCAGACAGGCCAGCCGTTTTGAAAGCCGAGGCGGCGTTTGCCTTGACCACGCCGGAGCTGTCCTTAAAGAGCGTATCCACGCCCCCAAGGCTCTGCTCCAGCTTGGCCCCCTGGCTGATAGCCCCCATGGTGACGGTCGCGGCTGCCAGGGTCACGGGGATCACCACGTTTTTCCCCACCGCCGCAAGGCCGGACTTTATCTTGGAAAGGCCAGCCGTAACGCCGTCTTTCAGCTTTACCGTGGCATGGGCCACCAGCTTCCCCACGGACTTCACCTTATTGGTGACGCCCTTAATCAGGGAGGTGGCCCCGTCCTTGAGTTTCACAAAGGGGCGGGCCACCAGCTTGCCCACCCCTTTGACCTTATTGCTTACATTCCGTATTTTGTCGCTGGCGGCGTCCTTAAGGGCTGCTGCCATGACGATCTTCTTTCTTAGCGGCTGGGCCTTTTGCTTTAGGCTCTCCATAGCCTTATGGGCCGCCGTAGCGTCCAGCCGTGCCGTGCGTTTTTTATCCCAGGTGGCTTTCAGCTCCTGCTTGGTCTTGGCCACATCCTGCCGGAAAGCGCTCTGCTCCTGCCGTATGCTGCGCAGGGTGGCCGACATATTGTCCTTAATGGAGATAGCTCCCTTGATAACGCCCAATCAGCCACCCCCTTTTGTGTCAATCTGGAACATGGCGGCCCTGTCCTCCAGGGCCTTTTCCATGGACGCAGCATAAAAGAGCCGGGATTCACGATCCAGGCTCAAAAACCTTTCCGCATCCCAGCCCTTTTGTATGTAGTAGTGCAGCAGGTACGCCTCGCCATCCTGGGTTATGAGTTTTTTAACTCTTTTACCGCCGTAACATCCTTATCCTGGCCGCCGATCACGCCGCTGAGCTTCATGACTGCCGCCGCGATCTGGTTTATCTCGAATATCTCAAAAGCGTTTACGATATCCAAAGGCTCATGCAGGGTACGCTCCTCCGGGGGGAGGTCGGCCTCGGCCTCCATGATTTCTTTGGCGGCGGCCTTTAAGTCCGGCTCCACCATAGCCAGGTAAACGCCGTATTTGTCGCTGCGGCCCCTGTCTATGCTGTCGTCCACCTCGTTACATTCTGCGATCTCGTTATAGGTCAGGCTGCGGATGGTGATATCCTGATCCAGGCCGGGCACATGGAGCACCTGCTTTTTGTGCGCCTTTTTGGCCTGCAGCCGCTGCATGGCCTTGCGGGAAAATTCAGCCAAAAGGCTCTTTTTATTTTCTGCCACTGTAAGCACCTCCTAAATTATGCGATCTTGTCCAGGTTCACAAGGTCGGACGGGGTAAAGCCGCCGCTTACCTCCTGCTCGATAATTGCGCCCATTTCCATACTGATAAGGGGCAGCTCGTTAAACCAGATATTATCGCAGCTATAGCGCTCGATCTGCCCGCCCACGGCGTCCGGGTCTGCCAGCTTGGTAATGATCTGGCTGCGCTGGTCGATGCCCTTTTTCCAGTTCTCAAATACGGCGTTGTACCGGGAATACACCTTTTTGGTGGTGAGGGTCAGCTCACCCTTAAGGCCGGTCATTTTGCTGTCCACGTCCAGGCCCAGCTGCACGTCCTCCCGGTTGGCGGTTATTTTCAGCTCCACCTTGGACAGCTCAAAGATTTTCTCGCCGTCCACCCACACCTCGCCCCAGGTGCCGGAAAGGGTCTTATTTCCCCTGATTTTGCTCATGCGCTTCTCCTTTCCTACATATTGCACACCAGGCTCAAATCTTCCATGGCGTCCACAAATTTGACGTTGCTGGAAATAAACACCTTGGAGCCGGTGTTGTACATGGCGATATCAATGTCGCTCATGTCGGTGGTGTCGATGCCCTTGCCCTCAATATACAGCCGCTGCTGCTCGATATCCACGGCGGCGGTATTGTCAAAGCTGCGGTCAAGCACATTGCCCTCCAGGGATTTCTGGTAGGCAACGATGGCCGCCACAAAAGCCTGTTTGTTGTCGTAGTCGTTGATGACCTTGCCCACATAGGCGTCCTCAAAGGTGCTGCGGATATCGTCCTGGTACAAGTCCACCCCTTCCATGATTTTGATTTTGGAAAACTCCTCGCCATGCTCGGCGGTAAAGGTGGTCAGGCTGTTCACGCCCCGGCCTATCTTGTATTTCTCGCTGTCAAAGACGATCACCAGCTCCCCCTTGTCGATCCGTTCGTCCGGGTCGTCCGGCACATCCGCGCTCACAATATCCGAAAGCACAAAATAGGTGCTGCTGCGGGCCAGGGAAAGCCCTGCCAGCACCCCGGCTATCCGGGTGCAGTATTCAGCCGTGGAGAAAGCCTCCCCGCCAAGGGTGCTCTTGATATTTCCCGTGGTCAGGTTGATAATGCCCTCATGGTCGGCCACGCACTCCGGCAGCACGGCCTTAAAGGTCTTGTGGTCTTTTTCCCGTTCTTCCTTGATCCAGGCGGATACCAGGGTCTTTTCGTCATTGGTGATACCCGGCACCGTGAGATAGTTCCACTTCAAGTCCCGCAGCTTCTTAAGCCAGGGGGACAGGCTTTCCGTAGCGGTGGGCACCTTTACCACGATGACCTTGTAAGGGCCGCCCTCATAAAGCAGCTTGAGGTATTCATAATTGCGCTGGGTAAACTGCGAAAAGTCCACGTCCAAAATGCTTTTATAAATACTTACAGGCTGCCCGCCCTCGGTATCATCCTTGAGGATAACGGCCACAATGCCGCGCTCGCTGCGCTGGATGGCGGTCAGGCCCTTGGTCTTGAAAATGATATTGATCTCAGGCAATCCCATTGCCTCACGTCCTTTCTGTATTGCTTATATGAATATCCAGCTCCTCCATAAGGGGCGGCTGGGGCGGTTCCTGCAGGCTGTCCCGGAAACTGAGGGTAAAGGTGCAGTGCAGCACCCGGTCAACCACCTTGAGGGAAACGTCCGGCACCGTAATAGCCCGGTCCTCGCCCCCGTCCGTAAAGCGGAACACGGGCCGCACCGCCCCGTCCACCTCCTGGCCCATGCGCAAATATTCTGCGTTGCTTTCCGAGGCCGTATGGATAGCGGCGTCCACCAGCACCCGGCGGTCTGTGTGGGCTGCGCTTGCCGTGGTGTTGGCGGCGGGGATGATATCCAGGAAGATATAGTCCTCTATATCCGGCTCCGGCGCGTCATTCTGCGTTTTGGGTATTTCCTCACAGAACACGTCAAAGGCCGGGTACAGGCCCTTAAACAGTCCCACAAGGCTTTCTTTTATGCTTTCAAATATAGTGGACGCCACCGCCATGCCTCCTTTCCTCATAGGTCATGTGTGCTTATGAAATCATCCAGCCAGCCCTGCAGGAAACCGGGCAAACGGGCCGCCACCTCCTCCAGGGAGAGCTGCATCATGTGCCTGCCGGGGACAAAGCCCCGGCCCCCACGGGTTCGGTGGCCGTATTCCACAGGCTCGGCATAGTCCACATTGGTGTATACTTCAATGTAGTACTCATTCCCGCGCTTCTGGATTTTCCCCACCTTCCAGCTGTCCTGCAAGCGGCCTGTCCTTTTAGGGGTTTTTTCTTTGACCTTTCCCTGCAGCTCATAGGCCACCTGCAGCACCATCTGCTCAAACTCGGCGGGGTATTCCTGCTCTATCATCCGGGAAAGCTGCTGCTCCAGCTTATCCAGGCCCTCAAAGCTATAATCCGTGCCAGCCATTATGCTTTGTCCTTCTGCAGCTTTAGGGGGACATTATTGTGGGAGGGGTGCCGCTCCGGCAGGCCCGCACCGCACACAAACCGCTTGCCCAGGCGCACCGCCACCACCGTGTCCCCCGGCTGGATATCCACCTCCGGGCGCACGAACAGCGAAAAGTCCGTGTCCACGCTGGCCGTGGCCCTGCCCTGGCTGAGCTTGCCCCCGGTGGGGCTTGACAGGGCGCAGGGGATGGCCTCATATACTGCCTGCCCCTCCAAGCCTTTCTTGAATACGCTCTCCCCGCTGGGCTGCACCGCCTTATGGGGCCGGTAGACCGTGCAGGTATCCGTATAAGTGCTGGCTAAAATATCCGCCTCAGTCATAGGGCTGCTCCCTGGGGTACTTCATCCGCCGAAAGGGGATAAGAAACTTTTCATAGTCCCGGACAAAATTGGCGGCGTTTTGGTAGGCCGAGGCTTTATCCCGGTAGTGGATGCTGGTGTCCCCACGGGTAATGCTGGACACCTCATTCCCGCCGCTGGCAGGGGATTGGTCGGCCCGCAGCATATCCTCCACCATTTGTGCCGCCACGTCCTCCAGCGGCTCGGGCAAGTCCTTGCGGCTGCAAAATATGCGGATACGGTTCACCGCCCGCCGCACATATCGCAGGACAACAGGCTGCTGCTCCTCCGGCAGCCCCAGGTTACTTTGCGCCGTCTGCGCTATCCGGCTGATCTGTTCCTCCATCCTTGCCCTCCTTTTTGCTGTTCCTTGCGGCTTTCGGTTTTTCCGTGGACAGCTCGGCCAGCAGGTCTGCTTTTAACCGTTCATAAAGGCCCTGCATGGCCATAGCCAGGTCACCCATGGTGGCGGGGCGGTCAGATACCGGGTCGGCAGCGCCGCCCACACGCTCAAAGCCCTGCCGTGCCAGTTTGGCGGCGTCCTCCTCGCTGGGTACTTCTTTCACTACGCCTAATTTTTTCATAGTAATCATGCGCCCTGCCCTCCATTTTCACCCTCCGGCTTGGCGGCAGGCTTTGCCTGCTTGAGGTTCACCAGGATGCTGGGCATTTTGTTGTCCATGATCCACAGGTCGTGGTACTTGCGGTAGTCCACGGCCCAGGCCCGTTTCTTCTGGTAGGTTTTCGGGTCAAAGATACGCACCTCATCCGTGCGGGAAACGGCAATGGGGGCGTTGCGGGGGCAGATGATCCAGTTGATGTCCAGCGCCCCCTCTGCCGGGGTAAAGCCGCCCTTTGTCTGGTTGGTGGTGGAGCCGTCATTAAACTGGTAGGCGGTTTTCAGCCGCCCGGAGCCTGCCCGGATAATGGGGTGCTGGCCGTTGATAGCCTTGATTTTAAGGTTTACGCCGCCCTGCTGGAAATCCGTCACACTGACGGAGCGGGACAGGTTTGTGTTAAGGTCGAACAGCGCCGCCACGGAGGTGGCCATAGTGATCACCAGGGGGGTATCGTCCCCCACCACGTCCTGGACGCTGGCGATATCCGTATAAAGCTGCTTTAAGATGGTGGACTCTGCCGGGGTGTAGCCATACACGGCCCGGTCTTTTGCCATAGCCAGGGCGGCAATGGTGCTATAGCGGTAGGCGTCGATCTCCGGCACCACCTTTGTGCGCTGGAATTCCCCCATGACCGAGGAGGCGGTCAGCACAAAATTGGTATCGTTGACCTCATGCTCATCAAAGGTAAACTGGCGGCCCCTGTCCATGGTCATGGTCTTGGTCTGCCATGTAAGGTTGATAGTGCCCTCCACAAAGCCGTTTTGCCGGTCATAGTCGGCAAGGCCGTCCATATCCAGCTGGGGGATTTTTACCTCCGCGCCCCCTTCATACTTTACCAGCTTGTCATTAAGCTCCATCCAGCCGCTGGTGGCACCCGCCACCGCCGCCTTGTCAAGCTCGCTCTGAAAAACAGACGCATACTGCAAAACATTGTTAGCCATATTAGTTTAACCCTCCTCTGATATTCTGCGCGATCTGATCCCGGATGGCGTTTTCCGCAGAAGCGGCCCCGCCCAGGCCCTCCGGGGTCTTGCCCCGCAGCCGTTCCTTGACAGCGGCCTCCAGGCAGCCTTTGAAAACATCCTGCACATGGGCCATGCTCTTTTCCATGGCCTCCTTGTCCGTGTAGGTAAGCAAGTCGGCAAGCCCTGCGGGGAAACCGTCCTTTTCAAGCTGCTTGAGGGCGGCGTCTTTAAGGTCGCGCTGCAGCAGCTGCGCCCGCAGGCCCTCCAATTCTTCCCGCTGGGCGTCCGCCTCGGCCTTGGCCCGCTCCTCCGGGGGAAGCTTCGAGAGCCTTGCCTGTTCCTGCTGCTGGGCGACCCATTCAGCCTTTGCGGCCTCAAGCCGGGCCTGCAGGTCGGCCTCGGTGTAGGTCTTGGCCTCCGGCTCGGGCTGGGCGGCGGGGGGCGTATCTGTTTCCGCGCCCTCTGCGGGGGCGGCGGGTGCCTTGCCGCCCAGCAGGCCGCTCAAAAACCGCTGGAAAGCGTTCTGCTGTTCCTGGGTGGGGGCGGCCTCCGGGGCCGCCTGGGGCGTACCGGCAGCGGGGGCCGCCGCGCTTTGGGTGGTATTGACTTCATCTGCCATTGTGTAAATCCTCCTTAAAATGGTTTTGGGTATAATAAAAACGCCGTTTATGCGGCGCTTAAATTATCTTCCTGCATACCCGGCGGTTCCAATAATGGATAGCCCGCCTTTTGTCGTTCCTGCACTCTTTATTGTTGAAACTGACCACGGCCCCGCATTTACCGCACAGAAAGTGCCGGGGGCCGGAAAGCCCTTGCCTTTGTGTGACTGTTCCCCCGCAAAAAGGGCAGGGCCACGCCTTTTGTGTACTCATGCCGCACCTCCCGCATATTTTTCCTGCCATTCCTTAAACTTGATATTTTCCGACAAGGGCAGGGCGTCCTTGCGGTCTGTAAACAGGCTCTTATCAAAGGCAGCCACCACGATGCACAGGCAGTTAGGGTGCATGGGTGGGAAGTTTACCCCGGCCACCGCCTCCTCCACCAGGAATACCCGGCCATTCAA
This sequence comes from Clostridiaceae bacterium, assembly GCA_021769555.1. Lineage (GTDB taxonomy): Bacteria > Bacillota > Clostridia > Oscillospirales > Acutalibacteraceae > Acutalibacter. The sequence continues at coordinate 21,904 of JAETSR010000018.1, forward strand.
AAGGGCGCAGTCACAGTGTGTGCTGCCCTCGGTGCCGCCGATAAAGCGGTATTTCTTGATGCCGTTTTCCTTATAGGCCAGCAGCTCCCCCTGGTTCGCAAAGTATTTGCACTCGGTACGCACCAGGCGCTGGGCGTTGTACCGGCCCCTGTCCATAACCTCATCAATGGCGCGGGCCATTTCATCCACGCCGCTGCCCTTGATAAAGCCCAGGGTGATTTCCCGCTTTGCCACAGCCGCGATATGGTCGCAGGCACCCCACACAGCCTCCGAAAAGTGCTTTTCGCTCCAGGGGTAGGAAACGATCTGCCGGATAAGGGCTGTGTCCAGTTTTGCCACGTTAAAGCCCATACCGATGCCTTTCTGCATGGAAAAGCAGCTTTCATAATAATTTACCCGAAGCATATCCCCCAAAAGGGTGGTGAGCCGGGTTTCACTGTCCCCGGCTAAATCCATCATGGCCATATAGACAGACGCCAGCAGCTGCTCCTTGCGGCTGATACGGCTTTTCATGGCTAAAGTATTCAGCTCCAGCAGGGCCTTGCTGGCTTTGGCCTTGTCCTTGCCTTTGGTATCCTCTATGTACTTTTCAATGGACTTGCGCCAATGGCTGTATCCCCGGCCCGACAGCAGCCGGGACGCCTCGGAGGCGGTCAGGTGGTTGTCCGTTGCGTACCGGGCAAAAAGGGTGTTGATCTCTTTTTCTATACTGTAGGCCGCCTCATCGTAGAGGAAAAGCAGCTCCCGCGCCGCTTTGTCCGCCCGGCGCTCATTCTGCAAAAGGCGGCTTTTCGCGTCCTCTATCCACTCATTGCGGGTCTTATAGCTCATGCGTCAGCCACCTCCTGGGAGGGCGGGGGCTGCTGGGCCTGTTCCGGGGCCTGGGCCTGCTGCAGGGCATGGGCCAGGGCGTCATACCCGCCAAAGTCCCCCATGTCCGCTTTCTTTTCCTCCTCCAGCTTCTGCAGCTCATCCTGCACATTTTCAACCGTGGGCAGCAGCTGCAGCCGGGACTCCCGGCTCAGTTCCCCGGACAGGGTGGTGACAATCTGGGCGCTCTCCAAAAGGTTCTGGGGCCTGTTGCGCCTAAACTGGATATCAATATCCCGGTAGTCATAGTGGCCGCCCTGGATGTTCAGCATGGTGGTGATAAGCTCAATGCGCCGCTGCAGCGCCCGCTTGAATTTCCGCTCCTTGATGGCGCAGACCTGCTCCAGGCCCCACAGCTTATAGGACACGGCCACGCCGGACAGGTTCCCGCCAAAGTTCTCATCGTTCAGGTTGGGGACGTTGGAAAAAAGGTGCATATCATCCCGCAGCCGCTTTTTGTAGTTTTCCAGCGGGGCGTCGGCCACTTCCTTAATAAGCCACTGGATGTCCCCGCCGTCCTCCAGCAGGATGGCCCCGGCCTCTTTCATGTCCCGGATGTCCTGGGGCTTTACATCCCCCATTTTCAGCACCTTAAGGATGGCCTCATCGTTATACTGGAAAAAATTGGCGGTATTGCTCTGCGCCCGGTTGTAGGCGTCCACTAGCGTAATAACGCCCTCAAAGTCCCCCAGCCGTTCCTCATTGTTGATATATTCCACAAAGGGCACGTCCTGCCAGTAGTGCTCCACAATATCCATAAGCTCCAGGGGGCCGCCGTTGTAGCTTACAAAATACCAGCACTCGGTGGAAGTCCAAAACTCCACTTTTTTGATGGGGTTGCCGCGCCTGTCCCTGGAATAGATAAAGCGCAGCGCCGCCATGGGGGTGGTGTAACCGGTCTCATAGAACATGATGCAGTTGCCGGGGGCCACCTTTACAAAGCGGATCATGGCGTCCTCATCCATGTAAAGCATCTCAAAGCAGCTACCGTCTATGCTGGCGGTTTTCGCCAGCTCCGTGTTTTCGTCCTGCTCATCGTTATAGTCAAAAATATCCTGCAGGGCCTGGAGGAAAGCATCATCCTGGCTGGAATAGGCCACAGGCTTGCCCAGGAAGTACCCCACAGCTGTGTCCGTGATATACCGGGGCATATTGTTTACCAGCCGGTTATTGGGCACGGCCTTGTCCTTTTTGGTATACCGCAGGATATCATGATCCCCCACATAGTACCCCTCCAGGCGCTGGTACTTGATACTGCCCTCGTTTTCCTCTATGATTTTCTTGATATCTGCCTCGGTAAGCCCCTCCAGGGCCGAACGCTCCATGTACAGTACAGGCAAATTATGCACCCCCTTGGAACAGCATGGGCGGGAAATGGCTTTCCTCCAGCTGCTTCTTAAGCTTTTCAAGGTCAATGGTAATAGTAGTATTTGCGTCAATCTTGACAGAGCGGTAATCATGGGGCTGCAGCAGCGGCTGGGTCAAAGGCTGGGCAAGGGGCGCTGCCGCAGGTTTCAAAACCCCCTCGCCCATCAGCAGCTTATGGCTGCAGGTCTCCCGGTAGGGGCAGGCCCTGCACCCGCTGTAAAGCTTTGTGTATCCCATGCAATACCTCCTATAATCCTAAATCCGCACGGTCGATAATGCGGAAACGCCTTGACTTTTTGGCTATGGTACGGGCACCCTCCAGGGCGTCCGGGCCGTCATCGTGGGCCGCCATGGGGAATTGCGTCAGCTGCTCCAGGAGCCTCTTATGGCGGCGGTTAAACTTAATATACTTGTTTTTTACATCCGGCTGCAGGGTCTGGATACGCAGCACCTTGTCGCTGGACTGCTGCACCTCCTCGATAGGCAGGTACAGCCCCGCCCTGGCGCTGGCCTTTGCCAGCTCCTCCTTGAGAAACCACTGGAATTGGTTCACCTCGGCCCCAAACTTCTTATACCCCCGGCCATAGGTGGCCCGCAGCCAGCGCTCCTTGTCCAGCACGTCCATGATAATGCGGTCTGGATGTCTGCGCTCGATATCGGCGTCCATTATGAACATATAGCCGCTGGCCTTGTGCTTGGCTATGGTCAGGATAGCGGAAAAGTCGCTTTTCTTGTTTTTGCCCAGGGAGGGGTCTACAAAGCCAAAGAATTGATAGGCCCGGTCACGGAAATCTATCTCGGCCTCGTTGTAGTAGTCCAGCCATTCCTCCATAAACAGGCAGTCATCCGGGTTGATAGGCTCGTTCTGCATTTCACTGTTGAAAGCGCTTTCGCCCTCAGATACCCGCATAACCATAAGGTCATAATAGGAAAGCTTTTCCTCCCATAGCACCTTTGTGCCCGCCAGCATAGCGGCCTGGTGCATATGGAAGAAAGCCAGGGCGTCCTGTTCCCGGCCATCGTTTGAAAGGTCTGTATAAATCTCCGTCCACTGCTGCCAGAGGGTGTCCGCCTCTGAAAAGGAAATGACCGCCTTATACTTGATAGCCCTATAGGCCGGGTTCTTCAAGGTGTTGGCAAGCAGGCTGTCATAGTGCAGCAGAGTGCCGATATAGATAATGTCCGTGTAATCGTCCCCGGCCTTGGATACGGCTTTCTTAAACCAGTTGTCAAGCTTGGCCCTTTGGTCTGGGGTACGGACATTTTCATCATTCTCCACATCGTCCAGGATGATAAGGTCGGGCCGCCAGTTTCGGTGCTTGCGCCCACGGATTTTCTTGCCGCTGCCGATGGCCTCCAGCTTGATGTTGCTTTTGGTCATCAGCACATTGTTGCGCCACACCTTACCGGGCAGAAAGCCAAAGTCCTCTATAATAGCGGCGTTTTCTTCAAACTCCACCCGGATATTGTCCAGAAACCCCTCGGCCTGTTCGCTGCTGTCCGATATAATAATGGGGTAATGTTTATACTGGTACAGGACGGCGTGCATGGTGCCCTTAAAGGTCAGGTTGGTGCTTTTGGCGTGGCCACGGGGCGCGGCCACCACCCGGCGCACACCCGGCAGGCGGCTGATCGCTTTGGCGTCAGCCGGGGCCAGGGGGGAGCGGCCTTTCAGCACACCCTGCTGCCAGATACCGTCCAGCTCCCGGTGGAAGTCCGGGGAGGGGCGGCTGAAATAGTGGGGGAAGTAGGCCCGCCCGAAAAATTCCATGTCAATGGCCGCCAGCCGTTTGCGCAGGCCGCCGCCCCCGGTAAGGGGCAGGCCCGCGATATAATCCTTTTTCAGCTGCTCCCGTTCCGGGGAATGATCCCTCTCCAGGAAATCCTTTAAGAGCGCCCGCAGGGCGTTTAAGTCCGTGCCCTCGGCCTCGTTTTTTTTAGCCTCGGCCTCGGCCATGGCCCCCGTAAGGGCCTCTATGCTCTGCTTTTTCCGCTGCTTCAAACAGCCCGCCTCCTTCCCTTTGCTGATACGGGGCCAGAAATGCCCCTATTTGCCCCCTTGCCTTTTGGTGGTAACTTTTCCCGCCCTCTTGGCTGGGGCGCGATTTGAACGGCCTTAAACGGTTCTTAAACGCATACAAACAAAACAAAAGAGGCCGGGGCCGCAAAATCCCGCCCCGGATGGGTGTGCTTCGCCATCCGGGGCCTGTTTTGGCCCGGTCTCTATGCGTCTATGTCCGCCGATCCGCGCCGGGGGGACGCATCAACCGCCCGGCCTTTTTCGGTTTCCTGTTTCAGTCTTTAAGAATCGTTTACAAGCTCCACCGAAAGCTGTACTGTTTTCGGCTCCCCGCAGATGGTCAGCTCCACCTTGGCCCTGCGGGCGTGGCTGTCATACTGGATCGCGCGGCTGGCAAAGTTCCCCAGCACCCCGCCCACGATTTTGAGGGAGCCGTCCGGCTGCCTGCGCACCCTGGTGGGTTCCAGGGGCCTGCCGCCCCCGGAAAGCACCTTGATCCACTCGGCCTCCAGGTAGGTGAGCCGGGAGGGGGAAAGGCCGCTTGTGCCCAGGAACCGCTGCACATGGGGCACGGCCCGCACCTTATAATAGTTGTCGGCGTTGTAGTCCAGGCTTACAAACACATAGCCCGGAAAGAGGGTATACTCTTTGTGTGTCCAAGCCCCGCCCTTACGGACAGCCCGGTTTTCCCTGGGCACCAGGGCAATCATGCCCATGCCCCGCAGCGCCTGCTGCACGTCCTGCTCCTGCCCGGTATCCACCTGCAGCACATACCACATACCCTCACCCCTTTTCTAAACCGTCCCGCTTTTTTGCGTTCAAAAATTCGCTTACCTGCCTGTAAAGCTCCGGCTGCTCCCTGGCCATGGCCTCGAATACCAAAGCCCGCACAGCCTCCAGCCCCGCCTCGGTGGCGTCCTGGTTCTGCATTTCCACCCGTTTCTTGTAGGCGGCGGCCCGCACCAGGGCATTGGCCTCCCGGAGCATCTTGTCAATGCTTACCCCCTGCCAATCCTCCTCGCTGGCCCCGGCCAGGGCGTTCAGCAGGTTCTGGCTGGTGAGCCGGATAATGGCCTCGGTGGTGTCCAGGTCAGGGTAACGGTCTAACTCATCCATCATGCGCCGGAAATTCTCCTGGGCCACCGCCAGCATCTGTACATTGGCCTGGTATGCCTGGGCGTACCGGCATACGCTTGCCACCGATATGCCCACGCCGTTCTGGCCTAAAAAGTCCACGATCTCCCCATAGGTGGCATTGGACAAAAGCATCTGCTCTACCGCTTCCCGCAGCGCGGGGTCTAACCCGTCTATTTTGCTGTGCTTTCGGTTGCCCGCTTTTTTGCCCATGCTTACACCCCTATGTCTTATACCTCGATCATGTTGTCCTCTATGCCGCCAGCCAGCAGCCGGATGCCCTTACCCGTGAGTTTAGCCTCCAAGGTCTGGTACGCCTTATCCGCAAGGGAGGCGTCGTGCTTGGAAGATACCTCCCGCAGGTGTATGTACCCCTCCAAAGCGAGGAAATTTACAGAGTCCAGAAATTCATCCTCGGTCACACCGTCTTCTTCCAGCACATTCTGGATGCCGGACAGCTTATTGTACTGGTGCCGCAGGATATTGATGGTACGCAGCACCCTGCCATTATTGCTTACAAAGTTGCCTGCCCGCAGGCGCTGCCTGTCAATGCCGCTCATGTCGCTTTCCCTCCCTGTTTCATTTCATGATCCAGGATCATGTCTATTTTTCTATCCACCTTGGAAAATTCCCGGATAAAATCATCTTTTGTCAAATATGTCTGCATGATGGTTTTTATATCCGCCCTTAACTCATCATAGGATTTATCATGTACGCTGCGCGGGGTGTAGTCCCTTTCGATACGTTCAATGTCACTGGCCAGCTTGTCCTTGTCCTTTTCGTAAGGCTCTTTTTTTACCGTGCTTTCGTCAAGCCTTTTGACGGACTCGTCCAGCCGGTCTACACGCCCGAAAAGAGAACGCTTTAACAGATATATCAAGGCCCCGGTAGCAAACCCCAAAAGCAGCACCACCAGCCACCATGTCCCATTATCAAACGTCACACGAACACCCCCGAAAAAAGAAAAGGTATGATTGATTTGCCTCAATCATACCCTTAAACCACGCAAGCGGTCAAATAAAGCGTTTTAGTATTTGATTTTACTGGAAAGTAAGCTGGCCATCCAGGGGCCGGGCGCGTACTTCCCGCACCTTATCTGATACAATACTCCTTATTGTGACTTCTGTCAATCCGTATTTTTGCGCCAGGGGCCGGAAGTTGTACCCGTCAAACTCGGCCCGGATTCTGCTGTCCCGGTCGGCCCGCTCGAATTGGTCAGGCTTGGGGATATAGATGCTCATGCCCCCATAGGCCGCCACCAGCTTTTTGTAATTGTCCAGGCCCACCGTCTCGGCCACCTGCTGCTGGTTTTCGTCCAGATCGCCCATTGTGATTTTATCCAGTACGCTCATGCACCCTCACCTCCCGGCGGGCCTTTCCCCGCATTTGCCACATACTTTTTCAGTATCTCAATGAGCCGGTTGCAGGTCTGGAAGTCTATCCAGGCAAAAGACTCTTTTGGCAGGGCGTCTATATGCAGCTCCTTTTTGAGGATTCCGCACAGGCGCTGCCCTAAAGTGGCCCTGCTGGGCGATGTGTCCGCTTTTTGCAGCTCATAGAGTAATGCCCACACCTTGCGCTGCTGGGCCGCCGTGGCCCCGCCAGGGCGCTCTGTGTGCGTCTTAGGCTTACGGCGCGGGGGAGGGGTGCCCTGGCGCTGCTGCAGGTCGTTAATAACCGCCTGGGCCTCGGCGCTGGTGAGCGCCCTTACAGAGCCTTTCCCGGTAATGGCAGCCACCAGGGAGTGCAGGGCGTCCTCCTCGTTGTCCCGCTCCACAATGCCCAGCGCATTGCCTATGGCGTATATCTTCCTGATCTGCTGCCCGTTGATGGCTGCCATAGCTTCCTCCTTTCCCCGCCTATGCTGGCGGCTGTTCGGCCTCCACGCCCACCTTAATGCTTTCCTCCACGATAACGGCGGCCCGGATAATGTCCACGGCCTCCTGGGTGCTGCCCTGCCAGCCTGCGGCCCGCAGCACCTGGGTGAGCCATTCCCAATTTACCACCTCGGCGGCAAGGTAGGCCCAATCGCTGGCCTCCTGTTCCGGCAGGCCGCCCACTTTTATGAGCGTGGCCTTGTCCCGGTTGTAAGTACCCTTGAGCCGTTTCTGCAGGGTGGCCTGCACCTTGGGGTCGCTGCTGATTTTCTGGATCAGGCTGTCTAAAGTCCCCTCGGTGTAATTCCCCTGGGCCACCATCCCCAGCAGCTTTTTACAGGGGGCGGTCATGGTGTCGGTGGTTTCCGTCTTGATAAAGTCCCCGGCCACCTTGCCCAGCACCTCCTTGACCATGGTAAGGGATACCGGCTTGACCGTGGCGGCGTTTGTCACCGTCACCCGGCTGTTTTGGCTGCCCCAATAGGAGGCGGTCAGCAGCTTGGTGTCCTTAAGGTCATCGGCGGCCAGGGTCTCAAAGTATCCCTTGAGCCAGTCCATGCGCTCCTTTATACGGCTGGATTCAAGGGTCAGGGCAGCGTATTCGTCCACATAAGCCTTGACCTGTTCCTGGTTAATCATCCCCGGCCACCTCCCGCAGGCCCTGGCGGCACTCCCGGCAGATATCAAAGCCCCTAAACTTTATAACACCCTGGGTGCCGCCGCAGATATTGCAGGTCGGCAGGTGCTTCTGCAGCAGCAGGCCCCCGTCCTCTGTCGTGGTGATATCCAGCGCCGCGCCCCCCTGCAGGCCCAGCTGGTGCCGCAGCTGCTGGGGGATGGTCAGGGTGCCTTTTTTGCCCAGCTTCTTTTGTGCGTCCATCCGCATACCTCCTTTGTGTTTTCCTCACTCTGCGTCTATCCGGGCTTGTGACCGTTGCCCCAAAGGGCAGCCGCATTAAGGCGGGGCCGAGGCCCCTATAGCTTCAAAACAGGCGTTATAACCTCCTCGGACAATTCCCCCAGGGTGTAGGTGTCCCGGCCCTCGGCCTTGAGCCGTTGGGAAAACTTGTCCATTTCCACCGCTAACTTTAGCAGCTTAAGCACCCCCACCTCCTCCGGGGTGACCTCCAGCATATCCGGCCCCACCATGCAGCCGATGGCCTTAAGGAGGAAAAACTCCCGCCGGATGGGTTCCATGGCCTCATATTCCGCCCATACCTCTTTGGCAAACTTTTTGCGGTTCAGCCGGGGCTTGTCAGGCGGGAGTATCCCTTTCGCCTGCAGCTCCTTTTTGACCTGCGCCCTTTCAGCCTTTTGGCGCTGGGTCATGCGTTTTTGTTTTTTGGGTGCCATACTGCCAGCTCCTTTCCTGGGCTACGGCGGTTCCAGGCCGCTGCCGCATAGGACGGCTTTCCAAAAAAACCAGTCCTGCACCCACACCGTGTGCAGATGACAAAAAATATAAGTTCTGCACAAAGCCGCCCAATCGCCCAATCATCGTTTATAAAAGCTTCGCCCCCACAAAAAGGGCAGGATTTCAGCTCCATGCCAGCCTCCTTTCCCAATCCCCGCATACCTCGCAGGGGTTCATGATTTGCATTTTCTTCCAGCACACGGGGGAGTCGATGTCTAATCCCCAAAACCGGCAGGTGCAGCAGGCCCGCTCCCCGGTTTCCAGTATCCTGTCGGCTTTCCCGCACCTGCTGCAGGTATAGGGCCAATTACAGACCATCCGCGCCCACCTCCCTACCATGTCCTCGTTCTGCATTTACACGGGCTTGTGGCCGTTGCCTCCCCTTGTGTCCAGGGCGTCCCTTACTACCCGGGAAACCATCCAGTAAAGCACCGGCAGGAACAGGGCGAACACCTCGCCACCTAGCGCCTCATATCCTCGCTCGGCAAGGGCATGGGCTTGTCCGGCCCGGAAAAGCAGAAAGCCTGCTAAAGTCAGGGCGGCGTATTTGACGAGGATTCTGACGGAAACGTGTTCCCGGAGCCGCCATTTCTGCCGTTTTATGTAGGGGTTGACCGGGACTCGGCGCTCAATTTTCAGCAGCATAAACCCCTCCCCTTAATCGTGATTTTCTCATGGCAGCAGGCCCCGAAGTTGTCCTCGTCCATTCCCGTGCGCCGAAACTCGTCCTCGTTGTAGATGTCCGCGCAGTTGAGAATTCCGGGTGTGCGGTCGGGGTGGTACATCTGAAACAGTTTGTCCGCGCCGGGCCTGTCCAGGGCCTCAATTTCCGTCCAGCCGCCCTGGTAGGGGTAACGGGGGTCGGTGCCGTAGGTGTAGTAAAATTTTGACATGGTGACGCTCCTTTCCGTTTGACTGCCTACCCCACTCTGCGTTTCCACGGGCTTGTGACCGTTGCCCCGGAGGGCAGCCGCATTAGGGCGGGGCCTATGGCCCCATTTTGTTAAGCTCTTAATCCCCGGTTAAAAGTAATTTACACCACGCCTATGCCCATATTGCGGGCCATGTTGTACAACCCTGTATAGGTAATATCCTCGTTGTTTACGGCGTTGTTATAGACATTCACAGCGCCCCGGACGCCCCATTTGCTTTGACAGATGCCATGCAGGAAAGCGGCCTCCTTTTTCTGGCCCTCCTCGGCCAGTTTGGGGAAAAGGGCCTTTACGTCCTCGGCTGTGACCTTGTGGGTGCTGTAAAAGCGGTTCATGCGGATACGGGAGAACAGCTGCGCGAACCGGGCCTCCTGCTTGCCCACCATGCGGGTGTATGTCTCGGTGTTGCCGATCAGCGCGATCCCCACGCCCTGCTGCCCGGTAATGGGGTTGGGGTCTGTCCATGTGCGTATCTCCTCCAGCGCCCGCAGCTGCAGGTGCTGGGCCTCGTCAATGATGATTACCCGGTTGGTGCCCTCCAGCTTCTCCCGGATGGAAAGGGCCAGCTCCAGCTTGCTGCGGCTTTCCGGCACCCGCAGCGCCCGCGCCAGCATCTTCAAGAGGTTGCCCAGGGTGCCGATGCTGGGGGTAGCCTGTATGTACACACTGCTGGTGGGGTTGTCCCTCACAAACTTTTCCGCGCCCTTGGTCTTGCCGATGCCTGCGTCCCCGTGGATAATGACCATGCCCTTTTCCAGCTGGCAATAGCGGATCAGCTTGTACACATCCTCGGAAATGGAGGTGGGGATATAGTCCTGGATGGGCTTATAGGGCAGGGCCTTTTCCGTGCTGGCGTCCTGTTCGTCCTGGGCCTTGAAAAACTCCTCCAGCTTGCTTTCCAGGGCTGAAATATCGCCGTTGTCGTACATACTGCGGCGGTATTGGGAAAGGGCCGTCTGGCTGATACCCATAAGGGGCGCAGCCTTGGCCTGGCTGATCTGCCTGTCCTGCAAAAACTGCTCCACCCTTGCCTGCAATGCGCTGTTATAAACCTTACTCATTGTCAAAGCCTCCATTTCGTTTCATTGCGTTTCTATTCATAACATCCAGGTCAGGCCCGCCCACTGCCTTAAGTAGCGGCTCCTCGTTGGGCCTTTGCAACTCCAGCACTTTGGGCCGGGGTTCCGGGATGATCCGGGCCGTTTGGTTTTCATGGGCCTGCTCCAACACCAATTCCAGGGCGGTACGCCTGCCGAAAGCCTGTACTGTGCTGGCCTCCAGGGCCTCTTTGGTAATGCGCTCCAGCCGCCGCACCTTGCCCATGGCCTGCTTGACTTCTTCCTTGCTGGCCCCGTAGGTGAGCACCGCTGTATTATCCACAGGCACCTCCATGATGAAGCGATCCTCCAGGTCATATACCCGCACAGCGCTCAAATCATCGGGGTCATAGCGGAAATACACCTTTTCGCCCATATAGTTAAAGATAAAATCATCGTTCCAGTAGTCAAGCCGCTGGCCCGCGATGTCCAGATGCACCCCACGCCGGGTGACCTTCTGTACCCTGGCGCTGCGCATGAGCATAAGGTTCAAGTCCTCGGCCCCGGCCACCCGCTTGGTGTGCAGGTTTTCATTGTAGACCTGCTGGCGGGGCTTGCCGTGGTCTGCGGTTACCTCGCCGCCATAGGGCTGCTGGTTGAAATACCCGTCCAGCAGGGTATCCACCGTGTCGGTGAAAGTAGCGTCCAGGGGGATTTCCCCATTTTTCAGCACACCCTTGAGCTTTTCCGGCTTTTCCACCACGTTGCCGCCCGTGTAGGTCTCAAACAGGCGGGACAGTTGGTCTTTCACATCCCGGAAGCGCCGCTCTATGATTTTCGCCTTGGCGTTCTTTACGATGGCATTTGTCATCTTGATGCCCAGCCGCTCAAATACCGGGGGCACTTCAAAGCGCTCCTCGCCGTCCTTGGGCTTTTTCTTCCGGTGGCCCAGGCCGCCAATGTCGTGGGTCAAAAACTCGCGGCCATTGTCCACATAGATATTCTCCGGGATGCCGTATTTCAAAATGCCCTTGCGCAGCGCGATCAGTGTGGACTGGCTGCTGGGGGCCGTGGTGACGTGCCATCCGGTATAGAATCCCGACCGGGCGTCAAAGAAAGCCGTAAGGTACAGCCGGTGGAGCTGGCCGTTCTCGCCCTGGGTGATAACGTCAAAGGTGTGGTTGTCTGCCACCCACCACTCGTTGCTGGCCATGGCCTCATATGTACGCCGGATATATGGGGTGCAGCGGTCACGGAAAGCTTTCTGGCCCTGTCGGCCTAATACTTCCATGGGTTCGGGGATGTCGCGCTGTATCCTGCGCCAGAATGTGGAATAGGTGGGGATATCTGCCACCAGCTCCGGAGCCATTTTCTGGAAGTATCTCAAGGTGTACTCATAGCACTTTTGGATGGGGTGCTGGGCCTCATCCAGGTAAAAGCTTTGAAATACATCCCACACCACATCGGCTATGCTGCTAGCGCCCTGGCGGCCCTTGCCGCGCTTGTCAATAAGAGCCTCCAGGCCCTGCGTTTCCATCTGCTTCTTTTTGCGGTAAAGAGTCTTTACTGAAAAAGTGTGCTCTGGATCGGTTTTAGCGCAAAGAGCGACAAACTTGTCATCGGCCTCGGCCTTATCCCCTGGATAGCGGTCACGGTAATTTCCCCACTCCTTGAGGGTCTTTTCCCACCACATGATTTCCTGGCGTTCGCTGTCTGTGTAGTGGTCGAAGGGTTTGTCCTTTTTGCCAGTAGATTTTGCCGCCTTTGGCAAACTGGCCTTTACCTGGGCAAAGTATTTTTCTTGTATAGGTTTATCCAAAACACTAATCGCAAACAGGTAAGCAGGTGAGTTAAACTCATTGTAAACGCACTCTGCTTCAAGTTTGCCGCTTTTAGCCCAGCGCTGGATAGTTCTTTCATCTTTGTTATAAAGTTTGGCAACTTCCTTGGTCGTGAGCCTGGTTTCCACTTTATCACCGTCTTTCATGACCTGCCATCGTCAGCGCAGGGTGGTCATCCCCTGCGGACTGCCCCGTGGGGCAGTTTCGGCTTATCTCCAACTAATGTTGAATTTTGAAGCTGTCAACAATCTCGCCGTCTTGGTTACGAACCATCAAGAACTTTCCGACTGGAAGCACTTCGACTTCTTGTCCAATATAGCCAGCCAGTTCTTGACTAAAGTACCATTTCTCATTAAAGCGGACGCCCTGCCTTTCTACACGTTGCGGCTCTAGGTCAAGGCGTTCTTTTGTCCAGGCTTCAAAGATACTTGAAACTACTATAGCGAGTGTTTCTAGGAGAGGACGGTTTTCTGTTTTAACAGGTACATACAAAACAAGGCCATCCTCAAAAAATATTCTGATGATATGATGGTCGCTTGGATCTAAAGAAACCTCAACGATACTGTCTTCCGCGCTTTTTATAGCGCACTCCATAATAAGAACATACTTTTCTAACTCCATCTTACGTTCCTTTCGCATCTGTAAAAATTTCCTCCACCTCGCAGTCCAAGGCCCTGGCTATCTCCCTGGCCCGCAGGTGGTTGATCCGCTTGGTTTCTCCCCGTTCGATTCTGAGGACTGCGTTTCCAGGCAGCCCTGCACTTTTGGACAAGGCTTTCATACTAAGGCCAGCAGCTTCTCGCCGCCGTTTCAATTCCTGCACGTTGGTAACAAGAAACATTTACGCTCCTCCTTTCGTGTACTACTGTACGTATGTGATTATACCATGTACACAAGTACAAGTCAAGGGTTTTTTGAAATTTCTCTGTACATCTGTACTTGTTTTCTGATATAATTATTAAAAAAGCAAAGGTGGGGTTCTCTATGGTATTTGCGGAAAGATTGAAAGTTCTGCGTGAATCGCAACAACTTAGCAGACAGGCACTTGCTGATGCAACCGGCCTATCTGTTCACAGTATTTCTAGTTATGAAAATGGTCGGCGCGAGCCTAACTCTAAGGCCCTTACTATACTTGAAAACTATTTCCAGGTTAGTGGGGCATACCTGCGTGGTGAAAGCGCAGATCGTTCTCGGCCTGCTGCGTGGGAGGACGCTGAAATAATGGAGGCCGTGCGGGAAAGCCTGCCCAAGCAGCTTGCTGGGCTGAATGATCTACTAAAAGAGTGTGCCGCCTCGGAGCAAAAACACACCTTTGATATTTTGGTGGAGCTAGGGCATATCCTAAAGATAAAGGATACCAGCCAGCGGGCAGCGGCCATGGAACTAATCCAGGCCGTCTTTGCGGCCACTACACGCTGCATAGATGTCTGCGCTGGAGCTGGGGAGGATATTGATCCAGAAACACGGCCCCAGCAGGCACGGGATACCGCTATGAAAAGCTATGCAGAGGCGCTCCAAAAGGCTTTTTTTGTTCCCGAATAACTACATTTGTACAAACAAATACCAGGATATCACAAGTTTTTCGGCTTGTGATAGTTTTGGGACAGAATCCCGCCTTTCGGGATTTTTTCCCGCTTTTCTGCTGGTGCTCCAAGTCCATTAGGTGTACGGCGAGTGGCCGTATACCTGCTGAGAACAAAAAATGGAGACGAGGTCACGAAACGTGACGGGGCCTCTGATATCTTTTAGGGCGTCCATTTTTATGGACATCCTTTGTGCTTTGCCATCTGTGAGGGGATGTTCTTTGTGTACACCCCTTTGTCCTATTTCCAGATGGGGCACTCAAAAGGTGATCACCCTTTGGGTGGGGTGATGCAATCTACCCACCTAGGGGTCGGTAAAGCGCCGATCCCTACAAAGGGCGTAAGTCTAATCTACACCCTTTGAACTCAAAAATGCGAGAGGAGGTCGCAAAACATGACCTCCCCACCGATTGAAAGGCAATGACCCTACCCGGGAGTTAGTGTCATATCTTCAAATGGAAATTACACAAGTCTGACAGACAAAAAAGGGAAGACTGTAGCATTCGCCCCCCTGCATCATAATAGGTGGTGGCGTTTTACCACCCCCTGCTAGGGTATGGAAAGGGAGTCTATTTTATGGACACCCTAGCAGATATTTGAGGGTTGGTGCTCCCCAAAGCAGGGAGTACCTCCGGGCTTTTAGAAGCCGTTTAAGCGCCCTCATTTTATGAGTGATAATAAAAATCAGCTCCGACATTTTGAAAATCTCTCGCCTGGACAAAACACCCCGAAAACCTAGTGTTTTCTAAGCGCCGACACGTTTTCTTAGCCCCGACAGATTTTGTCGAGGCTCTTTTCGCTTAAAAGCAAAAAGCAAGCCCTTTAAGCGGCGTTTGGGCGTGTTCGCTTAAAGGGCTTTTGTTATTTTCTTAAAATCCGCTTAAACCGCGCCAGTGCTGGGTTTGTGCGGTTTCTTAAAAGGTTTTGTGCGTGGCCTTAAACGCTTCTAAAAGGTAAATTTGAACGGTTGACGGTTTTGCGCCGCGCAGGCCGCTTTGGGGCCGAAAACGGGCAAAAAAATTTTGCAATCCCATTTTGCGAGATTGCAAAATTTCCACCAATATTCAAGTGGTTTTCCGCGAAAAAACCTAGTATTTAAGCCGTTTTCCGGAGTTTTCCACATTTTTTCATGTTGAAAAGTAGGCCCGTCCTGGATTTCTCACTCTTCACGAAAACTTACAGCCTTACCCTCAGCCGAGGGCGGTTTACCCGCCGCCGCAGATGGCCGCCATGCCCCGGCCCCCGGTTGCCCCTGCAAGCGGGCGGAAGCCCCGGCACGCCCAAGGCAGCGGGGCCCCAGCGCCTGCGCCCCCGGCCCGGGATGTGCGCCCGGCTCCCCGGGCTATGGAAGTGGTGCAGATTGTGGGGGGCAAGCCGCAGCCTCAAAGCCGTATGCTTTTGCGGCCCCAGCGGGTGGAGGAGGGCACTTGAGACCATTGTGAAGTGAGGGCTGCACTTGAAGGAGACGGAGAAAGCCGGGAAAGCGCAGGAAGAAAAGGACAAGGAAGAGGAAAAAGCCGTAGACCTGCCCACTGTGGCACAGGTAGAAGCGGAGCTGGAAAAGGAGTTAAGCAAGAAAGAATACAGCCGCGTAATGCGCACCACGGTGTTTGCGCTGATGGTGGCGGCGGCCGCGGCGGTAATCATAGCGGTGCTGATATTCCCGGTTCTGCGCATGAATGGCACATCGATGACAAACACGCTGATGGACGGCGATGTGGTGGTGACCATGAGCACGTCGGATTTCTC
>JAETSR010000019.1 GCA_021769555.1 Clostridiaceae bacterium
GGGCTTCCTGCTGCCGCTTTTTGAGCCCTATAGCTGTTATTCACAGATGAAATTGACATTATGATACCTCCAAAAATTATATGATATTTTGCAGCATTACCGTAACTATAAACTCCTTCTTTTCCGCGCTGATTTCAACCTCGCCCCGATACTTCTCCGCCACCCGCCGCACGCTGGCAAGGCCAATTCCGTGCATGAGAGCGTCCTCCTTCGTTGTGACCGGCAGGCCGTCTTCTCCGAATACCACCTCTCCCATAAAAGAGTTTTTGACCTCAATAAGAAAAAAACGTCCCTTTTTCTTCCCGGTCAGAGTGATAAACCGCTCGCTTTCGTCAACTTTTTCACAAGCCTCCACCGCGTTTTGCAACAGATTTTGCAGGATAATCCCCATGTCAAAAACGTCATAGCCAGCCGCAGGATAGTGAAAATCCACCTGAAAGCGCACACCAAGCTCCCGGCTCTTCCGCTCGGCGTCGCTGATAATTACATCCGTGACCGGATTTCCGGTCTGAAAAGGCACCTCAAAATCGCGGATACTGCCGTCCATTTTTGCGATGTACTCGTCGAGGCTGTCATACTCCCCGGTGCTCGCCAGACCTTTTAAGTTGGTAAGATGGCCGCGCATTTCATGCTTCAGGCCCCGCACCTGGGAATAAAACCGCTCCATCTCGCTGATGCGCTCCCGGATGGCCTGGGCCTGCTGATGCTCTACGAACAGAACCTCACGCTCCTCCCGGAGCGCCTCCATGCTCTGCTGGAAGGAAATGCTCAGACACGAACCCGCGTAGAACAGCAGGGCGATGACCGGCACCACCGCCAAGAACGCCGGGTGGCGCTCATAGAGCTCAAGCAAAACACCGTCCTTGACCTCGATAAGCAGATTTGATATCACCTGCCCGAACAGCACCCCCGCCGCGGGGACGACGCTCAGGTAGCAGAGCTCCCGACGATGCAGGGTAAGCTTGCGCTTTTTTATCAGGCGCTGGAGGAATACGAGCATAATTCCCAGCACGACAAACTGGGACAGGAACAGCAGTGTGAGCAGGAATACCGTGCGCAGATACACGGCCTCCGGCGGGGCTAAGGGCTGTGGCAGCAGGCGCTCCGCGGCGAAGAACAGGCTCTCTACCGTTAAGGCGCTGGCAATTTTGGTATTCCAGAACAGCAGGCCAAGTAAAAATGCCATAGCCCTTTTTAGACCAAGAAGGCGTGCGGTAACGACCAGCAGTGCGGACACAACCAGCGAGAATGTACCCTGCGGGGCGGGGAAACAGTCCCAAACCATAGAGATGAGCAGGTGTCCCCAAAACAAGGCGGCTGCTTTCAGCCCCCGGCGCTCCCCCAGAAAGAAGCGCAAAAACAGGGTCAGGCAGACCGCGTAAAGCAGTTCTACAACGGCCGGAAAAGCTTGATTAAATATGTCAAACCCCGCCTCGTTCATAACCCCACCCCCTTTTTCAGGAAGTGGAGGTGTGCTTTCACAAAATCCCGGTACTTATATTTGGAGATGAGCAGCTTCTCGCCGTTTGTCAGGCTTACCTCGGTTTTTGTGTAGCCGTCCACATAGGAGAGGTTCACCAGATACCCCTTGTGGACGCGGAAAAACTGCCCCTGCAGCTCTGTCTCTAAATCACCGATTTTCGTGTAGCTGACGAACTCGCCGTCCGTCAAATGGAGGATAACTTTGTGGTTGCTGCTCTCGATATAGAAGATATTTTCAAGGGGGATGGTCTTTGTGGCGCTGGCAAATTGCAGCGTGAGCGCAGGCTTTTCTCCTTTGGCCTCAAGCTGCGCCGCGCACACCTGCGCCACCGCTCGGGCAAAGACCTCCGCAAACTTTTCCTCGTCCACGGGCTTGAGAAGATATTGGAACGCGCCCACATCAAATGCGTCGAACACATAGCGCTCATGGCCGGTCACGAAGATAATAACAGGCTGCGGGCCGCCAGTACTCTCTCTGATTCGTTTGGCAAGCGCCATGCCGTCCTGCCCATCAGCGTTTAGCTCGATGTCCAGAAAGAGCAGGTCAATTTCCCGGCTGTCTGCAAGATAGTCCTCCGCGCGGGCGTACCCGGCGATTTCACACGGGCGGGACTGTGCACGGATAAGAGCAGTCAAATAGGCGCGGGTCTGGGTCTCGTCATCACATATCGCTATTTTTATCATGCTGGTGTTCCTCTGCTTTTTTATCGGTCCCGGCTGCATTTAAATAAAGGTGGTTGTCGCAACCGGACGGTTTGACGGCGTAACTGGACTGCTTCATCATACCGTATGAACGCGATATATGCAAGGGCACGATTTGACTTTCAGTAAGAGTGTGCTATAATACATCCAAAAAGGGAGGCAGTATTATGTACGAGCTGATTCAAGTTTCAGAAAGAAATTATTATATCGAAAGCCCCGCGAAGATTGGGCTGGTGAAGCTGAACGAGCAGGAGGTGTGCCTGATTGACAGCGGCAGCGATAAGGACGCGGGCCGTAAGGTCCGCCAGATTCTCGACGCCAACGGCTGGCGGCTCACCGCCATCTACAACACCCACTCCAACGCCGACCACATCGGCGGCAACAGGTATTTGCAGGGCCAGACCGGGTGCAAGATTTACGCGCCGGGAATTGAGTGCGCCTTTACCCGCCGCCCTGTTTTAGAACCGTCTTTTCTATACGGCGGCTATCCGTGCAAGGAGCTGCGGCACAAATTCCTCATGGCCCAGGAGAGCGACGTTCAGGAGTTGACGAAGGAATGTCTGCCGGAGGGTTTTGAGATTATCCCTCTGCCGGGGCATTTCTTTGATATGGCGGGCTTTAGGACGGCTGATGATGTGGTCTATCTTGCCGACTGCCTGTCCAGCCGGGAGACGCTTCAAAAGTATCAGATTGGCTTTATTTATGATGTGGGCGCTTATCTTGAAACGCTGGAAATGGTGAAGTCCCTGAAAGCAAAGATGTTTGTCCCGGCACACGCTCCTGCCTGCGAGGACATAGCTGACCTCGCACAGTGTAATATTGACAAGGTGCTGGAGATTGCGGAGAAAATCGTTGATATCTGCAAAGAGCCGCTTTGCTTTGAGGCTATACTGCAAAAACTGTTTGCAGACTATGGACTTACGATGAACTTTGAGCAGTATGTTTTAGTGGGCAGCACCGTGCGCTCTTACTTGGCTTGGCTGAAGGATAGCGGCAGGGTGAATGCTATATTTTGCAAGCCAGCTCCGCTGAAATGCTGATATAATAGTCCCGGAAAGGAGGGAAACCTCATGAAAAAGGAAGTCCGCACCGTGGTCTATGATGACGGCCTGCACATCGAAGCATACTGCTTTCAGGGCCTGGCCCAGCCCTTCCCTAACCACTTTCACGAATACTATGTTATTGGCTTTGTTGAAAATGGAGTAAGGGCGCTATCCTGCAAGAACCAGGAGTACACCATCCGGAAAGGTGATATTCTCCTGTTCAACCCCGGAGATAACCACGCCTGCGTACAGTGTGGCGGGGAGGCGCTGGACTACCGGAGTATCAACATTACGAAGGAAGTCATGCTGGATTTGGCCGAGGAAGTCACCGGCAGGCGGGAACTGCCCGGGTTTTCCCCCTGCGTGATTTCTGCCTGGGAGGCCGCCTACTGTCTGCACATACTCCATGAATTAGTGATGACCGATGACTGCGGATTTGGAAAAGAGGAGAACTTACTGCTCCTGATTTCACGGCTTATCCAGCAGTACGGCAGGCCCTTTGAAGCCTGCGTGCCCGAGTGCCAGGAGGAAGTCGAGAAAGCCTGTGAATTTATGGAACAGCACTATGCCGAACGGATTTATCTCACTGAGGTTTGCCACTATGTGGGGCTGAGTAAATCCACGCTATTGCGGGCATTTACCAAATCAAAGGGCGTGACACCGTATAGTTATCTGGAAAATATCCGTATTGGCAGAGCAAAGAAGCTGCTGGAACATGGCGTCTCCCCGGTCGAAGCGGCGCTGCAGACCGGTTTTTCCGACCAGAGCCATTTCACCAATTATTTCAACCGTTTTATTGGCCTGACGCCGGGAGCGCATCAGGAAATTTTCAGCAAAGAGAGGGACGGTCATGGACTTGGAAAATGAAAAATGTGTGATTGTGATTGATGAGACCCTGCCGCTGGGAATTATTGCAAACACAGCGGCGATTCTGGGTATCACCCTGGGCAGGCAAATGCCGCAGGTCGTTGGTGCGGATGTTGCCGACCAGAGCGGCAATGTACATCTTGGCATTATTGAGTTTCCCGTACCAGTCCTGCGAGGAACGGCAGAGAGCATCAAGCAGATACGAGAGAAGCTCTACCAGCCTGATTACTCGGGTTTGACAGTGGTGGACTTCTCTGATTTGGCCCAAGGTTGCAAAACATATGAGGAGTTTATTGACAAGATGAGCGGTGTCCCCGAAAGTGAACTGCAATATTTCGGCGTTGCCATCTATGGGGAGAAGAAGAAAGTCAACAAGCTTACCGGCAGTCTGCCGCTTTTGCGATAAGCTATGAGCAGTGCGGAGAAGATAGCGCTGGAGAATTACCGCGCCGCCGATAGGTCTGGTCTGCTGGTGCGTTTGCCTGTGCCGATCGGCGCAAATGTCTGGCAGATTTGCAAGAATCCCGCTTGGAACAACGGAGTGGAATCGGCTGAAAAGTTCCTGTTTGGGGATGCTCAGACACCCCGCTATGTGGTACAGGCCACCAGCTTCACAATAGATATGATAGATAATTGGGGGATTCGCGTTTTCCCTACGGAAGCAGATGCTCAAAAGGCGATAATAAATTGAAAGCTCCTCTATAGGGGAGCTTTTCTCTATCTTTTTTCTGCCTTATATGCTATACTTAGAAAAATATGCTATCAAGTAAATCCAACCGCAAATTACTCGCTGTCAGCATTGATCGTATAGTTGCAATATTATCGGTTTCAAATTTTATACCTAGCAAAAATAGGAAAAACACCATGTCGGCCCCTGTGAGGGCCGTGTCGGACGGTTTGGAGTGGAGTAGAGGGTAGGAACGGCAAACGCCGATAAACGCGGCGTGAGGCCATTTGTGGCAGCGTGTGAGGGTGCCAAGAAGGAGGCAGAAAATGATAAGTCCAGAAGAAGTACATAAGGCCGCTAAAAGGAAAGCGCGTGAAAATCTCAGATTCCGAAGTTTCTTGAAAAACCATGCGGATGACGAGGAATTAGACCGGCAGTTTTTGGCTTTACATAACGAATTGTTTGAAGAATATGACTGTAGCCAGTGTGCCAACTGCTGCCGTGCATATAGTATGGTTTTAGAAGGCAACGAAATAGATGTTATTTCAGATTATCTCGGTGTGACACAGGAATACTTCCAGGAGAAATATCTGGTACAGAGTGAGGAAGGCTTGGAGTTAAAAGCTCCATGCGCTTTCCTGTAAGACGATGGGCGGTGCAGGATTGAGTCATGCAAGCCCCGGCAATGCCGTCAATATCCATATACGGACACGCCTGGAAGACTTTTTAGTTCATACGGTATTCTGACATCTGCCGAGCATTACCCGGTGGTTTACGAGATTTTGGAACGATTGAAGAAAATGTATCATTTTTGATGATGACGGTATTTGCAGGGATTTGAGGCGGCAAACACAAGCCTGAGATAAGCGGAAGATTATGCACTGATTGTAAAAAAAATCGAGCCAAAAATGGCTCAAGAAGATCAGTCAAAAAACAAGCAGGAGAAAGCAAGGCGCCAAGATTGGCGCCTTTGCGGTTTACACCGTCCGGCAGAGCCGGGCGGGAGCACTAGAAAATACAGGCTTTTTCGAGAGTTGTAGGGCATGGCGAGATAGGTGTCATAGCAGGGTCACAAATGAGGGTTTGGTGTAAAGTTTGGGGTTGCAACTAGGCAGAAACGGCAGAATACCGGGGAGTTATCTGAGGTCACAAGTTGGTGTATTGCATTTTGGGAGGTGCTTTATGGATTCAGAAAATATGCAGAGGATAAGCCTTTATTTGGACAGAGGTCTGGTGAAACGAGCAGACAGATTTGCGAAAGAGCAAGGCTTTTCTTCGCGTAATGAACTGTTCACGCGGGCAATCGAAAACCTTATGGCGGACAGTGCTTTGCAGGATAATGACATTCTTGGCGACAAACTGGCTGGGGCCGTTCTGAAATTGTCAGAAGACAATGCCAAAGCCATCTCAAAGGGACTTTTCCGCTATGCTATGCAGTTGGAGATTGTAATGCGGATGCTGGCTGAGCTTTCCGAGTACACTCCAGAGCAGATAGAGGAAATGCGCCGGGAGGCTATTAACAATGTGCGCCGCACTCGTGACAAAGTGAAACTTGAAGATATTTTGGCTGGATATTACGACGATTGACCCTTCAAAATTTGCGCCGCTAAACAAAGAAAAGCAGTTTCGGGCACACGAAAAAAGAAAGAAAAATGTCAGTGGACTTTCGAGGCACGGTGTGGTATTGTGGTGTGCTGAGAAAGGGGGCCAAGGTATGGCAAAAAAGAGAGCAAATGGAGAAGGCAATATACGCAAGCGCAAGGACGGTCGCTGGGAAGGTCGTTACACCGCTGGCTACGATTCAGCCACCAGCAAACAGATTATCAAAAATGTGCTCGGCAAAATCCAGGCAGTGGTCAAAGAAAAGCTGGCTGCAGCATGACAAAGCAAGGCATCTAAGAGGGTATAAATCCCCTCAAAGAAACTCGGAAGTATGCCGCAACCGACTCTTTTTAGCTGAGCAGGACAATGGGTTCTATCCTCTGTACCTGTGGCATCTCTATCACACTCCTTTCACCTGTTCTCACAGTACGATCCGTTCTACAGTATCTTTCGCAGACATAGAGTCACGGTCCGGCAACATTTCTTCGCCAGTAATCTTTGGGGTATCTAAGGTGCTATACAGGATTTTACCGTTGCAATTGTCTTTTCTATATTGGCTACGCTCCATGTTTCGGAACTGGTTTTGAACCCTATGTACTTCCTCTATGACGTTTTCACGGAATGCATAGTTGAGCCTTTACCGAATGCTTTACTCAGGATATTCCCTCCAATCTGATTTTTGATGAGATACACCAAAATCAGATTGGAGGGGCGGTGAGCGGCAACGATGTCTTTTCCCATCGAAATGTGACGGTAAAAAGGAACGTGCACACAGCCAATACCCTGTGCTCGCGTTCCTTGATTTATTATACTTTTTATGTTGCAGAGTGAGATAGTCTGTGATATAATTAATAATAAGAGAAATTTTTAGGAAGGGAGTTATAGTGATGTTGCAGATTCAAATGGAGCTTGCCAATATGGATGATGCCAATCCGCTATTTGAACTTGCGGATAGTTCAGAAGATATCGACATAATTCATGAGAAGAATTTTAGCGGTGATATAACAGTAGTTGAGTTATATATCAGTTTGGCCATCAATGTGGTAGCTTTGGTAGTTCCTATTTTGAAGACACTGATTAAACAGAAAAAAGTGTCTTCTCTTAAAATTGATGGCGATAAAATTGAACTCAGCAACGTTTCTGATGAGCTGATTGAAAAAGTGCTCAGTAAGAAGTTGGGCACTGATGATAAGACCTGATTGATATGCTCAATACGAATGATATTCTGGCAATCAAATTGGGCCAACGATGTTGCCGCCGCTATATTGATAGCTTTCCAAGCATTCAGGCTATAGTTAATGAGTGTTGCAATGCGTTGAACATAGCGCAACCAAAGTTAATCGGATGTGAATCTTTAGTACGAAGTTTCAGCGCGTTTCAGCTGCGCGGGGAGCCCTATCTCATTTTTGACGGTTGCTTAGTGGAAGCCCTTTTCCTTTACAATCACATTTTATCCTCTGGCAACAATAAAGATGATATGGATAAGCTATTTTTCAAATTGTTTGGGGAAGAGTGTATCCTATTGGGCGATTTACTACATTGCTTATATTTTTCCGGAAAGTATTCAACATATAGATTTTCTTTTGACAAAAATATCGGCCATAATAGCCAGGTTGATGAGTTGGTGAGCTGTCAAATTTACTTTTTAATTGCTCATGAGCTGACCCACACCGCACTGTGGGAACCCTCTGTATGTATTTCAGCATCCTATCAAAAATTTGTACGGGAAGCAATCAGAGTCTTGACCGTGCGAGATATGAAAACAACCGGTCAATCATTTCAAGAGTATATTTCCCATCGAACAGGGTACTTTCTAAACTTTGTTCCTGAGAACATGGATGAATACTTGGATGCATTGATGGTAAGCACGCGCTTTCATCATTTTATAGAAGAATGCTATTGCGATTTTATGGGGCTGAAATTGCTGCTGGAGCATTACGAAGATCCCAAGCGTTCTGTTACTGCGGTTTCCAGTGCATTGAATTATCTCATAACTCAGGAGAGTATTCGGAGCGACATGAGGGACGGGGTGTTTCACATGAAAGACACTCTGCGGGAAGCGACGTCGGCAATGTATTTTTCTGTACTGCGGGTCCAGTTTCTGTTATTAACTCTGGAAATGAATGAATTGGACGATATCGAGCGTGCGTTTGCCCAAATACATGATAGGAGCCATTTGACAGAACGGCTCTCCACATTTATTGAGTTTCTGCCAGACGAAGAAGCCATGGGTGTGCTGACAGATGCCAATCTGCCAAAGATTGACCCAAAAACTCTGGTTAACTCCCTATTGAGGCGATTCTATTGCTTATCAGTTGATACTGCGGGTCTGTTCACATAATGCAGACAGTGTTATAAAGAATGCAACTGAAAAAAGAACAGTACGATAAAATCAATCTTTACTTTCTTTTTCAGCCGCGCCCTAAATTGCTTAATTGGTTCTTTCGTTCCAGTGTATATCCTCGTTTTTTCGGTACCTCTTTAGTCTTGCTAAGACTTGTTTTTCAATAATTGGGAGGATACTCGCCAGCATATGGATATGATCTGGCATATGATAAGTCAAATGCAACTGACCATGCACATATTGTGGATTCAATTTTTAGCGAGAAGGAGAGGCTGCAAACTGTCCAGATTGCGGAAGGCCGGAAGTTCTCCTTGCTCTGAAAAGCGAAATTGATGGTCTGAAAAAGCTAACAGAAAAAACTTAATATGTCTCATGGTGAGGTATATTGAAAGCCTGAATTATCCATGTATACTGGATAATTCAGGCTTTCTGTTTGAACAGACTCCATTGTTTTTCAAGGAAGTACCTTGCGAATGTGTTTTGGGCGTTGCTACAATGCCCCTGCGACATAAAAGAGCCCTTAATATGCAGGCAACTTAAGAACGGAGAGCCAAATCAAAAAAAGATTTGGCTCTCCGTTTCTATATTTAACTCAACTTCTTTTTGGCAGTTACTCTTTTGCTTTCTTGTGTATGGGTTTTCTCAGGCCGTATAACAAATGTTCTATTTTGCTAGTTCGGCAGGAAGCTCCGGCTTGTAGTCAATACCGGCAGAAACTGTTTCTACACCGAAATGTGCGATAATATGGGGCAAGTCAAGGTGGTACGGGGCGAGGATTGGATTGCAGCCTACAGCAAAATGTATTCCCAGCTAGAGAAATTGCCGGGGAGGTGGAGTAATGGCAACCTTTGTAGCAATCAAAAATAAGAAACAGACAGCCGGTGCTATGGCGGGAGTGCTGAAATATGTAGGGCTGGATTGCAAAACCAAGTAGGGTGAATTAAGATTTTTCACAGGCCAAAAGAAAGAGCGAATGAAACCCGGAGAGTACCAAGGTTGGCTGGGCGAAGTGGCGTACAATGCTGTTGAGTTTGGTCGGTACTTGGAACAGTCTATGGACATGCCAGAGCCACCTCCCATCCCAACATGGTCAGAAAGCAAGCAACGCAGCTGAGAGGCGCTAAAGAAGTTGGCTCATGGTCAGAGGTTCAGCGGGAGGACTATGGATACGACTACAATATGTAGGTATAACTCGATTCAAAAATTGCGGGGCAAAACTAAAGAAAACGGTAGAAAAATCTCTGGACATAGACCCACAATATGTAGTAGTGTGGGTAATCAGAAAGGGGGCCGATTTATGGCAAAAAAAGAGAGCAAATGGCGAAGGCAACATACGCAAGCGCACGGATGGTCGCTGGGAAGGTCGATATACCGCAGGTTATGACTCCGCTACTGGCAGCGCATCATCAAAAACGTACTTGGCAAGACCCAGGCAGAAGTTAAAGAAAAGCTGACTCTGGCAATGGACGATACCAAGGATTTAGACGTGTCCCGCTCCTATGATTACACTGTCGCCTCATGGCTCACCAACTGGTACACACTCTACGCCAAGCCTAACGTGCGGGTCTCCACCGCCGAATACTAGCGCCGGAGCATCGAACTTCATGTGAACCCACGCATAGGCAATATCAAGTTGAACAAGCTGACAGGCCGCGACCTGCAAAAACTCTACCAAGACCTCCGAGAAAACGGCAGGTTGCGTGAGATTCAGAAAGAGAAGTCACCTGGTCTCAGTGCCTCCACTGTGCGTGGAATCCATCTCATGCTTCACAACGCTTTAGACAGGGCAGTCAAGGAACGCCTTATCCAGCGCAACCCCACGGCAGACTGCATTGCCCCCAAGCTGGAGAAAAAAGAAATGACATTCTTACCTGCCGAGGATATGAAAGCCTATCTGGACGAGGCCGACCGCCGCCACGTACTCCCCATGTTTTACCTGGAGGTTAGCGGCCTACGCAAAGGTGAACTGGTGGCGCTCCTCTGGGCAGACCTGGACGTTGAAAGCCAAACCATTAGCGTCAGCAAACAGGCTACCCGTGACGAGAACGGTAATATTGTTATCACTCGCCCTAAAACGGAAACGTCCGTCTGGCTGGTTTCAATCCCTCGAAAAGCAGTGGAGCTACTCCAGCGCGAACACCTCAAGCACCCGGATAACCCCTATATGTTCCCCTCCACGCGAACAGGCGAGATGTATTACCCCGATTCAATCGTAACACTCCACAAGCGAATATTAAAGTCAGCAGGATTAAGTTATATTAATTTCCACGCACTTCGTCACACATTCGCCACCGCCGCACTACAAAATGGCGTAGACATAAAAACCGTCAGCAGTATGCTGGGCCACTACGATGCCGGTTTCACCCTCCGCACCTACACCCACGCCACCCGCCAAAAGCAGGAGCAGGCCGCAGAAAAGATGGGGAATTTTATGGATAAGGTCATGTGAAAGTTGGTCAGCAAGCCCAAAACGGCTTGAACTTCCTATCCGGAAGTGACCAGCCGTTTCCGTCTATTTCCGTGTGTGGGTCAGGGTGTGGGTCACGGCCAAATACGAACAAATCAGCACCGAACTACGCCAAACAGGACAATGAGAAAATATCCGCTATATCCATTTTTATATGCAGAACCCGAGTGAAGTTAGCAGTCAAGATAATTTGTATAAACACAACAAAAGCCTCGCATATTTCATGCAAGGCTTTGTCAATGGTGGGGGAGAGCGGATTCGAACCACTGAAGTCGTCGACAACAGATTTACAGTCTGCCCCCTTTGGCCACTCGGGAACTCCCTAAAAATATGAAATTTTATACAAGGCTTGTCCGGCCTCATCCTCGGGCCGGACCGCCCAGTTTGGAGCTGGTGAACGGACTCGAACCCCTGACCTGCTGATTACAAACAGTGTGGAGGGCGTGCATTGGGAGCTTTCTGGAAGTTTTTAGCCATTTCTGGCAAACATACAGGCAGTTTTCCGCCCTATCCCCTCCACTGTTTCCACACAGTTTTTCCGCGTGCGGGTCGGGGTGTGGGTCAATCAGAAAGCGCAGCAGACAAACCCACAAACCGACTCCAACAAATACGTTCAAAATTTGCGCCGCTAAACAAAGAAAAGCGAAGGACTCTCTATTGTTCACCTGCTACCCCATATCTCTATACTCCCCCGGCGTCCACCCCGCGCCGCGCTTAAACACATTCTGAAAATAACTCTGAGAAGAAAACCCCAGATACTGCGCGATTTCGGATAAAGGCTTATCGGTCGCGCGCAGCAGCCGTTTCGCTTCCTTGACCTTCAAACCAGTAGCGTAAGCATTGACAGTCATCCCGGTACACTCCTTAAACAGCCTGCATAGGCTGGTGCGGTTCAGCCCCAGCACATTTGCTAGCTCCGCAAGGGAGACCGTCTCGCCAATATGGTCCAGCAGGTACCGTTTGCCCGCCCGGAAAAGCCCGGACTCCCGCTCCGCCGGGTCCACCTCAGACACACGCCGGGTGAAGTCAAACACGGCACTGCCCAGCAGCCGGTTTATCTCCACATAGCTCCCCAGCAGCTCGGCCTTTTGGATGTACAGGTCGCTGAGGGCGAGAGCCGTCTCGCTGTCCAGCCCACCTTTTATTGCCGCACGGCTCACCAGGGTCATGGTGCACACAAACAGGTTCTTCTCCTGCCTGAGGCCGTCCCGGGCCATCCTGCCGGGACGCCCAGCGGGAGGCCTGCGGAACAGCTCACGCACCTTGTCCGTCTCCCCGAACTCCACATGGGTCAGCAACTGCCGCTCCAAATCCAGGGTGTTGTGTATCACCCCATACTGTGCGGGGTCTGGTATCAGTTCCTCCGGTATTTCCACCTGCTCATCCCCAATGAGCAGGTCGCTCACATTTACCTTTTCGCCGTTGATGAAATAATTGATGGTGCAGAGTATCTGCAAAAAGTTGCGCAGGGGGTAGGCCGGCAGGGCGTGGAGGTAATTCAAAAGCTCGGCGGAGCGGCTCTGTGGCTCCCCAATGGAGCGCAGTATCTGCCGGACGGCCTGCTGGTCTATCTGGATATGGGGCACCGGGCCGATAACAAAGCTGACCCCATCCTTTGGCGCGCGGAACAGCCCATAGAACAGGAAATTGTCCGTCATGTAGTAGCTGACATTGGCTGGATTTTGGAAGATAGCTTTCTCCTCCAGGATAGCGAGGTCGGGCTTGAATGCGGTGTGGTGGTAGAGCCCGGCAAATTGCCCGTCCTGGTACACCCGCACGGGCAGACCGGACAGATTTGCCAGGGACATAGCCATATACTCGTAATCGGTTGCCATATCGTCACCCCCAAACTTTTGTTACTATTTTACATCAAACGTGAAGATATTGCAATACAAAAGAAATAGCGTGCGCTACAATAATATATAGGAAAGTGGCCCATGGGCCGCAAAATTTTAAACAAGGAGAGTGCCACAATGAACGTACAGAAGATAATATCAGAAATGACCCTAGAGGAAAAAGCCCAGCTCTGCTCCGGCTCCAACTTCTGGTTCACCCAGAACATCGACCGGCTAGGTGTACCGGCGGTGATGGTGACGGACGGCCCCTGCGGCCTGAGAAAGCAGACCGAGAACGCCGACCATCTGGGGCTCAACGAGAGCGTCAAGGCCATCAGCTACCCCACCGGCTCCTGTGTGGCCTGCTCCTTCGACCGGGAGCTGATACGCCGCTCCGGGGAGGCCCTGGGGGAGGAGTGCCAGGCCGAGGACGTGGCGGTACTGCTGGGACCCGCCGTGAACATCAAGCGCTCCCCGCTGTGCGGCAGGAACTTCGAGTATTTTTCCGAAGACCCCTATCTCGCGGGTGAGATGGCGGCGGCCTACATCAAAGGTGTGCAGAGCAAGAACATCGGCACCAGCCTGAAGCACTTTGCGGGCAACTCCCAGGAGCTTCGCCGCATGACCAGCGACAGCGTCATCGAAGAGCGCACCCTCAGGGAGATATACCTGCCCGCCTTCGAGACCGCCGTCAAAGAGGCAAAGCCCTGGACGGTGATGTGCTCCTATAACCAGCTCAACGGCGAGTTCGCCTCTGAGAGCCACCGGCTTTTGACAGAAATTCTCCGGGACGAGTGGGGCTTTGAGGGGGCTGTAGTCAGCGACTGGGGCGCGGTCAACGAGCGGCCCGCCGGTATCGCCGCTGGGCTGGACTTGGAGATGCCCGGGCCTGGGGAACTCAGTACAAAGAAGATTTTGCGGGCAGTGGAGTCCGGCGCACTCTCTGAGGAGGCCGTCACCTTGGCGGCACAGCGTGTGTTGGAGCTGATATACAAGTACCTGGACAACCGCGCCGAAGGTGTCACCTTCGACTACGATGGCCACCACGAGATGGCACGGCGCATGGCGGCTGAGTCTATGGTACTGCTGAAAAATCAGGACGGCGTTCTACCAATTTCTAAGGAGAAAAACGTGGCGTTTATCGGACAGTATGCCCAGCTCCCCCGGTTCCAGGGCGGCGGCAGTTCCCACGTGAACAGTTATAAGGTCACCGGCGCGATAGAGGCAGCCGATGGACTCCGCATCGCCTATGCCCCCGGCTTCGGCGAGGACGGCATAACCGCCGACGAGGCTCTTGCCCTGGAAGCAGAGCAGGCGGCAAAGAGCGCGGACTGTGCGGTGGTGTTCATCGGCCTGCCGGAGGCGTGGGAGTCCGAGGGCTTCGACCGGAACCACCTCCGTCTGCCGGAGTGCCAGGAGAAGCTGGTGGAGCGGGTTGCCGCTGTCCAGCCCAACACGGTGGTGGTAGTCCATTGCGGCGGCGCGATAGAGATGCCGTGGCTCGAGAGCGCAAAGGCCGTGCTCTATGCTTATCTGGGCGGCGAGGCGGTTGGCGGTGCCACTGTAGACATTCTCTTTGGCGACGTGAATCCCAGCGGCAAGCTTGCGGAAACTTTCCCGGTGCAGTTGGAGGACAATCCATCGTACCTCTACTACTTTGGCGAGGGCGACCGGGTGGAGTACCGGGAGGGCGTGTTCGTGGGCTATCGGTACTACGACAAGAAGAAACAGCGGGTGCTGTTCCCGTTCGGTCATGGCCTGAGCTATACCCGGTTCGAGTACAGCGGGCTGACGCTGGACAGGACAGAGATGCAGGATACGGATACTTTGCAGGTGTCTGTTAAGGTGAAGAATATTGGCAATGTACCCGGTAAAGAAATTGTCCAGCTCTACGTTGGCGACGACGAGAGCACAGTGAAGCGGCCCCTCCGTGAGCTGAAGGGCTTTGAAAAAGTAGAGCTTGCCCCAGGCGAGGAGAAGACGGTCAGCTTCAGCCTTGATAAGCGTGCATTTGCTTACTATAGTGTCAATATAAATGATTGGCATGTAGAGAGCGGCGATTTCACCATCTATGTGGGCCGCTCCAGCCGGGATTTGCCCTGCTGTGCAAAGGTGCGGGTAGAGTCCACTCAGACTATCAGAAAAATGTTCAGCATGAACAGCACCATTGGCGACCTAATGGCAGACCCCAGGGGTCAGCAGATAATGGGACAGATGATGCAGGGTGCCGGTATGGGTGATTTGAGCAAGGCCGGGGGCGATGTTATGGGTGCCGAGGCTATGATGGCGATGGTGAAGGATATGCCCCTTCGCAATATCATTTCTATGGGCTCCCTGTTCTCGGGGCAGAGCATTGACCCGGAATCCATACAGGCGCTGATAGACGGCATGAACGCCTGACAAGGGCAAGGGGGTAATATGAACACACAAAGCCTCTGGGAGAAAGAGGCCCTGCAGACCCGGCTCACCGGCGGGCAGGTCACCCGGCAGGAGAAATGGCTGGGCTACCTACTGGGCCCGGCGGGGGCGCTGCTCCTCAACGCGGTGCTTGCCACCTATCTCAACGTGTACTACACCGACGTGCTGGGGCTCACTGGCGTTTGGGGCGGGGCCTTTCTGGGCCTGTTCCCCATCGTCAGCAAGGTCATCGACGCGGTGACGAACCTTATCATGGGCCAGATAATCGACCGCACCCGCACAAGGGAGGGCAAGGCCCGGCCCTGGCTGCTGCTCTCCGCGCCGCTGGTGGCGGTGACCGGTATTCTGATGTTCACCGTGCCAAATGCCGGGGAGACGGTGCAGGTGGTTTGGGTGATGCTCTCCTACAACCTGTTCTACTCCTTCGCCTATACCATCTACAACATGAGCCACGGCCTGATGGTGCCCCTCTCCACTCGTGACACGGAGCAGCGGGGCTCCCTGTCGGTGTTCACCAATGTGGCGACTGTGATGATATCCGGCATTATCGTGGCGCTCATCTTCCCCATGCTGGTCCTGCCCGCTTTGGGGGTGGACAAGAGCAAGTGGATACTGGTGATGGGCATTATCTCCATGCTGGCCCTGCCTTTGACTTTGGTAGAATATTACTATACAAAGGAGCGCATCACCGAGGAGAGCGCGGGCAGCGCCGCCCAAAGCCTGCCCCTGAGAGAGCAGCTGAAGGCCGTGCTCACGGACAAATACTGGGTGGTCATCGTGCTGTACTTCTTCGTGTACACCTTCGGCAGCAACATCAAAAATGTGTCCCTGGTGTACTACTGCAACTATGTCCTGGGCAGCTATAACGACGGTGTCACCCAGACCATGGTGTCCGTCATCGGCGGCATTCCTATGGGCATCGGCATTTTCGCCGTGTGGCCCCTGGCAAAGAAATTCGGCAAGCGGAACGTGACTTTGGCGGGGTTCGTGCTGTATGTGCTGGGCGGCATCGTCTGCCTTGTAGACCCCAGGAATATGGTGGTCGTGCTGATAGGCCAGTTCATCAAGAATATCGGCGGCCTGCCTTGCGCCTATGTGTTCGCCGCTCTGATGGCGGACGTGCTGGACCATATGGAGTGGAAGTGCGGCAGGCGCATAGACGGCTTCTCCGCCTCCATCCAGTCGGTGATTCTGACCGTGTGCATGGGCCTGTCCAACGGCGTGTTCAACCTGCTGCTTTCTAAGGCCGGGTACATCGCCCCGGAGCTGGTTGGCGGGGAGACCGTAGCCGCCGTGCAGAACGCCGCCACCCAGAGCGCCATTGCTGGGTGCTTCCTGGGTGTGGAAATCGTCACAGGCGTGATAGTCATTGTGCTGCTGGCATTTTTGAGCGTGGAGAAGGTCATACATAAAGAGCAGGCTGAAATCAAGGCAAGGCAGGAAAATACAGGGAGGTAAACCTACATGGAAAAGCTGAAATTAGTGGGCACGCGCTTCATCAACGAAAGTGGGCGGCAGGTGATTCTGCACGGGGTAAACGTGCTGGACAGGGGCCGGGAGCACGGGCACATCTACCCGGAGCTGGAGAGCGCATTCCCATTCTTCCGGGAGTCGGGCTTTAATTTGATACGCTTCGGCATCTTCTGGGACGCGGCTGAGCCGGAGCCGGGGCGGGTCGACATGGACTACCTGGCCCGGGTGAAACGGCTGGCGGACCTGGCCGGGGAGCATGGAATATATGTGATGATAGACATGCACCAGGACCTGTTCGCCCAGAAGTACATTGACGGCGCCCCGGATTGGGCATGCCTTGACGAGGGGCTGCCCCACCCGGAGAACTGCCAGCTCTGGTATCAGGCGTATTTGGAGAGCGACGCCATCATCCGGGCGGCGGACAACTTCTGGGCCAACAGACCCGCCGCCGACGGGGTGGGGCTTTGGGACCACTACGCCGCCATGTGGGAGCAGATAGCCGGGGCGCTGGATGGCTGTAGTAATATTATCGGCTTTGAGCCCATGAACGAGCCCTTTATGGGCAGTCTCGCCCGGGAGGCATTTGGTGCGGCGACCGGGGCCATGATGCAAAAATATCCCGGCTTTGACATGAGCCGCCCGGAGACTATCCCGCCCCAGCAGGCGGCAGAGTTTATGGGCCTGGTTGCGGAGCGGTTCCTGGACTTTGACCGCACTACCCTGATGGATTTCTATCGGCGTATGCAGATGGCAATCCGCAAGCACAGTCAAAAGCCCGTCATCACCGGAGGCAATATCTATTGCAGCACCGACATTCCCACCGGCATAGAGCGCCTGGATGACGGCCTGCAAATTTACGCTCCCCACGGCTACGACTCGGTGGTGGACTCCGACCGGTACGAGAGCTTCAGCAAGGAGAACGTGGAGCGGCTCTACACTGGGAAACGGCAGAGCCAGGAGCGGCTGGGCCTGCCCACCATCGCCGCCGAGTGGGGCGCGTTCCCATCCCGGGACTTCACCAACGACCTCATTCGCCACATGAACGGCATCATCGAAAAATATCTCTGGGGCAGCGCCTACTGCGAGTACCACCCGGGCATGGAGCGGGACGAGAACTTTTCCGCTCTCCGCCGGGCCTACCCCATGGAGACTGCCGGGGAGCTTCTTTGCTACCACTACGATTGGCAGTCCCCGGCGCTGACCGTCACATATGAGGCTGAGGAAAATGGCGAGAGCGTCCTGTATCTGCCATTTAGGCCGAAGATGGTGGAGGGCAGCAGCCCCATAAGCTACCAGATAGAGCCGCTGGGCGGGGAGAGCTGCCTGTGCCGTGTGAGCGCTAAGCTGGCGGGAAGAGTCACTTTGGAGGTGCGGTGAGAATATGAGAGCGGTCAGACTGAAAACGGAGTACCTCTTTGACCCAATCGGAATCGACATCGACCGCCCCCGGCTCTTTTGGAACTGTGAGGGCGGCGTGAGGCAGACAGCGTACCAAATCATCGCCAAAGATGACAGCGGCGGCACCCTTTGGGACAGCGGCAAAGTTGAAAGCGGCTCCATGCGGGCCAAGTGGGGCGGCAAGCCTGTTCCCGCCCGGACCGCCGTCACCTGGAGGGTGCGGCTCTGGGACGAGAACGGCGAGGCTGGGGAGTGGACTGAAGCCCGCTTTGAGACCGGCCTGCCCAAAGGCGAGCCTTGGCACGCCCAGTGGATAGCGGGGGACTATAAGGTGGACAGGAAGCGCCGCTATCCGGTGGACTGCTTCCGCAGGCGTTTTACCGTGCAGAATGTGAAGAAGGCCCGGCTTTACATCACCGCCTGCGGGCTGTACGAGGCGAAGCTCAACGGCCAGCGGGTGGGAGGTTTTGTCCTTGCCCCCGGCCATACCGACTACCGCAAGCGGGTGCAGTACCAGACATATGATGTGACAGCTCTGCTCCGGGAGGGGGAAAATGAACTGACAGTCCAGCTTGCGGACGGCTGGTATCGGGGCTCCTGCGGGGCATGGGGGCTGCGCAACCAGTATGGCACGGAAACCAAGCTCATGGCTCAGCTGGAAATGCAGGACGGCGACGGGAAATGGTCAATTATTTGTACCGACAGTACCTGGGATTGGAGCAATGACGGGCCCATACGCTTTGCCGACAATAAGGACGGCGAGGTGGTGGACGCAAATAAGAGCCCCAGCTATTCCGGCCACGCCCGGCGCACCTCACATCCGGTAATTCCCAGCGCCTCCAACAATGTGCCGGTGACGGAGCACGAGACCTTCAAGCCCACGCTCATCACCACGCCCAGCGACAGAGCGGTGCTGGACTTCGGACAGAATATCGCCGGGTATCTGAGCTTTTCTTTGGAGGCAAAGGCGGGACAGAAGCTAAAGCTCCGCTTTGGGGAGCTGCTGGACGGGGACGGCGAGTTCACACAGAAGAATATTCAATGCTCCAACAAGAAAAAGACTACCCCACTCCAGCAGGTGCTCTACGCCTGCAAGGAGGGACGGAACGAGTACAAGACCACTTTTGCCATCTTCGGCTTTCAGTATGTGCTGGTAGAGACGGACTGCGCCTTTGCCCCGGAGGATTTCACCGCCATCGCGGTCTACTCAGATATGGAGCGCACCGGGTGGTTTGAAAGCTCCAACCCGCTTTTGAATAAGCTTTTTGACTGCACCCTCTGGAGCGCCAAGAATAACCACGCCGACCTGCCCACCGACTGCCCCACCCGTGAGCGCCACGGCTGGACCGGGGACGCCCAGCTGTTCTGCGGCACGGCAAGCTATCTGTTCGACTACGCCGCCATGGCCCGGAAGTACCAGCGAGACCTCACCGACGCCCAGCACAAGAACGGCTGCTTTACTCAGATTGTGCCAGTGGGCGGGGTGGACAGCTACATGAACTCTATGGACGGCTCGGCGGGCTGGTCGGACGCGGGGGTGTTCATTCCCTATGAGATTTTCCGGCGGTACGGGGATAGGGCGATTTTGGAAGATAATTACGAGGCCATGCGCCGGTACGCCAGGTACAAGATGGGCACCCTTGGCAGGCATTATATGACCGGCGTACCTACGGGCATTGAGCGGAAATACCGCAAATACATCTCCAACTACGGCCAATCCTACGGCGAGTGGGCCGAGCCCGTGGATGTGAAGGCGTTCCAAATTGCGGACTTCATCTCCCCCCACCCGGAGGAGACCACCGCCTATATCGTCCTGCTGATGGAGCGCATGGCAGAGATAGCCCGCACGCTGGACAAGACCGCTGACGCGGCAGAGTACGCAAAGACTGCCGCGCAGGTCCGGGAGGGCTATCAGGCGCTTATGCGGTCGCCGAAGTTCTCTCTTGACACCGACCGGCAGGCAAAGCTGGTGCGGCCGCTGTACATGAAGCTGCTGGACGAAGCACAAACTGACTACGCTAAAGAGCGGCTTATCAGGGCCTTGGACAATTATCAATGGCGGCTGGGCACAGGCTTTTTGTCCACCCCGCTGATACTCTATGTGCTGGCAGATATGGACATCGAGCACGCCTACCGCCTGCTGGAAAATGAGGAGATACCCGGCTGGCTTTCCATGCCGAAAAACGGCGCCAGCACCATCTGGGAGAACTGGGAGGGCGACAAGACCGACAGCCCGGCTTCACTGAACCACTACTCCAAGGGCGCGGTGCTACAATGGGTGTTTGATACCATGTGCGGCATAAATGTAACGAGTGAAAATCGGTTCGCTATCGCCCCCAAGCCCGGCGGGCATTTCACCCATGCGGGGGCGAGATATGTCAGCGTGTACGGCCCGGTTGAGAGCCGCTGGGAGCGCACGGAAACCGGCGTGGAATTTGTCATAAGCGTACCCGCCAACTGCACCGCCGCCGTTAGGCTGCCCGACGGCAGCACGGTGGAGCAAGGGCCGGGGGAGAAAACCTATCGGGTATAAAATGGGAGCAAGTCATGGAGAAAATAGTTTGCAAGAGCAGGAACTTCTATACAGAGTCCGACAGGCAGGTGCTTTTTAACAGCATCAATGTAGTGTGCAAAAAGCCGTAGATGGGCTGGATGGCAAGGCGGGGTACTGCATTGCGTGGAGTGAAAGCGTAGCCGTTCTTTCATGATTCTCCTCATTCAGGCGGCAGTCAAACACAACAACGAGCGCAAAATATCGAGATGGGCGTTTGTGGCGATTTATGAAGGGCAACAGCTACCCATCCGGAAAGATTGCAAATTATGCAGGATTATGAAAGAATATCCAGCCAGAAAGAGCTCAAGAAAACCGGTCGAAAAACAAGCAGGTAAAACAATTTCAACATCACCCGGTAGTGCCGACTGGATTTCGGGCAATCAAAATCTGCGCCGCATAAACAAAGAAGATGATTTCCTCTCTCATCTTCAACCTATCATAAGCCCTCCGGTATTCCCTCTGAGCGGGAGTGCCGGAGATTTTTTCTCTTTCTGCTTTACGATGAGCGCCGACCTTGCGACAGGTGCGTGAAGTCTCGCCAGGCGCGATATTGTTGCAGTAGCAGGTGTTATACCCGGTGGTCAGGAGAAAATATCTGCCGCAATTCTGGCAGCGGCGGGGGCAGTTGCCGTGCATCAGGCCACGGTACAAGTCGGCATACAAGAAGTTTACGAGGCTAAAGAAATGTTCAAAATTTGCGCCGCTTAACAAAGAATAACGAGCAAAATTCGACCACCCTCGTGGTGCAATTATTTTCCTAACGCAAGTTTTCACTTAGCCGACAAACCACATGGTTTCTAAGGGCTCTTAGGCATCCAGACCGCCTGGCATTGCAGCAAGGCTGTCCCGCACTACCACCCTCTCCGCGCCCGCCGTCAGCGCATACTCCCTGCCATCCACAAAAAGGACCCCTCCGGGGATATCCGACAAAACACGGACGTGCTCATTGTCTATTTCAACAGAAACACACCCGCCAGGCACTGGTACTTTTCCAGAAACGGCCTTCATCCCGCCAAGGTCAGGACGGACCTCAAAGGTCTCGTAGGCTATGCCGGTATTGCGCACCCCCAGGCGGTATGCGCCCAAAAGATACACAGGACTGGCGCTCCAGGCGTGGCAGAGGGATTTTTCAAATGGACGGCCGTACATGGCAAAACGCTCTGGTCCGGTCCTTTCAGTGTCAAATTCTTCATAGAAGGTTGTAGCTCCCAGGCTGAGCATTGCGCCATAATAGTCCCTTATTGACGCGTCCAGCATGGCGGTATTACCCTCCATGCAGTGAACTTGGTTTTCGTAGAACTTGAAATACGGTGTAGTTATCTGCGGAACAGCGTCGTTCAGAATTACTTTTTTGTAAATAGCAGACTTCAGCTCTCTGCCGCATGGCAGGAACAGGTACGCAAGAATATTGCTGTGCCGGGTTATATTCTTTTTCCCGGACTCCCAGCTGTCTATGAAGGCACCCAGGTCCCGGTCGTAGTATTTCTCAACTATTTTCACCTGTAGGCCGCGCGCCTTATTGAGCAGCTCAGGAACAGGCTCTCCCAGAGTTTCTTTCAGATATGCGTAACATTCCAGCGCCCTTGCCCAGAGAATCTGCTCACCGCAAAGAGCCCCTGTCTTGTCCATATCCGCCCAGTCAATGAACACCCAGTCGCCGTCATGTCCCCGCATGAATCCGTCGCTGTCCTCCCTTGAAAGACAGTAACCCATGATTTCCTCCATCTGAGGTGCTGTCCGCGAGAGAAAATCCTTATCGCCAAAGGTGATGTAGTGCTCGTAAAGTGATATGAACCATAAAAACGTGTAGTCCATGATTGTGTTTATGTGCTGGGCAAAAGGCCTCTTCCCTGCAAGAGCAAGCAGTGTGCGCTGTTCTATAGCCCGGTCGAAGAACAGATAGCGGTTTACAAAGAGACATTGATACGCGTCGCCCGACCAGACCCAGTGGTCCCGCTTGATACCGTCCAGGAAAAATTCCCGGCAGTTCAAATGGAAGGTGTAGGCGGCGGTTTCCCACACCTGGTTTATGAGGGCGTCATCGCATTGAAATTCTCCCCTGCGCGCCAGGGGAAGGTACTCATATTGGGCGGTAATTTCCGCCTCGGGGCTGCTGACCCATATGTACCTGAAAGCGCATGGGGGCAGGGCCAGCTTACCCTGCTCAGGCATACGGGTGAAGTGTATAACGCTCCACTCCAAATCCAGAGCCTCCTCACGCGACTCGCCGCAGCACACGGCCGCCTCCGAGTCCGAAAGCCCGCTTACAGTGACCGGCCCGTAAGTCTCTCTGCCAAAGTCGAATAATACGCCGTCATTTGCGTGTTCTCTTTTGACATATTCCAGAGCCTCATAGTCAAATGGAAACACCTCCGGGCTGTGCTCCGGGTCGGCAAATGCGGCGTCCGTTCCGACCGGCTTCCAGTTGGAGGTAAGGTCGTCGCAAAGCCACCCGCCGTCCGTCTCCACCGCGCCCTCGATATAGAGACATGGAAAACTTTGACGGTTAGACACCCGGACAGTTATTGTGAGTTTACCCGGCTCCAGCCGGATAACATTCCGCCCCCAAAACGCCTGATTTTCCCATGGCTTGTCCGGGTCGCGGCTTATAGTCACAGTGAAATCGCCCCGGGCAAAAATGCGTGCCTCTCCCCCGGATGTAATCAGCTCCTTTCGGAAGGACACGACCGGCTCGCAGGCGTACTGCTTCCAAACCACCGGCTCGATATACCCGTAATTCTGCCGGGAGCTGTGGAGCAGCAGGCTGTGATAGTTCTCAAATTCACCGAACATCCAAATCCATTGACTCATAAAAAATACCTCCTGAAATAATATGCTAGCAGCCGCTTTCCGCGCCGTTTCCCTGATACTGCTTAGGGCTCACTCCAACCAGCCTCTTGAACACCCTGCTGAAATGCGGATAATTCTCATACCCCACCGCACGGGCGGCGTCCCCGGCGGAAACCCCCTGTGACAGCATGGCCCTTGCAGCCTCAATTTTCACCTGAGTTATATAGTCCTGCAGGGGCATGCCGGTCTGCTCCTTGAAAATGCGGGACAGGTAGCTGGCGTTATAGCTGAGCCGGGCGGCAAGGCCGCTGACAGAGACGGGCTCGGCTATCTGCTCGCTGACGGTTTGACGTATGCCCGACACCAGCCGCTTCTCCTGAGAGCTCTGCCATTGGCCCAGATATTCCATGTATCTCTCCACCAGGCTAATGCACTTGACCCTAAGCTCCTCGGCAACAGTAGTGCCAATCTTTTCCATAAACCCGAAAAACTCGCCGCCCCAGGCCGTTATCTCTATCTGTCTCTGTATCGAGTCGGATATCACAACACCTATTATCAGGTGGTAGACCTGCAGGTACTTCTCATATCCGTTCTGCGGATTTTCCCCCAGCTCCTGAAAGACCTTCTCCACCCATCCCAGCGCGGCCTCCTTCTGCCCGGCGGCCACAAGGGTAGCAAAAGCGGGATGACTGTGCAGGGATTTCAGTTCGGAGGCTGGGGCGGACTCCGTCTCGGCGCTGCATATCACGTTGTGGGAGCCGCCAAGATAGCGGAGAATGTTACGGCTTACCTCCCGGTAAGTGGCGCCCAGTTCCTTTGCCGGGTGCGGGCAGCTCCAAAAGATACGGATAGGGCTGCTGGTAAGGTCCTCCAGAGCGGAGAGAAATATCTCCAGGCGCTCCACCGCCCGGCGGAAAAAGCCTTGTATCTCCGAACCGTCCTGCCGCAGAAAGAGAAACGCGTGCACCTCCTGATTGCTGAGATAGTCTATCACCCGGCCGCCCTCCGAGAGGATATTCCTGCACAGGTCCAGGGCCATCAGGTGCAGCTCCTCCTCCCGGGGGAGAACATCCTCCGGCTGCTCTATGCGCAGCATGACCCAAAAGCCCGTGTCACCCAGCCGGATATCCAAATCATATTTTTCGAGCAGCTCCATATTGTCCCAGGGCTCGACCCTGTCCTTTTCAAGCCACCTTGCCAGAAAATGCCGCCGCAGAATAGGGGCGGCTTCCTTTATGTCTATTTTCGCCGCCTGAAGGGTGGACTCCTTCTGAAGCTCCTTCCTAAGCTCAAGCAGCGCCTCGTCAACAGTCTGCTTGAGCTCCTCATACTGGATGGGTTTTAGAAGATATCGGAACGCCTTGATATCCACCGAGCGCTGGGCGTAGGAGAAATCCGAATAGCCTGAGAGGATTATGACCTTTGTATATGGGTACTGTCTCAGCACCGCGCTGCCCAGGATGAGCCCGTCGTCTCCGGGCATCTGTATGTCGGTGATAACCACATCCACCCGGTGGTTTTCCAGTATCGCAAGGGCCGCGTCGGTGCTCCCGGCGGTATATACCTCGGAGATATTCAGCTCCTTCCAGTTGATATTATAACTGAGCCCATTAAGAATGTGCGGTTCGTCGTCCACCAGAAGCAGATGAAATGAATCCATTCGCCCTCGCCCCTTTCATGAGATTATCGGCCTTTTTATGCGTATGGTGACCCTGGTCCCATGGGGGAGCACCGGCTCTATTTTAAACTCCGTGTCCTTCCCGAACATGGTCATAACACGAAAATATACGTTTTGCAGGCCGTGGAGCTCCTCCATGCTTTCGGCCCTTTGAAAACGGCTCAGTATAGCGTCGAGCTCCTCCGGGGGTATGCCCGAGCCGTTGTCGCTGACCTCCAAAATAACGCTGTCATCTTCCCGGCAGGCACGCAAATCCACCCGGGCCGGGGCGTTCAGCTTGCGGAAGGCGTGGGTCATGGCGTTTTCAACTATGGTCTGCAGCGAAAGGGTGGGTATCTCGAAATCCTCAAGCCCCTCCTGGACACAGCAGGAGAAGCTGAACCGCCCGCTCATGCGTATCTGGTGTATTTTCAGATACAGGGATATATTGTCGGCCTCCTGGGAAAGCGGCAGCTTCAGAGAATCCAGCTGCGCCCCCAGGCGGTAGTACCTCCCAAGATACACAGCCATATCTGCGGCGCTGTCCGGCTCCTGGCTTTTTATCATGTTGTAGATATAGAAAAGGCTGTTTGAGAGAAAATGGGGATTTATATGGGAGCGGAGAAAGCGTATCTGGGCTTTTCTAAGGCGTATCTCAAGCAGATAGGTCTCCTCCACCAGCTTTTGAAGGCGCTGTATCATATAGTTGAACTGCTCCGCAAGAAAGCTGAACTCGTTGTTCCCCTTAACCTGGACGGAAACACTCAGGTCGCCGCCCGCCGCTTTCTGCATGGAGTCCGTCAGAAGCTGAACGGGGGAGTATACCTTCCTGTACACCAGAAAAAGATACACAAGGGACGAGACTACGCCCAGCACGGCCGCGAAAATCAAAATGCTTATAATGTTCAATATGGGCTGAAAAATCTCCCTTTCACTAAACGCGACGCCCATAACGCAGCCCATGTCGGGCAGATGGACCGGCGTGACCTTCAGCCTGGTACTGCCAACGTCTTCATAGTAAAAGCCCAAACTCATATCGCTCTTTGTCCCCTCCCTCAAGGAGCCGAGCGCCTCCTCAGACAGCAGCCCCGGCTGGTCCAGGGTGAAAAACTCCCCCTGCACGTCGCAAAAGAAAGCGGACTGCATAAGGATGTCCGGGATAAACAGGTTGTCCATCTGCCGGGCGAGCTCGCCGCAGTCAATCTCCAAAATCACCACGGGAAAGCTCTGCTCCGGCCGGACATAGCCCATGAGCATAGAGAGACACTTCCGCTCCGGCTGGCGGTAGGAGGGCCGAAGCTGCCATGTGGGCTGGGTGCCCTCAAGAGACTGAAAATCCTCAAGCTGCGGGTATTTCTCAAGCTTGTCCACACCGCGCTTTGACGAGACAGCCATTCCCTGCTGGGGAAAGGCCACGATAACGTCGGCATCCATGAACGCCGAGGAGAACTGCAGCTTCAAAAGAGCTGAGAACTGACTCAGAGCGTAGAGGTCGACGCGCTCCGGGGACTGGGCGGCAATGGCGATAACGTCGTGCTCCAGCAAAAGTGTGGAGGCGGAGGCCTGCAGGGTGCTCAGGTTATCTGAGAAAGCCTCAGATGTTATTGTTATCTTTGTGGAGTAGGTGGTCTCCGTCTCCCTCTGCAAGGCTCTTATAGTCCACACCTCTGAAACTATACAGAGTATAAACGCCGGGGGGATGGTAAGTAGGAAACCGAACAGTATCGTCCTCACTATGGTGGACTTTGTCATGGGGAAAGCACTCATACAGGCCGCCGCCTCTCTCGCGTGTTTTAATGCTATTCTAGCAAGAAGCGGGCAGATTATCAAGAGATTTGTGTCTGATTTTACGAAAGAGGTAGAAATAGTGCAAGAAAAGTAGAAATACATCATGTACAACCGGCCCAAAATATTGTAAGCTTTATACTGTAAGCAGCATCCTGTGAATTTTCCGGAAAAAATGAACAGAGCGAAAACCAAAGCAAGCACGGACCAAAGAAAGGAAGTAAAGCCTTATGAAAAAACTAAAGGTCAAAAGTATTCTGGCGGCAATGCTGGCATGCGCTATGCTGGCCGGCTGTTCCAGCACGCCCAGCAGCTCAGGCAGCAGCACCCCCGAGAGCAAGCCCGCCGACGAAAGCAAAACGTCCTCAGTGTCCTCCGAGGACGTATCGAGCGAAACCGGCGAGACCTCTGAGGACGGCATTATCTTCGACGAGCAGAGGCATTTCATCAAGTATGACCCGCCGATTACTCTGACTACCGACGTAATAGTATCCTCCACTAACTCCTATCACGAAGGCTGTGACGTTCAGAATAACGGCTGGACCCAGTGGATGGAGGAGAAGCTGGGCATAAAGTGGGAGATGAAATATATATCCCCTGATAGTGAGTCAAACGCTCAGAAGCTCGACTTGGCTTTTGCCAGCGACGACCTGCCGGACGTTGTTTCCGGCGCTAGTCTCAACCAGATAACGAAGTTCGCTCAGGCCGGAAAACTTATCGCTCTGGATGAGTATATAGAAAATGCTCCTGCTCCTGTAAAGTATTACGTGGACGATGCAGTCAAGATGACCCGGGGAGCCTTTTTTGCTCCTTTTACAGTGAACAGCAAGATATACGCTATGCCGGTTGCCGGCGAGTCCATAAGCACCCTTGCAACGTCCAATTTCATGCGCACAGACATCATAAAAGAGTTGAATATGGAGGTTCCTGAAACCATCAGTGATTTGGATGAACTGCTCGCGGCCTATCACGAGAAATACCCCCAGGGAAGAGGAATTGCCATGGACAAAAGTATGATGGGCGGCATAGATGTTGTAGCCAGCGCTTATGGAGCGGCAACCAGCGCTTATGGGGTGTCAAACGGCAACTGGGTTGAAAAGGACGGCAGTTTGGAGTTCAGTGATATCCAGCCTGAAATGAAGCAGACTCTCGCAAAAATGGCTGAGTATTATCAGAAGGGTTATATAGACCCTGAGTTTATTGTAAAAGACGGAGATAAAGTAAACGAGGATGTTATAAACGGCAATGTGCTCATTTACAACGGAGCGTGGGTCAGTATTGCCACCCCAATGACCCCAATGTGGAATAACCTTCCCGAGGCCACAACCGTGGGCGCGCCCTTCATAAAGGGCGATGACGGCACCTGCAGCGTTACCCGCAACACATGGTTCACGGGCGGGCGCTCAATTACGGCAAAATGCGAACATCCTGAGGCCGTGTTCTATATGTTTGGGGATAATCTGGATTCATATAACCGCAACGTACAGCAGCTGAGAGACACCTTGAAGGAGGAGTACGACTACGAGTTCAAGTACCCTGTGACCGAGGCCCTGGACCCCATCAACGCCGAGCAGGTGGCGAAGGACCACCCCAACATTGGCCATCCTCTTGAACTATATATATTCGAATACCCCGAGGAGCTGGAGGGCTGCGGATATATTAACGATTTCTGCACGCTGGTTAATTTCTGGCACGGCTTCTCCGGTAAATTTGTCAGCGTAGCAAATCTTGATTTTGAAAGCATGAGCGAGGCTTATAAGACTGGTGACGAGAGCGTTCTGACGCCAAACGGCAAGTCAATGTACACCGAATGGAACGCTACACATACTAACATGCTGAAAACCTTCTCAGGTATCTATGACTACTGGGCCGAGCGGCTTGAGGGCAAGGACAACATCCTGCAGGTGAACAAATACGCCGGGGGCACCACGCCCACCATGACCGAGAAGGGCGCGTATCTTGACAAGCTCCGTGAGGAGACCTTCGCCAATATCATCATGGGCACCCAGCCTGTAGACAGCTTCGACAAGTATGTGGAGGACTGGT
The DNA here is from genome assembly GCA_021769555.1 of Clostridiaceae bacterium. Taxonomy (GTDB): domain Bacteria; phylum Bacillota; class Clostridia; order Oscillospirales; family Acutalibacteraceae; genus Acutalibacter. The sequence continues at coordinate 29,131 of JAETSR010000019.1, forward strand.
ACGCCAACGGCGGCACGGAGATAACCAAGGAGGTAAACGACTGGTACGCCGCGTCTAAGTAATGCCAAGAGAATAAGCGGGGAGTCTGGGGGTTCCCAGGTTCCCCGCTTATCTTATATTAACTGATGAAAGAAGGCTCATATATGGCAAATTTATCTGCAAAAGCGGGAGGCATACCGTTCTCAGTTTATTTCAGGAGGAAATGGCAGCTATACGCAATGCTGCTGCTCCCAGCGTTCATCGTTCTGCTTTTTAACTACGTGCCCCTCGCGGGGCTGGCGATTGCCTTTGAAGACTATAACCCGGGCTCGGGGGGGCTTTTCAGCGGGGAGTTCGTGGGGCTCAAGTGGTTCCGCACGGCCATGGCCCTGCCGGACTTTCCCAACATCATGCGCAACACCATAACGATGGCTGTGGGCAAGATAATTCTGGGTCAGGTCACGGCGATAATATTCGCCCTTATGCTCAACGAGATAGGCAATCCGGCCTATAAGCGCACTGTGCAGACCATAACCTATTTCCCGCACTTTCTCTCCTGGGCCATTATCGGCGGCATTTTCACCGATATGCTCTCCACCACCGGCATTATCAATCAGTTTCTGGGCCTGTTCGGTTCACAGCCTATATTTTTCCTTGGCAGCAACCAGTGGTTCCAGCCCACAATGATAATCCTTGAGGTCTGGAAGGAGTTTGGCTGGGGCGCTATCGTATATCTCGCCGCCATGACAGGCATAAATCCCGAGCTCTACGAGTCCGCGGCCATGGACGGGGCGGGGCGCATAAAGGGGATATGGCACGTGACCCTGCCGGGTATCGCGTCCATCATCGTCATGCTCTCGGTGCTGAACATCGGCGGCATACTCAACGCGGGCTTTGAGCAGATACTTATTATGTACAACCCGGCTGTATATCAGACCGCCGATATTTTGGACACCTTTATCTACCGGCAGGGGCTCCTGGACGCCCAGTACTCCCTCTCAACGGCCATCGGCCTCTTTAAGTCCATTATCTCCCTTGTCCTCACCCTGACGGCAAACTATCTCGCCTGCCGCTATACCGACTACCGAATCTTTTAGGAGTTGACATTATGAATCAGAAAATATACAATAGCTTCGGGGACAAGGTCTTTCAGGCGATAAATTACATCATTCTGACCGTTGTCACCCTGACCTGCCTTCTGCCCATGCTCCATGTGCTTGCGCTCTCCCTCAGCGACAGCGTCTCGGCCACGGCCAATAAGGTGCTGTTTATTCCAAAAGGCTTTAACCTGGCGGCCTATCAGACAATGTTCTCAAACCCTATCTTCCTGAACTCCTTCTTTGTCTCCGTGTTCCGCACTGTAGTGGGTACGGCCATCAACGTGTTCGTGACGATTTTGGCCGCATACCCGCTCTCCAAGGAAAACTCGGAGCTCAGGGGCAGAAAACTGATAAGCCTGTTTTTCATCATCCCCATGATGATTTCCGGCGGGCTTATTCCCAACTATCTTTTGGTGAATAAGCTTGGGATGATAGACTCAATTTGGGCCCTGATAATCCCCGGCTGCCTGCCCATCGGGAACGTGGTTATGATGATGAACTTCTTCCGCGGGATAAACAAAAGCATTTTGGAGGCGGCGTACATAGACGGCGCGAACGAGTTTTCAATACTTACAAGGGTGGTCCTGCCCCTTTCAACAGCGTCTATTGCCACCATCACCCTCTTTCAGATGGTGGGGCACTGGAACGACTGGTTCGCGGCCACTATCTATATCAACGACAACCGCAAGTGGCCCCTTCAGACCCTTTTGCGCCAAATGCTCAAATCAATAGATATCAGCACCTTCGGCGCGGAGACCATCAGCCAGCTCAGAATGCTCTCGGACCGCTCGTTCAGGGGGGCCATGATAATCTTTGCGACAATACCGATTCTGTGCGTGTACCCGTTCATGCAGAAGCATTTTGTGGCGGGCATTACCATAGGCTCGGTAAAAGAGTAAAACAATATTAAAGAATGGGAGAATTATATGAACATGAACACTCGTCTTACTGACAAGCTGTCTGTCCCTGCCCCAGGCTCCTGGTCGTACTCCGGCCCATTCGACCAGGCGGTCAAGTTTATAGAACGGCACCAGCTCCTGGACGCTGAGCTCTGGGCCCGGTTCGCAGAGCAGTTCACCCGCCCCTCCGACGACCATGATTTAGGCTGGCGCTGCGAGTACTGGGGTAAGCTCATGCGCGGCGGGGCCATGGTATGGAGCTATACCCGGAGCCCGGAGCTGTACCGGCAGCTTGAGGCCGCTGCCAGGACTATGCTGAAAAACGCGGAATATGACGGCAGGATATCCACCTACAGCCGGGAGGCTGAGTTCCAGGGCTGGGATATCTGGGGCAGGAAATATGTGCTGCTGGGCATGGAATACTTCTATGATATCTGTGCCGACGAAAGCTTAAAGGGGGAGCTCCTGGACTCCCTGAGGGCACAGGCCGACTGCCTGCTGGCCCATTTCGGCCCGGGCAGGTCCGACCTGCGGGAGGCCTCCTGCCATTGGGAGGGGCTCAACTCCTCCTCGGTGCTTGAACCGGTTGTAAGGCTCTACAACATGACCGGCGAGAGGAAATATCTGGACTTTGCGGGATATATTGTGAGTCTTGGAGGCATACAGTCGGCCAACATATTTGAGCTGGCTTCGGAGGACAAGCTTGACCCCTGGCAGTACCCGGTGACAAAGGCCTATGAGATGATGTCCTGCTTTGAGGGGCTGTTGGAGTACGCACGGGCCACAGGAGACGAGAGGTGGAGCCGGGCAGTGGTGAACTTTGCCCATAGAGTGCTGAACTCGGACATAACTATAATCGGCAGCGCCGGGTGTACCCATGAGCTCTTCGACCACTCAAGGCTTCGTCAGGCAGACCCGGAGTTCACCGGCATTATGCAGGAAACATGCGTCACTGTCACCTGGATGAAGCTCTGCGGTCAGGTGCTCCGCTTCACCGGCGACCCTGTCTTCGGCGACGCAATGGAGCGCTCCCTGCACAACGCCCTGCTGGGGGCGGTGAATACCCGGATGGTTTCAAGGGACCCCCTCTCCCCCGGCGGCTGGCTTCCCTTTGACAGCTACAGCCCTTTGCGTGCGGGCCTTCGGGGACAGGCCGTAGGCGGCAGGATGGTGATGGCCGACAATACAATTTACGGCTGCTGCGCGGCCATCGGCGCGGCGGGGTTCGGTGCCGCCGCCCAGCACAGCGCGTTCCTCACCGAAAAGGGCGCGGCTGTAAGTCTATACTTACCCGGAACGCTGAGTTTGCAAACGCCCGGAGGCAATAGGCTGGAAATCCGCATGGATACAAAATATCCGGTGGGTGAGGACATCACCCTTGAGCTGTCTGTTGATACGTCTGAGAAATTCGAGCTGGACTTGCGAATCCCTGGCTGGTGCAAAGTACCTGAAGTCTGGGTAAATGGCGGGAATGTCCCGGCTGAACCCGGCTGGCTGAAGCTTGAAAGAGTCTGGCAGGACGGCGACAGAGTCAGCCTTCGGCTCCCCATGTCCGTAGAGCTCATTTCGTCCAGCGAGCTGGGCGAAGGCAGCGAGGAACTGCCGCCCTATGTGGCGCTTATGCGCGGGCCTATAGCGCTTGCGGCCTCGGAGGAGTTTCCCGGGGATGATTTGTCCGGGCCGGTGGAACTGGGAAATATCAGGCAGGTGCGTGTGTCTGAGGCCCCATTTGGGGCGCGTATGGTCTTTGAGGCTGAACTCAAGAGCGGCGGGCAAATGAGGTTTGCGGACTATGCCTCGGTTGGAAAGGAGTATGATAAGAATATTGCGGTTTGGCTGCCGTGCGGCGGTGAAAAGGGGACTGGAATTATGAACAGAGCTGACCATTTGATTACGCAAGAAACGGCTATGCAAAAACAAAAACACCCCATCTGGGGCCCCAGCGAGTATAAGTACCGGCTCTCAGCCGGGTTCGAGCCCTTTATCGTCAGCTATATACACTCAGACTCTATGACCCACCCGGCCATCCTGGTGACCCCCGGCGGAGCCTACGGCTTCGTTGCCCCCAGCGAGGCCGAGCCGGTGGCCATTGAGTTCTACCGCTCCGGCTACAATGCTTTTGTGCTCACATATACAGTGAACCCCCTGATATTGGAGCCGCTGCTCATGCAGCCCCTTAACGACCTGTCAAGGGCGGTGCGGTTCGTGCGCAAAAATGCCAGTGACTTCCATATTGACCCCGGGAAACTGGCGGTCTGTGGTTTCTCCGCAGGGGGGCATCTCAGCGCCAGCCTCTGCGTCCACTGGCAGGATGTGGAGGACCCGGGCCCAGAGTACGCAGGCATCTCAAACCGTCCGGACGCCGCCATACTCAGCTACCCTGTGATAACCGGCGGGGAATACGCCCATCGGGGTTCCTTCGACGCCCTCCTGGGTCCCGACCCGGACCCGGAGCGCCTGCATTATATGAGCCTTGAGACCCAGGTGACGGAGAAGGCCCCGCCCTGTTTCCTGTGGCAGACTGCCGAGGACGACTGCGTACCGGTGGAGAACAGCTATCTCTTCGCCCGGGCCTGTAAAGCGGCAGGGGTGAGGTTCGCCCACCATGTCTTCACCAGCGGACAGCATGGGCTGAGCCTGGCTAACGACGCCTGGCTTGCCAACGACCACGGAGACACATATACCATGGCGCCGACAATCGCCCTGCGGGACATGCTGAAGTCCGGAGGAATAGAAGGGGTGCCGGAGGACGCGCTGGACTGGGCCTTTGCCCCGCCGGGGGAGCCATGCCCGGAGTATGTGAAGAAACTTCGGCAGGACTGCGGGATAGCGCGGGTCTGGCCGGAACTGGCGAAGGCCTGGCTGACGGCGGAGCTGGGAATTTAAACGCAGAGCTGCTTGCAGCTCTTGGTTATAATAGCACTATCAAAGACCTGGGTGTTCTCTCGGTAGATACCATCAGCGCTCTTTAATGCTGTGGGATTGCCGCAATAGGTACAATGTATAACAGGCGTTTGCGGGCCCTGTGAGGGGCAGTAGCCTCCAGGGTAGAAAAGTTCGAGGTTATGCAAGATAATGTAAGAATGTCCAGCCAGAAAAAGCTCAAGAAAAACTGGCTAAAAACAAGCAGGAGAAAGCAAGGCGCCAAGAACGGCGCCTTTGCGGTTCACACCGTCCGGCAGAGCCGGGCGGGAGGGCTAGAAAATGCGGGCTTTTTCGGGAGTTGCAGGGCATGGTGAGATAGGGGTCATAGTAGGGTCACAAATGAGGGTTTGGTGTAAAGTTTGGGGTTGCAAGTGGGCAGAAACGGCAGAATACCGGGGAATTTTTAGGTGTCACAAGTTGGTGTAAGAGGGTTATGGAGGCGTTTTATGGATTCAGAAAATATGCAACGAATAAGCTTATATTTGGACAAAGGGCTGGTAAAACGAGCGGACAAATTTGCGAAAGAGCAAGGATTTTCTTCGCGGAATGAGCTGTTCACGCGGGCAGTTGAGAGCCTCATGGCAGATAATGCTTTGCAGGATAATGACGTCCTTGGTGACAAGCTGGCTGAGGCGGTCCTCAAATTGTCCGAGGACAACGCGAAAGCCATATCAAAGGGACTTTTCCGCTATGCGGTGCAGTTAGAAATGGTGATGCGTGTACTGGCAGAGCTTTCAGAATACACACCAGAACAGATAGAGAAAATGCGCCGCGAGGCCATAAACAATGTGCGCCGCACTCGTGGCAAAGTGAAACTTGAAGATATTTTAACTGGATATTACGACAATTGACCCCCTCAAAATTTGCGTCGCTAAACAAAGAATACGGTCTTGAGAAAACCGAAAAAGTAAGAAAAATGTCAGTGGACTTTCGAGGCACGGTGTGGTATTGTGGTGTGCTGAGAAAGGAGGCCGATATATGGCAAAGAAAAGAGCAAACGGTGAGGGCAATATACGCAAGCGCAAAGACGGTCGCTGGGAAGGACGCTACACGGCAGGCTATGACCCCGCTACCGGCAAGCGCATCATCAAAAACGTGCTGGGAAAGACCCAGGCCGAGGTCAAGGAAAAGTTGACTGTGGCGATGGACGATACCAGAGATTTAGACGTGTCTCGCTCCGATGACTACACGGTCGGCTCATGGCTGACGAACTGGTACACCCTCTACGCCAAGCCCAACGTGCGGGTATCAACCGCCGAATACTACCGTCGGAGCATCGAACTTCATGTGAACTCGAGAATCGGTGACATCAAGCTAAACAAATTGACCGGGCGCGACCTGCAAAAATTATATCAAGACCTCCGCGAAAACGGCAGATTGCGTGAAGCTCAAAAAGAAAAATCACCTGGTCTCAGCGCCTCCACCGTGCGTGGCATCCACCTCATACTCCACAACGCTTTGGACAGGGCAGTCAAGGAACGCCTAATCCAGCGCAACCCCACCGAGGACTGTATCGCCCCCAAACTGGAGAAAGAAGAGATGAAGTTCCTCCTCGCCGAGGACATGAAAGCTTATCTGGGCGAGGCTTACCGTCGCCACGTTCTACCGATGTTTTACCTAGAACTGGTCAGCGGCTTACGCAAAGGCGAACTGGTGGTGCTCCTCTGGTCAGACCTGGACGTTGCAAACCAGACCATCAGCGTCAGCAAGCAAGTCACCCGCGACGAGAACGGCAGCATCGTCATTACCCGGCCCAAGACAGAAACATCCGTCAGGCTGGTGTCAATCCTGCAAAAGGCCGTGGAACTACTCCAACAAGAGCACCTCAAGCACCCGGACAACCCCTATATGTTCCCCTCCACGCGAACTGGCGAGATGTACTACCCGGATTCAATCGTAACGCTCCACAAGCGAATATTAAAGTCAGCAGGATTGAGTTATATAAATTTCCACGCACTTCGTCACACTTTTGCGACTACCGCACTACAAAACGGTATAGACGTAAAAACCGTCAGCAGTATGCTAGGCCACTACGACGCTGGGTTCACGCTGAGAACCTACACCCACGCCACCCGCCAAAAACAAGAGCAAGCCGCAGAAAAGATGGGAAATTTTATGGATAAGGTCATGTGAAAGTGGGTCAAGTGAGAAAAACGGCTGGAACTTCCTCCCTGGAAGTATCCAGCCGTTTCCGTTTATTTCCGCGTGTGGGTCACGGTGTGGGTCAAGACAAAAGGCAGACAAATCCGCGCCGAACCACGCCAAACAGGACAATGAGAAAATATCCGCTATATCCATTTTATATGCAGAACCCGAGTGAAGTCAACAGTCAAGGCAATTCGTATAAACACAACAAAAGCCTCGCATATTTCATGCAAGGCTTTGTCAATGGTGGGGGAGAGTGGATTCGAACCACTGAAGTCGTCGACAACAGATTTACAGTCTGCCCCCTTTGGCCACTCGGGAACTCCCCCATAAATTATGAAATTTTATACAAGGCTTGTCCGGCCTCATCCTCGGGCCGGACCACCCAGTTTGGAGCTGGTGAACGGACTCGAACCCCTGACCTGCTGATTACAAACAGTGTGGGGGGCGGCTTTTCAGCGACATTACGGCATTTCTGGGCCTTTCCGCTCCACCATAGCGCGGCATATGACCCTGAATTTTCCACTGTGTCCACACAGTTTTTTCGCGTGTGGGTCAGGGTGTGGGTCAGATAGAAAAACAATGCGGAGAAATTCCTCACACCAGTCCCAAAAGCAACCTCAAAATCTGCGCCGCTAAACAAAGAAGAACCTCCGCAGCAAAAGGCTACCGCGCGCTTAATAATCCCTTTGTGCTCTCATACAGCTCCTGGAACCGCCAGCGGTTTTCCTGGTAAAGCGCTGTGTGGGCTGGGACTGGCATTGTTACCTGCTCAGCCAGCTTAACAATTTCCTCCACCGCCTGGGCCGTGTCTTTGTACCACCCCAGCCCCACCGCCGCCATCATGGCCGCGCCGGTGCAGGCTTCCTCTGTGGTTTTCGTGGTATAGACCGGCACGCCGAACATATCCGCCAAGATCTGCCGCCAGAGCCGCCCTTTCGCGCCGCCCCCGGATGCGATGAGCCGGGAAACCGGCAAGCCAAGCTGCCCCATGATCTCCATACACTCATACAGGTTATAGGCTACGCCCTCCATCACCGAGCGGATGAGGTGCCCCTGCCCGTGCTTCATAGCCAGCCCGAAGAAGATGCCCTTCGCGTCCGGGTTCAGATGAGGGTTCCGTTCTCCGGCCAAATAGGGAAGAAAGAGTAGCCCCTCCGAACCGGCTGGGACGGCTTCGGCGGCCTTGAGGAATGTTTCGAAATCGGCCTGGTTTTGTAGCGCCTGTCCCTTCAGCCAGTTTAAGGCGCTGCCACCGTTGAGGGTGCCGCATTGCAGATACCAGGCGCCTTTCGCGGCGTGGCAGAAAGTCTGGGAGCGCAGAGCTTTGTCGTACATCGGGCGGTCTGCGGCTGCCAGAATCTGCGCGCCCGTACCGATATTGCAGGCGTAAGACCCCGGGAAAATCACGCCGTTGCCCACCAGCTGCATAGCGGAATCCGCCCCGCCTGCCGCAAGAGGCGTCCCCGGCAAAAGGCCGGTCTCCCCCGCCGCAACAGCTGTGACCGTTCCGCACACATCCCAGGACTTCACCACAGGAGGGAAGATGGCCGGGTCTATGCCCAGCTTTTCCAGCAGTTCACCGCACCAGCGCCTTTCCGCCACCCAAAATGTCAAGGAAGCGGAGGCATCTGTTTCGTCGGTAAACACCTCCCCGCACAGCCGGTACCGCAGGTAGTCCTTGGGCAGCATGACAGAGTGAACCTGCTCAAATAATGCTGGTTTATGCCGCTTTAACCATAAAAGAGAGCAGATCAAGGAGCCAGGGATAGGGCGGTTCATCAGCATCCCGTCAAACCCGTTTTCCTCCGCAATTTTTTGAAGCTCCGCGCTCTCCTGCCCGGAGCGCTGATCCATCCATATGATAGCCGGGCAAACGGGCTTTCCGTCCTCACCCAGCGCCACCAGCCCGTGCATCTGCCCGGAAAACCCGATCCCTTTGACCTGACCGCCGGACGCGCCGCAGACACCCAGGACTTCCGCTGCGGCGGCCTTGGCAGCCTCCCACCACTCCTCCGGGTCCTGCTCCGCCCAGCCCAGGGTTGGGATGGAGATTCCATATTTCTTGCTGACTGCGCCCGCCAGCCTGCCCGAGCGCTCCAACAGCGCCGCCTTGACGGAGGATGTCCCTATATCAATACCCATGGTATATTCCATTGAAAAGTCCCCTTTTTGCTTGCAGGCCCTCTGGCCCGGTTATATTTCGCATAATGATGTCCGCAATATCCTCAACGCTCTCCCGGCAGTCATTTTTCAGCCATTCCATCACCAGGGCGGTAATGCCGTGGATATAGAACGTCATAGTATACCGCCGTTCCTGAGACGGCACTTGAAAGCGTTCCATGATAGGGTCAAATATATGCCGGAACATTTTCTCATAATGACTCTGCAAGTTCAACACAGCAGCCTGCTCCATAGAGATCCGGAACAGCCTTTTATTGTCCCGAATATAGCTGAGGTATGGCAAAAGGCGGCTGGGCTCAATAAAAAGCAGTTCTTCCAGGGGGCTGTTCTCGATATCCGGCAGGCCCGGCTCCTTCTCAAAGTGCCGGGAAAAGTTCCCCATGATATACTCCACGCTCTCGTTCAGCAGGTCAGCCATCGTCTCATAATGCAGATAAAAGGTGGAGCGGTGCACCCCCGCCCGCTGGCATATCTCCTTGACCGTGATGTACTGAAACTCCTTTTCAGCCAGCAGGCCGATAAATGCCTCGTCCATTTTCACCGCCGTGCTGAAATATTTGCTCTCCGAGCGGTTCATTGGCCTTACTCCTTTCGTGTCATGCGGCGGCTGTGAACGATCATATAGACTGCCGCCGCAATCACCAGTGCACAAACGCCAGCGCCGGTAATTGCGTTCATCTGCCGCCGGAAACCGCTGTCATTTTCTCCAAACTGGCTAATCATGGCAGTCTGCAAGCCCAGCAGAGACATAGCTGCAGAGATAAAGCTGACAGCTTTTCCTGCCAGCAGGATGGGACTGTCCATCTTCCGAAAACGATGAAGGTTCACCACCGAGTGGGCTGTCATGTAAAAAGTATACATCGCCGAAAGATAAATGACAAGCCCCGGGTAGGCAAATCCGGAATTTGTCCGCACCATCAACACCACCATGCCGCTCATGGGAATGTTCAGTAAAAGCAGCAGACAGCCTGTGGTCTGATAGCAGCGCCACTCATAGGCGGGCGTGTCCGCGCCGCCGGGCCGTTTTCGGTAACGAATGGCAAGATATGCCCGCAGAGCGCCCAGCATGAGATAGTATACCGCCAGGGAGATAAACCAGGTAGAGGCATACCTTACACCCAGTACAGCCCGGAACACCGTGTACAGGAAGTTTACCGCCATGCTCTGGTACAGGCTGATTCGCGCTCGGAACGCCCGGTCGTCCAAATATTTTGCGCCGAAGGTTGTTTTGTGCAGTACTTCAAATAACCGGCTGTGCTCCTTAAAGTAGCGGGCACGTTTGCGCAGCGCAGCCTGGATTCTCGGCAGCGCGGCGATGTTCACCGCAAGAGCATAAGCGGACAACAGGTAGGCAAGATAGGCCAGCGGCCCGGCCTGCCCCATGCCGAACGCCCAGGCCAGCCCGCCATACCCCGCCAGGGAAACTAGCGTGACCGCCCAGCCGGGCGGGAACAGCAGTCGCGCGAAGATAGCTTTCAGCCGGTTCATTCGCCCCGCTCGCTGATTTCCTTGGCAAGCTCCACGATTTCAAAGGCGTACTTTTTCTTACCCTTTTCCATCAGGCGCTTGTAAATGGGGTAGTTCACTCCTGCCCCAAGCATACCCACCAGGCCGATGGCAATACCGGCTGCCATAGACAGGATTCCTCCAGAACCGATCTGCCCCATGCAGAGGCACATCCCCACGCCCATCACCAGCGCGGAGGCAATACCGAAAGTGTAGCCGAAAATGGTGGCGGGCAGCTTGGCCCGGGCATCCAGCTTTTTCAGGGCAACCACTTTGGAGGTGTCCTTGGGGGCGTACTCGTTGACCAGTTGTTCGGCATAGATTTTGTCTGTGTTCATAAAGTCAGCTCCTTTTGTTTTTATGACTTTATGATATAGCATATGGCGGGCAATGGGAACGACACGGATAGAGTTTTGTGTCGATTTCAAAATTTTTCTCTGCCATCCCATAGATGTTACGTTAAGTATGCCATGGACAGGAGGGGTTGTCAAGCAGGAGTTAGCCCAAACCATATTTCAAAATTCCATTGCAATCATCATTCTCCCATGCTATAATTCGGACACTATATAAAATTTCAAAACAAATTTACTGCCCTAAAAGGTGCGCAGCCAGAAAGCGCTGTCGGCCCCTGTGGGGGCCGTGTTGGGCGATTTGGGCCGGCGGTCGAGGTAGAACACGGCAAACACAGTTAAGCGCGGTGTGAGGCCATTTGTGGCGATTTGTGA
>JAETSR010000002.1 GCA_021769555.1 Clostridiaceae bacterium
TGGATATTCATTTGATATGGATACACAGAATTCCGTCACCTTTAAAGACTTGAACATTTATGCTCGTAGTTACTGGGGACTTGTTTATAATGCTGGTGGATACACATTTGATAATGGAATAAGAGCGCACCTTCAAGCTCCTCTTCGGAATATCTAAAAGTATAGTCTTCATCTTAGCCATTTGATGCCCAAATCTCTGCAGCTTCACGAACGTCAAATCATTCGTCATCATCACAGCAGTCAATGGAATTGTAATTAAGATATTCGCTATTATCATCTACATACCACTCAGTACCACAATTTAGACAACAAATTCGATTGCGATTTTTACCTTCACGAGTCACATTCATTTGACTATAACATTTGCCGCATACCCACACCATAAGTGTGCCTCCATTCTAAGTAATAAATCAACGTGGATTATGCAAGAATACCAGCTACAATTCAAAAGCAGCTGGTATTCTACATATTGGCGCGCTTGACTGGATTCCACCCAGCGGCCCTCAGAGTCGGAGTTATCAGGCCGTAAAGGGAGAAAACCCGAAAACGCTGGGTTTTCTCCAGAGCGCACAAAAATAGCACCACATTGTCCCGGTGCCGGGAGCCCTAGAAACAGTTGGGTTCCTGGATATTTTTGAGTTTATTCAAAGTAGTAGTCAGGAAGTGGTCAGAATAAGAAGAACCGCAGAGGAACCTATCAAAAGCAGAAGGGATTTTCGAGAAAGAGGGCATACAGAGAACCCTGCTGTCCTCGCACTTCTTTAGGAATTTTATGACCTACTTGTATCTCTTTAGTACTTAGTCCTAAACTAATCCCAATTAAGTCCCAAATAAATCCCAAACCGGTTCCAAAAGAGTATCCAAACTGGATAGAATCGATATAGGCGAATTATCCCTGCGACTTCAGATAGTCCACATCAAGCCATCGGGCGTTACGTGTCTTGCCAGAGCAGAAAATACGGTGCTCCTCACGTAGTTCCCGAAGTAATACTCTGATCTGGTCCCGGCTTAGTCCAGGCAAAACTTGTTGCAATTCGGAAATAGGAGTTCCAACGTTTCCGCTTTTACGGATGTGATTTAACAGTAGTTCTTTATTGGTGCCCCGATCCAATCCAACTATACGCGTATGAACTCCGGGCTTTCCAGCAACAGCATAAAGGCTCCGGGCAAGAACGTACTTGTCTCGACCAATTCGTTCCACAATGCCTACATCAAGAAGATGCTTTAGGAAAGGCTTTAAATTCTCTGTTAGCTCCCATTCATGGTAGAGAGCGTTAATAGTCAAAAAATCCCCTGTTGAAAAAGTTTCCATGCGGTCGTTTCCAATTCGGTTGATTAATGAAAGCATTTTTGCATCAAGAACTAATCCATTTAGAGTAAGGCTAACGAAATTGTCATCTGTACCACGAAAATCAGGCAGTGGCTTTGCTTCTCTGATACACAGTTCGTAGATAAGATTCATACCCTGTCCGGACCTTTCTACCATACCACAAAGTGCCAGAATTTCTGCAATGCGGCGATTCCGTGGCAATTGCCGGTCTAAAATATTCTCCAGTGAAATACTGTTGGGAAATCCACCAGGGCTTTCCACAATAAGCCGATCTCTGTATTGACGAATGAATACGCTTCCACCTAACTGATAGTTACGGTGACTTACCGCATTTAAAATAGCTTCTCTGATTACTCTCTCGTTAAATGTTGATATATCATAGACCACAAAGCCTTCTTGATAATGCTGTTTATCGTTTCTTAAATTGACCAAGTCCCATAGACTGTCATAGAAAGAAAAGAATCCTCTGCGAAACTCTTCCCGCTGGTTTGCAGGGCCAGAGGCTTCCGACGAACGGTACTCAAATATTACTTCTGCTTGTGGCAGATATTTACCTAATGATTCCCTCTTTCCGAAAAGAATTAGTGCCGCATAGGTAACCCCATTATCGACAACGGCCTCGCAATCGCGAAGAAGCTGCTCTTTGGATAAATTCATAATGCGGTGATTTCCACTCTTTTCAGCCCATTGTACTCTAAACGCCTCAATTGCTGCTTCGTCCAAATCATCTATGTTGGCTCTGGCGCAAATGCTACCAGAGAAATCAAACCCACTTTCAGCATATATTTTACGCCGGACGTCTTCAGGCATTGGAATCAAACTGTCTCCTTCATACCACCATGCAACACCATCGACTTGTACGGGTAATCCAAGAGGTCGCTCCGCTACCAAAAATATCAAAATGCGTTTCCCCTGATACTCCTGCAATTGAAAATCGACCATCACTTTTAGCTTATCGATAAAACCTTTTCGAGTGCGTTCTGGCTGATCGAAAGCATTGCTGCCAATAACTCGACGAGGACGTTTATCCGTGATGCCAAACACTAACATACCGCCGCCACAGTTTGCCAAAGCACAGCAACATTGGGCTGCTTCCCTGACATCAAAACGGTTTTTAGCTTCTTTAAACTGGATGTGCTCACCTTCTGGAGCTTCTAACAATTCTTCTATCGATAATTGACTGTACACTGTGAATATCTCCCCGGTTATTTACTATACCTCACGTCGCTTAACTTAGGAAAACAAATCTGTCTGCAACTTAATTTGTAACTCGCCTATAGTATACCCGATTTTGAAGATGAAATCAATACTTAATTTCGTTAGTGAATATAGCCACAGAATTCGCGATAATTCACGCGTGAATTTGTACATAAACAACAAGGAAGTTGAGCCTGAAAAGAATAAGTTATCAGGCCGTAAAGAGGAAAGCCCGAAAACGCTGGGTTTTGTCCAGAGCGCACAAAAATAGCACCACATTGCCCCGGTGCCGGGAATCCTAGAAATGATTGGGCTTCCGGCGATTTTATTGATTTTTCAAAATAGTAGTCAAACAGTAGTCAGAAAAGAAAAAGTGGAGGCAACGGTCGCAAATAAAAGCCTCATCTTTGACCAAGGTACGCTTGAATTTTAAGCAGAAATCGCTCTGCATTAGCAATTTGCATTTCTACTTCTTCTTTAGAGATAAGAAAGAAATCATCATAATCACTGTCTGTCCTCATGTCAAACAAAGTGGAAATCACCTTCGACAAGTCAGCATCAAACACACCTGTCTTGATATACAAGCGCCGAAATTCGGCCATCACGCCGCTGTGCCGTTTCATGTCGATTTCGTCAAGTGCCAAAACTGCACGCATAGCGTGAAACACCGCATAGTAGGAGCGGTTAGCGGCGCTTTTGTAATTTCCTGTTTCAGCCAAGTTCTTTGCTGCAGACAAGCATTCCTCTGCGTGCTCTAGGCGAACTTTAGACAACGCCTTTTTATCTTCATCCCGCACAGCGAATACCCTCCCGCAGCACATTTTTATAGTATGGCAGTATGTCCGAGTATCTGCGGAACTGCTCAAGTGGTTTCACAGTAATGGAAACAGTTACATCATATGCAAGACTCATATCGCTGGAAATTTCAGAGATACGTGTACGATAGCCTGCCAATTCAGCTGGGGCAATATCTACAGTTAAGAGAATGTCTACGTCGGACTCGCTGTCAAAATCGCCACGGGCATACGAACCATACAGATAAGCGTCTTGAATTCTGCAAGGCAACACCTTGCTGCACAAGCGGTAAACTTCGTTAGAAATTTCAATGGCAACAGACTGCAGCATTCTTGTACCTCCTCTTTACTCTGGCGTGATTTCTATTCCTTCAGAAAAAATCTTTTCAAAAAGTTCAGAGTCAACATCAATTTTTGAAATATCATACACATCTACATTCTTGGCAAGGCTACGGTAAAGCTCATCTGCTATACAAAAGACATCTGTAGGCACAAAATACGCACCTCCGATGATAAGGAGGTCTATGTCCGACTTGCAATTGGCCTCGTTCCTGACATAAGAGCCAAACAGGACGGCCTTCTCGGCCCGATACTTTTTGAGCAGAGGAAGAATGGCTAAGCGGATCTCTTCATCTGTTAGAATTTTGTCAGACATTAGCCTTCCGTTCCAATGGCGTGGTAAGTTTCACTATGATGTAGTATACCATAGGCTGGTCAAATAATCAACTGTTCTTTTAAGTATTGACTTTCGCCGAATATCTGATTCCCTCGGTCAACACATTTCTGTAAAATGATGGTACATCGGAATACCGATGAACGTTGTCAAATGACGTTATAGAGATTGAAACAGGGATGTCGTGAGCAAAAGTCAGGCATTGTCGAGAATCTTTTGTACAGCGTAGGGTTTAGCGTATTTAATATAAACATCGCTCACAAAAATGGTATCAGAGGAATGTGGTTCAACCCACATTGCCGGGTAGACAACGACCTTTTTTGTCCCCCGCCTCCCCCTTGCAGTAATATCGCCATCAGCGATAATTTCACAACCGGATTGTTTAAGAATATTCGTTAAAGGCATAATCATGTTAATCTGTGCTTCTGGTTTGATAGGGGGTGCATTTATTCCATCCATACCCCACCTAAGTAGTTGCAGCGCTGCAAAACGATCAAGATTACCATGTGCATATTGGTTTCTATAGTGTTTCAGGCATTTGGAGCAGGCGGACGTGCAATCGCATGAATTCAATAGCTTTATCATATCATCCAATAGTTCATCTATTGCATCGGATATACTCACCGTATAACCAGCGCCACTTGACAGGCTATCATAAAGATATATATCCACATAAGATGTTTCGGAGCCAGTCCTAAAACGATAGCCTGTAACCAATTCGGTAAATTCGACATCGAGCTTCTTACTTGCTACCAGCCGAAGTGCTTCAGCCATGGACTGCGCGGCACGAGCGAGCCATGGATTATCATTTCTTCTAGTGTCAATGACCCTGTCATCGATCGTAAATTCCAAAACTAACATGTCAGTTATAAAGTCATAGCCAAGATTCACGTTTAAACAGTTAGTGTGGCGACACTTACTTTTAGCGAACTTTGACTTATATGGTCTGCTTATATCATTTAAAACTGAAACAGTATCACCGGGCATGGCAGCGCCACAGTCCTTGCATACCATGAATCCCTTGTCTTCTGCTCCTCTGTTAAGCATGATGATCCGCTGATTCGTCCGTGAAGCGATCCGTATATTTTTGCAACCCGGGGCAAAGTTCATCTCTTCTGCATCTGGCAGAGTTGAATATAATGGCTGCTGTACGGCAGTATACTCTTCTGATAGCTGGGCATCTGGTATTGCTTCAGCATTTCTCGGTGCAAACCCCCAGGGGCGCAGCATTTCTCGCGCGATTTCCAAATCGCTGTTCCCACAGAAAGGACAAGATTTCGTGTTTTCTTCCATCAGGCCAAACCAACCACACTCAGAGCAAGAAATAACTTGCTTCACATAATTTGGGTCCTCGGTATAGGCTCGCGCCGGAGTAGATGCTTGACCATAACGACGTTCACTTCCCGGGTAATAGAAACCACCGATCTGATATGTCTGTTTATCAACAACGATTGCTCTACCAGGGGCATATTCACCAATCGCTACATCGAGTCCCCGGTCAACCTCGTAAAGAATTTTCCCATATATATCTGGTATGTAGGTGCTAACCACATTTTTGGGAAAAGAATATGTTGGAATGATGCCTTCTTCATAAAGGGCATCCAAGAGTACTTTTGCCTCACCATCCTTAGCTCCTTCGCCAACTCCAAAAAGTTCGGGATGCGCATGACATTTTTCTTTAAGCCTTTCAAAAGTATCATTCAGTTCAGCCTCAAATGCTGAGTAATGAAATGATGTCCCTCCAGGCAAAATATGCTTATCTTTATCGATATCATATGAAGCCAGATAACTCTTAAAGCTGCCAAGCGAATCCTCTAGGAAAATAGCTGCCGGAACCGTATCGAGGCTCATATTATTTTCCGAAAGAAACTCCTGAATAATAATCATGGCCAGATGGCGCTGAAGAAGTTTCTCGCTTCTCACATCGATCCAAGGTTTGCGCGGGTCACCGCGAAACATGGGGATCGGATCCTTGAAGTACAGTGTATCATGGGGTCCATCTTCGCAAAAGGTAACAATCGTAGACAAACTGGATCCACGTCTACCCGCACGTCCAGCCCGCTGTTGATAATTTTCGCGCATTGGAGGAATGTTTCGCAGGCCGACCGCAACAAGAGAACCAATATCTATACCAACTTCCATAGTAGTCGTACTACTAAGGATATCGACAGGCCTTTCGTCATCTTGAATCAAGTCTTGGAAACGCAATTCATATTGTTCGGTTTTACTCCAGATGTCATCACGCTGATCTTTATGCGAGAGTTGGGCAGTATGCTCCTCAGTGTCGATTACATGAATCGGCTTACCTTGGAGTGCATCAGCAACCGGCTTCCTCCAGAAACTAAGTGCTTCATATTCATCCGGTTCCATTTTGTGAATATGCGCTGAGCCGCAACTTGGGCACTTGTCATTTAGAGCGAATGGTGTCAGTTCAGAGCATAGCTCGCACTTATACCACTCATGAGTTGTGTCAAAACGAGGCTTTATTCTTGATAAGTCAACGTATAGTTTTCCGTTATCAGGTTGCGCTGAGTCAAGGAATGCTTCTTGCAATACTCGCTTCCAGACCATTTCAGTCTCGTCCCCATCATGCCAACCCATGATCTTACGAATGTCCTTTGAAAACTTCCAATCTTTATCAAGCCCATAACCTCCGTAACTTGGGCGCACATTCAACCGAGCTGCATTGCTAATAGTATGCCCCAGGGCAGTTGCCGTGTCACAAATGGAAAGCATCCAAGCATTGAAGAATTCAATGAATTCCTCATCTGTGACTGTAATATGGTTTTCGTTAAGAGTATCAACCGCATCAAAAAGAGCCTGAGATGTAGGTTCAATCCAGCTCGTAGCAGAGTCGTACAAAGTGTTATATCCGCCGGCGAACAGCCGGAGAAGGTATTCCTGCATCTGCACAGGTGCGTTCGCAATAGTAAATCGTGGTGTGTATTCTCTTCCACGTTTTACACATCGATTGAAGTTATTTTGTGCTGAAACGCAATCATTAACGAATTTGGTGCGCTCCGGATCATGAAATATCTGCACATTATGCTGGCCAGCAGCCAAACAGAAGTAATCATATAACGAATTCATTGGTTGCTCGACGGTTTGCTCTTCCATGGCCTTTATTGCTATTGCAAACAACTGCCTTGCAGCAGAAATGTCCGAAGCATCCGACATATCTCTGGCCAGTTTTGCGGCACGCTGACGGCTATCAGAGAACAGTAAAACTTTTCGTCCCTCATTAGGGAATCTATCAGGCTGGTTGTCCTTTCCCGGCACCGCAGGTTGCAGCTGGAACTGGGACTTGATCAAATTGAAGAAAGACTGATTGCCTCGGGTGCTAAAAGAGGTAAGTTGCAATGACGATAGTTGATGCTTACAGTGTGGACAAGTAGGAAATGTAATAATTTGTGGCCTGCCTTTTGCAGAATAGTAGTACAGCTTTCTGATGAAAGGCTTACCAGCAGATGAATCATCCGTAAAGTTGACAAACCCGCTCTTTACATCAAGGTAGCATGGCTTGATAGCATTTTTGCCTTGCCTTGCGGGTAACTCAAAATCATTGGTTGGGATAAATAGATGTACTTCTTTCATTCTGCGATCCATTAACTGGCCAGGGTAACGCCATAGGTAGACATTCCCATGAAGTCCTGAGTCACCTTCAAGGACATAACCCTTGAAAAACAATGCGCCACAACGCCTATCGTTGTAAAGTTCATATACCACACTACCGCAATGTGGACAAATTAAATTGCCATCAGACAGATATATCTCGCCTAAAGTAAGGCCACCTTCTGAATGAGAACAACTGCAATCTGCATTGGCACAGGCATACACTCCAGAAATGCCTTTAAAAAGCATATGCATACGTGCCGGAAAAAGGATAGAACCTTTAGCATTCTTAGCAAGTGGTGCAATTGCCAAAAGAACGCTAACTGCTTTTAATGCGTCATCCTGACTGAGGTGTGGGAATATATCAGAAGACAGCTCTCCCAAAGATACTGCGTTTCCACGACAACACTTGATGAGTTCGTGGAACGGACGGTAATAGATAAGATTATCATACATCCAGTAGCAGATCGCTTCCAAGGAGTTAATATTAGGATCAAAGCCCTCTAACTGACGCCAAAACGACAAAAGTGCAGAAAGCTTTAAGGCATCCTTATCCTCAAATTGACCGGGATCTGAATTTAAGAGAAGTTCAGTAGGTATATCATATTTCAACTGACCATCAATCGTTTCTCTTTCTCCTGTGAGATAACAGAAACGAGTCGTTTTATCGGAAGCGGTAAGTTCGTTTGCAAATCTCATCACAGAATCAATATCCTCTTGATTCTTATTTGGCATACTTGCGGTGGTGAGAATAAATTGTACTTTGTCACGACTAATGCCAAGCTTATGGAAAAGCCTGCGAATCAACAGCGCAACCTCACCCCCTGATGAGCCGCGATACATATGCGCCTCGTCGATAACAAACAGGAGTTTGTTATCGATGCTCGAAGCAAGCCATTCACGAGTATCATCCCAAATTTTTTGCTCCCTGGGGCGCAATAACATATATTCCAGCATGGAATAATTGGTAATGAGTATATCTGGACAAAATTGCTGCATTTCAAACCGGGTTATCATCTCGGCATCCTCATCGTTCGGAATATGCCTATCCTCATGAAGCCCTTGCAAAAACTGAGCCATATCTGCTTTCGCAGGTATCTTTCCCTCCTTGAGAAGGTGGTCAAAAAACTCCTTTTCAGAATCGCTCTGAGGGAAGGACATCCTTGCTAAGGTCTTTTCAAGCTTTCTGTCCTGTTCTATAGAAGGCTGCACTCCAGGATACGGGGTTCGACCAGTATACATACCGAATTGTGGGCGGCGTACTTCACCACCACAGGTGTTTCTGAATATCTTGATAAACTTTTTGTCGGGATCTCCTATCATCCTTCTAAGTCGGCTGATCTGATCTGAAACCAAAGCATTCATTGGGTACATAACAATTGTACGAACGCCTCGCTTTACCCATGATCCCTTAAAATTCCTTGCTTCAGTAGCCATCTTTGCAAGCAGTGGCCACATAAAGCACTCAGTTTTACCAGATCCCGTACCCGTTGACACAAACAGGTCTTCACCTCTAGCCGTTGCTTCAAGCGAAGATATCTGGTGAGCAAAAGGAGATGAAAAAACTCCAAGTCCAGCCTCTGCTAACTGCAAGAAGTAGTCC
Organism: Clostridiaceae bacterium; assembly: GCA_021769555.1. Lineage (GTDB taxonomy): Bacteria > Bacillota > Clostridia > Oscillospirales > Acutalibacteraceae > Acutalibacter. The sequence continues at coordinate 9,210 of JAETSR010000002.1, forward strand.
CTCATCCAAGGTTGTATGGATGCTGTTTCAATACCGTTTTGTATGGTAACATACGCTGGAGATGATTCGATGAAGGGTTTCTGATAAAGCAATCCCTCATCATCAATACGATTACTTAGTGCCGAAAGCAAAAGAGGAGATTTCCCGAAGTATTGCGATTTAATGTAGTCTTCCAGTTCTGTTCTCAGCTGCTTATGAACATAATTTGCTCCATTTGGCATCAGATTTTCCCTCCTTAAACTTATACCCCTCACTAGATAAAACGTCCTTAATGGCTACAAAAACTTCGGTTGAAAGCTTTCTCCTATAATTACACGGTAGTGATGTACACACCTCCGGCCAGCTATACAATTTCAGAAAGTCAAGCTCACGCGGCGGGAGCAAATAATTCATATGTATGTGTACTACTGCCCCATCCTCCCAATATTCTATTGGCGGTAAGGTTCCATAGGTAGATAGACAGGCACATGAAAGCAATCTATAGTTTTCATCATCAGTTTGCCACTGAGGGAGAGGACTGACTTCCGTCACAGAGTCATAATAACGATAAAGATAGTACAACTGTGAACCTTTCATTCCTGTCCGAAGGATTGAAACAGCACCAGTCATATCCGGCTCATTTATCCAGTTTCCATAATGAAATGGCGGTTTAAGGCGAAGATACTCCACGCTATCTTCAAATGACATCTCGGTTGTCCAGGAAGCACTTGATAGTGCCGTTCGCCACACTCCTTGCAGATTCTCATGTTCAAGTCCAAACATTACTTTTATCCCATCAGGTTTCATTTCTCCGTCTTGTTTCGAATAGAACCCATTACCAGACACATTAGTAATGCTATCTAAAGCAATACCTCTTTGAAACAGGATACCACCGAATGGATTTTCACACTTGATGGATGGAGCTATCCTGTTGGGACAATAATAGATTACTCCCACCTTTTTGAACAGCCCTGCAATCTCTTCTTCAAGTTCTTCAGAGGAATGGGGTAAACTACCCGCAATCTCTGGGTACAGTGATTTGTAATTTGCAATCACACTGCGAACTTTCCTTTTTAAGTGCACAATAGAAATAGTGCCATCCTCCGAATCGTCCCACAACGAAGCATAAGCCATCATTACGCAAATACTATAAACAGTGCGAGTCTTCCACTCAGCATCTGTTTCTTGTGTTCCTCTATAGATACCATACTTCTGTGCTACTTTTGAAAGTAATCCGTTATACTTGTTCATTTAGATGTCACCCAATATATACTGCAAACTGCGCCTGAGATCAGCAGAAATAGCGATATCCTTCTGCAGGTCACCAATCATCTCGTTGAGTCGATTTGTTTCCAGTAAAGCATAAGCAATTGGAAGAACAGCAAACAAAAACTCGTCATCTTTGGTTGTGTCAGAATATATGCCGTGCATAGTAGCCAAAAGATTGCTGAGTTGTTTTCTAACCAAGGCACTCAGCGCAAATTCCGAAAAGATATTTTGATCTCTATGCTTTTCTTTTGGCGCAGAATATTTTTCAAAGCCATTTGCAAAATATCCTCCATAATATTGACCGGTTGCTCTCTTGTCCACGAAAAACTCTGTGAACAATGGCAGCATGAATCCGTATAAACTTTTTGGTTCAACCTGGACATCTTCTGCATACGGATGGATAGCTACATAAAAAATATCTTTTTGAGAAAGTATCTCTGGGAGATTGTCCATGCACCCACTTGACAAAAGATTTTTGATTATCACAATATCTTCACCATCAGAGCCAATTTTCTTAGTTGCCTGAGCAGTATAACTACCATCACAATAGAGAACACCATGTTTATGAGCCGTTACAGCCGCACTGAATGCCTGCATAATGTCGACCGCATTAGGTCCAACCAATAACAGCGGCTGTTTTTCAATATATGCAGCGCAAAGAAATGCCGCCAAGCCCCTTCTACGTTCCTCCGCAACACCAGCTTCTCCTAGTTCAAATGCAACTGTATCAACTACCTCTGTCCACGAGTGGTGAGTTTCAAGGACATCAAGATTCTCAAATGCAGGGCAAATGAAATATGTAGAAGTTCCTCGCTCTGAAACCCCTAATTCTTGTTTCCCGACAAATGCCATACTCGCAATGAACTCTGCCACATTTTCACTGGCCTTTTGGATTCTTTTCGCAACTGCTTTCTCGACATCCGCGGCCATCTTTTCTCTTTCGGCTATGATACCAGCAAAGCGTTCATCTTCCGTTTTAATTCTATTGAGTTCTTCTTGCGCTTCATTAAGATTTGCAGTAACAGATTTCAACTCCGCATGAAGTGCATTGAGATCGTCTCGCGCTTTTGTTAATAGGCATTCATTCTCGGTTTCCCAGTCACCGCGAACAAGAGCCTTTGCTTTTTCCTGAAGTTCAGGATTTGCAGAAATAGCAGATAGAATTATTGAATCTTCCAAACTATCCCCATCGACATATTTCCAGACTATGGTCAGAAACTCATCCAGCAGTTCTTTGGCGGCCGGATTTGAGCAGCGACATTCAGCCCCAATTTTACATATTATATCCTCGACTGGAATGGCACCAATAAAATCTTTGAGCTTTCCAAAATTGGCGCGAGTTGCTCCTATTGCTTTATAAGTGTTCCAAGAAATTGAAGAAAAGACAATGCTTTTCACAACTTCAAGCGGGCTTTTCAAATGATAAAGTCTGCTCGGGATACCAGCAAAAGCGTTTCGATAAAAGAGCACTCCATTATCCAAGTTGACAATATCATCACCTGTAAACTCATACACAGGGACTGAAATGCAATCTTCAGAAATATTAGTTATCCCATTAGAAGTATTCAGATCTTTTTCGGCACAGAGAACCCCCACATACTCTCCTTTAGATGTATAGGTGACAAACATTACTCTTCGGCTATGTGGCTGGTACTCGATTCCCCTTTTCAGTAAATTGAGCAGGTCGTCAATACTTTCCGTCTCAGTAACTATATAAACTGCGATTGGGCTTATTCTTGGATTGTACTTGGAGGATATAAATTTTTTAGATGAATCTCTATCATTTGGAATAGGATACCACGTCCAAGTACCGTAAAACCCTTCATTTGATGGACCATCTTTATGGTTAATCCTATACCAATTCATAAAAACGTCCGATACGCTATCATCTTTGCGAAAAACATGATATTGTCCATCAAGGCCCAAATCGGCACAGCGAATAAGCTTCTTTTGACCCGTATAATCTGTTTTAACGTTACATATAGAAACAATTTCATCAGTGCCTACAGAAGGCAAAATTGATGTGTCCCTATCATCAAACTGTGCGAGATAATCTGCATCGTTGTTTTCAAAGGTACTGGGAGCGGTCTGTAATTCAGTAATTTTTGTCTGCGCCTCAGCTAACAAAGAGGTCAATCTATTTTTGTCCTGTTCAGCTTTTTTAACCCTGTCATCGCACTCGTTCTCTATGGCATCAATGCTACGCTTGGCGTTTGCAACTTGATCGGACAAATTGCGGTTCTCTTCTTCCAAAGCGCTAATGCGATCAGCGCTCTCAGCATTCTTTGTGCGCTCACCCCGACTATTCTCCATTTGCACACAAAGGTCAGCGTATACGTCCGGACTTAAAGGTTTTTCTATCAGCTTAAAATACAACTCTACATGATTGGCAAAAACAGAATCGAGCATAGTCGTTGCTAACGCAGCATTATGCGGCAAACCTTCATTCTCAAGTTTCTCTATGTTTTCCTGAATCTCATCAAGCCAGTGTTCTACCAATGCATTGACCCACGTTGCAATAAACGGCTTATCAATATTTTGTATTGCAATTGACAATGCACTTTGCTCTTTCAATGATTTAGCTCTAAACCCCCCCTTTATTCTCGAAAATTCCTGTTCATTCTTCTTGAATAGTTCCTTGAAACCTTTGCCCGTAACAATCTTGCAAAGGATTGCTTTTTCTTCTCCAGTAAGAGTGCTGACATAATTCATGATTCATCCTCCGACTATTTTGTATTTCTATTTCGATATATTTCCTGCAGCCTGCGATAGGATTGCTCGTTAATTGTTCCGTCCTGGATACATTTACGTATCCATTGACATATCTGCGGATAATGGTCCATACCAACCATAATATTTCGCAAAGAGTGTGGAACCGGAATCGGTGCACCGGACACATTGACAATTCGTTTTAAAAGTTCAACTTCATCTTTTGTAGCAAAAGGCTGTTGTTTCTTAATATCAATTTCCCATACAATATCAAGCCCGATAACAACTTGAACACTTACGCCATAAGCTAATCTATCAATTTCAATTTGTTTCCCCGAGGGGAGTTTTCGCTTATCTATAATACGGTTCTTATAGAAAATAATTATTTCGGCATCATAGGTTGATTTGAAACATAGTGTTTTATTGTGAGGTAAATTATTTGTTTCACCTGGAGCAACCTCTGAACCTAAAAGATCTGTTACGGAAACTTCTGGAAATACCCCAATATTGTCAAGAGGTTCTTTCCAAAAGTAAGTATATTGTAAGGCTTGAGTACGCCCCACTGATACTAGCTGTTGCCTGCTGAAGCAAGTAATCTCGTATAACTTTAGCTGATCAGATTGAGAAACATTGCGATAAAGCTGATTAACCTCTGTAGAAGGAAATGTCTGAATATCTGCTGTATTACCTTTGACAAGCATATACATACTGTTTTGACTATGTTTCAAAACATAGTTACCCTCTACAAATAATGGCCACACTGGTTGCAACGAAACCGGGCAATATGTCAGACGGCAATGAAAATCAAGATAGAATTTAGCAGCTTCTTCATTAAATACGGATGCAGTCACCACATAAAGAGTCCATGTTTCCCGATCAAATTGTTTTTGAGTAATCTTTTGAATTCGTAGACTACTACATGACCCGCTATCTAAACATCCTCTTTTCAACAGATAGTATTCTTTATCTATCTCAACATCAGCATCGTATGTAAGTTTCTTACCAGAAGCTTTTTCAAACAATGTACCCTCTGGATCAATGCCATGGATCTCTTCTGGCCAAAAACCTCGCAGTTTACCACTTTTGTCTGGGAAATTTAGCGTGTATTTTTCAAATGGCCTTTCGCCTATGGAAAGATATGTGATGCTGTCATAATTCAAGCGTTCTTTAGTAAACATATATGATACACCCAATACGTTCTTAGGCTTAATCTCTATCTGAAAATCGCTATTTAATAAATAAATTGGAGCCCGGATTAAGCCAAGCTCAAATCGAAACGAAGATGAGGACACGCCCACAATGCGGATTGGCAAAGCGTGTTCCTTAGGATCATATGAAATTGGATATTTAGCGATGCGTTCCGGGCAGTTTTTACTTTTTTCATGAGCGCTGTGTCTAAAATGACGCGCCTGGACCGTGCCGTCAGTAAGTGAAACGTACTGTCCGCATAGTTCACACATAAACAAGCCGCTATGAGAGTGTACGGTACCGCCTGGGTGCAATTTAGCTGCTTCTTCTGCTGTAATCCGTTTCCAGCCGTTTTTCGACCACATACAGACATGAGTTAGTGAAGCCATAAACATTTCTCCCGGTTAGCTTTCAATCTTTTTACTTTGTCACAACATCAACGACTACATCTCGCCGAATAGAATGACGCAAACACAATAACACAAGGTCAATATGGCTACAGGTACTTTTCCCGTCAATACTATAAGCGATAACCCTACATTTCCCCTGCGCAAATTCAGGATAAGCAATTCTATTCCCCAGTATTGGCAGATGTTGCATGGCATGAACAAAAGTCAAATACGCCTTGACTGGCTTCTTATAATACTTCGAGAAATTGCGCTCTAATGTATCGGCATCTTGCTGCATGAGCGTATAAAGGACGCTCTCATTTGGCATGATGGGCTTATGATCCTCACACACGCCATAGCAGTCAACCAGCCAATGGCCCTTACGGACAATACTAAAGTTTTCCAAAAAGTACGCAGTACTTCCCATATTAGTTATCCGTACACTCAATTCAGATGGGCTTGTCTTTGTCCGTAGTTCAGGATCTGTCAATTCATAATCCGGTGTCCCTTCTATTGTAAAAATCAATCGAGATTTATTTTGATATTCCGTTGTTAGTAAGTTTAGGAACCACCCGAGAAAAACTCCGGCCATGACAAAAAAGCCATCCAAAAAGGCGCTGGAATTTTCAGACAAAGGCTTTGCTAACTGCTCAAAAAAATCTTCCATAATCATTCTCCTGATTTATCCATGAGCGCCTGATACATCCTCATCAACTTCCCCACACACCTGCTCTCCGTCATATCCTTAACCGAAAACCCATAAGCCGCCATCACCGCCCGGTCATTATTCTGGTGAGCTTTCCGCAGCTCCGGGGGCATGGTAGTCTCGTCGTAGAGGTCGGCCAGACTTTCGTCCGGGTAGAGAGCGCGGGCGTCCAAAACACCCTGGGCGGTCTGCTCGATTACAGCTTTTTGCTTGTCGGTGGTAGTGGGCCAGGGAAAGTTGTTGTAGACAGCCGGTGTGTAACGATAATCGCTTTTAAGTCGTCCCCCTACTATCCGAAGCCAAGCCATGTGAACATTAGAAGTCATAATTCCGAACATATAGAGAGTGGCATTTGAAACGAGATAAAGCATATTGCTTGCTATAGTATCAGGGTCCATATAGCCAAATGGGATATATCGACGTCTTGAAGAAGATACCTCCGGCATCGCCAAATATTTAGTTTCTGGCTGGCGAATTTGCGTAAATAGCATGGGAGTATCTGCGTCCCGCCGCACTGATGTTGTCGGGCTTTTTCTCCGGCACTCTGCAACCATTTCCAATCGTTTCAAAATAGGTGGAATGTTTCGGTATTCGCTGGGCGATATTCCTTTCAGCCAAAGGCAATATCGCCATTTATTGTTGATATAATCATCTGCACTGATATATCGTTTTAGGAATTTCTCAACTACTGGATATTTCTTAATAAGCTCTTTACGTTCATCAAGTGAAAAAATAAGATTTCCACCGTCCGTCGGCTGACTTCCCTTGCTCATTTCAGGTAACTCCGCAGCTAGTACCTTTCCTCTGGACTGAATAAAAACGTCCGGAGCTTCAAGAAGGTAGCCGTTGATATGTGAAACCTCTTTGCCGCGGTCAGATTCAAAAGCAATTTTGCTCTGCCAGCGGTCCCACAAGTAAAACCAACAATAACACAGTGGACCGCTGCCCGGTCTTTTGCTTCGCTGGTCCACACAAAAGTCCTGTGGGCAAACTCAATCTGCACATTCTTTGCAAACAGCGGTTTCCAAAGAATCCCGACAGATTCCCCCTGGCAAATAGAATTTGTCGAAACAAAAGCGGCGTAAATGTTCGTCCCCTGCATATAGTTAGCAGCCTTATTATACCACCCGCAGACATAATCCAGTTTCCCGCATTTGGGAATATCGTGGCAGACTTTCTCTAAGTCCTCGGCTTGTTCCTTTGTCCGCCATTGATGCCCCACAAACGGCGGGTTCCCCATGATGTAGTTTAACTCCCGCTTAGGCACTACGCTCTCCCAATCCACCCGCAGAGCGTTTCCCTCGGTGATGTTCGCATAGGATTTCAGCGGCAGGAAGTCCAGGGACATATGCACCACGTCCTCGGTCTCCTTCATCATCTGGCTCTCGGCGATCCACAGCGCGGTTTTCGCGACGGTTACTGCGAAGTCGTTTATCTCAATGCCGTAAAACTGCCCGATAGAAACCTGGATGGGGTTGCCCAGGTCGAACATGATCTGCCCCTTGTTCAGCAGAGAGATCGTCTCGTTTTCCAGCCGTCGCAGGGAGATGTAGGTTTCCGTCAGGAAGTTCCCGGAGCCGCAGGCGGGATCGAGGAATTTCAGCCCAGCCAGCTTGCGCTGGAAGGCTTCGAGTTTTGCCTTGCGGGTGCGGTCAACCGAAATCTCTTTTATCTCTGCAAACTCGGCTTTCAGCCCTTCCAGGAACAGCGGGTCGATGAGCTTGTGAATATTCTCGATGGAGGTGTAGTGCATCCCGCCGGAGCGCCGGGTCTCAGGGTTCAAGGTTGACTCGAACACCGCGCCGAAGATGGTGGGGGATATCTCGCTCCAGTCAAAGTCCTCGCTTGCCCGGCGCAAAATCAGGTCAACGATGGTTTCGTCCAGCCTGGGAATGATGATGTTTTCGTCCGCGAACAGCCCACCGTTGACGTAGGGGAAGGCAAGAAGGTCATCGTCCAAGTACGGGTCGCGGTCCTCGGATTTTGTGTCAAGAATCTTGAATAGATTGATTAAGGCTTGCCGCGCCTCGCGCTCATGGGACTGCAAATAGTCATGAAACATATTCCTGCCGCCGAAGATGCCAGCGTCCTCCGCGTACAGGCAGAACACCAGCCGGACGCACAGCTTGTTTAGGCTTTTTAATGCCTCCGGGTCGCTGGGGTCCTTGTACTGTTTCAGGAGCGCGTCATAGAGGATGCCCACTAGTTCGCCTGCCTGCAAAGAGATTTCCATTTCCTTTTTGATGTGTTCGCTGCCGGTGTCTACCAAGAAATTCAGCCGGTGATACTCCCGCTCCAAGTCCTCCAGTTTGAGGACTTCCGGCTCGTCGTTGGGGCGGTTCATGTCGTGTATCTGGAACTCCCGGAAGTTGCAGACTACTATCCAGCGGGGGTTCTGGTCGTGGGGCAGATACCCGGCATAGCGGCGGGCCTGCTGGTACGGGGTCAGCATACTGCCATCAGACTGCTTGTAGCCTTTGTGCAGGTCGATGTCCCGGCCTTTCTGCTCGATGAGGACGCGGGTGGCGGATATGTATCCGTCAATAAAGCTGGTGTGGTCCAGCTTTACGGGCAGCTCGAATTGGATGTATTTTGTGGGCTCCTCCACTCCGAACACGTCTTGGAGCAGAGATATCCAAAACAATTGCGTTTCTTGCTTTTCATCACCGCGGCCCTGCCAATCTGCCACAAAATGAGCGGCAGCCGCGCGAGCAATAATACCATCCATAATGATCTCTCCATGTATCAGTTTGTGTTATTCCACACGGACAGGTATAAAACCGGTTGTGGGGTACAAAGTAGAGTGTTTTTACGTATATTATAGCATAAAAGAAAGAAGTAAGATAGAATTTTTTGAAAATTGACGTTTGAAAAGAATAAGTTCTCACTTCTGTTGGGCAAAGGAACGAAAAATAGGGTGGATCAACGGCCAAACAGGTGGCCGAACATTCTACTTCCTAAATCTGTCGCCCTGATAATACATCTTACCACATCTGTTGAAATGGACAGTGCCTACAACCGTCACTGGACTGTCCCACTTCGTACCAATTTTCACCGCGCCAGTCATTTTTCCACTTGCTGTTTAAATGCTGGTGCCATCGTTATTTGGTTTACCTCATCTATTTTCTATTGAAAAGGGTTTAACTGAAATCTGGTGCAAAAAGCAAAATGTGCAAATTGCATATAAACTCAGTATAAGAAGGTTGGAATATTTGTAACTTGAATTTGTGGAACAGTTATGAATTTTTTAATATGTTTTTAACCGATACAGTGTGGGGACAAATGCTCCTACACTGTATTTTGTATACCCCCCCTATCACCATGACAGGGCCCCCCTTGAATCAAAAAAGCCTAAACGGTAAAATCATTCTTAGCTTCCGCTCAAAAGAAATGAGTTAGTTGTTTTACAACTCATTAGGCGCAGATTCATCTAAGAGGGATAACGAATACTGCTCCCACTTTTTGCGGAGCAAAGAAGCAAAAGGAGGACTTCAATGACCCAAAAGCAAACCGAACTACGCCTGATCCGAATGTCCGAAGTGGAAACCCAAGAGGTACAGTGGCTCTGGTACCCCTACATACCGCAGGGCAAGCTCACCATCATCCAAGGCAACCCCGGCGAGGGTAAGACAACCCTTGCACTATGGATTGCCGCCATGTGTAGCCAAGGGTTAGCGCTACCTGGCATGTACCCGAGCTCACCCATTACCATCCTCTACCAGACCGCTGAGGACGGTCTGGGCGACACCATCAAGCCACGGCTCATGACCGCCGGTGCCGACCTCAACCGCATCATCTGCATCGACGAAACCGAGCAATCACTCTCCCTGCTGGACGAGCGCATTGAGAAAGCAGTCAAGGACACCGGCGCAAAGTTGATCATCCTCGACCCGCTCCAAGGATATCTTGGTCGTAGCGTTGACATGAACCGCGCCAATGAGATACGCGATGTGCTCAAACGGCTCACGCTCGTTGCTGACCAGACAGGCTGTGCCATCGTCCTGATTGGTCACCTCAACAAAGCTGTCGGAGCCAACAGCGCTTACCGTGGCCTAGGCTCCATGGACTTCCGCGCGGCAGCTCGTAGCGTTTTGCTGGTGGGCAGAATGAAAAGAGAACCGCACATACGTGTCATCGTCCACGACAAATCCTCTCTTGCGCCGGAGGGGAAGTCGGTGGCGTTTAGCATTGAGGATGGGGGTCTACGCTGGGTAGACGGCTATGAGAAAATCACCGCTGAAGATTTGTTGAACGGCGGACCAGCTGATTCCAAGGTAGATTTGGCTGAAAAACTGATAAGGGACAAGTTGAGCGGCGGGGTTTCAGTTCATGCCAGCGAGATGTTTCAGCTGGCCAAGCAAGCTGGTATATCCAAACGAACACTGAAAATAGCTAAAGAAAATCTCGGAGTAGATTCTGTGAAGAAAGGGGAGAGGTGGGTTTGGCAGCTATCATGTTGAAGGGGGCAAGGGTGCAAAAGATTCGGATTGCACCCTTCTATCTTGTATGGGTGGCGTTCAGAATGTTCTACATAATGTGTGTATCTGTAACTATCTTCGAGAATCTCTGCACCCTTGCACTCTTGCACCCCTGGGGTCAGACGCGATCCCGGCCAAAGGACAGCCGCCCGCTGTTTCGCCCGTGTCGGCCCCGTGTGGCGATTTAGGGGCCGGGTGGGGCAGAAAACCGCAGTCCACCCGGACAGGCCCCTTGTTGGGCCGCACAGGGCCGCTTTTGCGCGGACAGATGCAGGGAACGGCGGAACTACCTTTTTTCTCTGCCTAAGTCCGCAGGCTAAAGGTAAACCACCCAGCCTACGGTGTCCTACAAAAAACCTCCCCTTTGGGGGAGGGCAAGCAGAGCGCTCGTCCGACGTTGTCGGACGGCACGTAAGCGGGCAGTAGCCCGCACCCACTTTTGGCGAGAGCCATACCCATGATAGGAGGAATTTAATGAGCAATAAAAAGGACAGGGCTTTCACAGTTCGGTTCACGGAAGAACAATTTCATCACATCGCGGAACAGGCTGACAGGGCGATGATGTCCCCCAGTAATTATATTCGCGCGGCGGCGATGCGCGGCAAGGTCAACGTCATTCTTGACGGTAAGTTGGTGGCGCGGGAGCTGAAAGCTATCGGCAACAACCTCAATCAGTTGACGGTTCTGGCGAACATGGGACAGATCAACGCGGTGTACTTGGGGCAGGTGCATGAAGATTTGGGCAAGCTCTACGATGCATTTTTCGCACTGGTAGACAAGGAGGCACGCCAATAGCTACAGTAAACTTTATCCGATACCAAAAGCAATCTGCCACAGCGCTAAGCAAGGTCGCAGCCTACATTTCTCAAGCGCAAAAGACCCATGACGATTTTTCCGGTCAGAAATTCGTCAGCGGGATCAACTGCTCACCTCAGTTTGCGGCACAAGAGTTTAGGGCGACTCGCGCGGCCTACCACAAAGATAGTCCTGTGTGGTTTTATCATTACACGCAATCATTCTCGCCAGACGAGCCTATTACCGGGGAACAGGCCCATGAATTGGCGAAAGAGTTTGCGGAGAAGGCTTGGCCTGATAGTCAAATTCTGGTGGCAACTCACATTGAAAGGGAACACATCCACTCGCATTTTGTGGTCAACTCTGTGTGCTATGAGAGCGGATATATGCTCCGTCAAGGGCCGACTACGCTGACAAAGTTGCGGAAACTCTCCGATAAAATCTGCTTGGCGCATGGGTTCTCGGTGCTGCCTCCTGACCCACCCAAGCACAGGAAGGAGCCGGGTGTCCGCGAGTACCGCTCTATGGCGAAGAACCAGAGTTGGAAAATGCAGCTGATGATTGCAATAGAGGATGCCATGGCGCTGGCACGTTCCCGAGAGCATTTCATCAAGCTGCTCGAGCGGAAAGGGTACAAGGTCAAGTGGACAAACGAGCGGAAGACTATAACTTATACAACACCTAGTAGCATGAAGTGTCGGGATACCAAGTTGTATGATGAAAAGTTCTTGAAGGAGATGATGGAAAATGAGTTCCAACTTCGAGCGGAAATCATTGGAGGAATTGAAAGAACAATCACGCAGGCAGGCGAAATCAGCGGCAGAGGTCGTGCCTTGCGTGACGGTGACAGAGAAGAATTGGGCGGCACTGCTCGGGCTACAGCAGTCACAAATTCAGTTGCTGGTGGAGGTTCAGACAGCGGCGGCGCAACTGGCGACCAAGGAGGAACTGGTGGAATATCTCGACCAGCGGGTGCAAGAGTTGGAGAACTGCACCCAAGAAATGCGGTCCTCGGCGCAGAGCTTCCAGTGGGAGATGGAACGGTCTGCCTCGGAGATAGCGAAGAACCTATCATCACAGGCTGGGAAAATGAGCGAAGATTTTTCAAGGAATCTCTCCTTGCAGGCGGAGCAGATGAAGAAATTCTCAACGGCGCTGTTCTGGATAGCGTTGATTCCGTCGGCGGCGCTGGTGATTTTGGGACTGATCTCGCATATCTTTCCGCTGATATTGCCGGGATAATTGACGAAAATTATCGTCCGCAGGATAGTACGACGATGCGAAAGCCACGCCAGCACAAACGCGCTTTAGGACAGAAATCGGATGAACAAGATCAGAATCATGGTCAGAGAATGTAAGGAGGAATTTATTTGGCAAGTATCAAGCAGTTAGATGAACGCAAATTCAAAATCACGGTCAGCAATGGGTATCGTCCTGACGGACGGAAAGTTTCTAAAGCGAGGACGATTACCGTCCCAAGAAACGTAAGTAGGCGAGGAATTCATCAGTACGTCGCCCACGCCGCTGAAGAAATGGAGAGGACGGTCAAGCAGGGGTTCTGTGAAGATGCCGAGATGACCTTCGAAGAATTCTCCCTGCGCTGGCTGGACAGGCAGGTGAAGTATGCGGCTGGTACTATTGCAAGCTACCGTCGAATGTTGAAAGTGACTTACCCATTTATCGGTGCAATCAAGCTGAACCAGCTGCGGCCCATCGCATTGGAGAATATGCTTGTGGAGCTTCGCAAGCGCAAAAGTCACGGCAAACCTGTGCAAGAAGCCACGGTGCAGAAATATTTAACGGTAATATCAGCAGTATTGAGTGATGCCAAGAGGAATGAAATCATCGATAAAAATCCGGCTAGGATGATTGACCTGCCCGATACTGAAAGGCGTGAGCAGTTTATCCCCACCGAGGAAGATGCAAACCGTTTTCTCAATGCTCTACTGGATGAGCCGCAGGAGTACAAAATCTTCTATGTGCTGGCGCTCTACACCGGGTGCCGCCGGGGTGAACTTTGCGCTTTGAAATGGCATGATTTCATCATGACCGATAAATGCCGTTGCGTGCTTACGGTCAGCCGCTCCAGGAGTAATGTACCAGGTCTGGGTGTGCAGGAGGGTCCGGCCAAAAATGGCCGCAGCCGTACCATTGTTATTGAGGAAGACATCACATCACTGTTGCAGGGGTATTGCTGTTACAAGACTGCCCAGGCTGAAAAGGTTGGGCGCGAGGTTAGCCCATATTTGTTCGCTGATGAGTACGATAATTTCATCCACCCGGATACGTTTACAAAACATCTGCGGAAGATTTTTCGAGAGAACGATTTCCCTGAATCTTTCCATTTGCACACCCTGCGCCATTACGTAATCTCATCGTTACTCCATCATGGTGTGGACAAGCAGACTGTGGCTGAACTGGCTGGTCATGCCGACACCTCGTTCCTAGAACGTACCTACTGCCACCCGCAGATGGAATTGAAGAAACAGGCTGCAAATGTTATGACAGAGGTACTCCTACACAGTGCTTAGTAGAAAATGATTCGACTAAGAAGCACCATAGCAAGCACATTTTGTTGGGTAGGTAGAAAGTGAAAACGCCCATGGACTTCCGGCAGGTGGTGTGGTATTGTGGGGTTGCCTCAACAGGGCAAATCGCAACAGGAAAGAGGTCATTTCAATGGCAAGCATCCGCAAACGAGGAAACAGTTACCTGATCGTGGTGTCCATGGGCTATGATTTCGATGGCAAGCGCCGTAAGCCCCAGCAGAAAACCGTCCATCCACCCGATGATTTAACTCCAAAAGCCAGGGAGAAATGGCTAGATGAGGAGGCCGCTCTCTTTGAGCGCCAGTGTAGGAATGAGCCGCTCAAGGTAGACAAGTCCATCACCCTGGCAGATTACACTACAATATGGCTCCGGGAGATTGCTCCCGCCAAGCTGGCAAAGTCAACTTTAGCTCGTGACAAGCAAGACATCGACCGATTCATGCCGTATCTTGGCAGTTATAAACTCACCGACTTAAAACCCGAACACTTCCGAAATCTATACGCCGAACTGCGAAAGCAGAAGAACTCTGTGACTGGAAAGCCGCTCTCCGAATGTACCGTCGAGGGTGTCCATGCTTGTTTGTGTGGCATTCTCTCCGATGCGATGGAGGGCGGCTTTTTGTCGCATAATCCGGCGTGGCGTACCTATAAGTACGCTGGCAAAAAGAAGAAAAAGCAGAATGTTGCTGACGAGGAAACTACGCAAAAACTCATTTCCGCGCTGGAGGATGAAAGTATCAAGTACGAAACCTACTTCAAGCTGATTATCGCCACAGGTATGCGCCGCGGTGAGTGCTGCGGCCTCAAGTGGTGCGATGTGAACTTCAAAGAAAAGTCCATCCATATCTGCCGAAATGTGGTGAAGGTTACTGGAGAGGACATCATCGTGAAAGAGCCAAAAACCGCCTCGGGCGACCGCTATGTTTATTTCTCCGCAGAGATGGCAAACCTGCTGAAAGAGTACCGCAAATTCTGTCAACAGGAAACGGAAACCTATGACGAGCGTGAATTATCTGACGATGATTACATCTTCCGCAGGCACGGAATGGAGTTACCCATGACCCCCAGCAGTTTTACCTGGAGGTTCAAATTGATTTTGAAAAAGCATGGCTTACCAGAGAATTTGAATGTCCATTCACTTCGTCACACGGCGGCATCACTTATGATTGCTGGCGGAGCAGACGTGGCAACCGTGTCGGGCCTGTTAGGTCATTCGCAGGTGTCAACCACACTGGACATCTATACCCATGCCTTCGATGATAAGAAAAAGGCGGCTAGTGCGGTTTTGCAAGAGAGCCTGGACATCTAACCACACACCTGGTCTAACAAAAAGTCCCTGACTTCCGCCAAACGCGAAAAGCATGGGACTTTTTCTCTTTCGGCCAAGTCCCAAAGCATATTCGCACCGAAGTCGTGTATGCACACAGCGTCCAATACCCGCTCCACAAATTCTTCCGAGTCGGTGCCCACAAACATCCGTAGCAAATCTTTCCGGCAGTGGAAAAGCTCGAATACCAGCGGGGCCAGCTCATACCACCAAGGCGCAAGGCAGGCATCAGCGCAGTCGATAATAACCGGGCTACCGCCCTCATCAACCAGAATATTCTCCCCGGTCAAATCGCCGTGTACCAGCACCGCATCTGTCAAATCAAGGTTTGCCGCGCGCTCTGTCATCTCAGTACGCAGAATCTCTGGTAGGCGTTCCAACCTCGGATTATCCAAAGCCCGACCCAGCAAATCAACCGGAGGTATTAGTCGTTGCGCCGGTTGATTGAGCTTTTTGAGCAGTTCACGTAACCGCTCGACGAATACTTCCTGCTGACTGGAAGTAACCTTTTCCAACCACGTTCCGGCCTCTACGCCGGAATAATACTCCGTGATGATATAGTAAAAGAGGTATCTATCCTGCTCCGAACCGCAGGCAATCAGCCGGGGAGTAGGGATTCTCAATTCTGTCAGCGCACCACAGACCGCCGATTCATTGAGATAATCCGCCTGCGAGTTCAAGCCTGATTCCTTTGGTGCGAATATTTTTACCACATAATTTCCTACACGGAACACAGCATTTGTCCCAGGCGTTAGGTTTTCAAGACTGGAGAATTGCAACTTTTCCCGGCGAAAAATCTCTCGCACCAGAGGCGTGAAACCCTCGATTGATTGGAACACTTTACCCCAATCATTCCAATTCTGAATCGTGTAATTGAACAGCATATTTATTCCTCAATCTCACTATTTGCGTCCAGCAAACGCTGGATCCCCTCGTCCGTATACGAGAGCAATTTGCCGTACCGCCGAGCAATATCCTTGCGGCAATCATCGTAATTACCCGCCGCGATTGCTTTTTCTTTCTCTGCTTTTAGAGCAAGATACTCCTGCAACGCCGATTCATCCTGATAGAAAATCACGTTAAACTTTCCTTGATTCAGCGATAGAGGAAAGAGGTCAGTCAAAAACGCCTCATCCTCCACGTAGTAGCGAACGCCGTACTTTTCGCACAGCTTATCAAACTCCGGCAGAAAGCTGTCGCGCCCCTCTTTGGTATCGCAAGGATGGGACAGTGCAATACGTTTCACCCCAGCGCGAACCATCTCGCAAAAGCAGTCGGCGGCGCCCAAGTGGTAGGAAAATTTATCTATCTTCATATAATCACTTCCGAAAAGTTTCCCTGACCGCACATACCTTATCCGCCACCACCAAAATCCAACTCTCCCTGCATTTCGGCGGCGGGAGCGTCAGCGGAAACATATGCGTTTTTATCATATTTCGTTCTGTCGCAGATAGGGAGAAATCCCGCTCCGCATTTTTCAGCGCCCTGCCGGGGTGAAAGAATCCGTGCAGGCGGTGCCCATCGTGCTTGGTGTGCCAGTCATAGAGAAAGTAATCATGCAGGAGCGCACCCCGCACCAGCGCCCTTTTGTTCAAATGTTTCGACAGAAACTTCGGCAGGAAATAGGCAATCTGGACGCAAATCAAAGCCACTGCCAGCGAGTGCGTGAACACGCTGGTGTCCCCGTGCTGCATAAACCCCTTGCTCATTTCCATGCCGGGCGATTCCAGAATATCCTGACCGTAGCGCTGGACGATGATCAGCGGATCGACTTTCATTGCAAGTCCTTTTTCCAGATACGGTCTTTGGCATAGGCAATGTTCGCCACGCCGCCGTCCAAGCGCTGAAAACGCTCGTTCTTGGCCTTGGCGTACCAGCAGGGCCTGCCAATACTAACAGACTCGACCGCATCATCCGTCCCGGCCATAATCTCGTCACAGAGTTGGAGCGCATCCTCAATGATAGATTTCTTTTCTGCCTGACCGCCGTGGCCGCCCCAGAGCAGCTCAAAAGCGTCCTCGAAACCCTGGAAGTGAAGCAGATTCTCCTTGTATTCTTCGATGGAGGTGGAGAACTCCGTAAACAGCAGGGTGTTCCGATTGCAAGCGTCGCCTGAGTACACCACACCCCGCGCCCGGTCGAGGAAAACCACCGTTCCTCTGGTGTGTCCGGGAACAGAGATAGTCTCCAGTTGAATGCCGCCCAGGTCGAAGATGTCGCCATCTTTCAGCGGCAGGGTCTTAATGGGGCCAGGAACAGTCACATCATCCAGCCGAGGCTCCACAGGCAGAGGCCCAAACATCGCCCCGCTCTTGGCAAATCTCAGCCGCATTTCACGGTCTGAGTGCTCGTACAGCAGGGCAATGTCCGCCGGGTCGATGTAGACCTCGCCATACTCGAAATCTGCGCCGATATGGTCCACGTGGCCGTGGGTATTTACCAGCGTGACAGGAAGGTCTGTCAGCTCCCGCACAAAGGCTTTTAGACTGCCTACACCGGCCAAACCGTTGATGAGCATGGCCTTTTCGCTGCCCTCGATTAAGTAGCTTTGTTCGCTGCCCAGACCAGCAATCAGGGTTACGTTGTCGTAAATCTTCTTTGCTCTGAAAAATTTGGATTCCATAAATTTCCCTCCTTAACTGTTTAATATGTCTTCGATAATTTTATCAAAAACGGATTCTCTCTCCGTTGATGTATTGTAAACAGTAAAACCATACTTTGTCAAATACTCAGTCATAGAGCGGTTAAACGGAATGGCGTCTTGTGTAACGTATTCGCGCAATTCATCTTCACTGAAATTATATGTCCAATCATCTTCCGTGTCGTACTTTTTAAAGTCGCTTACATACTCATCCACCGTTTTTTGGCCCTGCACTAATCCAATCAAAATGAAACGGTCTTTCAATTCATTCACCCCATATTCCTGCAAAATAGAGGTGATTTTTTCAAAATCAAAGTACCCGCCTTCCAGCACAAAAGCATTGTCTTTTACATTGTGTGCACGGAGATTTAACTCGCATTTTATTCCATCGCCAGACGAGAATAAACCCAGAAAGTGACCGAGAAACGGTGCTATATTTTCTGTTGTTTTATCCCTATTCCAGTTAAGGCGAATGTCCAACTGGGGATATGCCGCATGGAATGTAGCAACAAGTTTATCCAGGCTGATGACAAAGTAGCCCAACTCTTCGTGGAGCCTTTTCGCCAAAGTGGTCTTCCCGGCCCTTGAGGGGCCGACGATAATAATGCTTTTCATGAGCAAGCACCTCATATCGGATATATTGTAAAGCGGGAAAGTTCAATACGAACTTTCCCGCTTTTTGGCGCGCTTGACTGGATTCGAACCAGCGGCCCTCAGAGTCGGAGTCTGATACTCTATCCAACTGAGCTACAAGCGCATATCTATGAGAACCGCGAAACCCGCGGTAGTCAGCTTTGTAAAAATAGTGGTCAAACAGTAGTCAACGGCGAAAATTTTTCTTTCCCAAAACCCCGCCAGCCCTACAAAACACTGGGCTTTCCGGCTCATCTCAACCGAACCGGCCTGAAACGTCGGAGTCTGATACTCTATCCAACTGAGCTACAAGCGCAAAATATTGTAAAGAAAGCCAAAGCGCCGAATATCCCCGGCTCCATGCTACCGTATCATACCACACACACAGCGCGGAATGCGTCGATTTTCGTCGGAGACGGAAGAAATTTTTCGGGCGCGTCAGTAGCTGTCTGGCTTTATGCCGGCATTCTCGCGGCTCCTCAGAGCCTCGAGCACTTCTTCAGGGGACATCCCTCTGTCCCGCATAAAAGCTATCACGGACCGCTCCCCCGCGGCGAGCTCGGCAATCTTCTCCGGGTTTGCCTTGACTTTTTTGGGGGCGCGCCTTTTCTCGCCCATGGGGTCGAGAAGCACGTCCTGGGAAGGCTCGTCGTTGAAAAATTCCTCAATAGACACACCGAAAAGCTTAGCTATGCGGTTCAGCGTCGCCGGGTCCGGGCTGGTCCTGCCTGACTCATAGTAAGTATAGGTGGAGCGCGTAATATTCAAAACATCTGCCACATTTCCCTGAGTATATCCTACCTGCAGCCGGTGGCGCCTGAGCTTGGCCGCCAAACTCTCCTCCTTCTCGGGAGCATATGCGGACTTATCCATAGTAATTCCACCCCATCCCCATTCTGGTTAAATCTTGCCCAATGAGCTTATTTTACACCATACTCATCAAAAAATCCAGCATTATATGGGCGAAGGAAGATAAAGAGAACTATTTTCACTTATCCTCCGGCGGCACAAACTCCAGCAGGTCTCCTATTTCACACTTCATCACCGTGCAAATCCTCGCCAGCACATCAACGTCCAGCCTGGTCACTGTGCCGTTGCAGTAATGGTTAAGCTGAGTGCGCTGAAGCTCTGCCCGATGGCTGAGCTTGTTTTTACTCATGCCGCTTTTCTCCAATAGTTCAGCCAAGTGTATCTTTATAGTACCATATTCGTCCATATTTTCCACCTTTAATGTAAAATAATTTGACAAATATAGTATAGCTGTGCTACAATGAATATACCAGTTCTAAAAATTCTTACGAGATATCTCAAAGGAGGCTTATCATGTCTAACTTCCAGCAGGTGTTTTCCTGTAATCTTCGCTCTGTCCGCAAAGCCGCCAACCTTACCCAGAAGGAAATGGCGGAAAAGCTCAATATCAACCGCTCAACCTACACCTACTACGAGACTGGCCGCTCCCGGGCCCCACCCGCCATCCTCTCCATCTCCTCCTCAATCAGTGCGACTAATTCGCTGGGCCGCATATCCAGTGCGTCAGCTATTCGCCATATTGTGTACATATTCGGGACCTTGCCCCCTGTTTCCACCATGCCTAAATGCGAACGTTCCATCCCGGCAAGCCCGCTGAGAACTTCCTGAGAGAGCTTTCTCTTTTTCCTCAGCCGACGGATAACTATAGCTATTGCCTCCGCTCTATACTCCATATGCAGTCACCCCCGGGCCTCGTCCCCCATCCTCTCCATCTCCTCCTCAATAAGCGCTACCAGTTTGCTGGGCCGCATATCAAAAGCCTCAGCCAGCCGCCAGAGGGTCGGTAGGGTTGGCAGCATGTCTCCGGTCTCCACCATGCTCAAATGCGACCTTGCCATCACAGCCAGGCCGCTCAGGACTTCCTGAGACTGCTTGCGCTCTGTCCGCAGCCGCTGAATCACTACTGCGACAGCTCTATTATTAAACTCCATGTTATCACTCCAACAAAGCAACTAACATAGAGTTTATGGAAAATTAAAATATTTTAGTCTAGGGGGCTAGACAATCAACAAAAGATTTGCTATAATGCAATTGTAAAAAAAACTCACTCTAACTCAAAAGGAGACTCATTATGTCGAACTTTCACATCAGGCTGCTCGCTGCCCGCAAAGCCGCCAACCTTACCCAGAAGGAAATGGCTGAAAAGCTCAATATCAACCGCTCAACCTACACCTATTACGAGACTGGCCACACCCAGCCCAATCCCGAATCTTTAGCCAAAATCTGCCAGATACTCCGCGTCTCCGCTGACTCCCTTCTGGGCCTGGGCTAAAGAACAGCCCCGCTCTCCCTTTCAAGGAAATGCCTGAGCCCGGTTATTCTCAGGCATTTCCTGTCATTTTCTACCATCCTGCGCACCGTCCCCGCCTCGCCCACAAGGATGAGCAGCTTCTTCGCCCTTGTGACCGCCGTGTAGAAAAGGTTGCGGTAGCAGAGCTGCTGGGGCACCTTCATCACCGGGATTATCACGGCGTTGAACTCGTTGCCCTGGCTCTTGTGGACGGTGACGGCGTAGGCGGGCTCCAGCTCGTACTCGGCCTTCTCGAAGTCATAGACCACCAGCCTGTCGTCTATCTTCACCTCTATGGCCCCGCCGGGCTTGTCTATGCGCTGTATGACCCCCATGTCGCCGTTATAGACCCCCTGGCCCTCGGTCTCGTCCTCCCGGGTCCAGGGGAGCTGGTAGTCGTTGCGCACGTGCATTACCTTGTCCCCCTCACGGAAAACCTGCCCCCCTATCTTCACCTGGGGCCTGCCTTCAATATGGGGGTTCACAGCCTCCCTCAAAAGCTTATTTAGCTCCACTGTGCCCAGCTCTCCCTTCCTTGAGGGGCAGAGCACCTGGATATCCTCAAAGGGGGAGTAGCCGTAGCTTGCGGGCAGCCGCTTGCTGCACAGCGCGGCTATGAGCTCCCTGGCCTCCTCCGCGCCTTTTGCTGGCAGGAAGAAAAAGTCGTTGTCCCGCCGCCTGAGCTCCGGCATATTCCCCCCCACTATCCTGTGGGCGTTGGAGATTATCAGGCTCTGCATGGACTGCCTGAACACCTCCTTCAGCTGGACGGTGGGGAAGAGCCCGGAGGCGATAAGGTCCCCCAGCACGTTCCCCGGGCCCACTGACGGCAGCTGGTCGCTGTCCCCGACCAGTATGAGCCTGCACCCCAGGGGCAGGGCCCGGAGCACGCTCTCAAACACATAGGCGTCCACCATGGACATCTCGTCTATCACCAGGCACTCGCACTCAAGGGGGTTGCGCTCGTTGCGGGTGAAGACCGGCCGGTCCAGCTCGTCCCAGTCCACCTGGAGCATACGGTGGATGGTCTTCGACTCCTCCCCGGTGAGCTCGCTCATGCGCTTTGCGGCCCTGCCGGTGGGCGCGGCCAGAAGGACCCTCTCCCCGGCCTGCTTTAGTATGCGGATTATGGCGTTCAGGGTGGTTGTCTTGCCGGTGCCGGGGCCTCCCGTGAGTATCAGAACCCCCTGCTCCATGGCGGCCCTTATGGCCTCCCGCTGCTTCCCGGCGTACTTTATGCCCTCCCGCTCCTCGATGGCGGCTATCTCCATGTCCGCGCCCCCAAGGGCCCGGTCGGACTCCCCCAGCATGGCCTTCATGCGCCCGGCTATGTACTGCTCGTAGAGGTGCTGCTGCTGTAAGAACACATAGTCCCGCCCTGAGAACTCCTCCTTCATCAGCAGGAACTGCCCGCAAAGCTCAGCCACCGCCTCCTCAGCCAGCACCTCCTCCACCCCCAGGAGCCTGGCCGAAACCCGCACAAGGGCGTCCCGGGGCACACAGGTGTGGCCGTTATCGGTATTGTGCCTAAGGGCGTACACCACCCCCGCCTGCACCCGGCTGAAATCGTCCTGAGGGCGCTCGTGGGCCTGGGCTATCTGGTCCGCCGCCTGGAAGCTCACGCCTATGTCCGGGTCGCATAAGGAGTAGGGGTCCTGCTGTATGCAGTCGAAGGACTCGTCGCCGTATTTCTTCCACACCAGCATGGCGCTCTCCGGCTGTATGCCGAAGCCCCCCAAAAAGTTCATCAGCTCCTGAAGGCCCTTTATGCGGTTATACTCCTCGCTTATCTCCCAGGCCTTCTCTATTGAGATACCCTTTATCTGGGCCAGCCGCTCCGGGTCCCTTTCTATCACCTCAAGGGCCTGCACCCCGAAGGTGTCGATAATGCGCCCGGCCAGCGCCCGGCCCACGCCCCGCACCCGGCCGGAGGAGAGATATCTCAGCATACCCTCCTCGGTGACCGGGCGCCGGTGCTCCACGGCCTCGGCCCGGAACTGGGGGCCGTAGCTCGCGTTGTTCTCCCAGCGGCCGTAGACCAAAAGCTCCTCACCCTCGCTCACAAGGGGGATAATGCCCACCACCGTGGCCTCCTCCCCGTCCTCCTCCCGCTGGAGCACCAGCACCGTGTACTGGTTCTTCTCATTCCTGAACACCACATGGACCACCTGTCCCTGCAGCTGCTCCATCTCCTCCAAGCTCTCCCCCCTCCCTGCACGGTTTTTCAGGGCCCCAGGAACCTGTCAAGCTCCTCCGGGCCGCACACTTCCAGCGTCTTGTACTCCTCCATGAGCTTTTCCGCTATCTCCCGGGTCTCCCGGTCACCGGCTACGCAGAGCATCCGGTACCTGTCAAAGCGGGCCCCCGCCTGGCGTATCAGGCCCTCGCAGTCCCCGGGGCCCTCCGGGAGCAGCAGGAGCAGGGTCCGGCCCTGGCAGCATTCAGAGCGGAAGGCCCGCTCCCCGGCCCAGCGTATCAGCTCCCCGGCCCCCATTGCCATAAGTAAAAGCGCCAGTATCAAAACTACTATATTCACAAACACCGCCTCCCTCGCCACATTCTATGCGGCATCCGGAGGCGGTGCCAATACTTTCAGGTTTTCCTCAGGCCCTGCTGAAAATCACGGTGGCGTCCCTGTGCAGCTGCAGGATGGACGCGGGCACCTGGGGGGTCACGGGGCCCTTGAAGGCCCGCTCAACTATCTCAGCCTTGTCCGCCCCGGCTATGAGCAGCACCCTCTTTGCCTTCATGATGGCCCCAATGCCCATTGTTACGGCGTGGGTGGGCACGTCCTCGGGCCGGTCGAACAGGCGGGAGTTGGCCTTTATGGTGCTCTCGGTGAGCTTCACGGTGTGGACCTTGGTGGGGAAGGTGTCCTCGGGCTCGTTGAAGCCGATATGCCCGTTCTGGCCTATGCCCAGAAGCTGTAAGTCCGGCCAGCCCAGGGACTCCACCAGCGCCTCGTACCTCTCGCTCTCGGCCTGCATGTCAGGGGCCGCGCCGTTGGGTAAATTGGTGTTCTCCTTCTTCACGTTCACCTTATTGAAGAGATTTGTGTCCATGAAGTACCGGTAGCTCTGGGGGTCGTCCCCCTTCAGGCCGCAGTACTCGTCCAGGTTCACCGTGCGCACCCGGGAGAAGTCCAGAAGGCCCGCCTCACAGCTCTTCACAAGGTTTGCGTAGGTCCCCAAAGGGGAGGAGCCTGTGGCAAGGCCCAGCACGCAGTCGGGCTTCAAAAGGACCTGCGCGCCTATAATGTCAGCCGCCAGGGCGCTCAGCTTTTCGTAGCTTTCAACCTCAATAATCCTCATGATTCTTTTCCTTTCAAATAAAAATATAATATTTTTTTGAGGGAGCCCCCTCAAACTTACCTGTTTTCCGCCGGCCTTCTCCCAGGGAGCTGGGCCAGTATGACCCCCGCGAACACCAGGGCGCAGCCTGCGAGCTCCCGCCCGGAGAGGGGCTGCGAGAGCACAATCCACCCGGATATCGCCGCGAACACAGACTCAAGGCTCATGATAAGGGAGGCCACAGCCGGGTTCAGCCCCGCCTGGCCCACTATCTGTAAGGTGTAGGCCACGCCGCTTGAGAGTATGCCTACGTAGAGCAGGGGGCCCCAGGCGGCGAAAAGCCCTCCCCATGTGAATGTGCTGCCTTCCAGCAGGGCGGCGGCTATTGTGGATATGCATCCCGCCGTGAAGAACTGCACGAAGCTGAGCTGCACGCCGTCCACCTTCGGGGAGAAGTGGTCTATCACCAGTATGTGGCCTGAAAACACCACCGAGCACATGAGCACCAGTATTTCCCCAAGCCCTATGGAGAACCCCTCCTCACCGGAGGTCACGCTGAGAAGGTACGCTCCCACAAGCGCCAGGGCCACGGCAGCCCAGACCTTCCCGCCCGCTCTGCGGCCCAGGAATATGCCCATTATCGGGACTATAACTATATAAAGCGCCGTAAGAAATCCGGCCTTGCCGGCCGTTATGTACTGCAGGCTCGCCTGCTGCAGCAGATTAGCCGCCGCAAGAAGCACGCCGCAGGCTATGCCGCCCCGAAGGAGCGCGGGGTTTTTCTCAAACAGCCCCTTCCTGCCCCTAAGCCGGTTCCCTACAATTATTACCGGCAGCAGGGCTATGCAGCCCACGAAGCTCCTGGCGGCGTTAAAAGCGCAGGGCCCCACATAATCCATGCTGACGCTCTGGGCCACAAACGCCGTGCCCCATATGAACGCCGCCAGCGCCAGCATTCCCCCGTGTGTCAGATTACGCCTGTCCATCCGCTGCCTCCGGGTTATCCCTCGTCAGGTTCTTCATCCAGTTGAACCGGTTTATCTTCACCACCGCCACAAAGCACTTCAAAATCTGGTCGCACTTTAAGGCCGCGAACACCACCCAGGCCGGGGCGTTAAGCCACTGGCAGATTATCGCCGAGGGCAGCACTACCAGGAACACAAAGATGGTGTCGTTCTTAAACACAAAGCTTATGTCCCCACCGGACTTCACCAGCCCGAAAAGGCACGCCGCCTGATAGCATGTGCCCACTATCGTGACGGATATCACGTTTATAAACTGCTTCGAGAAGCTCAGGGCCTCGGGGGTAACGTCGTACAGGGACACAAAGCCGTCCCTTGCAAGGAGAACTATGCCGCCGGAGATTACCCCCACCATGAGGAATATCACCTGCACGGTCCTCGCGTACTCCTTCATCTTCTCATACTGCCCGGCCCCCACGGTCTTGCCGGTGATTATGCCCACAGCGGAGCTGAGACCATTCATCCACACATAGATAAGGTTATGGAGCATTCCGGTAATGCTCACCGCCGCCATGACCCCGGCGCTGTACACGCCCATGATTTTAGTGTTCATGAGCATGTTCACAGACCAGACCACCTGCCCGCCGATTATGGGCAGGCCGTACCTGATGAAGTCCCGAAGAAGCTGGCGGTCCGTGCGCAGCAGGTCCCTAAGGCCAAGCTTTAGCTTCTTGTCCACTATAAAGACGTAGCCGACGCTCACGCTCATTTCCAGCACCCTGGAGATGAGCGTAGCTATGGCCGCGCCCTTCACCCCCATTGCCGGCAGGCCCAGCTTGCCGAATATCAGTATGTAGTTGAGCCCTACGTTGACAATTAAAGCCATGATTGATATGTACAGGCCTATCTTCGCCGTCTCAACGCTGCGCATTGAGGCTATCATCACCTGGGACACGCTGAAAAACAGATAGGTGAAGCCCACTATCTGCAAATACACCGTGCCCTCGGCTATGACCCCGGCCTCCCTGGTGAAGAGCCCGATTATGAGCCCCGGGAACGCCACGGTCACAAGGCTGAACAGGGCCCCCACAGCGGCCGCCAGCTTCACGCCTATGCTCACCACCCGGCGTATGCTCTCGGTGTCCTTCTTTCCCCAGTACTGGGCGGCCAGTATCAGTATGGCCCCCTCAACGCCGCCGATGAACATCTGCACAACAGTCTGCACCTGGCCGCCCACATATACCCCTGAAATGGCGTTGTCCCCAAGCCTGCCTATCATCAGGTTGTCCGCAAAGCCCACCGCGAAGGTGATAAGGTTCTGCAGGGATATGGGTATCGCCAGGGCTATGAGCGTGCGGTAAAAAGAGCGGTCTTTGGTTAAAATCCTCATTTTATCCCTCAAATTTCCCAGATTGTTCCAAATTATTCCTCAGTGCTGCTGTCCGGCTCAGCCGAGGGCTCGGGGGAGCCCAGCCCCTGGGCCGCGGGCACATTGCCGTCCTTGTCCTTTGCTAGGGTGGAGAACATGCGCTTTAGTGTGTCCGCGTCCGCTACCCCCGTCTGCTCAAGGCCGTTCACCCGCTGGAACTCCTTCACGCACTCCCCTGTGTGCTCGCCGTAGTAGCCGTCATACTCCGTGTCCAGATACCCCAGCTCCTCCAGGCGCTCCTGCATTTTATAGACCTCCTCGCTCTGGTCCTCGGGGCTCAGCTGCTCATACTCCGGGGCGCTGCTGCCGCTGTCCTCGGGCTGGGCGCTGGCTAAGGCCGAGCTCACGTTGTCCTCAATCTTGCTGGTTGGGTCGGTGTTCTCCCCGATGGAGGTCTCTTCAAGCATTTCAGGGTACGCCCCGCCGGTTATGGCTATGGCGGCGTTTACCACCGTGCGCCCCTGCCACTCCACCATGCTGGGCTCAAGCTCTATAATATTCCCGTCCCTCACGGCCAGCAGGTTATTGTACCTGCTGTCGCTTTTCAGCTCCTCCGTGAGCCCCGGGCGGCAGAATATCACCGTGGGGTTCGACACCCTTAAATCGTCCTCGCCGTACTGCCCTCCGGAGAGGCTGTTGAATATGTTCGTCACCCCGCAGTAGGTCATAACCGTGCTGGTGAGCATATCCCCTGTAACAGCCGAGCCGTTCAGGTCATATAAATAACATGCGGTGGTAACGGTGTCCTGCTGGGGCACCTTCCGGTTTATCTCGTCCAGCACCCCGAAGATATCCTGGGCGCACTCAATGCCCTTGTCATATCCGGGCCCGCCGCCGCAGAGGGCTGATGACACCTGGGAGTAGAGCCTCTCGAAATCCTCCCTGTTTACAGCGGGGGCTATGTTCAGAACGGTGAGCCCCGCCTCCTTAAGGGCCTGCTCGGCCCCGGCGCTGTTGGGGTCAAGAAGCACAAGGTCCGGGTTCAGGGCGGTGATGGCTGAGACGTCCCCCGGGTCCACCTTGGTAAGGGAGCTGAGCCCACCCTGGGTGCACGACCCGGAGCAGGCCGCAAGCTGGGTCTCACAGCCCAGTGCCAGCACCACGTCCGCAAGGCTCGGGGAGAGCACCACCGCCTTTGCGGGCCTGCCCCCTATGGTAACGCCGTTTACATCCACAGGGAACTCCCCCGCCGTCACGCCCGATACCAGGTCCGAAACATTGGAGCAGCCCGACATCCCCGCAAGCACAAGGCCCGCGCAAAGTATAACTGCCAAAAGCTTCTTTATTACTTTTATCATAGTTTAAGTACCTCTCTTGGGTTTTGATAGGGCAATATATAAGTCATTATAGCAAAAAGCGGGGAGTTATGCAAGGGGTTCGGCCTGATAATAGCTTGCATTTTCCCAGAACCTATGTTATAATGTACGAAATTTCACAGTAAAGGTGTTGGTTTTACCCCCCATGGACAGTCACAGTACCACGTTAATAATCGTTCTTATCCTGCTGATAGCGGCCTCGGCCTACTTTTCGGCAACAGAGACGGCCTTCTCCTCCCTTAACCGCATCCGGCTCAAGAGCCTGATGAACGCGGGGAACAAGCGGGCGAAGCTCGCCTTCGAGCTCTCAGAGAACTACGATGAGCTGCTCTCCACCATCCTGGTGGGCAACAACCTGGTGAATATCGCCAGCACGACCATCTCCACCCTGCTTTTTGTCAAGGCCCTTGGAGACGCCAGCGGGCCCACTGTGTCAACAATAGTCATGACTATTGTTGTGCTGGTCTTCGGAGAGGTCTCCCCCAAGAGCATGGCAAAGGAGAACGCGGAGGCCTTCGCCATGATATCCGCGCCCTTTATCAGAATGCTCATCGTGCTCTTAAAGCCGGTGAACTTCCTGTTCTCCCAGCTGAAAAAGGGCCTCTCAAGGCTGGTGCGCCCGGCTCCGGACAGGGGCGTTACCGACGACGAGCTGCTCACTCTGGTGGAGGAGGCCGAGCAGGACGGCGGCATTGACAAGAGCGAGAGCGCCATGCTCCGCAACGTGATAGAGTTTGACGATATCCAGGCCATAGAGATAATGACCCCCCGGGTGGACGTGGAGGCCGTGCCCAGGGACTGCACCCCCGACGAGGCCTCCGCGGTCTTCCGGGAGACCGGCTATTCCCGCCTGCCGGTGTATGACGACACCATCGACAGCATTATCGGCGTGATACATGAAAAGGACTTCTTCTCGAAAATATGGGTCAACGACCGGGACATAACGAGCATTTTAAAGCCCGCAGAGTTCATCCCCCCGTCCATGAAGATATCGGACCTTCTTAGGCTCTTGCAGCAGCGCAAGCAGCATATGGCCGTGATAGTGGACGAATTTGGGGGCACTGAGGGCATTGTCACCCTGGAGGACATCATCGAGGAGCTGGTGGGCGAAATCTGGGACGAGCACGACGATGTGGTGCAGGAGGGCATACTGCCCATCGGCGAGGGCTTCTACCGGGTGTACGGCTCGGCTGATACCGACGACCTCTTCCAGCTTTTGGGCCTTGAGTGCGAGACGGACGCCTCCACCGTCAACGGCTGGCTGGCCGAGAGGCTGGACCGCATACCCCAGGTGGGGGACAGCTTCCAGCTTGAGAACGCCCAGTTCCTTGTGACCAAGGCCGGGGGCAACCGGGCCGAGGAGATAAGGGTCACGGTGCTGCCGGATACCTCCAAGAGCGAGGGGCGGTAGCTACTTCCTGTCGTCCGCGGCGGGGTTGTCTATAAGCCTGCCGTCCTCCCCGAACCGGGAGCCGTGGCAGGGGCAGTCCCAGCTGTGCTCGGCGGCGTTGTATTTCAGCGCGCAGCCCATATGGGGGCAGCGGGGCGCCGTGGGCGTAAGCAGCCCGACAGCCGACTCCAGCACGTTCACCGCCAGCTGTTTGTGAAAAACGCTCCTTGAGGGGTCGAACAGCTCCTGATAGGGGTTGTCCCTGCCTGTGAGCAGGTCCCTCAGCAGGGCGGCCGCGGCCATGGAGGAGGTCATCCCCCACTTGTTAAAGCCGGTAGCGGTATACAGGCCCTCCGTGCCCCGGGAGTACCGCCCGATATAGGGCATTCCGTCCAGGCTCATGCAGTCCTGCGCGGCCCAGCGCGCGGTTATCTCTGCCCCGGGATAGTGCTCCCCGGCGAAGGCCTCAAGCTCCTTCCAGCCCCCGGGCTTACCTGTGCGGCGGCTTCCCCCGCCTAAAATCAGGGCGCCCTTATACCCTCTGAAGCTGAGCCCCGAAGCTGCCTCGTCCACGTACATTCCCCCGGGGCCGGGAGCGCCCTCAAGGGCCAGCACGTATGAGCGCTGCTGATATAATTTGACAAAATAGCCGCCATGCTTATTGAGTACCGGAAAGTGGGTGGCTATTATTATTTTGCCCGCTTCTATCGTCCCCCTGTTTGTGACGGCCTTCCCCGGGCCCAGCTCAAGCACCTTCGTGTGCTCGTATATTCTCAGGCCCCGGGCCACGGCCCCGAGGAATTTCAGGGGGTGGAACTGGGCCTGGCCTGGAAAGCGCACCGCCCCCGCCGTTTTGAAGGGCAGGGGCAGGTCTGTCTCAAGGCTCCCCTCAAAGCCCAGGGCCCGGAGGGCCTCCGTCTCCCGCCGAAGCTTCTCCGGGTCGTTAAGGGAGTACACATAGGAGTCCTGGGGCTCATAGTCGCAGTCTATGTCCCGGCAAAGCTCCCTGTAGCGCTCCCCGGCCTCAAGGTTCGCCCTCAGGTACAGCCCCGCGGTCCTTTCGCCGTATCTCCTTATGAGCTTGTCATATATCAGCCCGTGCTGGGCGGTTATCTTGGCGGTGGTGCCCTTCGTTATGCCCCCGCCCAGCCTGTCCGCCTCCACGAGCACACAGTCCGCTCCGGCATTTGTAAGCTCCCTGGCGCAGAGCACCCCCGCCATGCCCCCGCCCACTATCAGCACGTCGGCCCCGATGTCCCCCTCAAGCTCCGGGAACCCCGGCAGGCCCGCGGTCTTTGTCCAGACTGACTCCATATTATCACGTATAATAGAAACCATCACGAAAGGGGTGGTTTCTATTATTTCTCCTTTCCTAAAAATATGGTATACAGCAGGAGTAGCTACCTGCGGTATAATCAGGTAAGCACTGCGGATTTGTTCCTATATTCATACAGCAAGACTGTTCGGAGGTGACTCAAACCGCAGTGGCTTGTCTGAAGTGGTAATCAGTTGGTTAACGCATGACGTTTCAATTTACGTGAATACATAGACAAGCCGTCTGCGGAAAACAGCAGTGCAGATTTTGAAAAGGAGGAAACCCATGTACTTTGTAGGCCATTTCCAAATTCAAGCACGACTGCGCCGTCCTCGACGAGGTTGGCGGTCTCATTATGCCCTCGTGGTCGTTTGCAAACGACCACGAGGGCTTTTCCACATTTAAGGACTTTCTGAACAGCCTGGAAGGAGAAAAGAGGATAGGGCTTGAGTCCACCGGTCACTATGGGCAAAATCTGAAGCTGTTCCTTGAATCCAACGGCTTCACCTTCATGGAGTTCAACCCGCTCCTGATCGCCCGATTCGTCCGCAGTAAATCACTCAGGAACACGACGAATGACTCCATCTCCGCACAGAACATTGCCCGTTATGTGATGACGGTAGAGTACAAACCCTATCCACCATCATTTTACCACATGGACAAGCTAAAGTCACTAACAAGATTTCGTGATAGCCTGGTCCGCCAGCGCAGCCGCCAGCTTGTAGAACTCACTAATGTCCTGGATAAGGTTTTTCCGGAGTTCAAGCCCTTTCACAAGGGTAGATTATCCGTTACAGCCCTGTACATCCTGGCCAACTACCAGACGCCGGAGAAAATCGCCAATATGCGCGCTTATGAGCCCCTGCGCAAACTTTCCCGCGGCCGGTTTACCATGAGCGACTTCATTCAACTCAAAACCTTAGCAAGAAATACGGTCGGCTCCTCCAGCGATTACCTGATCGATCAGATGGTGATCCTGCTGGAGCTGTATGACCAAATCAACTCCAAAGTGGACGAGTTGGACAATCAAATCAAAGCGTGTATTCGGAGTATTGATCCGCCCTGTCTCTCGTTACCCGGCATCGGCGAACTGTCCGCCGCTATCATCCTCTCGGAGTTCGGGGATTTCAGCAAGTTCCAGAACCCCTCTAAAATGCTCTCATTTGCCGGTTTGGAACCTGGGTACTTCCAATCCGGTCAGTCTGAATTTACCGGTCATATGGTTAAACACGGTTCTTCTCAACTCAGGTACGCTCTCTTCAACTGCTGCCTTCCTCTGGTCACCAACGAACCTGTCTTCGCTGAATATTACGCTAAAAAGCGGGCTGAAGGAAAGCCTCATCGTGTCGCCATGATTCATGTCGCTAAGAAATTGATCCGGGTGATTTACACCATGCAGACGAAAAATATTCGCTATGATCCTTACCTGATCCGATGATACTCCTTCATCTTTGCATTCAGCCCTCTCCGAGGGCTTGCTTTGCTATACTCTTTTTTTCTCTTCAAAATTTTCCTCTTTTTCCTATTGACTTTTTATAGTTGGTCACCTCTTATTGTAGGGTGTCTGCACAGCCTGCTTTTATGCGCGGTATAAAGAGAAAGGGCTCTCCCCAGGGGGAGAGCCCTTTCTCTCGCACATTTACTTCTTCTCCTCCGCCTCAGCCAGCTCCTTCTTGTAGAGGTACTTCTCGACCTCCTCCACAATATTCTTGGGTATCTCCCGCTTCACCGGGAAGGCCGCGGCGTTCACCATCTCCTTTGAGAAGGCCAGCACAAACCGCCCGGTCTTCTCAAGGGCCCCTGCCGACAGGAAGTCCAGTGTGTCAAAGCGGTCGTGGATATACGCCGCGCCGGGGGCCCCGAAGCGGCAGAAGTTCACCGCGGGCACGCCGCTGTCCGCAAAGGGGATGGAGTCGCTGGAATATATCTTCTGGTCTACCTTCGCCGAGTAGCCGTGTATCTTCGAGGCGTATGCGACGTATTTCACCAGGTCCTCCTCGGCCATGACAGCCACTGAGTCCCGGCCGAGGATGGGGCCGCCCACGTCCACGTTTATCATCAGCAGGTGGTCCGAGAGCTCCTCCTTATGGGCCTTCACATAGGCCCAGCTGCCCTCAAGGCCTATCTCCTCGGAGCCGTACCACATGAACTTCACCGTGCGCTTCGGGGGGTTCTCCTTAAAGTATCTGAGTATCTCCATATTTATCACCGAGCCCGCGCCGTTGTCGTAGACGCCCTTGGAGAAGTCCACGGAGTCGTAGTGGGCGCCGAAGGAGATTATCTCATCGGGCTTTTCCGTGCCGGTTATCGCCGCCACCACGTTGTGGGAGGTGCGCTCAACTGTCTCGTTTTTCAGCACCATCCGGGCTTTACAGGCCCCCCGGCGTACCATGTCTATGGCGTCCAGCACCCGGGTGTGCACCATGGGCACGGAGCCGAAGGCGCTCAGCGTGCGCCTGAGCTTGCGGGTGGAGAGGTCGGTGCCGTCTCTGTCGTCCCGGAGCTGGCCCTCCATGGTGACTATGCCGGCCACACCGGCCTTCATTAGCTGGCGGTAGACCGGGACTCTTAAATAGCCGTTCAGAAGGACTATCTTGCCCTCGGCCTCTGCAAGGTCTACATCGTTGCCGTCCTCAACGTAGAGGAAATCGGCCTCAAGGCCGCCCTGGTAGGTGTTCTTGGCGCATTTGTAGCCGGTCACGGGGTACTCCTGGTGGTAGGGCTCAAGTATCTCTAATGTGGCTGTTTCTATTTCAGCGTCCTCTATTTTGAAGCTCTGGAGTTCTGCCGGGACGCCTATCTCTTCGCATTCGGCTTTCAGTATTTCAGCGGCGCGAAGCTCCTCCTCGGAGCCCGCCACTCTTGTGAAGCCTATTTTTTCCAGCAGGCTCATTGCCCGCTTGCCTGATATCTGCATTTTTTACAACCTTCTTTCTTGTGGGACTCTGTCCCACACCCTGCCACCTTTGAAAAGGTGGACGAAACTTTTGCTTTTATACCTCTATATGCCACTTCACGCCGTCAGGGGTGTCCTTCAATACCACATGCTTTGCCGCCAGCTCGTCGCGTATGGCGTCTGCCAACCCCCAGTCCTTGTTCTTCCTCGCCTCGGCGCGCCTCGCTATAAGCTCTTCTATCTCCCGGGCAAGCTCACCATCCACCGTCTCAGCAGTTTCCGCGCCCTTGCCAGCCAGCAGGTCCAGCCCCAGCACCCGGTCAAAGTCCCCCGCAAGCCACCTCTTAGTCCCATCGCTCAGCTCCGACTTGAGCATATCATAAAGCACCGTCAGCGCCTGGGAAGTGTTCAAATCATTGGCAAGCGCCTCTTTGAATCTCTCCCGGTAGGGCTCCGCCGCACTCATGTCAGCCTCGCCCTCAGAGAGCGCCGTCACCCGGGCCGTCAGCTTCTGATATGCCTGGGCCGCGTTGTCAAGGCTCTCAAACGAGAAGGTCAGCGGCTTTCTATAGTGTGACTGCAAATTGAAGAGCCGGTATACCAGCGGGTCATAGCCCTTTTCCTCAAGGAGCGACACCGTGAGCTTCGCCCCCTTGGACTTGCTTATCTTCCCCTCGGCGTCGTTCAGGTGCAGCACATGGAACCAGTGGGTGCACCAGGGGTGCCCAAGGTAGGCCTCGCTCTGGGCTATCTCGTTGGTGTGGTGTGGGAAGGCGTTGTCTATCCCGCCGCAGTGCAAATCAAGGTGCTCCCCAAGCTCCCGGACGCTTATTGCCGAGCACTCAATATGCCACCCCGGGTACCCTAACCCCCAGGGGCTGTCCCACTTGAGCTCCTGGTCCTCAAACTTGGACTTTGTGAACCACAGCACAAAATCCGTCTTATTCCGCTTGTTCTCGTCGGCTTCAACGCTGTCCCGCACGCCCACGGCCAGGTCCTCGGCGCTCTGGTTGCCGAAGACGTAGTAATGCGTGAGTTTGGACGTGTCAAAATACACGTTGCCCCCGGCGATGTAGGCATAGCCCTTATCGAGCAGGCTTTGCACCATCTCGATAAAATCATCTATCCGGGTAGTTGCGGGCACAACCGTTTTGGGCTTTCTGATGTTGAGCTTCTGGCAGTCCTCAAAGAACGCCTTGGTGTACATGTCCGCAAGCTCCAAGACGGACTTATGCTCCCGCTTTGCGCCCTTTAGCATTTTGTCCTCGCCGGTGTCCGCGTCCGAGGTCAGGTGCCCCACGTCGGTGATGTTCATCACCCGGTCTACTTTATAGCCCTCATACTCTAAGGCTTTTTCCAGCACGTCCTCCATGATATAGGAGCGCAGGTTGCCTATATGGGCCCGGCCATAGACCGTTGGGCCGCAGGTGTACATCTTCACCACGCCCGGCTCATATGTGGCAAAATCTTCCTTCTTCATGGTAAGGGTATTCGTCAGCTTCATATTTTACTGTCCTTTCAGCTCGTTGACTTTCTTCTCAAGCCGCTCTATCTCTCCCCGCAGGCGGCACAGTTCCATGGACACAGGGTCGGCCACGTGTATCTGGTCCAGGTTCCGGCTGGGCTTCGGGTCCGGCACCCGCTCGCCGTTTATGCGCACCACCCTCGCCGGCACGCCCACGGCCGTGGCCCCCTCGGGCACGGCGTCCAGCACCACGGCCCCCGCCGCTACCCGGGCGTTGTCCCCAACGGTGAAGGGCCCCAGCACCTTGGCCCCGGCCCCCACCAGCACGTTATTTCCGAGAGTCGGGTGCCGCTTGCCCTGGTCTTTGCCCGTGCCCCCCAGGGTCACGTTCTGATAGAGGGTGCAGTTGTCCCCTATCTCCGTGGTCTCCCCTATGACGACCCCCATGCCGTGGTCGATAAAGAGCCCGCGGCCTATTGTGGCCCCCGGGTGTATCTCAATGCCTGTCTTCCTTCTGGAATGCTGGGAGATGGCCCGGGCTATAAACTTCATGCCGTGGCGCTGGAACCAGTTTGCCTTTCTATAGGCCCTGACGGCCTTGAAGCCCGAGTAGAGAAAGTACACCTCAAGCCTGGACCTTGCCGCCGGGTCCCGCTCCATCACCGCGTCGATATCCTCCTTGAGCCTTCTGAACAAAGCTCTCACCTCGCTGTCATTTTTGCGGATACAGCACGGCCCTGACCTGCTCCAATATTTCCTCGTAGGAGACCCGCCCAAAGTCCTCCGAGTCCACGGGTATTAGCGCGTCCCCGAAACGGAAGTCCCTGTTCTGCCGTGTGGCCTCCTCAAAAATCTCAAAAGGCACGTCCGGCCGGGTGGGGGCGGGGTCCTCGCTGTTGCGGCGGGCGTACCGCCCATAGGCTGTGCGGGGCTCGCAGTCGAAGTGTATATTCACCGTTTTGCAGCCGTGGGCCTCCGTCAGCTCTTTGAGCCAGTCCTCCTGCTTCACGCTGAAAATATAGTCTGCGATAAAGTCACAGCCCATATGCTCCTCCAGCTGGAACAGGAACAGGCGGTACGCCAGCTCCCCGCCCTTGGCGGCCTCCGGGCTGAGCTCCTTCACCCTGCGCAGGAGCCGGTCGTAATTTACCACCGGCAGCCGAAGCCGCTCCCCAAGCCACTTTGCGAAGGTGGACTTGCCTGTCCCGCACATGCCAGATACCATTATCATTGTGCCCGCCATATCCTATCACCATCCTATTCCCCGAAAGGCCTTACTGTTACTGGAACGTCAGCTGCTCGTGCTGGGTCTTCCTGTACTCCTCCCGCCGCTTCCCGAGCAGTGCGGTCATCTTTGCGTGGGGGTCTATGAGCTGGCTGGTGGAGATATCGTGATTTAGTGCCGACACATAGTAGGCGATATACTTCGACACGTCCACCTCATAGAACCATGGCCGGTTTTTCAGCTCCTCGGTGCGGTATGTAAGGTTTGTCCCGAAAACGCCGTCCAGCATACCGTCGTGGTAGGCCTTGTCGAAGGTCTCAAGGCCCTTGGCGAATATGGCAAAGGTTGCAAAGCAGAAAAACCTTTTCGCACCCCGCTTCTTCACGTTATAGGCGATGTCCAGCATGGACTCCCCGGAGGATATGATGTCGTCGGCCACGAACACGTCCTTGTCCTTAACGTCCGAGCCCAGGTACTCGTGGGCCACTATGGGGTTGCGGCCGTCCACCACTCTCGAATAGTCCCGGCGCTTATAGAACATGCCCATTTCAACCTCCATTACGGAAGCATAGAACATGTTCCGGTCCAGGGCCCCCTCGTCCGGGCTTATGACCATGAACTCGTCCCGGTCTATCACCATGTCCGGGAAGCTCTTGAGCATTTTCTTTAAGACCTGATAGGAAGGCCTCAGGTTATCAAAGCCCATTAAGGGCACGGCGTTCTGGACCCTGGGGTCGTGGGCGTCGAAGGTGACTACGTTCTGCACGCCCATGCTCTGCAGCTCCTGCAGGGCGAAGGCGCAGTCCAGGGACTCCCGGAAATTCCTCCTGTGCTGCCTGCCGCCGTAGAGTACGGGCATTATGACGTTGAGCCTGTGGGCCTTGCCGCTGGCGGCCTGGATAATGCGCTTTAGGTTCTGGAAGTGGTCGTCGGGGGACATGTGGTTCTCCATGCCGAAGTAGGGGTATGTAAGGCTGTAGTTGCCCACGTCCACCACGATGTACAAATCGTACCCTCTCACGGTCTCCTCGATAATGCCCTTGGCGTCTCCGGAGCCGAAGCGGGGACAGCTGCACCTGAGCCTGAAGGTGTCCACGTCCATGCCCGCGGCCCTCGCCCAGCGCACCAGGTGGGCGTCGATTTTCTCGCCCAGCTCCTCCGCGCCCTCCAGGGCGATTATCCCTAAGGGAGCCACGCGGTCCTCCAGGCTGAATAATGATTGGGGTCTCTCTTCCATAAATTTGCCTTCCCTTTCTGCGGGACAGCCCCGGGGCCATACCCGCCTCAACATAGTTTCCTCAGGCATATTATAGCATAACGCGCCTGCTCCTGCCAATCCAATTTCGAGAAACATCGGGGGTTTTAAAAATTTATTTCAAAGCTGATAAGACCGCCGCAAAAATGTTAAAACTTTTGCAGCGGTCTTTCCAGATTTTAGTTTATGCTTTTGGCTATAGTTACAGAATCATACCCGCGAAGCTCAATTTTTGCCGCAGGCCCGCCTGTGCGAAGGTCAGTATAGCCCTCGGGCAGGGATATGCTCTTGGGCTCCCCGGTGAAGTTCTGGAGGAACACAAAGCGCTCCTTATCTGTCTCCCTAAGGCACGCCTCAACCCCGAAGGGTACATCCTCCGGCAGGGCGCGCCTGCAGTTAAGGCCGGATATGAGCGTGCCGAGGAAGTCGGAGTAGAAATCCACCCCGGCCCTTGCGGCCACATAGTAGGCCTGGCCGCTGCCGTACTCGGATACGGTGAGGGCGGGGCGGCCCTTATAGAAGTCGCTGCCGTAGGTGCCGATGACCCTGGCCTCCTCGGCGTGTATCAGCTCGCAGAGCTCGGTGACCTTATAGCTCCTGCCGTCCTCGGTGACGATGGAGTTCTCCTCCCCGTCCCAGAGGCCGTCTATCTCCTCGTTCCATATGCCGTAGAGCTCCCGGAGGCCGCCGGCGGGCCAGCCGCCCAGATAGCACAGGTCGTTCTCGTTCACAAGGCCGGTGTGATAGGTGCCCACCAGCGTCCCGCCGCTTTTCACAAAGGCTTTCAGCTTCTCCTCAAAGCCGGCTCTCAGCATATAGAGCATGGGCGCCAGCACCAGCTTGTACTTTGAGATATCGCACTCCTCGTCCACTATGTCCACCGGCACGCCCATCTGCCAAAGTGCCCTGTACTGGTCGCGGACGGCCTCGGCGTAGTGTATGCCGCAGTTCCGGGGGCCCTGGGCGTGCTCCATGGCCCAGCGGTTCTCGGTGTCGAAGACTATTGCCACGTCCGGGCGCACCTCGCTCTCGTATAGGGCCTTGTCCAGTAGCTCCAGGCGCTCCCCCACCTCCTGCACGTCTTTAAAGGCCCTTGTCTCCCCGTGGCCCACATGGTCGATGACGGCGCCGTGGAACTTCTCGCTTGAGCCCCGGCTCTTTCTCAGCTGGAAGTACTGCACGGAGCTTGAGCCGTGGCCCACGGCTGACATGCTGGCCGCAAGCTGCATTCCCGGGCGCTTGAGCCTTGAGACCGACTGCCAGTTTGTGGCGCTGGGGCAGGACTCCATGAGTAAGAAGGGCTTCTGCTTTAAGGAGCGCATAACGTCGTGCCAGAGGGCGTGGTTCTGGGCCTCCTCAACATCGGCCTCTGCACTGCCCCTCCACACAGGATAGGAGTCCCAGGAGACCACGTCGAGAATATCCTTCCACTTAAAGTAGTTATAGCAGATAAAATCGTACATTAGGTTGGCGGTCACGGGCACAGAGGGGTCCGCGGACTTAACGGCGTCCCGCTCCATCTTAATAAAATCCCCCACCTGGTCGGTGGTAAAGCGCATCCAGTCCAGGAACAGGCCGTGTATGCTTCTTGAGCCGTTGGGGGCCGGGGCCTGGACCTCATCGAAGGAGTTATAGGTCTGTGACCAGAAGTCAGTCCAGTACTGCTTATTGAGAGCGTCTATGGTGCCGTACTTCTTTCTGAGCCAATCCCTGAAGGCCGCCTGGCATTTGTCGCAGTAGCATATGCCGCCGTACTCGTTTGAGAGGTGCCAGAGTATTACCCCCGGGTGCTTTGCAAAGCGCTCCGCAAGGGCAGTGTCCATGGCCCTGACCTTCTCCCTGTACACCGGGGAGGTATAGCAGTGGTTATGCCGCTCGCCGGAGAGGTCCCTTACCCCCTCCCTTGAGACCCGGCGTATCTCCGGGTACTTCTCGCTCATCCACCGGGGCTTTGCCCCCGAGGGCGTGGCAAGGACAGTATAGATACCGTTCTCATAGAGGCGGTTTATGACCTCCTCCAGCCAGCCGAACTCATACCGGCCCTCCTCCGGCTCAAGCTTCGCCCAGGCGAAGATAGCCACGGAGACGCAGTTGATGTGGGCCTGCTTCATCAGCTCGATGTCCTTTTTGAGGATGTCCGGGCTGTCCAGCCACTGGTCGGGGTTGTAGTCGCCGCCGTGGAGCATGTGGGGATATTTGGGTGTTACAGAAGACATTTTAGTGCCCCTTTCTGAATTAAAATATAAAAATCACAGAACTATTTCCTGTAAGTAACGGATATATTTTTCGCAGCCATTCGCCCGGCCCCATAAATCAGCCGGCCCAGGAGTTTCTTCCCCGGCGTCAGGGGCACCCCCGGCGCGTAGCTCTGCCCCTGATACCTGGGCCAGAAATTATTGTCCTCGGTGGGGTATTCGGTCTCAACGCTGGTGAGCGCCCGGAACAGGTTAAAGGGTATGAGCACCCCTGTGCCCGGGACATGGAGCTTCCCGGA
Organism: Clostridiaceae bacterium; assembly: GCA_021769555.1. Classification (GTDB taxonomy): domain Bacteria; phylum Bacillota; class Clostridia; order Oscillospirales; family Acutalibacteraceae; genus Acutalibacter. Next base: position 49,230 of record JAETSR010000002.1, read on the forward strand.
GCTCAAGTCCCGGTAAAACCTTTCGGTTATCTTATATGTCTTTCCCAGGTCCTTCTCCGCGGGCCTGTAGGCGTTCCAGCTGTAGGACGCTATGGGCAGCTGGTAACACCTGTTGAACCCCCAGCCCGCAAGGGTAGAGGCCAGGGCCTTTGTGGTGCCGCCTGCCGATACCCCGGCGGTGGTGCTGATAACGAGCGCCTTCTTTGTAAAGTACCTGGGGCGGTGGAGCATGAAGGCCATATGGTCGGTGAAGTTCTTGAGTATCCCCGGCAGGTGGCCCTGAAAGCATGGCACAGAGAATATCACGCCGTCGCTCTGCTCTATCATGTCCATGACCGGCTGTATGGTTTCGTTGTGCGGGCATGTCGTGTGCCCCTTTCTAAAGCAGCTGCTGCAGCCGGTGCAGAAGGGCAGGCTTATATCCGATAAGTGCACCTCTGTAAAGGCAATGGACTTGTCAAGGCCCGCAAGACAGTCCCTGGCCTTCTCTGTCAGGAGCCAGGTGTTGCCCTTATGGGGCCCGCCGTTTACAATAAGTATTTTTATCCCTTTCAAAGCCGCCCTCCCCATGATTTGTTATTTCATTATACCCCCTTTCTCCCATAAGGTCAATAAGCCCCGGGGACAAAACCAAACTTTATTTGACAGGTATATCCTCTTGACATGATTTTTTATAAATTGTATGATTGGCTTACCAAGCTTGGACGTCAAATATGCAGGAGGTCTATTATGGAATATAAAATCGTAAGCAAGCCGGCTTTTTCAGTAATCGGCAGAATCGGCTCCACCCGGGAGGGCGAGGGCTTCATCGGGCGGCTCTGGCAGGAGGCCAACGAGAAATTCCCTGAGGTCTCCCGCCTTGCAGAGAAAAATGAGGACGGCAGCTTCGCCGGGTTCTGGGGGCTAATGTCCGACGAGGGCATGAACTTCCTCCCCTGGGAGGACGGCTTTACCCGGGGGCTCTACCTTGCGGGGGTTGAGGTGGACGGCAGCGCAAAGGCCCCCGAGGGCTGGGTGAAGTGGGACGCGCCCGCAAGGGAGTACATTATTGCCCCGGCGGGGCCGGAGGCCTTCTCACAGGCCCTGGAGCACATCAAAGAGCAGGGCTGGAGCCTTGCGGGGGCGGTGTATGACTATACCGACCCGAAATCCGGTGAGCAGTTACAATATTTTCCCATTGACAAAACACATAGAAATGAGGTATTATAATGACGGAAGGAATGCGCGGGCATTTTCTCGAGTACGGCCCCTTCACCTATCCGGGGCTCTATGAGGACTATTTTAAGTCCCTCCCGGACGACCCCTCTGAGCTGGGACATCTCATATCCCACCAGATAATACATAGGGTCACCCTTAAAGAGGGGAATAAAAACGCGAACTTCGATTTGCGCTACGGGGACATGGGCCGCTGGCCCTGGCACCGCTCCCAGTGTGAGGACGACATCTATCTCACCGCCCCGGCTATAGCCGCCGGGCTCTTCAGGCTGGACGGGCGCGGGTTCGTTCCGGACAGGGCTGTGGAACACAAGCTGGTGCTCACCTGCCGGTTCGTGTCGGTGCTGATAACGTCTGTGTATAAGGCAAAGGGGATGCCCTGCCGGAGCCGGGCGGGCTTCGCGCCGTACATTAACCCCTCGGCCAGCATGGACCACTGGATAAACCAGCTCTGGCTCCCGAAGGAGGGCCGCTGGCTCACCTTTGACGCCGACGGCTTCTATGAGGGTTTTCCCATGCCGGTGACCCAGTACGACATGAAAGACGGTGAGTTCGACTGGCCCGCTAAGGCCTGGCTTGACATCAGGAGCGGCAGGACGGACGGTTCGCGCTTTCTCTATGCCGACGGCCTTGGCACCAACGGGCTCCGCTCTGTTGGGCGCTACCTTGCGTATGACTTCCACGCATTAATGAACCACGAGATATCCTATGTCTTCCAGCCCAGGTTCATGGAGCCCCTGCTCCTTAGGGGCGGGGCATTGCCAAGCGAAGACATGTCCCTTCTGGACAGGCTGGCGGAGCTTATGCTCGAGCCTGACCTGAACTTTGAAAAACTCCTTGAAATGTGGAACACGGAGAGAAAGCTCCGGGACCTGACGAGCCCCTTAGTGGGCTGAAAAAATTTCGTAACAGTTTTTTCAGCTTCTTCTCCCCCAGTCTTCACACAGATTTCACAATCATGGGGCATAATATAGCCACAGTAAGAAACAACCCATAGCGAAACGCGAAAGGAGCGGCTATTTTATGAACACCTATGATAACGAAAACAAAAATACAGGTGAGAGCGAAAACGTCTCCGGGCAGAAGCCCGCGGCCCCCCAGTACGGGGCCGGCCAGAACACCGGGGCTTATCCGTACACCACCCAGACCGCCCCGCAGAATTATGCCGGCAGCCAGTACTCCCAGTACCAGGCCCCGGCTCCCAGCCCGGCCCAGCAGCAGAGCAGCTACAGCTGGGGGCCCGGCGCCCCGCAGAACTACTACCAGCAGCCAAAGCCCATCCCCGTCCCCAAAAAGCGGAAGGGCGGCAGGTTCTTCCTCAAAGCCCTGGCGGCGGTGCTGGCGTGCGCGGTGGTCTCACTGGGCTCTGTGGGGGTCTTCGCCGCCATGATACAAAACGGCGTTGTGAACGTTGAGAGCCCGGAGGACGCTAAGGAGACGGCCGCCTTCACCCTCTATAAGCGGGCGGACGACGGCGGCTCAGGGACAACGCCCACCGTCACAAAGGACGGCATGACCACCCAGCAGGCGGCCCAGAAGGTGATACCCTCCGTGGTATGCGTGCAGAACTACCGGGTAGTCCAGCAGCAGAACGGTTTCTTCGGGAACTTCTTCCTGGGCGGCGGCAATGAGGCCTCTGAGGAGTCCGGCGAGCTCACCCCCGCGGGCGAGGGCTCCGGTATCATAATCTCCGAGGACGGCTATATCGTCACAAACCAGCATGTTATCGCCGGGGCGGACCACCTCTCCGTAGTCACCTCCGACGGCACCAGCTACGACGCCGAGCTTGTCGGCGAGGACACCCAGACGGATTTGGCCGTCATCAAGGTGAGCACCGACGATAAGCTCACCCCCGCCGAGTTCGGCAGCTCAGACGATTTACAGGTTACGGACCAGGTGCTCGCCATCGGCAATCCCGGAGGCCTGCAGTTTAACTCAAGCGTTACCATCGGCTATATCTCGGCCCTGAACAGGCCTGTGACAAACGGCGATACCGGGTTTATCGTAAACTGCATTCAGACCGACGCGGCCATTAACCCCGGCAACTCCGGAGGGGCCCTTGTGAACTCAGAGGGGCTGGTCGTGGGGATTAACTCCTCCAAGATTGCGGCCACCGACTATGAGGGCATGGGCTTTGCGATTCCCTCCACCGTCGTGCAGCCTGTTGTCAGCGATTTGATTGAGTATGGTTATGTTCAGGACAGGGCTATGCTGGGTATTACAGGGGCCTTTGTGAACAGGGCTATGTCTAACTTCTACGGGCTGCCCCAGGGGTACTGCGTGGGGGAGACTGTTACTGAGAATGCTAAGGCCTCGGGGCTTAAAGCTAATGATATTATAACCGCTGTTGACGATACGCAGATTGTTGCGGAAAATACGGTTTCGTCCTATCTTGCCACGAAGAAGCCGGGGGATAAGGTTACTTTGACCGTTGACCGGCCTCTTACTGGGGAGAGCGGTATTAAGATAGAGCTGGTTCTTTCAGCGAATACAGGTTCTTCCAACTGAATTTTTCTAACCTAATTTTGAGTACAAGTTTTCTTTTTCATAATCTCCTTTTTCAAGCGGAAAGCCCGGGGCGTTTGCCCTGGGCTTTCTGCTTATGGTCGTGGGACGCTGACCCAGAGTTATGCAGAGCATAACTCTTCAACCTCTTTGTAAAGGTTGACGAAACTTTTAATTGAAGACCGTTTCGGTGCTCCGCACCCGCAGGAACAGGGTGAGTATAAGGCCTCCCGCGCAGCAGCCGGCAAGCACAAGGTACATGAAGCCTATGCCCCATTCCCCCGCCAGCCAGCCGCATATGTTCTGCATGACTATTCCGGAAAGGCTGTTTACTGCGCCGACTACTGCCAGCCCTGTGGTTGTAAGCCCTGCGGGCACCAGGCAGCGCACCATCTTTAGGGTGAGCATCATGTACAGGGTTGACGTTACGGCTTTGAGGAGAACTATGGCAGCCATTACCGCAAGGGGGGACCCTGCCGTGCCGTATACTGAAAACTGGACTATCGCCAGCAGGAAGACAGCCGCCGTCAGCACCTTGCCAGAGAGCCTGTCCATGAATTTATGAGAGAACAGGAACAGGGGTATCTCCACCACCGTGCTTACCGACAGCACCGTGCCCACTGTCCCCGCGGGCACGCCCATGGTGCTCAGGAGCACCGGCGAATAGTTCATGTTCACCCCCGAGCAGCCCGAGAATATGAACGCCGCCAGAAGGAACAGGAAGAACTGCGGGCTTTCCAGCAGCGCCGAGAGCTTCGGCCTCCCCTCCCGGCCCCCGGGGCTTATTTCCGCCGCCGGCCTCAGCTCAGCTCCCACCAGCCCCAAAAGGCAGAGCCCGCACGCGGCGGCTGTCAGCAGGAACAGGGCGTATCCCGGCAAAAGCTCTATGGCGAGCCCCGCCCCCTGCACCCCCGCGGCATAGCCGATGGTGCCCCAGACCCGGAGCACTCCGTACCTGAACCGGCTCTCCCCTGCCAGCCGCTCGCATATGGACGAAAGGCCGTTCAGGGCAGACATTATCACGCCGTTGAGAACGAACAGGAGCCCAAGGCCCCTCACCGCCGAGAACACCATCCCCAGCAGAGCCACTGTTCCCAGCAGCGCCCCGGCCACCAGCTTCTGCCTTTTTGCCCGGTCCGTTATGTAGCCCAGCACCGGGCCTATTGCCAATGAGAAAAGCCCCGCCGCCGAGAGTATTAAAGACATCTCCCGGTCGTCCTTGCCTATGCCCTGAAGGTACACCGAGAGCACCGCGCTGTACGCCGCGAAGGCCAGATAGAAGCCCAGATAGAGCAGAACAAAGCTGAGATAACTGTTTTTATACTTTTTAAGCATACCTCTACACCCGGATAAAATTCATCACCAAAACCAGCACAAACGCCAGCCTCACAATATGGTGGGAGAGGTGAAAGAGGCTCTTGTCCCCCGCCTTCTCTGCCGCCGAGCGGCCGTTATAGAACGCCGCCCCGCACACTCCCCCGCCGCCTATGGCCATCAGCAGGGCGTCTATGTTCCCGGGCCAGCCAAATAGGCACGCGGGTATCGCCGCCAGCACGATTATACTGCAAACCAGCATAACCAGCTGCGATGGCCTATACCCCTTTCGCATGGCGCCTATCACCGCGATAAGGTGCAGCAGGCCGAATAACAGCGCCAGAACGCAGGCGGTTATTGCCCAGGCCACATAAAATGTGTGGTCTACTAAATTCGGATTCATTGTCTTTTCCTCCTTTTCATCCTGGCCCGGACCTTGTATGGGTACACCGGGCTCAGTGAGTTTGCTATCACGTGGTCCACAAGATGGAGCATAGCGAGCATAAATACTATTGCGAATATCATAAGGGGCATTAAGGCTATGAGCATGGGCAGCGTCAGGTCCGCCAGCTGGAACAGCCCCCCAAGGAAAGTATATGCCAGTATGAACGCCGTCAGCAGCCCGAAGAACAGGGTTCCCCTGAGGGCATTGAAGGGCGCGCTCACCTTAAAGAGCATGATAAACCCGGTCATGGCCGTCATTATCACCGCCATGGTGGAGGCCTCCTCAGGCGAGAGCCCCAGCGGCCCCGCCAGGGCGCAGAGGGCCACAATATTCGCCGTCATCGTAAGGGCCGCGGGTATGCACATGCGTATCACGTTGTTTATGAACTTGCCCCTCAGCCTGTCGTTATTTGGCTCAAGGGCCAGTATGAACGAGGGCACGCCGATAGTCAGGGAGCTTATGAGGGTCTGCTGAATGGGCTGGAATGGGTACGAATAGTTGATGAAGATAAAGAGCACGCCGATAAGGGCCGAGAAGATGGTCTTCACCAGGAACAGGGAGCTTGAGCGCTGCAAATTGTTGATGGAGCGCCGCCCCTCCTGCACCACCACGGGCATGGAGGCAAAGTTCGAGTCCAGGAGCACCAGGTTCGAGACGGTCCTCGCCGCGTCGCTGCCCGAGGCCATTGCCACGGAGCAGTCGGCCTCCTTTAAAGCCAGCACGTCGTTCACACCGTCGCCGGTCATGGCAACGGTGTGGCCGTCCTCCTTGAGGGCCTTCACGAAGGCGAGCTTCTGCTGGGGGGTCACCCGGCCGAACACCGCGTACTCCTTCACCGCCCTTTTGACGTCCTCGTCGCTGTGGAGGGTGGTCGCGTCCACGTACTTGTCCGCGTTGTCAAGCCCGGCCTTTCTGGCGATATTCGCAACCGTCACCGCGTTGTCGCCGGATATGACCTTCAGGTCCACCCCCTGGTCCGCGAAGAACCTCAGGGTTCTGGGGGCCTCCTTCCTTATCTTGTCGCTTATGAGCACCAGGCCCATGGCCTTCATGCCCTCGGGCAGGGCCTTGTCCGCAAAGCTCATACCGGCCCGGGCAAGCAAAAGCACCCGCTGGCCGTTCCTTGAGTAGCTCTCGGCCCTGGGCTTATAGGGCGCGAAACTATCCCCCAGGATGAACTCCCCCGCGCCCATCACGTAGCAGCCCCGCCCGGAGAAATACGCGCCGCTCCACTTTCTGGCCGAGGAGAAGGGCACGGTCTCTGCTGCTTTCCAAGAAGTACTTAGTAGTTCGCTCTGCGAACTACTCGGCAGCCAGTCTTTAATGGCCATAAAGGTGGGGTTGCTGTCGGTGAGGGTGTTCACAAGGGCAGTCAGCGCCTCCTTCATCTGCCCTTCGGAAAAGCCCTCGAAGGGGACGATATCATCCACCTGCATGGTGCCCTCGGTGATGGTGCCGGTCTTGTCAAGGCAGAGGGTGTCCACCCTCGCCAGGGTCTCCACGCAGTACATGTCCTGGACCAGCGTCTTCCTCGCCGAGAGCTTGATAACGCTCACTGCAAAGGCTAAGCTTATGAGCAGCACAAGGCCCTCGGGTATCATGCCCACCATGGCGGCAACTGTGCTCACCACGGAGTTTTTCAGGGTGTCCCCCAGCACAAAGAACTGCTTCCAGAACAGCACCCCGCCTACAGGAAGTATTGCAAAGCCGATTATCTTAACAATTAAATCTATGGAGTCCATTATCTCTGAGCTGCGCTTTTTCATATAGCTGGCGTCCCCGGCTATCTTATTGGCGTAGCTCTCCGCGCCCACGCGCTCCACCTGGGCCGAGCAGGTGCCGCTGACCACAAAGCTCCCCGACAGGAGGGGGTCCCCCGGCTGCTTCACCACCGGGTCGGACTCGCCGGTCAGGAGGGACTCGTTCACCTCGCACTCCCCGCCCACCACCACAGCGTCCGCGCAAATCTGGTTGCCCGCGCCGAAGATGAGCACGTCGTCCAGCACCACGTCCTCCACCCGGACATTGTACCTCTGCCCTCCCCTTAAAGCCACGGCCTTAGGCGCGGATATCAGCGAGAGCTTGTCTATGGTGCGCTTTGCCTTTATCCCCTGGAATGAGCCTATGACTATGTTGGAGACAATCACCCCCATGAACAGCGCGTTCTGGGGCGAGCCCACCAGCAGCACCGCCAGGGCCAGGGCGAAGTTCAAGAGGTTAAAGAATGTAAATACGTTCTCCCTTATTATCTGCCCCTCGCTTTTGGAGCGCACCCCGGAGTCCCCGTTGTGCAGGCCCTCTTTCATGCGCTCCGCCACCTGCTGGGGGGAGAGCCCCTCCCCCGGGTCGGGATAAAACCTCTTTGCTCCCCGGGTGCTCTGCTCCCCCGGAGCGGCCTTCGGGGGCGTTTTTTTGTGCTTCATATGTGTTGTACCTCGCAAGTTTTTTGTCAGCGCCTCGCTTTTGCCGCGCTCTTTGCTATTAAGTATACACCTAATAGCCGGTATTTCCAAGTAAAATCAGTTGATAAAGTCCAAAATTTTTTCTTACGGATATCTTAATTCATAATTTTGTAAGGAAATGATTGACATAAGCGGTGGGAACGGCTATAATATGTTGTGTAAAAGCTCGTCACGCAAATAATTGAACCGCATATATTGTGTGAAAATGCGGAGGAAAGGAAGATTTTAGTATGGCTGCTAGGGAGAAACGCGAGGAAATCATGATTGTCAACCGCAGGACGGGGAAGGCTCTGCAGAGCACCGGTCCCGACAACGGCCAGATAGTGGAACAGGCCGCACTCGACGGCAGCGACGCACAGCTCTGGACCCCCGTGAAAATGCCGGGGCGCGCTTTCAAGCTGGTGAACAAGCAGAACGGCAAGGTGCTGGACGTTACCCACGGCAGCACGGAGGCCGGCGCCTGGGCCCAGACCTGGGACGACGTGGCTGACGGCGAGAGCCAGGTGTGGAAGTGGGAAAAGGTCACCGCTACCTACAGGAAGCTGATAAACGTCCAGTCCGGCAAGGTGCTGGACATTGTGGAAATGCGCGAGGACGACGGCGCTCCCGCCCAGATATGGGACGACGTTGAGGGCGCGGGACAGCAGTGGAAGCTGGTAGCCCCTGAGGAAGAGAAGGAGCCCGCTCCCGAGAAGAAGGAAGCCGCTCCCAAAAAGCCCGCCCGCAAGCCCAGGGCCCCAAAGGCCGCCGTGAAGGAGGAGGCTCCCAAGGCTGAGGAGCCTGAGGCAAAGCCCGAGCCCGTGCCGGCGGAGGCTGCCCCTGCGCCGGTTGAGGAGGCCCCCAAGGAGGAGGTCAAGCCCGCCCGCAGGAAGCCCGGCCCAAAGCCTAAGGCTGAGCCCAAGGCCCCCGCGAAGCGCGGCCGCAAAAGCACCAAGGCTGAGAAATAATTGATATTACAAAATGGCCCGCACCGGTTGACGGCGCGGGCCATTTTATCTTTGCTTTTACCGGGGCTTACTCCTTCTCAAAGGCGTCCTTGCCCAGCCCGCAGGTGGGGCAGGTCCAGTCCTCGGGCACCTGCTCCCAGGGGGTGCCGGGGGCAACGCCGTTATCCGGGTCGCCGGCCTCGGGGTCGTATACATAGCCGCAGGGGCATACATACTTATCCATGGTTCGTACCTCCTATATTAAATAGTATGAATCTATAAGCTTACTTCTTCCCCAGCAGACCGCCGATAAAATCGCCGGCCTTATCCAGGTTTATCTTGGCCTTAACGCCCTCGGCCAGCTGCTTTAGCTGCTCCTCAGGCAGGTCTACTCCCAGGAGCTTCTCCAGGGTGGGGATGGGCTCCTTGAGGAAACTGTCCCGAAGGGAGCCGTCGTTCTTCAGCTTCTCGGCTATCTCCTCTATCTTCTTTCTGACGTCCATTACTTGAAGTACCTCTCAAGAAGGCCCTTGAAAGCCTTGCCGTGGCGGGCCTCGTCACGGGCCATCTCATGGACGGTGTCGTGGATGGCGTCCAGTCCCTGCTCCTTGGCGAGCTTCGCCAGCTGGGTCTTGCCGTCGGTGGCGCCGTTCTCGGCCTCTACGCGCATTTCAAGGTTCTTCTTGGTGCTGTCGGTGACGACCTCGCCCAGGAGCTCGGCGAACTTGGCGGCGTGCTCGGCCTCCTCGAAGGCTGCCTTCTCCCAGTACAGGCCAATCTCGGGATAGCCCTCGCGATGGGCGACCCTGGCCATAGCCAGGTACATGCCAACCTCAGTGCACTCGCCCTGGAAATTGGCGTGCAGGCCGTCCAGAATCTCCTGGCTAACACCCTTGGCAACGCCCACAACATGCTCGGCGGCCCAGGCCATATCACCGGACTGAGCGTTGAACTTACTGGCGGGAGCGCCGCAGACAGGGCACTTCTCGGGGGCGCTGTCGCCCTCATGGACATAACCGCAGACACTGCAAACAAACTTCATGGTAAAATTCCTCCTGTTTTTAAGTTATATTATTATGTGATATTTCAAAGCGCCTATGCGTTTTTGCACACAGCGCCTTTTTACAAATCCCTCACGGCGGCTGTCTCCTCGCCGCACATCTCGCCGTTCTCTATAAATCCCAGCTTATGGTAGAGTTCCCTGGCAGCGGTGTTCTCCGGCTCATAACTGAGCCACACCTTATCCGCCGAGCCCAGCGGCTTTTCCCTCAGGTACTCGAGACAGGCCTCCATGCCCTTTTTCCCAAGGCCCCGGCCCTGGTATCTCTGGTCTATCATGAACCTGACAATGCAGTAGCTCCCCTCGGCGCAGGGCGGCGCGCTCCAGCCCATATACCCCAGGCCAAGCATCACAAAGCCCACGGGCTCGTCCCCCTCATACAGGGCAAAGGCTTTAACGGCATAGCCGTTGTCAACACAGACATACGCCTCCGCAAGGCTCGCCACATTGGGGGCCACAAAGTTCTGCTGCTCATCCCGGACGGACATAGAGGTGACCGCGTCCACATTCTCATAGGTTATCCTTCTCAGCTCCATGACATCTCTCCCCGTTGCTGCATAAGCAGTTCCTACAGATACCCCTGAATGTAACGCTTGCGGACTGGATTTCGCAGCCGCTCTGCTTTGATATGCTCTCAAGCTCCCCGGCCCCGGGCATGGCCCCCTGCACGTCTATGACCGCGCCGCAGCGCTCGCATATAAGGTGGGCGTGGGGGGACGTGTCCCCGTCGAAGCGCTCGTGCCCGCCGATGACCCCAAGGCTCGCGGCCTGGCCCGTCTCCTGGAAGCGCCCCAGGTTCCGGTACACCGTCCCAAGGCTCAGGTCCGGGTACAGGGGCTTTAGCTGCCGGTAGACCCACTCGGCAGTGGGGTGCGTGTCAGTGCCCTTCAGCGCGTTCAGGACAGCCTGCCGCTTTCTGCTGAAATTTTCCCTGCCCTTAGGCGGCCGCTCCGGCACGGGCAATCACTCTCCTTCCCCGGTGGGTATAATATTACCACACTTTCCAGGATTTGTAAAGTAGGAATTATTATTATTTTTAATTTTCATTTTTTCACGCTCATTTTACCTCCCCCAGCACCTTGTGCAGGGCCTTGCGGCTCCTGTCCTCGGCCACGGCGACAAGCTCGTCCCCGGCCCTGAGCACCGTGGAGCCGTTTGGTATTGTGAGCTTATCCCCGCGTATAAGAGAAATCACCAGCGTGCCTTTGGGGAAGTCCACGTCTTTTAGGGCCGCGCCCTCCCAGGCGGTGTTATACGGCAGGGTCATGGAGCATATCTCCCCCCTGCCCTCGTTGAGGCTTGCTATAAGGTGCATATGGGCGCTGTCGGCCTCCTGCTCGATAAGCTGCACCACAAGCTCCGTGCTGCTCACCACGTCCTTAATGCCCAGGGCCCGGAAGGTCCCGGCGTTCCTGGGGTCGTTCACCCGGGCTATGACCTTTTTTGCCCCGAAGTATCCCCCCGCAAGCTGGGCGGCCACGAGATTCACCTGGTCCACCCCGGTGACGGCCATAACGCAGTCGGCCTTTCCGGCCCCTGCCGCTTCCAGCACGGAGACGGTGCTGCCGTCCCCGGGGAACACCGCCGCGTCCAGCTCGTCCGCAAGCTTCTGGCAGCGGGCCCTGTCCTTCTCTATCAGGCAGACCTCGTGCCTTCGCTCCAAAAGCAGGCGGGCAAGGCTCCGCCCGGCCTGCCCGCCGCCCACAACTATCATGCGCATCAGTCTATCCTCCTGCTTATCACCATTACGTCCCCCTCCGAGAGGGCTATGCCCCCGGCCGTCTCTTTCAGCACAAACTCCCCGTCCGCCCTTATCACCGCGAAAATGCCGCACCCGGGCAGGTCCACGCTGCTGGTGGACTGGCCGAAGTACCTTTTCTCCACAGGGCGCATTTCCAGAGCCACCGTAGCGTTCCCGAAGTTTATCTGCCGGTTCTCAAGGGGCGAGAGCAGCTCGGCCACAAGCTTGTCGCAGGCCATATTCGTGGGGCAGACCGTGCGCACCTCCCCGTCGAAGATATCCTCCCTCTCCGGGTCCGCTACCCTGGCGGCGACCTTCTGTACCTTAAACAGGCGCTTGGCTATCTGCCCCACGGCGATGTTCAGGTTATCGTCCCCGGTAGTCACCGCCACGGCGTCACAGCTGCCTATCCCGGCCCTTCTGAGCACATTGAGGTCCATGGGGAAGCCCGCGAAGGTGACCCCTCCGAAGTCCCTTGGCAGGAGCTCAAGGTTTTCCTGGCTCTCGTCCACCACTATAACGCCGTGCCCCAGGCTGTCCAGGCGCTCGGCCACGGCCCGGCCCAGAAGGCCGCTGCCCACTATCAGCACATCCATCCTACTCGCCGTCCTCGCCGTCGGAGCTGGCATTATTGGCCGCCTGGCCGCCCTCCGGAGCGGGGGTAGGGGCGGCGCTGGGGTCGGCGGAGGGCTCCGGGGTGGGCGTGGCGGCAGTGCTGGACTTCAGGGCGTTATACCGCTCCACCGTCACGTCGATGACCTCTACAAACTCGGACGAGACATAGCCTGTCCCGCCGTTATATGAGACCTGATACCAGCCGTTCTGCTCTGTTTCTGAGAGAAGGGCCAGCTCGTCGTTGTTTGTTACCGTGCCGAGGATATTCGCCTCAACGGAGCCGCCGTCCCGCACGTTCAGAGAGTCGTCCACCTTCACCCGCACGGCCTTTGCCGTGGGCTGGGGCGTTGGGGACGGGGTGTTCAGGGGAATCAAAGATGAGGTCCCCGAGGACCCGGAGCCGCTGCTGTCCTTGTCCTTATCCTTGTCCTTGCCCCCGCAGGCCGCAAGGCTGCAGGTGAGCACGCACCCGGCAAAGAGCAGCGCCAGCCCCCTCCTGACAACTATGCCGCCGTGCCTCCTGCCGTTCTCCTTTCCTGTGCCGACCGTACCTTTCATTTCATTCCCGCCTTTCCCAATTTTATTTTATCCAAAAAATAGCAGCTTTCAAAGCTATGGCTTACTGTATCTTAGACGCCGGGGCCGCGAAGAAGGTAAGCCCCATTTATATTTTAACATAAATTGTGAAAAAGTCTACCTGTATTTTCAAAAATCTGGTGGTTTCCCGCAACTTTTTTCAAAGCCCCCTTACAGCGCGAAATTCATTGACAAACCGCCGGGTTTTGTGGTATAATATCAACCGCCAAAACACACGCAGGAAAGCGGCTCTGGTCCGGGGACAGACCCCGGCGCCGCCGAAAACTTTCTTTCCTGCGGAGGAAAAAACCAGGAGGTAAATTCAAATGGCAGTAGTATCTATGAAGCAGCTGCTGGAGGCCGGCGTACACTTCGGCCATCAGACCCGCCGCTGGAACCCCAAAATGGCCCCTTATATCTTCACCGAGCGCAACGGCATCTATATCATTGACCTGCAGAAGACCGTCCGCAAGCTGGAGGAGGCCTATAATTTTGTGCGCGACCTGTCCGCTGAGGGCAAGAACGTGCTGTTCGTGGGCACAAAGAAGCAGGCCCAGGAGAGCGTGAAGGAAGAGGCCGTGCGGGCGGGGGCCTACTATGTAAACGCCCGGTGGCTGGGCGGAATGCTCACCAACTTCACCACCATCCGCACCCGCATTCAGCGCCTTATGCAGCTTAGGAAGATGGAGGAGGACGGCACCTTTGAGCTGCTCCCCAAGAAGGAGGTCACAAAGCTTCAGCTTGAGATAGAGAAGCTTGAGAAGTACCTTGGCGGCATTAAGGAAATGCGCAGCTATCCCGGGGCGCTGTTCATCGTGGACCCCCGCAAGGAGCGCATAGCGGTTTCCGAGGCCAGGAAGCTGGGCATTCCGATTGTAGCTATAGTTGACACCAACTGTGACCCTGACGAGATAGATTACGTTATCCCCGGCAACGACGACGCCATCCGCGCGGTGAAGCTGATAGCCAGCGCCATGGCCGACGCGGTTATTGAGGGCCGCGAGGGACAGATGGGCGCGGCCGCCCGCCAGGAAGAGGAACCCGAGGAGCCTGAGGAGACCACCGAAGAGTAAAAGTTTCGTCAACCTTTTCAAAGGTTGCAGGGTTTGGGACAGAGTCCCAAGACTTTGCGCGCCAGCGCATAAATAACAGAAGTACAAATAAAACATCTAGGAAGGAAGCGATTCCCCATGAACTTTACCGCAAAAGACGTAGCCAATCTCCGCGAGAAGACCGGCTGCGGCATGATGGACTGCAAGAAGGCCCTCACCGAGGCCGACGGCAACATGGAAAAGGCCATCGACCTTCTCCGTGAGAAGGGCCTGGCCGCCTCCGTAAAGAAGGCCGGCCGCATAGCCGCCGAGGGCGTAGCCTTCGCCGAGGTCAGCGAGTGCGGCAAGGTGGCCGTTGCCATCGAGGTCAACGCCGAGACCGACTTCGTTGCCAAGAACGCCGAGTTCCAGGCCTTCGTAAAGACCTGCGCCGACACCGTTATCTACGAGAACCCCGCCGACGTAGAGGCCCTGCTCGCCTGCAAGGCCCACGGCAGCGACATGACCGTTGACGCCCTTCTGAAGGACAAGATTCTCACCATCGGCGAGAACATCAAGGTGCGCCGCTTCGCCCGCTATGAGGGCGCCGTGACCTCCTACGTCCACGCCGGGGGCCGCATCGGCGTTATCGTGAAGTTCGCCGTTGACGACTCCATCGCCGGCACCGACGGCTTCAAGACCTACGCCCATAACGTAGCAATGCAGATAGCCGCTCTGAACCCTGAGTACCTGGACGAAAGCTCCGTGCCCGCCGAGCGGGTGGAGAAGGAGAAGGAGATTCTCACCCAGCAGATTGTTGACGAGGGCAAGCCCGCCAACATCGCCGAGAAGATAGTCACCGGGCGCATGGGCAAGTTCTTCAAGGAGATTTGCCTTGTGGACCAGGCCTACGTGCAGGACGGCAATATGAGCGTCAAGCAGTACACCGAGAGCGTTGCCAAGGAGCTGGGCGGCGACATCAGGATTGAGGCGTTCACCCGCTTTGAGAAGGGCGAGGGCCTTGAGAAGCGCGAGGATAACTTCGCCGAGGAAATCGCCAGCATGGTGAAGTAAGACAGCATAACTTGAGGGACGCCTTGGGGCGTCCCTCTTATTTTTTGGAGGTCAAGATGAGCGAGTATTATGAGCTGTATATGAGGTGCTTCCCAGAGTACCAGACAAAGAGAGAGGTCTTTGAAGAACAGCTGAAACCGGAGAGGGCGCGGATTTTTGCCGAATACGATGGCGGCAGGCTGGCAGGGTATGCTATGGTGCACAAGGGCTCTGTGGCAATATTATGCGTAGACGAGGACTATCGGCGGCAGGGCATCGGCAGCCGCCTGCTTACCGCCGCCGAGAAGTACCTTCGCGGCCTGGGTGTGGAGAAGCTCACCCTTGGGCATGGAACGCACTACCTTTTGCAGGGTGTGCCTGATGTGGGCGGTAACGTGCGCTTTTTTGAGAAGCGGGGGTATACTGCCAGTTGGACGAGCGTAAATATGGAGCTGGGACTCAGCGAGTTTGAGCTTGATAAACTGAGCATACCGCCAGCGCCCGCAGGGCTCAGCTGCCGAATGGCCGTCCCTGACGATATGCCGGAGCTGCTGGCCGCCGTTGAGGCTGCGGAGCCTAACTGGCCCGGCGTCTTTGAGAGCTGTGTGGACCCCATATATCTGGCTGTTATGGATGGGAAAATTGCCGGGTTTGAGGTTCTGGCGCCGGACGGCGGCCGCTTTCTCCGGCCGGGAGAGCAGGTCGGCTGTGTGGGGTGTGTGGGTGTTGTTCCGGAAATGCGCGAGCGGGGGATTGGGATGGATATGGTTGCTAATGGCATACAGTGGCTGAAAGAGCAGGGGTGCACTTTGATTGAGCTGCGGTATGTCTGGCTGGATAAGTGGTATAGTAAGCTTGGGTTTGAGACAAAGTATAGGCAGTGGATGGGTGAGAAGGAGTTATAAAAACATTGGCTTTCCCTCGGGGAAAGCCATACTTTTTTGTGCTTCGCACAAATACATGGGGCGCCGCCCCATACCCCGCAACCTTTGAAAAGGTTGACGAAACTTTTGCTTTTTAGAGTTCCAGGTCGCGCATGGAGAACCCCATCCCCTGCAACGTCTCCGGGCGCTGCCGCCAATCTTCCTTTACCTTCACCCAAAGCTGCAAATTCACCTTGCATCCGAAAAACCTCTCAATATCCTCCCGCGCCGCCTTGCCTATCCTTTTCAGCATTTCTCCGCCCCGGCCTATCAGTATGCCCTTGTGGTTGGCCTTCTCGCAGTATAGGGTAACGTGTACCTCCAAAAGCTCCCCCTTCTCCTCCATATGCTCCGTCACCGCCGCCACCCCGTGGGGCACCTCCTGCTCCAACATCCGCAGCACCTTCTCCCGCACCATCTCAGCCGCCAGCACAGGCTCCGTCTGGTCCGTCAGGGTGTCCTCCGGGAAAAGCCAGCCTCCCGGCAGGGTCAGCCCGCAGAGCTCCTCAAGCAGCGCCTCCATGCCGTCCCCCTTTTCCGCCGACACGGGCACTACCGCCTCGAAGTCATACATCCCCGAGTACGCCGCTATCTGCTCCATCATCCTGCTCTTGTCCCCGAGCAGGTCTATTTTATTTATGGCCAACACTGCCGGCACATGTCCCTTTTTGAACCGCCCGATAAGCTCCTCGTCGGCTTTAGACACCGGGGCCCCCGCTTGGGTCACCAGAAGGCAGGCGTCCACCCCCTCCACCGCCGCCGTCACCGAGCGCACCATATAGTCCCCAAGGGAATTTTTCGGCTTCAAAAGCCCCGGCGTGTCCAGAAACACCAGCTGGTCCTCCCCCTTGGTGAGCACGCCCATTATCCTCGTGCGCGTGGTCTGGGGCTTTTTGGAGACAATGGCTATCTTCTCCCCGATGAGCTTATTCAGTATAGTGGATTTCCCCACATTGGGCCGCCCCACGATGGCGATATAAGCTGATTTTTGAGTATCCATAGTTTTCCTTCTTAATTTATAATTTTAATATGTGCTGTCAAAAACCTTCATCCCCAGCACCCTCACGACCGTCCCCTCGACATACTCAGACTCCACATCCCCCAGCCTGTGCACGTCCTCAACGCTGTAGAGCAGAGCCCTGTACACTACCGTGCCCCCGTCCTTCAGGTGCATGGGCACCGGCGCCAGCAAAATGAGCGCCACCAGCGCGCATACTGCTATTATAGTGATTTTCTTTTTCATGGCTCAGGCCTCCATTCACTCTCTTTTCAGCGGCACCCCAAAAACCAAAACCAAGCTCACTACGGCCGAGGCCCCAAACGCCCCGGCCTTCCAGCCCGTCCCCACAATATCCATAACCACCGCCCACAGCTCCGGGCGCAGGAAAACCGCCCCGCCAGCTAGCGCGGCAAATATTGCGCACAGAAGCACTGCCCCCGCCGCCAGGTCCTTGACCCGGCCTATCTCGGGGTTTCGCTCTCTGCATACGTGGTCGCACAGCTTTTCAACCGCCGTATTCATTGCCTCTGCTCCGATAACAAGGCCCATGGCAATAAACAGGCAGGCAAGCTCGACCCGGTCGAGGCCCATTTTCAGCGCGAAGAACAGCACATACCCACAGGCTATAGCGTGTATGCGCATGTTTCGCTCGGAGCATAGGCAGTGCCAGACCCCTCTCAGAGCGTCTCTGAAGCTTTGAAAAAGGCTTCGCTTTTTCACCGGCCTTGGGGCGCTGCCCCAAACCCTGCCACTTTTGAAAAAGTGGACAAAACTTTTGCTTTTATTCCTCCGGGGCATAGCTCCCGCTGGCGGGCAGGCCCAGCTCCCGCATGACCCGCTCCTCCTTCTCGCGCATGCGCACCCGGGCCATGCCGCCCTCCTCGTGGTCATAGCCCAGAAGGTGCAGCATGGAATGGGCCGTAAGGTAGCCTATCTCCCGCTCAAGGGTATGCCCATAGGTCCTGGCCTGCTCCATGGCCTTAGGGACGGATATGACGATATCCCCCAGTATCTTCGCGCCGGTCTCATGGTTCACGTCGTAGTGCCCGCCCTCGCCCATGGGGAAGGACAGCACGTCCGTCACCGAGTCCTTGTCCCTGTACTGCCGGTTCATCTCTTTTATCTGGTCGTTGTCCACAAAGCTGACGCTTATCTCCGCCGGGTCCGGGAAGTCTTCCATCTGGAGCACCGCGTGACAGCAGCGCCGGATGAGCATGCGCACCCCGGTGGGCACCCTGACCTGTTTCTGCCGGTTTGAAATGATGACCCTTATCTTTTCCATATTACTCTATCCTTTCCCCGGCAGCGCCGGTGATTTTACCAATGGGCCTACTGCTGCTGCCTTGCGCGTCCCGCGCGCTCATAAGCCCTGATTATGTCCTGCACCAGCTTATGGCGCACAACGTCCTTTTCCGTGAACTTGAATATGGCTATATCGTCAACGCCCCTTAAAACCCTCACTGCCTCCTTGAGCCCGCTGCGCTTGCCGTCGGGCAGGTCTATCTGGGTCACGTCCCCGGTTATCACCATCTTGGAGTTAAAGCCCAGGCGGGTCAGGAACATCTTCATCTGCTCGCCGGTGGTGTTCTGGGCCTCGTCCAGGATAATGAAGCTGTCGTCCAGCGTGCGCCCGCGCATATAGGCCAAAGGCGCCACCTCGATGTTCCCCCGCTCCACATACCGCGCGTAGGTCTCGGCCCCCAGCATATCGAAAAGCGCGTCATAAAGCGGCCTTAGGTAGGGGTCCACCTTCTGCTGTAAATCTCCGGGCAGGAACCCCAGCTTCTCCCCGGCCTCAACCGCCGGGCGGGTGAGGATTATCCTGTTCACCTGCTGGGCCCGAAAGGCCGTCACGGCCATTGCCACCGCGAGATAGGTCTTCCCCGTGCCCGCGGGCCCAACGCCGATGGTGACGGTGTTGTCCCGGATATTGTCGCAGTAGGTGCGCTGACCCACAGTCTTGGGCTTGATGGGCTTGCCCTTGGCGGTTATGCATATGCAGTCCCCCGCAAGCTTCGCCACCTTCTCCTCGCTGTCCTCGGCCACCATGCTCATGCAGTACCGCACGTTCTGCTCGCTGAGGCTCTCGCCCCCGCCTATCAGGGTGATAAGGCTCCTAAGGGCCCTCGCCGCCCGGTCCACCCTCTCCGGGTCCGGGCCGGAGACCTTCAGCTCGGAGTCCCTAAAGACCACCGCCACGCCGTACTCCTGCTCGATAAGCCGCATATTGCCGTCGAAGCTGCCGAAAAGCTCCTCGGCCTGCTCTATCCTGTCTAAATTTATTTTTACTTCCAATTCGTGTAATTACCTCTCGCGGTCCTTTTTTCTGCCTTCCCGGCTATTTAATGTATTATACCATAAACTATCCCGAAAGTTCAAGCCCAAACTATATGAAAATACTCCAAAATTTTAGAAAAATGTTCGTGCTATTCCACCAGGATTTTCTGCACCGACCCTATCTCCTCCCAGCAGCGGCACCTGGCGTACAGTATGCACAGCCCGTCTGAGAAGGAAAATTCCAGCTCCTCCTCCTTAATGCTGCTCCCCTCTGGCAGCTCCGCTCTCTGGGCCTCCCTGAGCTTTCTCAGGGCCGCGGCCTTCATCTCCTCCTCGGTTAGCCTTCGCTCCCTCGTCTCAAGAAGCGCCTCCGTGCGGCGCTGTGTTTTTATGGGCAGGGGCGTGCCCAGCACCTCGGCCTGCCAGGTGTCGTACCATACCCTCGACTCCTCCCCGCTCCTGTTCATGAGCCCCAGGGGTATGCGCGCCCCCAGTACCTCCAGCAGGAGTGCGGTCCTCCTTTCGGTCTCGATATGCTCCTCAACGGTCCCGCTCACCTGCACGGTGAACTCCCGCTTTGTCTCCGCAGTAACGCTGCCCCTTGCGGCGCCGGCCTTTTTATAGGGGTCAGGCCTGGGGGTCCAGGGGTCCAGCTTCTCCTCATAGAGCCCGGCTATGAGCAGCTGCCCCTGGGTCACGGGCTCTCCGGGCGCCACCTCCGGGCGGCCCTCCCTTGCCTCTATCTTCACTATCTTCCCGGGCCTTTTCGCCACAATGTTTGAGAGCTCCTCCTTGTCCTCTATCTCAGGCTTCGCCCTGCCCTCCTTCACCACAATCTCCGCAAAGCAGCCGTCGGTGTTCACGTTCACCCAGCTGAGCTGCGGCAGCATGGCCAGTATGGTCCCCTCAGGGTTCCCGGCCCGCATTTCCTCCCGGCCTGCCCCCTCGTATACGCCGCCCGCCGCCGCTGTTTCCAGCACCAGGTTCGGCGGCAGCGCCTCTGTTCCGGACACGGACACCCCCCAGATGAACCCCGAGAGGAAATGAAAGAGGGCCATTCCCAGAAAGGCCCCCCCTACCAGCCCCTTGCGCGCCCAAAGGCGCATGAGCTGAAAGGGCAGCCCCCGCTTTCTTGTCATCCTCCCAGAGGCCCCGCACCGTCTGAACAGGGGCCTGAGCTTCTTATATCCCCCCGGCTTCACCCTTGCCACGGCCTTGCCGTCCCGCCGGCCGAAGCCCCAGAGCCCCAGGCCCCTCTTTGCCGCCATGGTGAAAAGCCTTGCGCCGTCCCCCTCCACCCTGAACTCCACATAGCCCGACAGCCAGTGGTATATCCGCTCTATCATCACACCACCCCTAGTAACTGTACTCAAGGCCCATTATCACGCCCTCTATCATCGCCGAGCACTGGGTCAGCTTTGTGAGCCGGAGCTTCCTGCCGGTAATGCGCACAGTGAGCCGCCCGGTGCGCAGCACCACCCGCTCCTCATCGTAGTCTATAATGCCGTCGCAGCCGTCCACCACAGCGCTCCTGTTGCCCGTAAGGGATATCACCGCCCCGCCTGTGGGCCTTGGCTCCCTAATCTCCATCACGGCACCCCCTCCCGGCTGTGAGCAGGAAGGCCGCGCACATGAGCAGCAGGGAGGCCCCGCCCATCCAGCCTCCGCTAAGCGCCGGGCGGTATGCCCCGGCCATTGTCTCAACCAAGCCCCCGGCCTCCGGCCCGGGCGCCAGCCTGCCCAGAAGCACGAAGCAGCCCGCCGCCAGCAGCCCGTGGATAAACCGGCACAGGAAGAACAGGGGCAGCTTCACCGGCAGCCTATGGAACATGGAGAACACCTGTATGTGCACGCAGAGCCCCCCGAAGGCCAGCCCGAAGGCGAAGAACCCCGGCCCCACTCCCAGAGCCCTGGCGTCCCCTGTGCCGCCGGTCACCTCAAGCAGAAAGGACAGGGAGGCCGCCCACTGCTGCGGAGTCAGTATCCCCGCCCTTGTGAGCAGCCGCACAGCCTGCCCAAACAGGCCGCTGCTGTGCAGCACCGCAGTGAACCCTGCGAAAAGCACTATGCAGGCGCACATTATCAGCACGCTTTTTGAGGCGTCCGCTACAGAGCGGGTCAGCGCCTGGGCCCCCCTCAGGGCAGCGCCCCGCTCCTCCCCCTTTGGGGGCACAGGGGCGCGAAGCCCCGTTAGCACCCCCATGAGCACCGCCGGTATGCTCACCGAGGCAAACAGCCGCCAGCCCATCCCCGTGCTCCCGAAGACCCCCAGCCCAAGATACGTCACAGTAAAGGCCAGCCCCGGATTCACGCAGAACAGGAGCATTCTCCCGGCCTGGGCCTCTGTAATCCTGCCGTCTGAAAGGAGTATCGAGGCCCCCTTCGCCCCGGCGGGATAGCCCCCTATCAGGCTCATGAGCACCGGCACGGCACAGCAGCCCGGCAGCCTGAACACATGCCGGGTCACAAGGTCCAGGGGCCTCCCGAGGGTCTGGGCCGCCGGGGAGCTCACGGCGTAGCCGGTGAGGGCCATAAAGGGAAACAGCGACGGCACCAGCACCGTCAGGCAGTACATGACAGAGGACGCGGCTGAGGACTGCACGGCCCCGGGGTACATCAGCAGGCTGAGCATAAGGCAGAGGAAGGCGATGGCGCTGAGCATAGTGCGGCTCCTTTCAGAAAACTTTTCTCCAAAAGCATATGAGAGGGCCCCGTGAGATATGACCGCCAAAAACCCCTTGCAAATCCCGCCCTCTTGCTGTATACTTGTATTACAGCGCTAAAAAGGAATGATGATTTTGAGCAAGAAAGACACCCCCCTCTTCGGCTCAGGGATAACCCCCTCGTGCGAATACTGCGAGCATAACCTCTCCCCAGGGGGGCCTCCCGCCTGCCGCCTGGGGCTCCTGCCCGAGGGAGGCGGGGACGAGGCCGCCTTTGAGGCCGCCTTCGACCAGTCCTACGACCGGGGCACACTGTACTCCCGGAACAGCGCCCAGGAAAGCGGCGGCAAAAAGGAGAAGCCCAAGAGCAGGTTTAGGGAGAAGGCCGAGCAGCGGGCCAAGGATAAGGCCAGGGAGAAGGCAAAGCGCCAGCGAAAGCGCATGATAGTCAGCGGCCCCTGCAAGTCTTTTAAGTACGACCCCTTCCTGCGCAGGCCCCATGCTCCACCCGCCCTGCCGGAGTATGACCCGGAGGAATTTAAGCTGTAAAAAATACCGCGGCCCCCATGAGCCGCGGTATTTTTGTTTTAGTTATATTTTATTATATCTCACTTAAAGACTATCACATTATTCATGGGCCTTGACCTGGGCCCGGTATAGTACGTCCCCTCCACATACAGGTTTGAGGAGCCGCCGCCGTCCAGGTTCACCGCGCTGTAGCAGCCAAGGCTCACCATCACATGGGAGAGCTGCGGCAGGCTGGTGTATGCCGTCAGCAGCACCAGGTGCCCCTCAGGCTTTATACCCAGGCAGACCCGGCGGTCGGCCGAAAAGTTGTTGATATTGTTAAGGCCCTCAGCGCCGTAGGTGTACGCGTCCCCATAGAGCCAGCCGTCCCTCACCACCTGTGGGCCCACGCCCAGGGCCAGCTTGATGTCCTGGGTCTCGGAGCCCTCGTAGACTACCTTTTTCTCCACATATGTGCCCACCTTCATGTCCCGGATAAAGTCGTTTCCTCCGGGGCGCTCGGCCCGCTGGGCAATGAGGTAGCCGTCGTTGGCGTTGGGCACGTCTACGTCCTGGTCCCTGTAGACGGCCACAACATAGCCGCTGTTGTCCACCCTCACGGCGTACTTGGGCGCAAAGCCAAGCTTTCTGCCCCATTCCCGGGTGAAGATTATCCTCGCGCCGTCCGTCGCCCCGGGCTTCGCGTTCACCACCGCGTCGCCTATGGACTTCACAGTGCCGTCGGGATTGTTCGCTGTAAGGGAGACCTTTGTGGTGAAATGCTCAATGGAGAACCTGCCGGTGCTGTCCATGACGATGGCGGACTTTGCGGGGGAGTATTTGTTGAAGGTAGAGATAAGCCTGCCGTCCTTCACTATGGTGGCGTAGGGCATATATGTATCAAAGCCGAAGAAACCGCCGTTCACGGCAATCTTAGCTCCCGTGCGGCTGATGACGCTCCCTATGCTCTCCCCGCCGTCTATCACGTCGTTTCCCATGACGATATCAGGGCTGTACCACCCCGGGTCGAACTCCACCGCCGCCACGGAAACGTCCTCCACTCTCTTGCGTATGACCTTGTACCTGGGGTCCTGCCCCACCTTCAGGAACATGGACAGCACCTGGGCCGCCTCGCACCGCTGGCTGTAGTTCTTGGGCTTGAAATAGCCCTCGCTGCCGCTGATTATCCCGGCCCTGGCGCAGGTGTACACAGCGTCCTCGGCATAGAGGTTTATGGCGTAGTCGTCCTTAAAATACATCGGCCCCTTCACCGGGGGAGTGCTGACGCCCATGGCCCTGGCGTAATTCACCAGCATAACGGCCATATCCTGCCGGGTGAGCCTGCCGCCGGGGCTGAACCGCTTATTGCCCGTGCCGCTGACTATGCCGTTCTCGCTGGCCCAGTTCACATAGGGGTTTGCCCAGTGATTGCTCTTCACATCGGTAAAGCTGCCGTTATACCTGTACTTTCTCAGCTCGCTCTCAGGCAGGGCTGTGCGGGCCAGCATGGTGGCGAAGTCCGCCCGGGTGAGGTACTTTCCCGGCCGGAAGGTGCCGTCCCCGGCGCCGCTCATTATGCCCCTGTCCACCATATCCCGCACCGCCGCGGTGTACCAGGCGTTCGCCGGGACGTCCGTGAACCCCGCCGCGGCGCCGGCTTTCATACAGGCAAATACCGTAAGCAGCGGCACGCACAGCATAAGCACAAGCGCTTTCACTATTCTTTTTGACATGGGTATCATCTCCTTTTTTGTAAGTTCTGGATATATTTTAGCACATAATAGGAGATTTGTCTACCCAAATATCACCTGGCAAATGCTTCCTGTCAAAACCGCCGACACATAGAGCACCCCGGCGACAGCCAGATTCTCCTTCCAGTTCCTGTTCACCCGGAACAGCACCAGCAGCCCCAGCCCGGCCCCCGTGCACAGCCCGGAAACCGCCGCCCCGAAGGACAGGGAGCCCCCAAGGTACAGCTCCGTCAGTATCACCGACGCGGCGCAGTTTGGTATGAAGCCTATGAGCCCAGCAAGCAGCGGCTGCCAGGCGCTCCCCGAAAGCAGCAGCCTTGAGATGTTCTCCTCTCCCACCAGCTCTATGGCCCCGTTCAGCGCGATATTTACGATGAACAGGAAGACGAAAATTTTCACCGTATGCCCCAGCGCCGAGCGGAGCACCCCCTTCTCCTCACAGCCGCAGTCCTCACAGAGCTCGTGGAACGGCTCGGACATCCGCTGCTTTAAAAATCCGCTGTACACAATATCCGCCAGTATTCCCACCCCTGCCCCGGCAATGAGCTTCACCCCAAGGAGCAGCCCCAGCTTTCCCGCCGACCCGGGCCGGGAGAGCATTATGGGCAGGGCCTCGTCAGAGGTGGCGATGAAAACCGCCAGCAGCGTCCCAGGGGTTATCAGCCGCCCCGCGTAGAAATTCGCCGCCGCCACTGAGAACCCGCACTGGGGCACGCACCCAAGCGCAGCCCCGCCCACGGGGCCCAAGGGCCCAAGCCTGCCCAGGAGCCGGGCCATGCCGTCGCTGGCCTTGTGCTCCAGAAATTCTATGAGCAGGTATGCACCGAACAGGAACGGCAGCGTTTTCAGTGAGTCTATTATCGCGTCAAGCAATATATCAAGCATATTTTAACCTCGCCTCTTTTCCAGATATTATAGCACAATGCTCCCGGTTTTTAAACCCCGAATAAATCCGCAAAACAGCGCCCATACTTTTTCCTGGATTTGGAAAAACTGTGAAAACTGCGAAAGGTATGATTTTATGAGCTCTAAGCATGATTTAAAATTCCCGCCTCTTTTCAAGGCCGCCCTCTGTGCCCTGATACTTGCCCTGGCCGTCTCCTGGCTCACCGCCGCCGGACCCGCCCAGCAGCTGCCCGAGAACATACTCCGCCTCCACGTTGTGGCTAACTCGGACAGCGAAGGCGACCAGGCGCTCAAGCTCCTTGTACGCGACGCGGTACTTACCGAGGCGGCCCGCTGGTGCCGTGAAGCCGATGACCTTTACAGCGCCAACGCCGCCATATGCACCCACCTTGAGGGCATTGCCAATGCCGCCCGGCGTACTGTTGAGGAGAACGGCTTTACAGATACTGTGACCGCCTCTGTGACCGACGAGTTTTTTACTACCCGGAAGTATGAAGGCTTTACCCTGCCCGCCGGGCGGTACCGCACCCTTCGGGTCGTTATCGGCGAGGGGGAGGGGCATAACTGGTGGTGCGTGGTGTTCCCCGCGCTGTGTCTGCCTGCGGCGGGTGATGAGGATGTGATGGCGCTGCTGCCTGAGGAGCAGCGGGGGTTGGTTGAGGATAACGGGGTTCAGGTTAGGTTTAAGTTTATTGAGGTTTATGAGGAGATTAAAAATTGGCTTGCGGGGAGGGGGTGAGGGGGTGTATAATAGCATTATTATATATCTATATCGCGCGGGCGCGCTTTTTTAGACCTTGGGGCGCTGCCCCAAACCCTGCAAGGGGTCCTGGACCCCTTGACCCCGGCTCGCTTCGCGTCGTTTTGGGAGGATTTTATGCTCCGGTTTGTGCTTGGCCGCTCTGGGAGCGGAAAAACTGAATATCTTCGGAGGACGGCTGCCAATATGTCTCCGTCGTCTCCGTGCCTTATGCTTGTGCCTGAGCAGTTCAGCTTTGAGACGGAGAAGGCTATGCTCCGCCTTGCGGGGCCTCAGAGGGCAAACTCTATCGGCGTGTACAGCTTTACGCGCCTGGCGGATTCAGTATTCCACCGCCTGGGGGGGCTCGCTGGGCGGCGGCTTACCGACGGCGGCAGGCGAATACTTATGTCCTCCGCGCTGGACGCCTGCGACGGGCTTTTGGATGTTTACAGGGAGTCCGCACGCTCCGGCCGCGTTACCCAGCTTATGCTCACCGCCGTGGACGAGCTGAAAATGTGCGGCGTTACCCCCGAGGACCTCTCCCTCACTGCCGAGGCGCTGAAATCCCGCGGACAGAAAAGCCGGGGGCTCTCCCAGAAGCTCCGGGAGCTGGGCGCGGTCTATGCCGCCTTTGACGCACTGGTAGCCGGCTCCTATCTCGACTCCCGGGACGACCTCACCCGCCTTGCCCAGGCCCTTGAGGGCACCAATATATTTTCAGGCTTCACCATCGCCGTGGACTCCTTCGAGGGCTTCACCCAGCAGGAGCTTAAGGTCCTCTCAAGGCTCATGGCCCAGGCTGACACAATGCTGGTCTCCCTGTGCACCGACGGCCTCTCTGAGGACGGCGCGGGGCTCTTCGCCCTTGTGGACCGCACCCGCCGCCAGCTTACCGCCATCGCCGGGGAGCTGGATGTGAAGGTTCTCCCCCCGGTTATGCTCACCCGCTCCCCCCGGTTTCAGAACGAGAATTTGAAGCTCCTTGAGGCCCAGCTTTTCTGCCCCGAGGAAGTGATGACCTCCCCGGACCACGAGGGGCTGGCACTCTATCAGGCCAGGGACGTCTTCGATGAGAGCGAGTTTGTGGCCTCATACATACGCCGCCTTGTGGCCGGGGGCCTCCGCTATAAGGATATTACCATAATCTGCCGCTCCCCAGGGCAGTATTACGGCAGCCTTGATACTGCCCTCAAAAAGCGGGATATCCCCTGCTTCATGTCCCAGCCGGTGGGCGTGGACGCGGAGCCGGTGACGCGCTTTCTACTCTGTGCATTTGAGGCCGTCCAGAGTGGGCTTGCCACAGAGGACCTTTTGGAGCTCCTGAAAACCGGCGTGTCCGGCTTCACCGCTGAGGAGATATCCGACCTTGAAAATTATGCCTATCTCTGGAAGCTCAAGGGCCCCCAGTGGCACGCCCCCTTTACCCGCCACCCCAGAGGCTTCGGCCATGAGTTCACCGACGGCGACCGCGCCTTGCTTGAGAGCCTCAACGCCCTGCGCGAACGCCTTGTGCCCCCCCTTGAGGCCTTCGCCCGCTCCACCGCCGACAGCTCCGGCGCCGGGATAAGCGAGGCGGCCTACAATCTGCTGATGGCCTTCGGCTTGGAGGAGTCCCTGCCCGAGTATGTGCGCAGGCTCGAGATGGCCGGGGAGGACGCCATAGCCGCCAGGCAGCTGAGGGTATGGGAGCTGCTTATGGAGACCCTGGACCAAATGCACAGCATTTTGGGGGACCGCCGCGTCCCCAGGGAGCGATTTTTCCGACTGCTCAAGGAGGTCCTCGCCGGCGAGGATGTGTCTGACATACCGGAGACCGCCGACCAGGTGATATTCGGCACCGCCGAGCAGGTGCGCCAGACCTCCCCGAAGGTGGTCTTCCTCATGGGCGTGACCCAGGGGGATTTTCCCTTAAACCCCAGCTCCTCCGGGGTCTTCTCCGACGCCGAGCGCCGGGAGCTTATCGAGCTTCAGCTCCCCCTTGGGGACCCATTGGAGCAGAAGGCTATTGAGGAGCGGTATCTTGCATACTCCGTGGCGTGCCTTGGGAGCCATCGGCTCATATTATCCTGGCCTGTCTCGGCGGGCGGCCAGGATAAGGAGCCCAGCGAGCTCATAGCCGGGGTGAGGGGCGTGTTCCCCAGCCTCCGGCCGGAGCGGGACCTGCCTGAGGATTTCTTCTCCTGCTCAAGGGAGGCCGCCTTCTCCCGCATGGCCTTCCGCTGGCGGGAGAATACCCCCGAGGCCGGGGCACTAAAGCAGTTCGTCCGGGAGGACCCGGAGCTCTCCGGAAGGCTCGGGGCCCTTGAGCGGGCGGCGGGCCGAAGCCCCCAGCGGCTCACGGACCCGGAGCTCACCAGGAGGGTATACGGCGAACGCCTCTTTCTCTCCCCGACCCAGATAGAGACATATCACAGCTGCCCCTTCAAGTACTTTTGCAGATACGGCCTGAACGCCCGGGAGCGCAGGCCCGCCGAGGTGGACGTTCTGCAGTACGGCACACTTATGCACTATCTTTTAGAGCAGGTATTCTCCGAGCCCCGGGACCAGCGCGCCAGGTGGACGGATGACGAGCTGGAGGCCTTTGTCTCAAGGCTCATTGAAAGCTACGCCGCCGAAAACCTCGGGGGGCTCGACTCCCTCACCAGCCGCCAGCGGTACCGCCTCCGCCGGATGGGCTCTTCGGCCTGCAAGCTGATACGGCATTTGGAGCTCGAGCTCTCCCAGAGCAGATTTGTCCCAGAGCACATGGAGCTAAAGCTGGGCAGGGACTTTCCCCTCCTGAAAATAGAGACCGGCGGCGGGGACACTGTCACGGTGGGCGGCACCATCGACCGGGTGGACATACTGCATACAGGGGGCAGAAGCTTCGTGCGGGTGATAGACTATAAGACCGGCGGCAAGGATTTCCGGCTTGGGGATGTGCTCTACGGCCTGAACATGCAGATGCTGGTCTATCTAGCGGCTCTGGTCCAGAGCGGCAGGCGCTTCCCCGCCGGCATACTCTATGTCCCCGCCGCCGAGCCCAGCGTCAGCGTCGAGCGGGGCGCCGCCCAGGAGGAGATACAGAGGGCCGGCATGAAGGAGCTCCGCATGAGCGGCCTTGTGCTCAGCGACGGAGAGATAATCGAGGCCATGGAGGCCGGGGCGAAGGGCATATTTATCCCCGCCGCTCTG
Source organism: Clostridiaceae bacterium (assembly GCA_021769555.1). Taxonomy (GTDB): domain Bacteria; phylum Bacillota; class Clostridia; order Oscillospirales; family Acutalibacteraceae; genus Acutalibacter. The sequence goes on from JAETSR010000002.1 coordinate 78,116, forward strand.
AAAAAGGACGGCACCCCCGACAGCCACAGCTCCGTTTTAAGCGAGGCCGAGCTTATGCGGGTGCTGGAATACTCAAAGCGGCTCATAGCCTCCATGGGCCGGGAGCTGCTCCAAGGCGAGGCCGCCGCCCGGCCCAGCATGAAGAACCGCAGCGCCTGCCGCTTCTGCCCATACGCCGCCGTATGCGGCATGGAGATGGGGGAGCGGGACGTTGAGAACGAGCGCCTGAGCCAGAAGGAGGCCATGGCCGAAATTGACAAGAGATTGGAGGAAATCACATGAAGAAGAAAAGCGGGGCCCGCAGAAAGCCCGGGAAAGGGGCAAAGCTCATATTAGCCGTTGTCACTCTTATAAACCTCTCCCTGACGCTGATACTGGCTGTCCTCCGCCGCCAGGACACCCTTCGCGCCATACGGGAGGACGGCAGGCTGAAACTCCTTTTGGAGCAGCAGGATAACGGCTCCAAGCCGGAATAAACAAAAACAGGCCCATGGGCGCTAACCCATAGGCCTGTATTTTTTTCGGATTTTTACTCCTCGCTGCCCTCGTCCTCGCCGGCGTCCAGCTCGTCGAAGCTGATATCCTCGTCGTCATCGAAGTCGAACTCCAAGGTCTCCCCGCAGTGGGGGCATACCATGCTCTCGGCGTCCAGCATATCGTCGGTGAGCTCGATAGTCTCCCCGCAGTTGGGGCAGATGGCCTCGAACTCGTGGTGATGGCCGCAGCCGCAGCCTCCGTGATGGTGGTGCCCGCAGCCGCAGCTGTCCTCATCGATTCCGTAGAACTCGGACTCAATGGAGCCCAGGTCCTCGTCTACCTCGTCCAGCTGGTCGGCAATGCCGTCCACCTCGTCCTCGAGCTCGTCCACAGAGGTGCACAGCTCTGAGAGCAGCTCCGATACCGCGTTCCAGAGCTTGGTCTCCTTAGCGTTAGGGTCCAGCTCCAGGCCGTCCAGCAGCCCGCGGATGTATGATGCGCGTTCTGAATTACTCATAATTTTCTTCCTTTCTTGGGGCGCTGCCCCAAACCCCGCAACCTTTGAAAAGGTTGACGAAACTTTTACTGTACCTTATTTTTTTACGCCCGCTCCATGTATTCGCCGGTGCGGGTGTCTATCCTTATCATTTCGCCCTCGTTGATGAATAAGGGTACGCGGACTTCGGCGCCGGTCTCTACTGTGGCGGGCTTTAGGGTGTTGGTGGCTGTGTCGCCCTTTACGCCGGGCTCGGTCTTGGTGACCTCGAGCTCTACGAAGTTGGGGGGCTCCACGCCGAAGACGCTGCCCTTATAGCTTAAAACCTTGCACTCCATATTCTCCTTCACGAACTTGAAGTTGTCTGTGAGCACGGAGCTGTTTATGGGTATCTGCTCGTAGCTCTCAGTGTCCATGAAGTAGTAAAGGTCGCCGTCGCTGTACAGGTACTGCATGTCCTTTCTCTCAATAAAGGCCGTGGGGTACTTGTCGTTGGGGTTAAAGGTGCGCTCAGTCACCGCCCCGGATATCACATTGCGTATCTTCGTGCGCACAAAGGCCGCGCCCTTGCCGGGCTTCACGTGCTGGAACTCGATGATGGAGTACACGTTCCCCTCCATCTCAAAGGTCACGCCGTTTCTGAAATCGCCTGCCGTTACCATAGTTTAAAACCTCCCGGAATATTCTTGACTGTTTGCTGTGCTCTTATTCTAATATATTTCGCCGTGAATTGCAAGACCTTTTAATATTTAAGCGCAAAAAAGCGCCGCACTCAGGGCGATTTATTTAAATATTTGGAAATGGAGTGTTGTAAAACTGTAAATATTGTGGTATAATTTGAAAGAAATAAGCGCAGGTAGTCATATTCGCAAAAGGTTGTACCTTTTGACATATGTCCCTGCGCGCAATTAAATTTTATGGGAGGTCTGTAAAATGAAAAAATTCCTATCTGTCCTGCTGGCGATGTGCCTGATTATCGGCGCTGTGCCAATGTCCGCCTTTGCTGCGGACAGCGATTTTGTTATTGAGGGCGGCGTGCTAAAAAAGTACCACGGTCCCGGCGGGGACGTAGTCATTCCTGATGGGGTGACGAGTATTGGAGAGTTTGCGTTCACTAATTCTTTTAATTTGAACAGCGTTACTATCCCTGACAGCGTAACAAAAGTAGCGCAACGAGCTTTCTGGAATTGCCGTGACTTAGGCGCTGTTTCTTTCCCTGATGGCCTTGTTGAAATTGGAACTCAGGCTTTTGAATTATGCACTTCCTTAACCTCTGTTTCTTTCCCTGACAGCCTTATTAAAATTGGATCTAGTGCTTTTAAAGAATGCAGTTCCTTAACCGATATTGTCATCCCTGACAGTGTCACTCAGATTGGGAATGACGCTTTTGCATGCTGTAGTAACTTAGTCAGTGTCACTCTTTCCGATAATATTACAACAATTCCAGAGGGCGCTTTTTGGGGTTGTATTAACCTGCCTGATGTCACTATTCCAGATGGTGTTACAGCAATTGAGAGAGATTCATTTCGAAAATGCGAAGCGCTTATTGAAATCACTATTCCAAACGGTGTGACTCATATCGGGTATGATGCTTTTTCTGGATGCAACAGTCTTTCTAGTATCACGATTCCTGATAATGTAAAAGAAATCCAGCCTCGTGCTTTTACTGCTAGCGCGAACTTAAAAGAAATATGCGTGTCTCCAGGTAATAGTTTTTATGCCGAGAAAGACGGAGTACTTTTCACAAATGATATGAAGACACTGCTCCAATATCCTATGGGAAAGAGCGAAAAAAGCTACACTATTCCCAATGGGGTAAAAATTATTGGAACCGACGCTTTCCCTTCACACAATAAAAATCTGACCAGCATAATTATTCCCGAAGGTGTTATTACAATAGGAGAGGGTTCTTTTAGCGGTCTTAATCTGACTTCCGTGAATTTACCGAACAGCATTACCACTATAGGGGGCGGTGCGTTTTCATCATGTGAATTACTGAATGATGTAACAATACCCGATAGAGTGACAACTATCGAATCAAATACCTTTGGAGGCTGCAGTAGCTTTTCCAACATAATAATACCCGATAACGTGACCAGTATTGGAAACAGTGCGTTCGGCCACTGTACAAATCTCATCAGCATAACCATACCGAATAAAGTAACCACCATTGAATATGCAGCGTTCGACGAATGTGGCAAATTAAAAGACGTATATTATGGTGGAACAGAGAAGCAGTGGCAAAAAATCGCTATTGAAGGGAGGAATGAGTGTCTTACTGATGCAACAGTCCATTTTACCGACAACCCCACTCCTCCTAATCCCCCCACCCCCTCCACCGACTTCACCGACGTAAAACCCACCGCCTACTACGCCAACGCCGTCAAATGGGCCGTAGAAAAAGACATCACCTCCGGCATTGGAGGCGGGAAGTTCGCGCCTGAGAACACCTGCAAGCGCGAGCAGATAGTCACCTTCCTGTACCGCGCCAAGGGCAGCCCGGCGGTCACTGTCACCGACAGCTTTACCGATATGCCCAAGAACCAGGAGTTCCAGAAAGCTATAAGCTGGGCCGTTGAAAAGGGCGTCACTTCGGGCGTTGGCGGCGGCAGGTTCGCGCCGGGTAAGGGGTGCACCAGGGCCGAGGCCATGACCTTTATCTGGCGCGCCGCCGGCAGGCCGGAGCCTGTCTCGGAGGCCTCCTTCGCGGACATGCCCGCAAACTCCGATTTCAGGAAGGCCATCAGCTGGGCATACGAAAATAGAATCACCAGCGGCATTGGAGACGGCACAAGGTTCGGGCCCAATCAGACCTGCACCCGCGGGCAGATAGTGACATTCATGTACAACGCCAGGGACATTTTTTGAGAAGTAAGAGAAACACAAAAGAGGGGCGCGTAAAGCGTCCCTCTTGCTTTGGTTTTAAGTATGGGCTCAAAGCTCAATGAGCTCCTTGGGAGACTTTGTGAGGCTCCGGCAGCCGTCGGCGGTGATAAGGAGCATGTCCTCAATGCGCACGCCGTACTTCGCGGGCAGGTAAATGCCCGGCTCGTCGGTTATCACCATGCCCTCGGCACAGATGGTCTCGTCCTTGCTTGAAAAAGCGGGCCACTCGTGTATCTCAAAGCCCACACCATGGCCCAGGCCGTGGCCGAAGGTGCCGGGATAGTCCTTCTCGATGATGTCCCTCGCTATCTTGTCCACGTCCTTGCAGGGCATACCGGGCTTCACCTGCTCGATAACCGCGAGCTGGGCCTGCAAGACGGTCTCATAGACCTTCCTCTGCTCGTCGCTCACCTTGCCAAAGGCCACTGTGCGGGTCATGTCAGAGTGATAGCCGTCCAGAAGCGCGCCGGTGTCCATGGTGATGAAGTCGCCCTTCTGCACCGTGTTCATGCTGGGCACCGCGTGGCACTGGGAGCCGCTCTTGCCCGCGGCCACGATAAGGTCAAAGGCCACGCCGTCGGCGCCGTTTTTGCGCATGAAGAACTCTATCTCCAAGGCCAGCTCCCGCTCGGTGACGCCCTCCTTGATAAAGGGCAGGATATGCTCGAAGGCCGCGTCGGTGATGGCCTGAGCGGCCTCTATCTTCTTCACTTCCTCCGGGGACTTTATCATCCGCTGGTCCTTTATGGCGTTGTCCAGGGTCTCGTCCAGGACCACCTCGATGCCCTTCTCGTTAAAGGCCTTCTCGAACTTCCTCGCTTCGGCCACGGAGAGCTTGTTTATCTCCAGATAGACCTGCTTCACGCCATCCTGTTCCATGAGCTCTAAAAGCTTCTCCATGAAGTTCTTGAAGCCCACCACCTTGCAGTTTTTGGCCGTGTAACTTGCCGCCTCCTCATAGCGGAAGTCCTGCAGAAGATAAGCGTCCTCGGCGGTTATGAGCAGCGCCCCCGCGTCCGAGGGAAACTCGGTGAAGTACCGGCGGTTGCGCTCGGAGTAGACCATCAGGGCCTTTTGGCTGTCCCCGGCGATGAGCCTCTCGCGTATGCGCTCAACAGGGTTTTTCATTTTATAACATCCTCTCTCAGCTTAAATTTTTCTCTTAAACTCCGCTCAAAGTACCTGCGCACCCTGAACGTCCAGCCCTCCTCGGGCTCTATGGGCTCAAGCAGCACGGACTTCATGCCGCAGAGATTGGCCCCTATCACGTCGGTGAATATCTGGTCCCCGATGATTACGCAGTCACGGCACCGGAGCCCCAGCATTTTCGCCGCCCGCAGATACCCGAAGGGCAGGGGCTTCATGGCGAAGCTGATATATGGCAGCCCGAACCTTGCGGCGAAGGCCGACACTCTCTTTTTGTAGTTATTTGACACTATCACCACTTTGTACCCTGCCTCGCGCAGGCTCCGGGTCCACTCCTGCGCGCCTTTTACAGGCTCGTGGGAGGTATAGGTGGCGATGGTGTTGTCCACGTCCAGAAGCACCGCCGAGGCTTTGAGCCTTCTAAGGAGCTCCCCGTCCACCTCGCCGGCCCTTCGTTTTGCGGCCGTCGGTCTAAATAATCCCATTCTAAGTCTCCTGTCCCAAGAAAAAGGCAGGCGCCAACACATACGCGGAGCGCCCGCCTTTCATCAGGTCTGCAGCCAGGGGCGCAAAGCGGACGTCCCGCTTCACGCTAATGCTGCGGCCCCGCGCTTACTTATACTTGCGCTTGCGGGCCGCTTCGGACTTCTTCTTACGCTTGACGGAGGGCTTTTCATAAGCCTCCCGCTTGCGAACCTCCTGGATAACGCCAGCGCGGGCGCACTGCTTCTTAAAGCGCCGCAGAGCACTGTCCAGTGACTCATTTTCCTTGAGCCGTATCTCAGCCATTCATATCCCTCCCATCCGCCCAAAAGGCAGGGGTGTGCGTCGTAAATATAATACTTGAAAAGTATACTACAACGTAAACATTATAGCTCCAACCCCCGGGCTTGTCAACCCCCATTAGGAAGACTTTTTTGGAATGTTACGGAAAGTTCACGGATTTTTCATGATTTGAGGAATATCGCTGTATTAAAGAAAGCCGGTAAATATTACTCGCTGTCCTTCCGCCGCTTTTTCCTCCCCAGCGCCTCGTCGTACTTCTTCCCCAGCACCCTGAAATAAATCTCGAACCCCAGGCACAGCACCGCGAACGCCGCGAAGAATATCACAACGAAGCTTATCCAGGCCCCCAGGTTTCCCATTGGGAACCAGCGGAAGGCCCAGGCGAAGGCGGCGCATACGCCGTAGGTCAGCCCCAAAAACAGGAGCAGCCTGAGCCAGTAGCTGGGCTTTTTCAGCACCTGCCCTGAGAAGAACACATACTGCAAAAGGGTTATCACCCCGCACATGGCCAGAAGCTGCACCACCAGCGAATACCGTATATACTCCCCGCCGCAAATCCAGTCGATGAACATGTATATACATATTGCCCCGGTGAAGCTCAGGCACCCCCAGGTCTTCAGCTCGCCTATAAAACGAAGAAATTTTTTCATATTCAGTCTGCCTCCAAAATTCAAGTTTTTAATTCACAGCCCAAGCCGCTCCCTGAGCCCCGGCGCGTACTGCCTGGACACATACACCGCCTCGCCGCTTGCCATCGTCAGCCTTATCCTGCCACCAAGGTCCGGCCTGAGGGACTTAATGGCGTTGAAATTCACCAGCACCGATTTCGACGCCCGGAAGAAGTCCCTGCCCCGAAGCCGCTCCTCCAGCTCCCAGAGCCTAAGCTCCGTCTCGTAGACGCCCCCGGCGGTATAGAGGAACGCGCGCTTGTCGGCGGTGTCCGCATACAGCACCTCCCCGGGGTCCAGCAGGTACGTCTGCCCCTCCAGCCGCCCTGTGAGCTTTCCCGCGCCCTCAGCCTCAAGCTCGTGGAGCTTCGCAAGGAGCCTTGCCGCCTCACCGTCGGCCTCGGCGCACCTTAGCACCAGCTCCGGCTCCTTCAGCCCGGGCGCCACTTCCATCCTTATCTTCATCGACTGCCCCCTCCTAAAGTTACTCTCATATGCAGCTGCAAGCATAGTATATCCCCTTATCCACCCTGGCGCAAGGGCTTTTTCCCCACATGCCCTATAACATGCCCAAGGTGCTTTTGCGGGCATATAAAAAGACGCCCGGCGGCAAATCCGCACAGGCGTCTCTCTTATTCATCCGGGCTCAGCCGTCAAAATGGGCCGAGACCTCCCGGAGCTTTTCGATGATAGGCAGGTGCTGGGGGCACATCTCCTCGCACTGGCCGCACCCGATACAGTCGGAGGCCCTGCCGAACTTATCCGTCAGGATTCGGTAGTTGGAGTAGTTCACCGTCCAGCCCTTCTCCTCCAGGTGCTCGCGCATGTCCTCGTTATAAAGGGAGAAGTACTGGGGGATGGCTATCTTCTGGGGGCAGCCCTCGGTGCAGTAGGAGCAGCCGGTGCAGGGCACGGCTATGCGGCTGTTTATCATCTCCCCGGCCTTGAAGGCCATGGCCTTCTCCTCCTCAGTGAGGGGCTTGAAGTCCTCCATAAAGCTGAGATTGTCCTCCATCTGGGCAAGGCTGCTCATGCCGGAGAGCACCATCTTCACCCCCGGCAGGCTTGCGGCGAACCGGATGGCCCAGGAAGCCGGGGACAGCTTCGGGTCATGGGCCCGGAAGAGCTCCTCCACCTCCTGGGGCACCTTTGCCAGGGTCCCGCCCTTCACGGGCTCCATCACCGTGACCCACTTGCCGTGCTTCAGGGCCGTCTCATAGCAGGCCCTGGACTGTATCCACTGGCTCTCCCAGTCCAGGTAGTTTATCTGAAGCTGGACGAACTCGATGAAGGGGTACTTTGTAAGTATCTCGTCCAGCAGCTCAGCCGTGGCGTGGAAGGAGATTCCCGCCGTCTTCACAAGGCCCTTCTCCTTCTTGTCCTTCAGCCAGCTGAAGCAGTCGAACTGCTCATACTTGGGGTAGCTGCCGGCCTCAATGCCGTGGAGCATATAGTAGTCGAAATACTCCACGCCGGTTTTGCGGAGCTGCTCGTTGAACACAGCGTCCCTGTCCTCAAGGGAGTTGAAGAAGCCGTTATGCAGCTTGCTGGCCAGGGTAAATTTGTCCCTGGGATAGCGGCTTGTGAGCACTTCCTTAACGGTGGGCTCGCTCTGGAACCCGCAGTACATCCAGGCGGTGTCAAAATAAGTAAAGCCCTTTTCGATGAACAGGTCTACCATCTTCTTCACCTGCTCCACGTCTATGGCCCCGGCATTGCTGGGGTCGGTGGTGGGCAGGCGCATAAGTCCGAATCCAAAATTTTTCACTCAGCTTACTTCCTTTCATGATTTTTTCTCATTATACTAACTGGACTGTACTCCATGTCAAGTGTTTTTTCAGAAGTCACCTTTTAGGTATTCGCGCCTTATCAAAGGGGACGGAGCCCATCAAAAAGCTCGTCGAATGACTTCATCTCCCTGCACCGCCCGAAGGAGAGCTCCTTATCCTCCCCGAAGGCCGAGAGCCAGCATTTTGCCATCTCCTCAACGGTTATCTCCAGGTGCTCCATAAACTGCCTGTACACAGCCCGGTACTCCGGCGTGCCCTCCTCATAATGGGTGAGTATCAGCCCTTCGGTAAGCTGGTCCAGGGGGTACATTTTAAGGTGCATGAGCTCGTGGCAGATGACCTCCTCCGGGTTTTCCCGCCGGGGGTTCTTGGCATTGAGCATTAGTATTGCCTTGCGGTCGGCGGGGTCTATTTTGAAGTCACCGGTCTTTTTGAACTCCGGGTCGTCAACCAGCTCCAGGCGCACGTCCCAGCTCTCGGTGAGCCTTAATATTTTGCGCCATTTCTCAAATATCGGCTCAAGTATTTCCATCTTATATTCATACATGCTTTCACTCATAATTTATTTTTTCCTCTCCGGCATATATCTTTCCAACAGCATAGCCACTGCTTTAACGTCTATGGGCTTCGCCGAGTGGGCGTTCATGCCGCAGTCGAGGCACCTCTGCACGTCCTCGGGGAAGGCGTCGGCGCTCATGGCTATTATGGCTATGGTTTTGGCGTCCGGGCGGTCCATGGCGCGTATGGCACTGCTTGCCTCGTAGCCGGTCATCTCGGGCATTCTGAGGTCCATGAGTATGCCGTCGTATTCCCCCGGCTCCGAGCTCTCGAACATCTCAACGCATATCCTGCCGTTCTCGGCCCGCCTGAGCTCAAGCCCCAGCTCCGAGAGCAGCTCCTCGGCTATCTCCCAGTTCAGGTCGTTGTCCTCGGCGATTATCACCCGCCGCCCGGCAAGGCCGGTTTCACCGCCGGGCTCTCCCTCCGTGGCCCCCGCCTCCGGGCTCTCGCCCATGTATTTCAGCAGACCGTAGTACAGCGTGGACTTAAACAGGGGCTTCGCTATCTCGCCGTCTATGCGGCAGTCCCTGGCGGCGTCCTCCATATCGTCCTTGTCATAGGCCGAGGTGAGCAGGATACAGGCCTTATCCCCCGCTATCTCCCTCAAGTCCCCCGCCACGGTTATTCCGTCGGCCCCGGGCATATGCCAGTCTATAAGGTAGAGCCGGTACGCCTCTCCGGTGTTCCTGCGCTTCTCCGCCATCTCCAAGGCCTCGTTGGGGTCCGTGGTCCAGTCAGCGTGCACCCCGAGGCTCCTGAGAGTAGCCGCGGCGCTCATGCACAGGGACTCGTCGTCGTCCACCACCAGCATGGGCCAGCCTGGAAGGTGCATTTCGCTCTCAGACACGGCGGCCTTCTCCATGTCCAGTATCACGTCCACCTCCGTGCCCACGCCCACCTGGCTCTTGACCCTTATGGCCCCACCCATGGCGTCCACTATATGCTTTGTTATGGCCATGCCCACGCCGGCCCCCTGGGCCTTATGGACCCGGGCGCTGTCCTCCCGCACAAAGGACTCGAAGATATGTGAGACGAACTCCTCGCTCATGCCCACGCCGTTGTCCTTCACCTGCAAATGGGAGCGGATATAATTGTCGCCCTTGGGGGACGGGGACTCATACAGCGTCACCTTGATGTTCCCGCCCTCGGGGGTGAATTTGATTGCGTTTGACAGAAGGTTCAGGAATATCTGGTTGAGCCTCACGCTGTCGCAGCACACGTCCTCAACGCTGATATTGTCTATATACACGTCGAAGGTCTGGCTCTTGAGCTTCACCTGCTGCTGGACTATGGTCACCAGCTCCTGCATGACCTCCCTGAGGGACACCTGCTCCATATTGAGGGTCATGCGGCCGGAGTCTATCTTCGCCATGTCCAGTATATCGTTGATAAGCCCCAGCAAATGCCTGCTTGAGGAGGTTATCCTGCCAAGGCACCTTGCCATGACCTCCGGGTCCCCGGTATTGCTTCTTGCGATGGCGGTCATGCCCACTATGCCGTTCAGGGGCGTGCGTATGTCGTGGCTCATATTGGAGAGGAACTGGCTCTTTGCCCGGCTGGCCTCCTCGGCGGCCTCCCTGGCCTCCTCAAGGTCCCGGAGCTGCCGCCTTGTAACGGCTATATACCAGCCGAACACTGTGAGCAGCGCTATAAGTATCACGGCGCACCCTCCAAAGGCCGTGGAGGTCCAGCTGCTGCCAAGGCCGTCTATGCCGCTGTTCACCGGGCCGTAGGAGGTGTTCAGCAGCAGGTACCAGCTTGAGGCGGGCACCGGCCCGCAGTAGACGTGGTTCGCCTCCCCGTCCTCCGAGGTCAGGGGGAAGGAGAACTCCTCCCCCTCCTCCATGGCCTTCTGAAGCTCACCGGCCGTCTTTTCGCCGTTCTCCCTGCCCCTGAGCCACCGGAGGAAATCCGGCCCCTCGGACACGTGGAAGCCCGGGGCCCTGCCCACAATGCCGCCGTCGCCCCGTATCACCGCCCAGGACTCCACCATCCCCGCGTCCAGCTCGTGCTGCAGGTTATGGTCTATATAGCTGGACCAGACCCCGGCCACAAGCCCCGCGCCGGTTTTCCCATCTACGGTTATGCCGCCGGGGGCGGGGGCTGATATCAGTATCACCCTGCCGTCAAGCTGGTCCCGGCCCATTTCTATGCGGTCCTCGCCGGCCTCCATATGGTCCTTAAGGCCCTCCATATCGTCTGGGATGAGCCTGCTGCCCAAAATGGGATACAGGGACTCCTCAGGGGGCATATCCGGAATATACAGAGCCAGATAGTCGAACTCCCTGGCCTTTGCAGAGGCCCTTAGCTCCTGCACGCTCTGGCTCTTAGCCTCCTCCACCATGTCGCTGACCTGGTCCACCCTCAGCTCAAGAGTGGCCCCCAGGTGCATTGTGACTTGGCGGCTCATGGAGGACATATAGCTCTCCCCAATATACCGGATAGTCTCGGCGCTCTTCTCCCGCATATGCTCCGTTACTACTGAGAATACCACCACGCAAAGGGCGGCCACCCCCACAAGGCTGCAGACCAGCATGCGCATCGGCCTATGCTTCATCCCCACTACCTCCATATTTTATTGCGGACAAAAAGCACCTGCCCGCAGAGATTCTCTATCATATAATTATAGGATTCCCGAGGGCAGGTGTCAATATTTTTTTATTTTTTTACCAGCCCTTCCCCGGTGAGCTCATACAACTCTTCCCCTACATCCTCAATAAAGCGCCTGTCATGGGAAACGCTGATTATGCAGCCGGGAAAGTCCCTCAGCATGCCGCGGATTACCGGGCCCGAGAGAGGGCTGAAGTTCCGGGTGGGCTCGTCTAAGATGAGCACGTTGTCGCTGTCAAGTATCATCTTTAGCAGGAACAGCTTCGCCTTCTGCCCTCCGGAGAGCCCCCCTATGCTGTGGCCGCACTCCTCGGGGGTGTACTTCATGCTGCCGAGATAGGTCTTCGCCCGGGTGAGCGCCTCCTTTTCCCCGCTGCCGTCTGTGAGGAACTCCACAGGGGTAAGGCTCTGGTCCAGGGTCTCGGCGTAGCTCTGGGGCATATAGCCCGCCCTGATATCCGCGCGGGGCAGGAGCATGGCGGCTATTTCGCGCAGAAGGGTCGTCTTCCCCGCGCCGTTCCTGCCGGTTATGCAGATATGCTCCGGGCCGCGCACACTGAGCCGGATATTTTCAGCCAGCAGGGCGCCGTCCCCGGCGCAAAGCTCAGGCAGCTCCAGCTCAAGCACCGTCTTCCCGGCGGGTATATCCACCCCCGGGCCGAAGCCTGCGAGAATGGCTTCTTCTGTATCGGGGAGCTCGGTCATGTCCCCACGCTCCCGCTCGTAGCGGTGCTCCATGGACTTCACGGACTTCATCTTTTTCTTCAGAAGCCGCCCTTTGCCGGGGTTCTGGCGGCTCACAGCATCAAGGGCGTGCTGGACCTGCTGCTCCATGCGCTGTATCTTCTCCCGGCGCTTCTGGTCCTCCTCCCGCTCCTTTCGGGCAAGCTGGGTCTGCTTTTCCATGCGGCCCAGGCGCTCCTGCACATACTGCCTGTAGCCCATGCGCGCCACGGTCCAGCGGGGGAGGGTCTTTCTTCTAAGCTGCTCGATATGCAGAATTACATTGGCTGTGTTCTCAAGCAAGGCCTCGTCGTGGGAGATATACATCACGGGCCTGCCGCAGTTCAGGATGAAGCCCTCCAGCCATTCAAGGGTCTCAACGTCCAAATCATTGCTGGGCTCATCCAAAAGGTACACGTCTGGCCTTCTGAGGGTCAGAAGCGCCATGCGGAGCTTCACCTTCTCCCCTCCCGAGAGCGTGCCCACCGGCCTGTCCGTATAGAAAAGCTCCGGGGGCACCCCCAGCCTCCCGGCGGCCGAGGCAATCTCTCCCGGGGAGCTCTCGAGAAACGCCGGCTCCTTACAGCAGAACTCGTACCCGGAGAGGGCGCCGTCCTCCGGGCCCACCTCCTGCCCGAGATACCCCAGCAGCAGGCCGTCCTTCATCACCTGCCCGCTCCATTCGGCGTAGCCCTCCGCCATCTCACCGTCGTAAATCACCTTCAGGAGCGTGGACTTGCCGTCCCCCTCCTCGCCCACTATGGCGGCCCTGTCCCCGGGCCCCAGCGCGAAGCTGAACCCCTCAAGGAGCGGCCGCAAATCCTTCCTCATGCTTATGCTGAGGTCTTTTATCTGTAACAATGCGCATACCTCCAATCCCATAGCCGGGCTTTGGACATATGCGCACAGAGACGCCCTCAAAAGGGCGCAAAAACCTAAAAAAGACGCGCAACAAGCCCATCACCCGGCAAAAACCAGCCCCGGGCCCCGGCCCGGCGCAATGATAATGCCTAGCGGTTTGAGCTTATTTCAACATCTTTTCAACTCCGTTCCTGTTATGCTGGGATTATGATAGCATAATGGGCGGGGGTTGTCAAGGGGGATTTGTCCGGTCCAAAAAAAGAAATAGAGGGCCGCTAAAGCGTCCCTCCATTTTTTCCTTTGGACAAACCCGCACCGCTCCGCCGCCTCTCGAAAAGGCGGGCGGGGCTTTTACTTTAAGTGCCAGACGTCCTCGTTATACTGGGCGATGGCCCTGTCGCTGGAGAAGAACCCGGCCTTGGCTATATTTACCAGCATTTTCTTTGCCCAGGCCTCTCTGTCCTCATACTCCGCGAGCAGCCGCTCCTTCGCCGCGATATAGTCCTTCACATCCAGCAGCGCCATGAACCAGTCCTTCCGGCTCATGTCCCGGTAAAGCCGCCCGAGATTCTCCGGGTCGCCCATGCGCATAAGCGCGGGGCTGATGATAAAGTCCAAGAGCCCCTCTATCTCCGGGTCGCAGGGATAGTACGCCGCCGGGCTGTACCGTCCCTCGCCCTCCTTATAGAGCTCGATGACCTCCTCGCTGGATTTGCCGAATATGCAGATGTTCTCGTCCCCGACCAGCTCGTGTATCTCCACATTGGCCCCGTCCTCGGTGCCCAGGGTCACCGCGCCGTTGAGCATGAACTTCATGTTCCCGGTGCCCGAGGCCTCCTTAGAGGCAAGGGATATCTGTTCGGAGATATCGCAGGCCGGTATCAGCTTCTCGGCCCAGGTGACGTTGTAGTTCTCCACCATGCGCACCTCGAGCCAGGGCGAGACCTCCGGGTCGTTTGCAATCAGGTCAGAGAGGCAGAGTATCAGGTGTATGATGTCCTTTGCGATGATATACGCCGGGGCCGCCTTCGCGCCGAACAGCAGGGTGAGCTTTCGCGGGGGCTTATGCCCGGCCTTTATCTGCTTGTACTTCCAGATAATATACAGCGCGTTCATCTGCTGGCGCTTGTACTCGTGCAGGCGCTTTATCTGAATGTCGAACACCGACTCCGGGTCCAGCTCAACATCAGAGCGCTCCTTCATATATTCGCAGAGCTGCTCCTTCTTCTGAGCCTTTATCTTCAAAAGCTCGCTAAGCGCCGCCGGGTCGTCCTTAAACGACAATAGCTTCTCAAGCTCGTCCGCGTTCTTCTTCCAGCCATCCCCTATCTTAGCGGTGATAAAGCTGCTGAGCTCCGGGTCGCAGTGCATGAGCCAGCGCCTGAAGGTCACGCCATTGGTTTTATTGTTGAATTTCTCCGGGTAGACGTCCGCGAAGCACTTGAGCTCGGCCTCCTTCAAAATGTCCGTGTGCAGGGCCGCCACGCCGTTCACCGAGAAGCCGTAGTGTATATCCATATTCGCCATATGCACAAGGTCGTGCTTGTCAATAATGGCGAGCTTCTCGTCATCAAACTTCTCCCGTACCCGCTTGTCAAGCTCTTTGATGATGGGCACAAGCTCCGGCACGGCCTGCTCAAGATAGTGCATGGGCCACTTTTCCAGGGCCTCTGCTAAGATGGTGTGGTTGGTGTAGGCACAGGTCTTTGAGACTATGGATATGGCCTCGTCCATGTGTATGCCGTCCTTTAGCATGAGCCTGATGAGCTCCGGTATTATCATGGAGGGGTGGGTGTCGTTTATCTGTATCACCGCGTGCTTATGCAAATCTCTGAGGGCGTACCCCTTCCCGGCCAGCTCTTTTATAATAAGCTGGGCCGCGTTGCTGACCATGAAATACTGCTGGTATACCCTGAGGAGCCGGCCGTTGTCGTCGCTGTCGTCGGGGTACAGGAACAGGGTGAGGTTCCTCGCTATATCCGTCTTATCAAAGTCAATTCCGTCTTTCACAAGAGACTCGTCCACCGTCTCCAAATCAAACAGGTGCAGCCTGTTGGTCCCGCCCTCATAGCCGGAAACGGTCACGTCGTACATCACCGACTTTACCGCCCCGCCGGGGAAGGGCACCATGAAGCTCACGTCCGTCTTTTCTGCCCAGCACTCAGGCGCGCCCTCACCGGGGAGCCAGTGGTCAGGCTTCTCGTACTGCTTATGGTCCCAGAAGCTCTGCCTGAAAAGCCCGAAGTGGTAGAGAAGCCCCACGCCGTCGGCGGGCAGGTTCAGTGTTGCCGCGGAGTCCAGATAGCAGGCCGCAAGCCGCCCCAGGCCGCCGTTGCCAAGGGAAGGCTCGGGCTCCACGTCCTCTATCTCAGAGAGGGATTTTCCCGCCGCTTCCAGCGCCTCCCGCACCTGGTCGAAAATCCCCAGGTTTATCAGGTTGTTTGAGAGCAGCTTGCCGATAAGAAACTCAGCCGACACGTAATAGAGCTTCCTGTCCCCCGTTATCCTGGGGGCATTCGCCAGCCTCTCCTTGGTGAGTTCCAGAAGCGCCTTGTAGATTTCAGCGTTCTCCGCCTCACTTAGACTTTTTCCCCCGAGCCTTTTTTCCAGTTCGCTTTTTATCATCCTTGGGTTCCTCCGTTTCCGCCCGGGCGGTTATGATAGTGAGCCGGGCTATTTTTTCTGCAAGTTCTTTTGTATTAGCGCCCTTCTCCATGCGCCAGCTCCAGTTCATGGGGCTGACGGTAGAGGGGGTGTTCATGCGGGCTTCACTGCCCAGCACCAGGTAGTCCTGCATGGGCACTACCGCAAGGTCGCCAACGCTCGTGAGCGCCGCGCGGATGAAGCACCAGACCCCCTGCTTCTCGTCGGTGAAGCCCAGGTAGTCCTTTGCCATCTCCAAATCCCCCTCGGGGGCATGCCTTATCCAGCCCAGGGTGGTGTCGTTATCGTGTGTGCCGGTATAGACCACGCAGTGGGTGCCGTAGTTATGGGGGAGGTAGCTGCTGTCCTCCCAGGATGTGAAGGCAAAGTGCAGGACCTTCATGCCGGGGTAGGTGCTCCTCTTTAACAGTGCTTTCACCGCCGGTGTCAGATATCCCAGGTCCTCGGCGATAATTGGCGCGCCGGGCACGGCCTTGTTTATGGCCGAGACAAAATCATACCCCGGGCCCTTCACCCACTTGCCGCCCCGGGCTGTCTCGTCCCCGTAGGGCACGGCCCAGTAGCTCTCAAAGCCCCGGAAGTGGTCTATCCTCAAAACGTCGAACATGCTTAGCTTCGCTTTAATGCACTCTATCCACCAGGCAAAGCCCTGCTCTTTCATCAGGTCCCAGCGGTAGATGGGGTTGCCCCAGAGCTGGCCGTCGGCTGAAAACGCGTCCGGGGGGCAGCCGGCCACCACTGTGGGGTTGTTCTCCCCGTCCAGCTGGAACTGCCCGGGGTTCGCCCAGACGTCCGCGCTGTCCCCGGAGACGTATATGGGGGTGTCGCCGATAATCGATACTCCCTTTTTGTTGGCATACTTCTTGAGCTTTTCCCACTGCCGGAAGAAGAGGTACTGGGTGAAGACATGGTAGTCCATCTCCGGGGCCAGCTCCTTTTTGGCCTTCTTCATGGCCGCGGGCTCCCTTAGGCGTATGTCCTCCTCCCACTGGTACCAGGGCCGGCCCTCATGGGCAGCCTTCAGGGCCATGAACAGTGCGTAGTCCTCTATCCAGGCGGCGTTCTGCTTTCTGAAGCGGGAGAGGGCCTTCTCCTTTTTGAAATTGCCGAAGGCCTTTCTGAGGATGGGCTCCCTGGCCTTCCTCACCGCGTCGTAGTCCACCCGGCCGGGTTCCTCCCCCCAGTCCGAGCTCTTGAGCTTCTTGCCGCCTATGAGCCCTTCCTCAAGGAGCTCGTCCAGGTCGATGTAGATTGGCTCCCCCGCAAAGGCCGAGAAGCTCTGATAGGGGCTGTTCCCGAAGCCCGTAGGGCCCATGGGCA
This sequence comes from Clostridiaceae bacterium, assembly GCA_021769555.1. Lineage (GTDB taxonomy): Bacteria > Bacillota > Clostridia > Oscillospirales > Acutalibacteraceae > Acutalibacter. Next base: position 95,104 of record JAETSR010000002.1, read on the forward strand.
GCACCTGCCAGAAGCTCTGGCGGGCCTTTGCGAGAAAATCCACCCAGTCCCGGGCCGCCTTGCCCAGGGACCCGATGCCGTACTTCGAGGGCAGACTGCTCACAGGCAGCAGTATTCCCGCCCGCCGCTTCATCCATTTTTCTTGTGTTGGCATAGCTTTCCTCCGTATCTCCCCCGGAGAGGGACGATGTATTTGAGTAATAGTATAGCATATCCCGCGGGATTTTTCCATATATTTTGGCGGTTAGGGAAAATTTTTATAAAATAAAAAGGCCCCCTTGAAGGGAGCCTTTACTTACTAGCCAACTACCTCATAATATTCATCCGTATATGGCACAGTGCTCAGGTCAAATGAGCCCTGCAGCTCTTTCAGGTACTTATACGGCAGGGGCATGGGAGTTATACCAAAAGCGCGGCCTATAGTATCCAGGGCCTCCCTCGTTTCAGCGCCGGGCCGGCACTTGGTGAGGAACTCCCCGAAGCTCTGCTTTGTGGGGAAGGCGTGCGCCTGGGCCGGGGCGGCAAGGTCCCCGCAGGCCAGGAGCAGGCGGAGCATGTCGGTGATATTGCGGGCTATTGGGTGCACGGGGTCGTCGCAGTCCATGGGGTCCACCACAAACACGGTCTCCCCAAGACTTGGAACCTGGCAGTAGTGTATGCCGTCTATTCCCGCCCAGCCCAGGATGAAAGCGTCCTTTGGGGTGCAGTAATAGCCCTCGCTGCCCTCCATCTGGATGAGCCCGACGCGCTCGAGGTCAAGGCCGAGGGATATTAGCTTTTGGAAAGCGCTGTCCATTGCAAATTACCTCCGTTCACTATCAATATGGCCTTATTGGGGCTATGACAGCAGCTCCTTGAGCACCAGATTCCGGTGGTCGATGAACATCTTTGTCACCTGGAAGCTGTCCGTCTCCTCATAGGCTATGGGGCGCACCCGCCCGCCGTCGAAGCTGAGTATCTCCGCTCCGGGGAGCCCCAGCAGGATGGGCGAGTGGGTGACGATGAAGAACTGGGAGCCCTCCTTAGAGCAGGAGAATATGTCCAAAAGCAGCGTCAGCTGGCGCTGGGGGGACAGCGCGGCCTCGGGCTCGTCAAGGAAGTACAGGCTCTCAGGGCGAAGATGGGCGTGGGTAACGGTCAGGAAGCTCTCCCCGTGGGAGCGCTCGTGCAGGCCGTCTGAGGGAAGCCCCGCGTCCCGGGCGTAGAGCTCCTCCTGGGTAGCTACATTGTAAAAGCTCTCGGCCCGCAGGAAGTACCCCCAGCCGGGCCGCCGCCAGCTCCGTATGAGCCGCAGGGCTTCGCAGAGCCCGGAGTGGCTGTCCCGTGTGGAGAAGCTGTAGTTCTTTGTGCCGCCCTCAGGGTTGAACCCTGACGCCACCGCCATGGCCTCTAAAAGAGTGGACTTGCCGCTGCCGTTTTCCCCGGCAAAAAAGGTGACCGGCCTTGTGAACCGAAGCTCATTGAGGCTGCTGACGGCCGGTATGTCCCTGACATAGCTCTCCGGGCTGAGCTTATCTGCGTCTATCTCAAGGCCGTGTATGAAAAGGCCGTCCATTATGGCTCCTTACCTAACCTCCACCGTCCACCCGAACTCATCATTGAGCTTCCCGGTCTGTATGCCGGTCACGGTATCATAGAGCTTCTGGCTCACAGGCCCTATGCCGCCCCCGGCAATCTCCATCACCTCGTCCCCGAAGCGCAGGACGCCCACAGGGGAGATAACGGCTGCGGTGCCCGAGCCCCAGCACTCCTCCAGAGAGCCGTCCCGGGCGGCCTGCACCAGCTCATCCACGCTCACCCGGCGCTCCTCCACATCCATGCCCCAGCGGCGGCACAGGTCCAGGCAGCTGGCCCGGGTTACGCCGGGCAGAATGCTGCCGTTTAGCTTGGGGGTGACTACCTTTCCCGCTATCTTGAAGAAGATGTTCATGGAGCCCACTTCCTCTATGTACTTGCGCTCCACGCCGTCCAGCCAGAGCACCTGGGCGTAGCCTTCCGCGTCGGACTTCTCCTGGGCCTTGAGGCTCGCGGCGTAGTTGCCGCCGGCCTTGGCCTCCCCTATGCCCCCGCGCACGGCGCGCACATAGTCGTCCTCTATCCAAATCTTCACCGGGTCGAGGCCGCTGGCGTAGTAGGCCCCGGAGGGGGAGAGTATGATAATAAACTTATAGCTAAGTGACGGGTGCACCCCCAGGTGCTCGTCGGTGGCGATGATAAAGGGCCTGATATAGAGGGAGGTGCCGGGCTGGGTGGGTATCCAGTCCCTGTCAACGCTCACAACCGCCTTTATCGCGTCTACAAAATCCTCCCTTGGCACAGGGGGAATGCACAGGCGCTTACAGGAGTTCTCAGCCCGCTGCGCGTTCCTGTCGGGACGGAAAAGGAGCACCCTGCCGTCCTCCGTGCGGTAGGCCTTTAAGCCCTCGAACATCTCCTGGGCATAGTGGAAGACCATTGCCGAGGGGGCGAGGCTTATGGGGGCGTAGGGTACTATCCTGGGGTCGTGCCAGCCCTGGCCCTCGTCGTAGTCCATTATAAACATGTGGTCGGTGAAAATCTGCCCGAAGCCCAGCTTGTCCCCGTCGGGCTTCTGCTTCGGTGCCGGCGCGCGTTCGATTCTGATATCCTGCATTAAAATTACCTTCTCTCTTTACTTTATTGACTTAACATATTATAATACTCTGAAAGGGAAAATGCAAGACAAAAAAGGGGTGCGCTATGAGTTTGACTGAGCTTTTCATTATCGCCGTGGGCCTTTCGATGGACGCCTTCGCCGTGTCTGTGTGCAAGGGGCTTGCCATGCGTAAGGCCGACTTTAAGAGCATGGGGCTCGCGGGCCTTTGGTTCGGCGGGTTCCAGGCGCTCATGCCTGTGCTGGGGTATCTGGCGGGGGTGCAGTTCCGGGAGGCCATAACCGCCGTGGACCACTGGATAGCCTTCGGGCTGCTGACGGTCATCGGCGGGAACATGATACGCGAGGCCCTTTCCGGGGAGGATGATGAGGACGGCGACGCCTCCATGTCCCCGAAGGCAATGGCGCCCTTGGCCCTGGCCACCAGCATAGACGCCCTGGCGGTAGGCGTGGGCTTCGCCTTTTTGGATGTGGACATAACCGCTGCCGCCGGCTTCATCGGGGCAGTGACCTTCGCGCTCTCGGCCGCCGGGGTCAAGGTTGGCAGCGTGTTCGGGGCAAAGTACAAGTCCCGGGCGGAGACAGCCGGAGGGGCGATACTGATTATAATGGGCACAAAGATTCTTTTAGAGCATTTGGGGTTAATAAATTTTTAAGGAGACAGCATCATGGAAAAATGGGACTTATACACAAAAGACCGCGTAAAGACCGGCCGGGAGCATATCCGCGGCGAAAGGCTTCCGGAGGGCCTGTTTCATCTTGTGGTGCATGTCTGGCTGAAAAACTCAGAGGGCCGGTATCTGATATCCCAGCGCTCTCCGGACAGGCCCACCTTCCCCCTCATGTGGGAGACCACCGGCGGCTCGGTGCTCATGGGCGAGGACAGCCTTGAGGGGGCCGTCCGTGAGGTCAGAGAGGAGCTGGGGATAGAGCTGCCCCCGGAGGACGGCCGGCTGCTGTTCTCAAGGGTCCGGGACTATGTGGACGGCAGGCGCTTCGGGGATATTCTGGACGTGTGGGAGTTTCCCTTTGAGGGCGAAGCGAGATTGGAGCTTGCCGAGGGCGAGGTCTGCGATACCCGCTGGGCGGATATTACGGAGATAAGGCGAATGCTCCAAAGCGGGGAGATGGTGGGGACGCTGGGGTATATTCTGGAGCCCAAGGCTTGACCCCGGCCCCCATCTGTGCTAAAATAATCTCTGCTCTGATTTTTTCAGCATAACCGCAAGGAGGGAGAGATATGGGCCTGTTCGACCAAAAGAAGCATATGATGGTGCTGTTCTGCTCACCAAATCCCCACGGCAGCACCCGGATGCTCCTGGACAGCTTTTTGGAGGAGTTCAGGGGCCGGGGGGACTGGCAGGTGTCGGAAACCGGCGTGTATGAGCTCAACGCCCACCCCTGCACGGGCTGCAGGGCCTGCGCGAAGAAGGAGAAGTGTACATACGACGACCTGGACAGGTTTGACAAGGAGCTGAGGAAATGTGACCTTCTGGTGATTGCCTCGCCGGTGTATAACGACTCCTTCCCCTCGCCCATGAAGGCCGTTCTTGACAGGAGCCAGCGGTACTTTGAGGCGAGGTTCTCCCTTGGGAACCGGCAGCCCATCAAAAAGCACAGGGACGCGGTGCTCCTGCTGACCATGGGCCAGGAGGAGGACTTTCCCCTTGAGGTGACGGCGCACCAGCTCAGGCGGGCTTTCAGCGTCATGAACACCACCCTCACAGGCTGTGCTGTCTGGGACGGCACGGACCTTGGAAGGAAGAACCTGGGCCCGGCCCAGCAAAAAGCCCGGGCGCTGGCCCTTGAAATCCTGGGCAATATGTGATAAGATATACTGGATATTACAAAAAGTAAGGCGGTTTTATTATGTCTGGACATTCAAAATGGAACAACATCAAGCGCAAGAAGGAGAAGGCCGACGGCGCGAAGGCCAAGATATTCACGAAGATAGGCCGTGAGCTCGCCGTGGCCGTTAAAGAGGGCGGCAGCGGGGACCCGGCGGCGAACTCAAGGCTTCGGGACTGCATTGCCAAGGCCAAGGCCGCCAATGTGCCCAACGACAATATCGACAGGATAATAAAGCGGGCCATGGGCGACGGCAACGCGGACAACTATGAGAACATCACCTACGAGGGCTACGGCCCCTGCGGGGTGGCCGTGATAGTGGAGACCCTCACCGACAACCGCAACCGCACCGCCGCCGACGTGCGCCACGCCTTCGATAAGTACGGCGGGAACCTGGGCACCAGCGGCTGTGTGAGCTTCATGTTCAAGGAGAAGGGCGTTATAGTTGTGGAGCGCGAGGGCCTGGACGAGGACACGGTGATGGCCGACGCTTTGGAGGCCGGGGCCTCGGACTTCGCCGCGGACGAGGACGTGTTCGAGATATCCACCGAGCCCTCGGATTTCAGCGGCGTCCGGGAGGACCTGGAAAAGAAGGGGTACGAGTTTGTCTCCGCCGAGGTGGAGATGGTGCCCGACACCTACACGGCTATATCCGACGGGGAGACTGTCATAAAAATGCAGAAAATGCTGGACCTTCTGGAGGATAACGACGACGTGCAGAACGTCTGGCACAACTGGGACGCTCCTGAAGATGAGGACGAGGAGTAAGCAAAACTGAATAAACGGCAGAGATAAAAACGCAGCGCATGCTCCAATCAGAGTGTGCCAGAGCCGGTAGGTAGCCCGGCCGTCTTGTTTTATTAAACAAGGTAAGTAACCCTCCCCTCCGGGTCGTCCCTTTTCTGTCCATGGCAATTCTTAGGAGGGAATGTTATGGACGAACAAGGCGTAAAGCTGACGGTGTTCTTCGAGGGGCCCTTTTGGGTCGGAGTCTTCGAGCGCGTGTCAGAGGGAAAACTGACCGTGTGCAGGGTCACCTTCGGGGCCGAGCCTAAGGACGGCGAGGTTTGGGAGTTTGTCCTGAGGAACTACTATAAGCTGAAATTCAGCCCGGCGGTGGAGGCGCCCATAAAGCGCACCGCGGGCAATCCCAAGCGGAGACAGCGCGACGCCGCAAAGCAGGTACAGGCCGTGGGCATCGGTACAAAATCCCAGCAGGCGCTGAAGCTCCAGCAGGAGGAGCTGAAGGCCTGCCGGGCACAGCTCAGTAAGGAGCGGCGGGAGGCCGACAGAGACAGGCAGTTTGAGCTTCGGCAGGAGAAGCGCCGGGAGAAGCATAGAGGACATTGAAAGGGGCCATGCCGGAAGGCATGGCCCTATTTTGCTTTGGTTTCAGTAATATCCTTAATAATTTGCAAAACATGCTCTGCCTGCAAGGGCGTCAGCTTTTCGGCCTCCTCAAGGAGCGCCCGGGTTTTCTGGGGGCTCAGCTGGTCTGTATCGAAAAACTCTCTCGGGGTGATGCCGAAGTATTCGCAGATATACAAGAACCCGGCCATCGACGGCAGAGTCCGACTGTTCTCAATCTTGTTGATATAGCTCTCGCTCTGCCCTAAGGACAGGCTCATATCCCGGGCCGACACGCCCTTTTCCATTCGCAGTTGACTTATTCGTTTAGGGAGCCACTCAAAGTAATCTATATAATCCATGTGCACACCTTCCTTTCCTGTATAGAGTATAAGGCTGTATTTTGAAAAAATACGGAAAGAAAAGATATATTTTTCTTGACATTAGGATTATAAAGATGTAGAATAAATGAAGTAAAAAAAACTGGATTAAGAAAAAGGAGCGATAACATGTTTAGAAATTTGGACAAAAAATTAAAGGTACTTGCAAAAGTTAATTTTGTACTGGGGTGCATTGAGGCTATTGCGCTATTAATAGTTCTATGTTATTCGAATAGGCATATTTTTTGGGTAAGAAGTGAATATCTGGGTGAGTCCTTAGGAAATCTTTTTTGGGACTTGCTGCTAGGGATAGCTGGGGGAGCGCTGATAATTTTATTTGCCTGGATAGGCTCTTGGTTTATATATGGCTTTGGCGAGCTGATTGAAAGTACGCAGGAGACAAATAGGCTGTTGAGTACACACTTTTCAAAAGAAACAACACAGGAAACGGAGGAACTTTTCAAAACAGATGTAAAATGGTAAAAAGGGAGAAGCATAGAGGACACTAAAAAAGAGCCGTGCCAAAAGGCACGGCTCTTTCTAATGCCTTACATCCACCTCAGCGCCCCCATCACAACCAGATGCGCCGGATAGAACACATAGAAGAACCACTTATGTACAGGCCTCCTGCTCCCGCCCTGTCCGTTATACAGGAACCGAAGAACTAAAGGCGGCAACAGCACCCCAAGATGGAACCAGTTGTTCGAAAGCCCGCCCACAAGCGCTATCATTACGCATGGGATAAGGAAGGTGAGGGTATAGGCCGTCCACATGGCCCGGGGGCGTTCCCGGTACACATGCACGAACAGCACCCCCAGCACGTCCATCACGGCCCAGTCCCCGGGCAGGGACAGCACGCATAGGCCGATTATACACAGCACCTTTACCGGCTTTTTAAGCTTTTTGCTCTCCCAGACCCTTATTGCCGTCAGCCCAAGGAAGAGGGTGTAGGTCACGCCCTGGGCGATGTTGAAGGCGAAGGGGATGGTGGGGTGGAAGAAGGGGAAATAGCCGAACTCAAAGTAGATGAACGGCATCCAGGACAGGAGCGCACAGAGCCCCAGGCGGAGCTGGTACTTCTTCACGTCCCGGGTGTATATATAGCCCTGACCCAGGAAGAAGGCCATTGCGGGGCCGGTAAAGCGCCCGATAAAGTGCATGGCCTGACCCAGCAGGGGGTGTATGGGGTCAACCAAGGCCCAGGCCAGATGGTCTATGACCATGGCGATTACGGCGATATACTTTATCTGGTTCCGGTTCAGCCCCGGGCGAGCGGCATATGACATGAGGACAGCTCCTTTCGGTAAGCTGTCCCCATTATAGCACGAGATACATCGCCTGTCAAGGTATATTTCCCTAACTAATACTTAAAGCCGCCATAACCGGCAAAAAATCAGGGCCTCCCCCTGAGGGAAAGCCCTGAAATTCACCTTAAACAGAACACCCGCACTCCTCGCACTCCGGTATCTCCCCCACAATCGGCGCGGGGTCTATCCCCTGCCGCCTATAGTAGTCCGACACCGCCGCTTTTATGGCCTGCTCAGCCAGGACCGAGCAGTGGACCTTGACAGCCGGAAGGCCGTCCAGAGCCTCCATTACCGCTTTATTTGTGAGCTTCAAGGCCTCGCTGATGGGCTTGCCCTTGATGAGCTCAGTGGCCATGCTGCTTGTGGCGATGGCCGCGCCGCACCCGAAGGTCATGAAGCTCACGTCGGTGATGGTATCGCCCTCCACCTTGATGTACATGCGCATGATGTCCCCGCACTTGGGGTTGCCAACCTCGCCCACGCCGCTGAAATCCTTCATCTCCCCCACGTTCCTGGGGTTTGCAAAATGGTCCATCACCTTTTCACTGTATGCCATAGTATATCATCCTTTCCGAATAGTTTTGGCTGTAAGCTTCCTGTATTTTCTGTTTGTCTCAAGCTCCTGGGCAAACTCCCTGCGCCCCTGGATAATAAGGTTCAGCACAAGGGTGGGCAGGCTCAGTATCAGCACCCGGATGAGGACCCTTCTGAGCCTTGCGGGAGCGTCTTTCGGGAGATTTTTACATATATTCATCGTAGTTCACCTTCCCCTGCCTGATGGCGTCCCAGAGGGGGGACATGTTCCTGAGCCTCTCTATTATCCCCGGCAGGACCTCCAAAATATAATCTATATCCTCCATGGTGTTATAGTCCCCGAAGCTGAGCCTAAGGGAGCCGTGGGCCACCTCGTGGGGCAGGCCGATGGACAGGAGCACGTGGCTGGGGTCCAGCGAGCCGCTGGTGCAGGCTGAGCCGGAGGAGGCGCTGATTCCGTGCATGTCAAGAAGGAGCAGCAGGCTCTCCCCCTCCACCCCCTGGAAGCAGAAGCTCACGTTTCCGGGGAGCCTGTGCTCCCGGCTGCCGTTGAGCCTTGAGCGCTCAATTTTTGAGAGGCCCTCTATGAGCTTATCCCGCATGGGGGTCAGCCGGGCAACGCGCTCATCGATAGTCTCCGTGGCGCGCTTTATCGCCGTGGCCAGGCCCACAATCTGGGCCACGTTCTCTGTGCCGGCGCGCCTGCCCCGCTCCTGGGCGCCGCCGTCCATGAAGTTCTCTATGGGCACGCCCGCCCGGATATACAGGGCGCCCACGCCCTTTGGAGCGTGTATCTTGTGGCCGCTCAGGGAGAGCATATCTATATTCTGGGCCTTCACGTCGATATGCACGTTTCCAACGGCCTGGACGGCGTCGGTGTGGAAGAGCACCCCGCGCTCTCTGCATATCCTGCCCAGCTCCTCAACGGGCTGGATTGTGCCTATCTCGTTGTTGGCGTACATTATTGTGACAAGGGCCGTATTGTCAGTGATGGCCTGCGAGAGCTCCTCCGGGCGCACAAGGCCGTCCTCATGCACCGGGAGATAGGTGACTGTGAAGCCCTCCTTCTCAAGGGCCCCGCAGGTGTGCAGCACCGCGTGGTGCTCGAAGGCCGAGGTTATGATATGGGTCTTCCCGTGCTTTCTGCGCTGGGCCCGGGCCGCGCCCTTAATTGCCCAGTTGTCGCTCTCGCTGCCGCAGGAGGTGAAGTATATCTCATTGGGTTTTGCCCCAAGGCAGGCCGCCGTGTCCGCTCTCGCCCGCTCCAGGGGGGCCTTTGCCTCCTGGCCCAGCTCATAGAGGCTGGAGGGGTTGCCGTATGCCTCCCGGTAGAAGGGGAGCATGGCCTCCAGGACCTCCTCCGAGACGGCTGTTGTGGCGGCGTTGTCCGCGTAGACTTTTCTCTTTTGGTCCATAATATTTTACATCCTTTCGATGGTCTCATTTAGGGGAGTCTGCCCTTACAGGATAAATATATACCTTTTTAGTATACTTTGTCAAGCCCCCCGGTGGAATTTTCTTTTGCAAAGGCATAAACAGGGGGCTCAGAGCCCAGAATATGGTAACGGGGCTGCCGCCGGGCTTGACAGGGGGCGGCAGTTTATAGTACAATAAGCAATATATATCTTCGGGCGATACGGCGAAGGCCGTTTTTTTATAAGTGCGTGCTATATTACATCAAATTATCCGGCCCCCGGCTGCTCCGGGAGGCCGGCCGGGCGCGGCCCGGCCATAATTAAGGAGGAAACTAAGTGGCAGAAGTTGAAAAAAAGAATAACAGGCCCCGCCGGGCCCAGAACAGCGGGAAGGAGGCCCCAAGGATAGGCAAGATATCCGGCCCGCGCCAGGGCAGGGCCGGCGACGGCGGCCCCGCTAACAGCGGCGCGCCTAAGAGCGCGGCCCAGAGCGGCAAGCAGCGCCGCTCCCCGGGACGGCAGCAGGGAGGCAGACCGCAGGGCCAGAGCAAGCCGCAAAGGCAGCAGGGCCAGAACCAGGCGACGGCGGCCCAGAGCCTCGGCACAGCCCCCATGACGGCCGCCGCCCAGAGGGCCCAGCAGAAGCTGCTGCAGGCCGCCCAGCCCAAGCGGGGCCGGGGCAGGCCAAGAAGGTCCCAGAAGCCGCCGGTGAAGGTGTATTTCCTTGGGGGCCTCAATGAGATTGGCAAGAACTTCACCCTGTATGAGTGCCAGGGGGACATGATAATCGTGGACTGCGGCCTTGCGTTCCCGGATGAGGAAATGCTGGGGGTGGACCTGGTGATACCGGACTTCACCTTTGTGGAGAAGAACCGCTCGAGGATAAAGGGCGTTGTGATAACCCACGGGCATGAGGACCATATCGGCGCGGTGCCCTACCTTTTGAAAAAGCTGAACGTGCCGGTGTACGGCACGGCCCTGACGGTGGGGCTCATAGAGAGCAAGCTCAGGGAGCATAACCTCACGGGCTCGGCGAAGCTGATGGTGACCCCTCCGGGGAGCCATATAAAGCTGGGGTGCTTTGAGGTGGAGTTTATACATGTGAACCACTCCATCGCGGACTCCGTGGCCCTTGCCCTGCACACCCCGGCGGGGGTGCTGGTGCATACCGGCGACTTCAAGATAGACTTCACCCCCGAGGAGGGGGAAATGATAGACCTTGCCAGGTTCGCGGAGCTTGGCAAGGAGGGGGTCCTGGCCCTCTTAATGGACTCCACCAACGCCGAGCGCCCGGGCTATACCCAGACCGAGCAGACGGTGAACAACTCCCTTGACTCCCTGTTTATGCGGGCCGAGGGCAAGCGGATAATCGTCGCGACCTTCGCCTCGTCTATAAGCCGGGTGCAGATGATAATAAACTGCGCGGTGAAGTACGGGCGGAAGGTGGCCCTCTCCGGGCGGAGCATGGTGAACGTGATGGGCATTGCCAGCGAGCTGGGGTATCTGGACATCCCGGACGGGGTGCTGGTGGACCTGAACCTTATAAACAGGTATGAGCCCGGCCAGCTGGTGCTCATCACCACCGGCAGCCAGGGGGAGCCCATGTCGGCGCTGACCAGGATGGCATTTTCAGACCACCGCCAGGTGGCCATAGGCCCCGGGGACTTTATAATACTCTCGGCCCGGCCCATACCCGGCAATGAGAAGACGGTGGGGGCCGTGGTAGACGAGCTTTTGAAGCAGGGCTGCACGGTGATATACGAGTCCATGTACGAGGTGCACGTATCCGGCCACGCCTGCCAGGAGGAGCTCAAGCTGATACAGAGCCTTGTGAAGCCCAGGTTCTTTATCCCGGTGCACGGGGAGCAGAAGCATTTGCAGAAGAACGCCGGGCTGGCCATGGCCATGGGCATGGACCGGAAGGATATATTCATAGGGGACATTGGCAATGTGCTTGAGCTGCACGAGGACAGGATGAAGCAGCTGGCGGATGTGCCCGCCGGGAGCGTTATGGTGGACGGCCTGGGCGTCGGGGACGTTGGCAGCGTGGTCCTCCGGGACCGCAAGCACCTTGCCGAGGACGGGCTGATTGTGGCGGTATGCTCCATTGAGGCTGAGAGCGGCCACGTGGCCGCGGGCCCGGACATCGTCTCGAGGGGCTTTGTGTATGTCCGCGAAAACGAGGCCCTGATGGAGGAGGCCCGCAAGGTGGTCTACCGGACCCTTGAGGAGTGCGCCAGCAACCGTGTGCGGGACTGGAGCGACATGAAGCAGTGCGTCAAGGACGAACTCTCTAAATTCCTGTACCGCAAGACCCAGAGGAACCCCATGATACTGCCAATAATCATGGAAGTATAAAGAAGATAAACGTAAAAGTTTCGTCCACCTTTTCAAAGGTGGCGGGGTGTGGGGCAGCGCCCCAAGAAGGAGCTGAGTAAGGTGCGCAGAAAAAAAGTGTGGGTCACATCCCCGCTGATGTACCTGATGGCCGCGGCCATGCTTGCAATGGCCGTGGCAAGCTATCCCTATAACCGAATAGTATTCATGATAGAAATGACCGCCGCGGGCCTGTGCGCTCTGGCAGTGACGGTCTCGGGCATACTGTACCGCACAAACGCCGTGACCACATTGAGGGCCGCGGCAAAGGTCCTAACGGCCGAAGACCAGGATGTCCTGGAAAAATTCGCCCTGCCCGTAGCCGTAGCCGCCCCGGCGGGGGATGTGGTCTGGGTAAACGAGGCCTTCGCAAATTCCCTTGGCAAGGGAAAGCCCAGCCTTGGTGAAAACGTCTCAAGGTATATCTACCCCAAGACCTTCCGGCAGGTGATGGAGGCCTCGGGCACGGCCGTGGCCTACGGCGGCAGGGAGTACACTGTGTACGGCGCCAAGGCCCGGCACGGCTATATACTGTACTTCGTGGACGACACCTATTTCAAGACCATAAACAAGGAGTACCGGGACAAGCGCCCGGTGGTCTGCATAGCCTCCTTTGACAACAGGGAGGAGATGGCGAGGGACGACGCCGGGGGCGAGGAGTCGAGAATCACCGCGGAGGTGGAGGGGGTGCTCAGGCGCTGGGCCATGAAGGAGATGGCCGGGTTCATGCGCCGGGTGTCCAGCGGCAGATACCTTATCATCACCGACGACGCCCATATCGAGGAGGCAAAGCAGAAGCGCTTCCCGGTGCTGGACAGCGTTCGGGAGGTAAAGAACAGCCGCAACACCATGAGCGCCACTGTGTCAATAGGCGTGGGCCGGGGGGCCGGGGGCGTAGCCGAGAGCGAGCGCTGGGCCAGGCAGGCCATAGACATGGCCCTGGGCCGGGGCGGCGACCAGGTTGCCGTTATGCAGGGGGGCGATACATACGAGTTCTTCGGGGGCCTTTCAAAGGGCGTTGAGAAGCGCGACAAGGTCCGGACCCGTGTAATCGCCGCGACCCTGAGCGACCACGTGAAGCAGAGCGACAGGGTGTTTATAATGGGCCATACCAACTCGGACCTGGACGCCGTGGGCGCGGCTGTGGGCATGTGGGCGGCAATATACAAGGGCCTTGAGAAGCCGGCCCATATCGTTATAAACCGGGGGTCCACGCTGGCCGGGTCCCTGGTGGAGATGGTGGAGCGGAGCTATCCTGAGGAGGGGGTCTTCATAAGCCCCCAGGAGGCCCTGCAGACTGTGAGCGAGCGGTCCCTGCTGATAGTCGTGGACACCCACGCGGTGAACTATGTGGAGAACAGGGAGCTTCTGGAAAATGTGAAGCGCATAGTCGTAATAGACCACCACCGGATGATGGTGACCCATATAAAGAACGCCCTGATATTCTATCACGAGCCCTACGCCAGCTCCGCGTCGGAGATGGTGACGGAGCTGGTGCAGTATATCAAGTCCTCGGCCATTGACCGCGCGGACGCCCAGGCTTTATTGGCGGGGATAATGCTGGACACCAAGAATTTCGTCCTGAAGACCGGCGTGCGTACCTTTGAGGCCTCGGCCTATCTGAGAAGGAGGGGCGCGGACACGGTTTCGGTGAAGAAGCTGTTTTCAAATACTCTGGACAGCTATAAGCGCAAGGCACAGCTGGTGTCGGGTGCTGAGATATACAAGGAGTGCGCGATAGCCACATCAAGCTGGGAGTTCGACGATTTGCGTGTGGCCTCGGCCCAGGCGGCGGATGAGCTTCTGAGCATACAGGGGGTGAAGGCCTCCTTCGTGCTGTATAAGGTGGGCGGGGACGTGAGCATTTCGGCGAGGAGCCTTGGGGACGTGAACGTGCAGCTCATCCTTGAGGAGTTCGGCGGGGGCGGGCACTTTACCATGGCCGGGGCGCAGATAAAGAACGTGTCCATGGGCGAGGCCAGACGGCGGCTGATAAGGGCGCTGGACGACAGGCTGGAGGAGACGACGGTGAGCTGAGAGGCAATAGTTTATGATACACAACGAGTTTGACCCGGACAGGAGAGCGATAATCAACCCGGAGGAGCACTATCATCACCCGGACGGGGCCTTCCCGGAGATATGTATAGGGATATTCTCAAAGCCAATCATGGAGTGGCTACTTGAGAAATACGGCGGGACTGAGATAAGCCATTTTGGGTGCTGTATAGGCGCTGTGCCCATATATAAGGTGAGCGCCTTTGGCACGGAGGCGGCGGTATTCATGCCCTTTGTGGGCGGGCCGGGAGCGGTCTCGACCATGGAAATGAGCATACCTATGGGCGGGAGGTACTATGTGTACTTCGGCGCGGCGGGGGTGCTTCAAAAGGGCATATCCCACGGCAGGCTGTTATTGCCCACGGCGGCTGTGAGGGACGAGGGGCTCTCATACCACTATATTCCCGCCGCGGACGAGATAGAGCTTGCCCCGGAGGACGTTGAGGCCTGCCGGGAGGCGATGGGCGGGCTCGGGGTGAGCTTTGCCGAGGGGAAGACCTGGACTACGGACGCGTTCTTCCGGGAGACCCGGGGGAAGGCTGCCAGAAGGCGGGAGCAGGGGTGCATTTCGGTGGAGATGGAGTGCGCGAGCCTTGCGGCTGTGGCGAAGTTCCGGGGGGTGCACTTTGCGGAGTTCTTCTACGCGACCGATACCGTGGACGACGCGGGATGGGACAGCGGGGTGCTGCACGAGAAAGGGGCTGGACTTGAGGAGGTCTGTTTCCGGGTGGCGGTGGAGACCGGCAAGCGCATGAGAGCGGCGCGAAGCGAGTGCGCGGTCAAGGGGCGTTAGGCCCCTTGCAGGGTTTGGGACAGAGTCCCAAGGTCTGGGCTGAGCGAAGCGAAAGCGAGAACATGAAAGAAGGTACACAAAATGCAAATCATGTCCCAAGACGGCCAAACCATAGGCGAATACCAGCTAATAACCATAAAGAAGATACACGGCGGCAAAAACGACCCCAAATACGGCCTGTACGGCTACTGCCCCACGGGCAGCGCGGACTGGGCGCTGTTCAAAGACCCGATGATAGGGGGCTATGAGAGCGAGGAGCGGGCGCGGCGGGAGCTGGAAGCGGTGTTCGCGGCGATGGAGCGCGGGGACAGGACATATAGACTAAAGTAATATTTATGGTAAATAAAATTTACAGAAAGGATGACAAAAAAAATGAAAGTAGTACTCTTACAGGACGTAAAGTCCATAGGCAAAAAGGGCGAATTGAAGGAGGTCTCCGATGGCTACGCCAGAAACTTCCTCCTGCCAAGAAAGCTTGCAAAGGAGGCAAACGCCCAGGCCATGAACGAGCTTAAAAACGCCGAGGCCGCCAAGGAATACAAGATAAAGACCGAGACCGAGCAGGCCAGGAAAAACGCCGAGGCCCTAAACGGCCGGGCAGTGAAGATATCCGCGAAGGCCGGGCAGGGGGGCAAGCTCTTCGGCTCGGTGACGGCCAAGGAGATATGCGACGAGATAAAGAAGCAGTATAATGTGGACGTGGACAAGCGCAAGGTGGTGCTGGACGGCGACATCAAGTCCTACGGCACCTTCCCCTTTGATATCAAGTTCTATAACGGCGTCACCGCTTCCATGAGCGTGGTAGTCTGCGAGCAGTAAGCCATGGACTTTGAACCGGAGAGCTATCTGGACACCCAGGCAAGGCCGGGGCTTAACCTGCCCTTTAACCTGGACGCGGAGCAGTCTGTGCTCGGGGCCGTGCTTATCGACGCCCAGTGCCTGGCTGTCGTGGCGGAAATACTGCCGGCTGCGGAGTACTTCTACGCCGTAAACAACCGGCTGATATACGGGGCCATGCTCGACATGTTCACCCTGGGCCAGCCGGTGGACTTTGTCACCGTCCTGGAAAAGCTCAGGGCAGAGCCGGACTTTGACCAGGAGGCCGGGCGGGTGTACATGATAAAGATGGCCCAGCTGGTGCACTCGGTGAGCAGCGTGGAGGTCTACGCCAATATCGTCCGGGAAAAATACGAGCTCCGGACCCTTATGCAGTCCCTTAGGGAGATACTGGACGAGGCGGCAGAGGCCTCGGACGCGTCGCTGCTGCTGGACTCCGCGGAGCAGAGGATATACGCCATACGCCAGGGCAAGCAGCTGCAGGGCCTTCGGTCCATCAAGGGCATGCTCCTTGAGACCTTTGACCGGCTGGACCTTCTCAATTCCCCGGACCGGGACAGGTACAAGGGCATACCCACCGGCATAGGCCTTCTGGACAGCACCATAACCGGCCTTAACCGCTCGGACCTAATAGTACTGGCGGCCCGCCCGGGCGTTGGCAAGACCAGCTTCGGGCTGAATATAGCCAGGCACGCCTCGGTGGTCTCAAAGCGGCGGGTGGCCTTCTTCTCCCTGGAAATGTCCGGGGAGCAGCTGGCGTCACGCCTGCTGTCCACAGAGGCCTCGGTGGAGGGCACTAAGCTGAGAAGCGGGGACCTCAGCGAGGACGAGTGGACAAGGATAATTGAGGCCGGGGATATTTTGGGGAGGGCGGACCTGTACTTTGACGACTCCCCGGGCATAACCGTGCCCCAGATGAAGGCGAAGGCGCGCAGGCTGAAGAACGTGGATTTGATTATAGTTGACTATCTCCAGCTGATGTCCGGAGGGAAGAAGAACGACAACAGGGTAAACGAAATAAGCGACATTACTAGGAATCTCAAGATAATGGCCAAGGAGCTGGACGTACCCGTTATAGCCATGTCCCAGCTGAGAAGGCCCACGGACCGCACGAAGGACCATAGGCCCGGCCTCTCGGAGCTCCGAGACTCGGGCTCCATTGAGCAGGACGCGGACATCGTAATATTCCTGCACCGTGAGGCCTATAACGCCGCCAGCGAGGGCGGGCAGGTGACAGACGACATGGACACCACAGCCGCCCAGATAATCGTGGCCAAGAACAGGCACGGGGCCACTATCGACATCGACGTGCACTGGCAGGCGGAGTACATGCGCTTCACCTCCAGGGAGGTGGTGCGCCATGAGTAGGGGGCCTTTGGAGGCGGCGGTGCTGCCGGAACATTCGGATGGCATATTCGTCGTGGGCTTCTCCGGGGGGGCTGACTCCACGGCCCTTGCCCACTGGCTCATGGGGCAGGTTGAAAAGGAGCGGATACTGCTGGCCCATGTGAACCATATGCTCCGGGGCGAGGAGGCCGAGCGGGACCAGCGGGCGGCCGAGAGCTTCGCCGGGGAGCACGGGCTGAAGATACAGGTGCTCCGGGCCGATGTGGGCCGGCTTGCAAGGGAGCTGGGCTTGGGCACGGAGGAATGCGGGAGAAATATCAGGTACGATTTCTTCCATGAGCTGGCCCGGGATGAAGGGGACCGCATACTCACAGCCCATAACGCCGACGACAACGCCGAGACCATACTTCTGAACCTCTGCCGGGGCGCGGCCCTGGACGGCCTCTGCGGCATTCCCCGGGAGCGGGGCAGGATATTCCGTCCGCTCCTGCATGTGAGCCGCGAGGAGATAGAGCTGTACTGCCGGGAGAACAACCTTTCATATGTGACGGACAGCTCGAACCTCTCAGACAGCTACGCCAGGAATAAGCTCCGGCACCAGGTGCTGCCGGTTTTGAAGGGGCTGAACCCCCGCTTTGTGCACGCGGCGGGCCAGGCGGCAAAGCTCCTCTCTGGGGACCGGGACTGTCTTAACAGGCAGGCGGAAGCCCTTTTGGAGCGGGCAGGGAATATCTGGGGGCTTGAGGCCAAGGTGCTGCTGGGCGAGGACAGGAGCCTTCGGGGCCGGGCGGTGAAGCTCTTTCTTGAGCGCTCCGGCGGGGCGTCTTTGGAGCAGAAGCATATTGAAAAGGCCCTCGATATCCTGGAGCGCGGGGGCGGGGCCGACCTGCCGGGCGTGGGGATAAGCTGCGCCCAGGGGGTGTTCTGGGCCGGACATGCGGCTGAGTGCTCCCCCTTTGAGACGGCCGCAAGGCTTGGGAAAAACCCTCTGCCCGGGGGGAAAATCCTGGTTTTGCGGGAGGAAATCCCGGCAAAATCAGAAAAACCGGAAAAAATTCAAAATTTGTTATTCAAAAATGCCCTGGACTATGATATAATGACAGGACCGGTGCTCATACGGAGCCGAAGGCCCGGGGACAGGTTCGCCCCCGCCGGACGGGGAGTGAGCAAGCCCATAAAGCAGATATTCCAGGAGCTGAGGGTGCCGGGGCCTATAAGGGACGGCGTGCCCCTTCTGGTATGCGGCGGGGAGACTGCCTGGTGCCCGGGGGCGGGGGCCTCCGAGCGGTTCCGGGCGACAAAGAGGACAAAGAGGGTTTTATTTGTGGAAATTGAGGATGGGAAGGGGTAAAAGCAATGGAAGAAAAGAGTATGCTTGACGATATCCAGCGGGAGCTGTTCACAAAGGAGGAGCTGGCGGCCATCGTCTCAAGGATGGGCCGGGAGATAAGCTGGGACTATAGGGGCAAAAACCTTTTGATGGTGAGCGTTCTAAAGGGCTCGGTGGTGTTCATGGCGGACCTGATGAGGGCGGTTACGGAGCCGCTGTCCATAGACTTCATGGTGGTCTCAAGCTATGGCAAGGGAGTAAAGACCTCGGGGGTTGTGAAGATAGTGCTTGACCTCAATATACCCCTTGAGGAATATGACCTTTTGATAGTGGAGGATATCCTTGACAGCGGCAAGACCCTGAGCTATCTCAGGGAGGTGCTCGAGGCAAGGAACCCTAAGAGCATAAGGATATGCACACTGTTCGACAAGCCCGAGCGCCGGGAGGCGGACGTCACCCCGGACTATGTGGGCGCGAGGATACCCGACGCCTTCATAGTGGGCTACGGGCTCGATTACGCGGGAAAATACCGCAACCTGCCGTTTGTGGGCGTTTTGAAGCCCGAGATATATACTTCTTGAATAAACGGCTGTTTGGCGGGATAAGTTATAGATGATTTAGGAGGGCAAATCTTTGGACGGCAACAATGGCAAAAAGCTTCGGAACCTGCTGCTGTATATCGGCATACCGGTGGTGGTGCTGTTTATCATCATCATACTTTTCAGCAACAGGGCGCCCCAGGGCAAGACCTACAAGTATTCTGACATACTGAACTTCTTCGAGACCGGGCGGGTGACGGAGTACTCTTTGAACCTGGGCACCGGCGAGATGGTATTGAAGCTGGACGACGAGAACAGCACCGCCGTGGGCTTCGTTATGCCCAGCGTTGACCTGTTCTACAGGGACGCCGGGGAATATATCTCAAAATATAATGAGGAGCACCCGGACAATAAGATGGTCCAGGACGTGACAAGGCCTGCGGAAACCAGCTGGATAATCAGCCTTCTGCCGACGCTGATACTCTTCGGCGGGCTCATCTTCTTCTGGATATTCATGATGCGCCATATCGGCGGCGGCGCCGGGGGCGACAAGCAGATGAACTTCGGCAAGGCGAAGATAAAGCAGCTCACCGACGAGAAGCGCAAGACCACCTTCGCGGACGTGGCCGGGGCCGACGAGGAGAAGGAGGAGCTTCGGGAGATAGTGGAGTTTCTCCGCAATCCCGGGCGGTATAATTCCCTGGGGGCGAGGATACCCAAGGGCGTGCTTTTAGTGGGCCCTCCCGGCACGGGCAAGACCCTCTTAGCAAGGGCTGTTGCAGGAGAGGCGGGGGTGCCGTTTTTCTCAATCTCAGGCTCAGACTTTGTGGAGATGTTCGTGGGCGTGGGCGCTTCCCGCGTGAGAGATTTGTTTGACAAGGCGAAGAAGAACCACCCCTGCATAATTTTTATTGATGAGATAGACGCCGTGGGCCGGCAGAGAGGCGCGGGCCTGGGCGGCGGTCATGACGAGCGTGAGCAGACTTTGAACCAGCTGTTGGTCGAAATGGACGGCTTTGGGGCCAACGAGGGCGTTATCATGATAGCGGCCACGAACAGGCCTGATATACTTGACCCGGCGCTTATGCGGCCCGGGCGGTTTGACCGGCAGGTTACTGTTGGCTATCCGGACATCAAGGGCCGGGAGGAGATACTGCGGGTGCACGCAAAGGGCAAGCCGCTGGCTCCGGACGTGGAGCTGTCCACCATCGCGAAGTCCTCGGCTGGCTTCACTGGCGCGGACCTTGAGAACCTCTTGAATGAGGCGGCTCTGCTTGCGGCTAGGAAGAACCTCAAGGCCATCACTATGGTGGAGATTGAAGAGGCTACCATTAAAGTGGTAGTGGGCACGGAGAAGAAGAGCCGGGTCATGAGCGACAAGGAGAAGAAGCTGACGGCCTATCATGAGGCGGGGCACGCTATTACAAGCTTCTACTGCAAGACGCAGGACCCGGTGCACCAGATATCTATTATACCCAGAGGCATGGCGGGGGGCTATACCATGCACCTGCCCACGGAGGATAGGTCCTATAAGTCCAGGAATGAAATGCGCGAAGAGCTGGTGGTGCTCCTTGGCGGGCGCGTGGCCGAGGCGCTGGTGCTGGACGATATCTCCACCGGGGCCAGCAATGATATTGAGCGGGCCACTAAGATTGCCAGGGCCATGGTGACGAAGTACGGCATGAGCGAGAAGCTGGGGCCAATCACCTATGGCACGGACGACTCCAACCCCTTCCTTGGGAAGGAGATGGGGCATATCAGCAACTATTCCGAGCAGACGGCCTCTGAGATAGACGAGGAGATACAGGCCATTATGTCCACGGCCTATGAGCGTACCCGGGAGATATTGGAGGAGCATATGGAAGAGCTGCACAGGCTCGCCGGGGTGCTCTACGAGCGGGAGAAGCTGGACGAGAGCGAGTTCCGGGAGGTCATGGGCGGCGAGCTGCTGCCGAAGCCCGAGACGCTGCCGGCGCTGGAAGCCGTGGGAACCGGGCCGAAGGCCGAGCTGCCGGCTGAGGCAGACGATACGCCGGAGGACAGCGAAACGTAGAAGTTTCGTCCACCTTTTCAAAGGTGGCAGGGTTTGGGGCGGAGCCCCAAGGTCTTGCAGAGCGAAGCGAATGAGTAAAAAAGGACCTGCCGTGGCAACATGGCAGGGCCTTTCTTGTGAAAGAGGAGAGGTGCATTCCATGCCAAAAAAACCTGCATACGACAACGAAAGCATCCAAAGCCTAAAAGGAGCCGACCGCGTCAGGCTCCGTCCCGCAGTCATCTTCGGCTCAGACGGCATAGACGGCTGCCAGCACTCGGTATTTGAAATCCTGTCAAACTCCATCGACGAGGCAAGGCAGGGCTACGGGAGCGAGATAATCGTCACCAGATACCTTGACAAGTCCGTGCGAGTGGAAGACCACGGCCGGGGGTGCCCGGTGGACTATAACCGCAAGGAGGAGCGGTACAACTGGGAGCTGGTGTTCTGTGAGCTGTACGCCGGAGGCAAGTACAATAACGACTCGGGGGAAAACTACGAGTACTCCCTGGGGCTAAACGGCCTTGGCCTCTGCTCCACACAGTACGCGTCGGAGTACATGGACGTGGAGGTGCGCCGGGACGGATATAAATACACCCTGCACTTTGAGCACGGGGAGAACGTGGGCGGGCTCAATAAGGAGCCGTACAAGAAGAAAGACACCGGGTCTGTGTTTCACTGGAAGCCGGATTTGCAGGTGTTCACGGACATAGACATCAGCGCCGAGTACTATATGGACGTCTTAAAGCGCCAGGCGGTGGTAAACGCCGGGGTGACCTTCCACTTCTATAACGAGACTGAGCCAGGGAAGTTCCAGCAGACAGATTTCTGCTATGAGAACGGCATACTGGACCACGCGAGGGAGCTTGCGGGGGAGGATTCTCTAACCACCGTACAGCTCTGGCAGAGCGAGAAGCGGGTGCGGGACAGGGCTGACATGGCCGAGTACAACTGCCGGATAAACGTGGCGGCGGCGTTCTCCAACCGGGTGCACGTGGCCGAGTACTACCATAATTCCAGCTGGCTCGAGCACGGCGGCGCGCCCGATAAGGCTGTTCGGAGCGCGTTCGTGGGGCAGATAGACGCGTATTTGAAACAGAACGGCAGGTATACAAAGGGCGAGGGGAAGATAACCTTCCAGGACGTTGAGGACTGTCTGGTGATAGTGATTTCCTCCTTCTCCACCCAGACCTCCTATGAGAACCAGACAAAGAAGGCCATCACAAATAAGGGCATACAGGAGGCCATGACCGAAATGCTCCGGCACAGCCTTGAGGTCTACTTCATCGAGAACCCCATGGACGCGGACAAGATAGCCGGCCAGGTGCTCATTAACAAGCGCAGCCGGGAGGACGCGGAGAAGACGAGGCTGAACCTCAAGACCAAGCTCACCGGGAAGATGGACATGGCCAATAGGGTGCAGAAGTTTGTGGACTGCCGGAGTAAGGACGTGAACGAGCGGGAGCTCTTTATCGTGGAGGGCGACTCGGCTCTGGGCTCGGTGAAGCAGGCGCGGGACGCGAGCTTTCAGGCGGTGATGCCCATCAGGGGCAAGATACTGAACTGCCTAAAAGCTGACTATGACAGGATTTTCAAGAGCGAGATTATCACCGACCTTATCAGGGTGCTGGGCTGCGGGGTGCAGGTGAAGACCAAGGCCAACAAGAACCTGGGGGTCTTCGACATCAATAACCTCAGGTGGAGCAAGGTCATCTTCTGTACCGACGCGGACGTGGACGGCTTTCAGATAAGGGTGCTGCTGCTGACCATGGTATACAGGCTGGCCCCGGCGCTCATCGAGGAGGGCAAGGTGTATATCGCCGAGAGCCCGCTATATGAGATTACATCAAAGGACGAGACGTACTTTGCCTATAACGAGCAGGAGAAAGCGGAGTTTTTGAAGAAGCTCGAGGGGAAGAAGTATACCATACAGCGGTCGAAGGGACTTGGCGAGAACGAGCCTGAGATGATGAGCCTGACGACCATGGACCCGAAGACCCGGCGGCTCATTAAGGTGAACCCCGGTGACGCTGAGGACGCGGCGAGGATGTTTGAAATAATGCAGGGGAACGATTTGGACGGCCGCAAGGAGTATATTGCGGAGCACGGGAACGAGTATACTGAGGAACTGGATGTGAGCTGATGGACAAAAACGAGAAGTGGCTCCAGTGGGCCGTGGAGCTTCAGAGCATAGCTCAGGCGGGGCTCTACTATGGGAAGGACAAATTTGACCTTGAGAGATATGAGCGCATAAGGGAAATCGCCGCCGAGATGATAAGCTATAAGACGGAGATACCCAAGGATAAGGTGCGGGACCTCTTCTGCAATGAGATAGGCTACCAGACCCCAAAGCTGGACACCCGGGCGGCGGTCTTCAAGGGGGACAGGATTCTTCTTGTCAGGGAGAACAGCGGGCGCTGGTCCCTGCCCGGGGGATGGGTGGACGCGGGGCTCTCCGTCAAGGAGAACGCCGAGAAGGAGGTCTTGGAGGAGGCGGGGCTTACAGTCACCGCCCAGAGGATTATCGCCGTGCAGGACAGGGAGAAGCACAATAAGCCTGTGTACGCCTACAAGGTTTGCAAGGTGTTCGTGCTGTGCGCATACGTGAGCGGGGAGTTTGCCCCCAATATCGAGACCACCGGGAGCGGATATTTCGCCATAGACCAGCTCCCGGAGCTTGATGGGGCGAAGAACACCGAAGAGCAGGTGCGAATGTGCTTTGCCGCCCGGGACGCGGAGCGCTGGGAGACGGTGTTTGACTGAGGGGGATATTATGAGCGATACTATGACATTCGAGTCAAGGCAGGCATTCCGTCAGTGGCTCAGCGAAAACTGCCGTACCCATGAGGGCGTATGGCTCCTTTTCGGCAAGGCGGGCGGGCCCAAGACCCTGAAAGCCGGTGAGGCTTTGGAGGAGGCGCTTTGCTTTGGCTGGATTGACGGTCAGATGAAGAAGCTGGACGAGACCTCATATGTGAAGTATTTTGCGGAGCGCCGGGAGGACAGCAGGTGGTCTGAGAAGAATAAGAAGCTCACGGAGGCCCTTGAGGAGCGTGGGCTCATGACGGATTTTGGCAGGGAGAAGATTGAGCTCGCGAAGAAAAGCGGCCGCTGGGACGCGCCGGACTTGATGAAGCTCACAGAGGAGCACGCCGGAGAGGTGGCCGCGCTCCTTAAGGGGCACGAGCCCGCCTACAGCAACTTCCTAGCCATGCCGCCCTCGGCGCAAAAGACCTACGCCCGGGCATATTTTGACGCAAAGACCGAAGCCGGGCGGGAGAAGCGGCTTTTATGGCTGATAGACCGGCTCAATAAAAACCTGCGGCCCATGGAGAAAGAGAAATGATTAGAGAAGTTACTGCCTGTGACATAGCGGAGTGCGTGTCGGTGATACGCCGGAGCTTTCAGACCGTAGCGGACGACTTCGGCTTTACCGAGGAAAACGCCCCGCGCTTCACCGCCTTTGCCGCCACCGAAGAGCGCCTGACGCACCAGCTGTGGGCGACCCCAAGCGCCATATGTACGCCTACACCGAGGGCGGGAGCATAGCCGGGTATTTTTCACTATTGCTACTTGAGGGCGGCGGGTGCGAGCTCAATAACCTTTGTGTGCTCCCGGAGCAAAGGCATAGGGGCGTGGGCTCAAAGCTTCTTGGGTGCGCCTTTGAGACCGCCCGGGGGCTGGGGTGCTCCAAGATGGAGATTGGCATTGTGGAGGAGAACGCAGTGCTCAGAAGGTGGTATGAGGGGTTCGGTTTTGTGCATACCGGGGTGAAAAAGTTTGAGTTTTTTCCGTTTACCTGCGGGTATATGGAGAGGGAGCTTTAAGATACGGGGTGAGAGAGATGGCCGATTTGACAAAGCACGGGGCGAAGCGGGTGAAGGAGCGGCTCAATATACCCAAGAAGGCGGCGGGGAAGAACGCCGAGCTCGCCTTTGAGAAGGGTCTTAGGCACTCCGAGTGCAAGGGGGATTTGAAGCGCTACATAGCCAGGCTCTACTTCCAGCACGGCGCGGGGAGCGACTACAGGGTCTATAACCACTATGTGTACTGCTTCACCTTTAAGGAGCACAAGCTGAAAACGGCCATGGCCCTGCCCCAGGGGTTGCATAAGCTCGCGGACAAGCTCCAGGCCAAGAAAGAAAAAGGGGAGGATACGTGAGGTGAAAACCATGGACAACAGCAAAGTCTACAAAATGAAGCTCTCAAAGGTCTACCCCCTGCTGGTACAGAAAGCCCAGCGTAAGGGGCGCACCCAGGGGGAGGTGGACGAGGTCATATTTTGGCTCACGGGCTATGATAAGGCGGGGCTCGAGGCCCAGCTCCTGCGGGACGTGGACTACGGCACGTTCTTCGCCGAGGCCCCCCGCATGAACCCCAATGCAGGGCTCGTAAGGGGCGTGGTGTGCGGCGTGCGGGTGGAGGAGATAGAAGACCCGCTGATGCGGGACATCCGGCGGCTGGACAAGCTCGTGGACGAGCTCGCGAGGGGGAAGTCCATGGAGAAGATACTGAGAAGGGAGGGCTGAGATATGAGGGAGATGCTTTCGCAAAAGGCAAAGGAGGTCTTCGGGAGCGGGTACAAGGTCACGACCGTGGAGCGCCTGCTGGGCGGGGCGCAGAAGCATGTTTGGCTCGCGGAGTGCGCTGACGGCTTCAAGTTCGCGGCCTACCAGTGGGACAGAGCCAACTCCTATTTTGGCGAGGACTTCAGCGGCCCATTCTGCTCCAACAGCGCGGAGCTTTTTGAGCTCAACAACAGGCTCATGGCCGAAAACGGCGTGCTCACCCCGAAGCTCTACCATATGGACGAGAGCCATAGCCTTGGAGACTATGAGCTGGCCCTTGTGGAGTACATCGACGGCCCGGACATGGACCATATCATGGAGCGTGAGCCCGGCCGCCTGCGGGGGGCGCTTGAGTCCCTTCATGAGAGCATAGAGCGCCTGCACAGCCTGAAAAGCCCCAGGATGGGTCAGCTGGGGCGGCTTATGGGGGAGGACTCCGACCCGGTGGAGCTGGAGCTTGAGGATATGGGCGGGAACGCCATTTGGCTGCAGGAGAACGACCCGGAGTGCGCCCACCTCTACTCAAAGGCCCTTGAGCGGGCGAAGAGCATTGCAAGCGGGCTCGAACGGCGCGGAGAGTACACCTTTATCCACCGGGAGCTGGGCCCGAACCATGTGATAGTGGACAGGGAGAACCGGGCCTATCTCATTGATATCGAGGGGGCCGGGTACGGCGACGTGGAGGAAGAGGACAGCTTTTTGAAGTTCAGGTTCGATGGCCTCGTTACCGGTCTCAGCGAGGACAGGGAGCGCATGGGCTTTTACCACATAGGCCACTGCCTTGGTAACCTTCGGGGCGCGGTGGAGCTGAAGATGAAAGGGTACTACGACATGGACGACGTGAACGGGATGATACGCTTCTTCCATTCACAGCTTGAGGAAATCTAAATTACGGAGGCAGAGCATGAAACTATTTGTCACCCGCCACGGCGAAACTGAATGGAACGTCCAAAGCAAGGTCTGCGGCAGGACGGACGTTGACCTGACAGACAAGGGCCGCGCTCAGGCCCGGGCCCTAGGCGAAAAGCTTGGGGACTATAAGATAGACCTGATTATCTCCTCGCCCATGAGACGGGCTCTTGAGACCAGCCGCATAATAGGGTCCGGCAGGGACATACCAATAGAGACAGACCCCCGGCTCATTGAGCAGGACTACGGCATATACGAGGGCGTGGACCGGAGAGACGAGGGGTTCCTCGGCAACAAGCGGAACTTTGCCTTCCGCTATTCGCTGGGGAACTGCGGGCTGGAAGAATACGAGTTATAATGTAGGTGATAAACATGCCAAAAAAAGAAAAGCGCCCCCCAAAGAAGACCGGCCGGGCCCTGGGCTACATCGCCGGGGCGGGGGAGATAGTTGAGCAGGACGTTGGGGACACCCTCAGAAAGAACTATATGCCCTACGCTATGAGCGTAATTTTGAGCCGGGCCCTGCCGGAGATAGACGGTTTGAAGCCCTCCCAGCGAAAGCTCCTGTACACTATGTACAAGATGGGGCTTCTCACCGGCGCGCGCACTAAGAGCGCCAATATCGTGGGCCAGACCATGAAGCTGAACCCCCACGGGGACGCTGCCATTTACGACACCATGGTGCGCCTCTCGAGAGGCTATGAGGCCCTTCTGCACCCCTATGTGGACAGTAAGGGCAACTTCGGCAAGGCGTACTCAAGGGACATGGCCTGGGCCGCGCCGAGATATACCGAGGCGAAGCTTGACGGTATCTGCAAGGAGTTCTTTAACGATATCGACCGGGACACGGTGGACTTTGTTGACAACTACGACAGCACCATGAAGGAGCCCCTGCTGCTCCCCGCCAGCTTCCCCACCATACTCACAAACCCCAGCACCGGCATAGCCGTGGGCATGGCCTGCAATATCTGCTCCTTTAACCTCTCTGAGGTATGCCGGACAGCCATAGCCCTCATGCGGAATCCTGAGGCCGACCTCTTTGAGACCTTACAGGCCCCGGACTTCCCCTGCGGCGGGCAGCTGGTCTTTGACCGGGCCCAGATGGAGAAGATATACGAGACCGGCCGGGGCAGCTTCCGGGTGCGGAGCAAGTGGAGCTATGACAAGAGCGCAAACTGTATAGACGTGACCCAGATACCCCCCTCCACCAACGTGGAGGTGATAGTCGAGAAGATAATCGAGCTTGCAAAGGGGAATAAGCTCAGAGAGGTAGCCGACGTCCGGGACGAGACGGACCTCACGGGCATGAAGATAACCATAGACCTGAAGCGCGGGGTGGACCCGGAGAAGCTCATGCAGAAGCTCTATAAGC
This sequence comes from Clostridiaceae bacterium, assembly GCA_021769555.1. Classification (GTDB taxonomy): domain Bacteria; phylum Bacillota; class Clostridia; order Oscillospirales; family Acutalibacteraceae; genus Acutalibacter. Next base: position 122,725 of record JAETSR010000002.1, read on the forward strand.
TCACGACCTTAGAGGACAGCTTTGCCTGCAACTTCAACGTGCTTGTAGCCGGGGTGCCCAGGGTAATGGGCGTGCGGGAGCTTTTGGAGGAGTGGACGGCCTTTAGGGTGGAGTGCGTCAGGAGAAGAACCTACTTTGACCTCACTAAGAAGAAGGAGAAGCTGCACCTCCTGCTGGGCCTTGCGGCCATACTCTTAGACATCGACAAGGCCATAAAAATCGTGCGGGAGACGGATGAGGAGGCCGAGGTGGTGCCCAACCTGATGATAGGCTTCGGAATAGACGAGGTCCAGGCGGAGTTCGTGGCTGAGATACGCCTTAGGCACCTGAACCGTGAGTATATCTTAAAGCGCACCGAAGAGACCGGCCAGCTTGAGAAGGACATCAAGGAGCTCGAGGGCATACTGGGCTCAAAAACCAAGATACAGAATATTATTATAAAGGAGCTGGAGGCCGTGGCGAAGACCTACGGCCAGCCCCGGAAGACAATCCTGCTCTATGCCCACGAGATAGAGGAGGCGGTGATAACCGAGGACGTGCCGGACTACCCGGTGCACCTGTTCTTCACTAAAGAGGGCTACTTCAAGAAGATAACCCCCCAGTCCCTTAGAATGAGCGGCGAGCAGAAGCTTAAAGAGGGGGACGAGCTCAGCCAGCAGCTTGAGGGCCAGAACAGCGGGGAGCTCCTGTTCTTCTCGGACAAATGCCAGGTGTATAAGGCCAGGGCCTATGATTTTGACGACGGCAAGGCCAGCGTCCTGGGGGATTATATCCCGGCGAAGCTGCAGATGGACGAGGGGGAGCGGGCGCTCTATATGGCCTATACCACGGACTTCTCGGGGTATATGCTCTTTGTCTTCGAGAACGGAAAGGCGGCGAAGGTGGACATGAGCGCCTATCAGACGAAGACAAACCGCAAGAAGCTCATAAGCGCCTACAGCGATAAGTCGCCGATAGCCGCGGCAATACAGCTTCCGGAGGACGGCATGGTGCTACTGACGGCCAGTAACGGGCGGCTGCTGCTGTTCCATACGGGGCAGATTGCCGCCAAGACTACCAAGAATACCCAGGGGGTGCAGGCTATGAGCCTGAAGAAGGGGCAGCGGGTGATGAGCGCGGTGGTTTATGAGGATGGTATGCTGAAGAATGAGGGGAGATATAAGAAAAAGCTCCCGGCGGCGGGGGCGCTGCCGGGAGAGGATGAAGCTGGCGAACAGCTAAAGCTGGTTTAGCGCGGTCCAGGAGCGTTAGGCTCCTGGCAGGGGTTCGGGGGCAGCGCCCCTGAGGTCTTGTGTGCCAACGCTAGTTGGCGAGAGTCCCATGCTCGTCCTTTTGTAGGACGTAGAGCTGTTCTTCCAGTCCAGTCTCTGTGTTGACATAGCTCAGCACCTCCTCCCCATCCGAGGCGGTACAGTGCAGCTCCCAGCAGAGCATCTCATCAAGCCCCGGCGTAGGCACAACAGCCAGCCGCCCGCTCTCCACCCTGAGGGCCGGGCTCACGGCCTTCTGAGCCTCCTCATAAGATACCTTTGGAGCAGAAACCTTCCTCTCATGATTATTCATCACATACCCTGAGGCGTCGAACTCTATAGTCCCTCCCCTCTCCAGCTCCACGGTGACCTTCACAAGGTCCGGGTAGCAGATGACCGGCTGGCCGTCCTCTGTGCTGAGAGTCCCATGAAAATTGAATCCCGCCATATTGTCGTTCACGAGAAAATAGCTGAGCTCCATGGGCCCATATCCCAGCCCGGCTAGATACTCCCCTGCGGCACGGCGGGCCTGGTCCGTAGTGAGCCTGGCGGCAGAAATGCCGCCGGCTTTTTTATAGTAGACAGGCCGGCCGCCCTGGCGGGTGATATTCACCATGGAGTCCTCAGTGCCGAAGGTGTACACCGGCAGGCCCCCTCCCCCCTCGCCCCTGAAGCTGAGTTCATCCTCTGAGCAGCGGAGAAACTCCGCCGCCCCGCTGAGGGCCTGCTCCTGGGTGACCCCCTCGAGGCCCTTTAACGCAAGGGGCTCCCGGCGGGAGATATGGTCGGAGAAGGGGCCGTCGTACAGCAGGGCGGGGAAGGTCGAGAACTCCTCTGAAACCTCGTCAAAGTCGTCGTCCAGAACAGCCAGGCTGTCTATCTCGTCCAGGTTGTTCAGAAGGTGCACATTCTGGACAATGCTGTCCCCCTCGGCGGTGAGCCGGGCCTGCAGGTCCGTGAGGGCCACGGTGAGCTTGCCGGCATACTCCCCAAGCATTTTGAGATTGTCCAGCTCCGCGCCGGATATCTCCTCCCCGGCGAAGGCCTTGCGGGAGAGGGACATGGCATAGTCCCCGGTCTGGGAGAGGAAACGGTTGAAGCGGTCGGTCTTCTCCCCTGAAAAGGGCAGGGAGGCCATGGCCGACTTAGCGCCCCCGGCCTGGGCCAGGAGCTCAGCCGAGAGCGCGCTTCTGGTGGCTGGGGAGCCGGCGTAGACAGACTTGTGCAGGGCGGCTTTTATGCCCGACACATAGTCCGTAAGGTCCCCGAGAGAGCGAAGGTATACATACTCGAGCCTGGTCCTGGCGGAATCAAGGCTGAGGCTCGAGTCCAGCCAGAAGCCCCCAAAAAGCCCCAGCGCCGCTACTGAAAAGGTTATCAGCCGGACTTTCCCCCGAAATTTCATAGGCGTGCCCTCCTTTTGCTTTCTGCATTTATTTTCCCTTGAAGGGCCGGGATAATGCGGGAGGGCGGAATTTTTCACCTGGAAAAAATATCTTTATCAGGGCCGTTCCTATGTACATCCATTCCGTTTTATGGTATAATGGCCGAAATAACTCAAAAGGGCTGATACATATGAAACGCAACCGGACTATCGACATCCTTCGGCTGGCGGCGGCCTTTGCCATTGTATGCCTGCACAATTTCAGCGGCTCGAATGTAATCGGGGCCGAGGAAACCGTGGCGCTCGCCCGGTTCGCGGTGCCGCTCTTTTTCCTGTTCTCCGGGTATTTCTGGGTGGGCATGGACAAAAGGAGGCGGCTCAGGCAGGCGCTCAGGATATTCACCTGGGCGGTGCTTGCAAATCTCGCTTATCTTGCCATTGACCTCTCGAAGCAGCCGAATGAGTTCCTGGTAAAAATGCGCCTGGGGCAGATATTTCCAGAGGGCTCCATTAAAAACCTGCTGCTCTATAACGAGTCGCCTATCAGCGCGCACTTGTGGTTTTTGGGGGCGTTTCTATACATACTCATCCTGGACATGGCCCTGGGCCGGTTCTTTGAGAAGCTGCCGCGCCCGGTGAGATGGAGCTTTTCCCTGGTGCTGCTTTTTGGCGGGCTCACTATGTATCAGCTGTTCACCAGGAATCCGGAGATAAATTTTCAGCTTTTCCACTACAGAAATTTCCTGCTGTTCGGCCTGCCCTTCTTTGTGATGGGCAAGCTCATCCGCACGGGCTCATTCCAGAAGCTCAGGATACCTCTGTGCCGCTACCCGTTTGCGCTCTTTATGGCATATATGCTGACTGTTATGGAGTACCGTTGGCTCGGGGCCTGGGAGCTGTATATTGGCTCCATAGCCACCGTGCTCCTGCTGGCGCACCTGGCGCTGAACTATCCCCTGGAGGACCCGCCGAAGCCTGTGCGGGCCATAGCCTGGCTGGGGCGGGAGACGGCGTTTACGGTGTATATCATACATGTGTACTTCCTCGATTTGATTAGGGAGGCATATTGGGCAAACTATCAGTGGCAGTTTGAGTTTGGGATATATCATATGATACCGGCCATAACCTTTGCCATATCCCTGGCGATTGCCGCGGGGACAGCTTTAGTGAGAATCGGGGTGAAGAAGCTCTTTGAGAAAAAGAAAGAGACTGCTTAAAACAGCGCTGATTATTATTGCTGTAGTGCTTATACTGCCGCTTGGCATATACGTCAATCATCAGGTACGGTTAAAAATGGAGGCAGGATTACGTGTGCCGCTGGGACGGATGGTTGAGGTTGACGGACATAATATGAGCGTCTATACCGAGGGGGCAGGCGGTAAGACGCTGGTTTTCATGTCCGGCGGGGGGACCTGCTCCCCCATACTGGACTTTAAGTCCCTCTATTCCCTTTTAAGCGGCAAATACCGTATCGCGGTGGTGGAGAAATTCGGCTACGGCTTCAGTGATGTTGTCGATAAGGACAGGGACATTGACTCCATACTTGAGGACACCAGGGCGGCCCTTGCCGCCGCGGGGATAGACGCCCCCTACGTCCTCTGCCCCCACTCCATGTCAGGGCTCGAGGCCCTGTACTGGGCGCGGAAATATCCCCATGAGGTGTCTGCAATCATCGGGCTCGACATGGCTGTGCCTGAGTATTATGACAGCATGAACATCAATATGCCCTTAATGCGGGCCGCAGGCTGGGCGGCCGGTATTGGCGCCACACGCTTTATACCTGGGGTTTCAGAGAGCGACGCTGTAAAGCACGGCACATTGTCGGACGCTGAAAAGGACGTCTACAGGGCCGTTTTCTACAGCCGGACGGCAACCGTGACAATGTTGAACGAGATGGAGAGCGTAAGGGAAAACGCAAAAAAGGTGGACGGTATGGGGGTCCCCCAGCTTCCCATGCTGCTGTTCCTCTCAGACGGTTCCGGGGGAACAGGCTTTGACAGGGAAACATGGAGGAAAATCCCAAAAGAATATTTATCACAGGCCGGCGAAGGGGAGTACATAGAATTGGACTGCCCCCATTATGTGCATGATTATGAGTATAAAGCAATAAGCGAAAGCATTATCGATTTTTTACAGTAGCCTACCCCTCCTCGAAGCGGGCCCGGAGCTTTTCCAGGGCCCGCTTCTCTATCCTAGAGACATATGACCGGGAGATACCCAGCTTCGCGGCCACCTCCCGCTGGGGCAGGGCCTTGCGCCCGCCCAGCCCGTAGCGCATGACTATCACATTGCGCTCCCTGGGCTCCAGCGCGGGCAGGTAGCCGTAGAGCTGCTCGGACTTCATGCGCAGGTCCAGGTCGTCAACCACCGTGTCCTCGGCGGCCATGGTGTCCATAAGGGTAAGGGCGCTGCCGTCCCGGTCGGAGTCGATGGGCTCGTTGATGGATACGTCCCGGGCGGTCTTGCGGCCCCAGCGGAAGGACATTAGGATTTCATTCTCAATACACCTAGAAGCATAGCTCGACAGCCTTATCCCCTTATCCGGGTCAAAGGTGTCCACCGCCTTGATAAGCCCGATGGTCCCAATAGAGATAAGGTCCTCCTGCTCGCTGCCGCCGTAGTACTTTTTGACGATATGGGCCACCAGCCGCAGGTTATGCTCGATGAGCCGCTGCCGCGCCCCCTTGTCTCCCTTAGCCATTTCGTCAAGGGCCTTTCGCTCCGCCGCCGCGCTCAGCGCCCGGGGGAAGCTCCCTGCCCCGGCAACGTGCAACAGCAGGTAGACCGCGTGGGAGAGGATATCTATCAGGTTTGCCAGAAACATTCGGGTCACTCCTATACACTTAGCCTTTGTGGTTATGTGTATGTGGGGGAGCGGGGATAATTGCCTGGACATTTTCAATATAATATATTTTTGGCAGACTATAGGCTGAACTGCCCCGGCAGCTTTATGGCTCCAGCACGACCCGCTCCACCGGTATCTCCCCGCGCACTGTCTTCAGCTGTGCCCGTCCGTCCTTCAGCGTCACCGTGCCATACCCTGTGGCTGTGCTGAGGAACACGGTATACTCCCCGGCGTTTCGCCCGCTGACATAGAGGGTCCTCTCCACCGCGTCGTAGCGCACGCCGGTGTAGGCCTGCAGATAGCTGTAGGAGGACAGGGCCCGGGCGTACCAGTGGCCGCACTCGTATTCGTCAAAGGGGTTTCTCCTGGCCCCGTCGTAGCGGGCCCTGCCGGCGGATATTATATCTTTCGCCTCCTTTAGGCAGCCGAACATCATAAGATGGGCCGCCGCCTGGTGCTCTATGCCTGTCCACACCTCGTCGCTGTACACAAAGGGCAGGGACGGCCTGCCGCCCCTGGGCCAGGTGCAGAGCACCAGCCCGCCCTCACTGCCCAGGGCGTAGCCGGGGCGCTGGGGGTTGGCGTGCTCCGTAAGGTCCCGCTTAAAGTTATGCCTGTACACGGCCAGCAGGTGGCTCTTTACCTTTTCCGGGTCCAGTATGTCCCCGAGCCCGCATACCCTGGCAAGCCACGCCCCCGTCACCCCGTCGGAGATACACCCGGAGCCGTACTGGTACTTCGGCCCCTCCCGCTCCATCAGCGCCCGGACCGCCTCCGGCTCGCCATCCAGGCCGAATGGGGCCCGCAGTGTCTCCCATTCCACCTGCTGTATAAAGTACTCGCCGTTGAACAGCTTCGTCTCCAAATACTCCCGGCCCCGCCGGTACAGCAGCTCATACTCACTCGTATCCTCCCCCAGGGCCCTCCCCATCAGGCTTATCGCCTTCAGGGCCCCCAGGTAGAAGGATGAGCACATTCCGTCCGCGCCCCAGAACTCAATATCATAGGTATTGTGATGTGGCTCCCTCAGCACGCCCTCCCTGTCCCTGTCCCAGGCGCCTATGCAGTAGTCTATGCTCTTTTTCATCAGGGGCCAGTACTCCTGTATAAAGCCTATATCCCCGCCTATGCGCCACTCCCGGTACATCTTCATAATGCCTCCCAGCTGCCCGTCCGAGGCGGCGTGGAAGGTGAAGCCTGAGGGACGGATTGGCAGGGACGCCCGGAACTCCTGGCGCCCCTCACTGTTCTGGTTCTCATGGAACTCAGTCTCCCGGAAGGTGCGCTCAAGCCTTGGGAACAGGTGGCAGAGGGCCTGGGCGTAGTTCCACACGTGAGTGCAGCTGCCGTGACAGCTGCCTGTATCGTCGCAGCAGCCCTCCCAGGCCCAGAGCCGCCCGTCGGTCTGCCTCAGTATAGTTGGGGTTTTCAGGATGGACAGATTGCTGGCAAGGGCGTCCATGGCCTCCTCCGGGAGGGTCGAGGCGTACATGGCCTCAGAAAAGGCCTCCGACTCCTCCCAGAGCCTTCGGAAATTCCCCCTATAGTAGTCCATCACCTCCCCGGCGCAGGAGAATTTCCCGGCGTACCAGGGGCTGTAGGTCTCCTTTCCCTCCGGCTCGCCTTCTTCCTCATAGCCCAGGCGCAGATTGGTCCTCGGCACATACCAGGCAAAATGCAGGTCTATCTCCCTGCTTTCCCCGGGGGCAAGGACGAACCGCACCGCAAGGGAGCCTCCGGGGCTCCTGCCGTCCGGGCGGCTGCCCTCCGGGGCCCCGCCCTCCGACAGCTCCTTCCAGAGCATGGTGAGCGGGTCGAACCAGCCGCTTGGAAACCAGTCCGTGTTCACCAGCGCCCCCTTTTCCTCCACATGTATCAGGCACTGCCCGAAGGCCGCCGTATCCTCCTTTTCAGCCGGGCAGGCAAGCAGCAGCCCGCCGCCCTCCTGAGTGATTGTCCCCTTCGGCAGGTCCAAAACCGGAGAGGGAAACCACTTGTCCTCCGGACGCGCCATAAAGTTGGCGGTGTGGAAGGAGTATACCGCCTCCACCGGGCTGTCCCCGGCATTCTCAAAGGCATATCTCAGGGTGGCCGCCGGCAGGCAGGAGTCGTCCTCACTGCCCGGTATGAAGGGGCTGAACGCCGTCATGGACGCCTTGAGCGGCGAGCCCTCGTCCAGAAACTCCAATTTTGCAAAGGGGAACTTACCTGTAAAGGTATTGGACCGGAAGCGGGGCAGGCCATAGGTCTTTCCGAACTGATTGTTTGTGCCCAGCCCCGAGAGGGTCCCCCTGCCCCCGAATATCTTGCGCCCGGGGACAGGGCCCTCAAGCACCCGGGCCCAGCTCCTTTCATCCCGCCGGGCGTATATGGCCGAAAAGCATTCCGGCTCATAGAATATGTCCGGCGCGCCGCGCAGGGAGAGGCTCCCTATGGCCCCCGTCCCCTCCACGCAGAACATCCCCGCCCCAATGCCCCCCACAGGGAAGCTTATCTGCTCAAGATTTCTGCCTCTATAGATTTTACTCATAATTACCCTCCGTTTTTGCCAAAGGGCGGGCCACGGGCCCTTCAATGAAAGTCCCGCGGCCCCAAGCGCCATTGGCGGTTATTTTTCCAGCTCCATCTCCATCAGGGCCACATTATACACTGGCAGCCAGAGGGACATGAGAAAGCCTATCTTCTTCCCGTCCTCCGATACATACCGCGGGTTCATAAACGCTCCGTAAAGTCCGGGGAAATCCTCCTGGGCGGCGATTGTAACCGGCCCCGAGTACGGCCCCCAAATCTCCTTCGCGCTGCGCATTATTATGTCCTGCCCGGAGATATATGTTACCAGCCACTCCTCAAGATATTCGCTGTACATAAAGGACATCTCCCCCACCGGCTTACGCAGAAGGTCTATGGCCCGGGCCAGGCCCTCCTCCCCCGGGGTGAATATTGGGGAGCCGTCCTCATTATAGCCCGTCAGGTACTCATAGGCCTCAAAGTCCTCGTAGCTGCCCGCGGGCACTCTCATCAGCGCGGCGCCGCCGCCCCTGCCGCCGCCTATCCCCGGCACATACACCATATCTTCCTCCTGCACCGGGTACATCTGGCAGAACCGGCTCTCCCCCGGCCACTGCAGCTCCTTTAGTATCTCCCAGCTCTCCCCGCCGTCCGTGCTCTTGGCCACCCCGCCGTAGTTGCAGTCCCATACGCCGGGCTCTCCCCAGCGGCGCACGGACATGAAGGAGAGGTACAGGGCGCCGTCTATGCACAGGGCCCCGGTGGGTATCTTCGTCACCTCGCTGCCCGGGGACTTTCTGCCCCTTATAAGCTCCTTGGCCTTCCCTGTGCCGGTTGCTATCATCCGGTCAAAGGTTATGCCGTCGGTATAGTCGCTGTCGGTGGTAACGGCGGCCGTGTTGCTCCGCCAGTTGTCCGTCTGGTCCTCGTTTTTGAAGGTGTCCCCGAAGAAGATGAAGGTCTCGTCCCCCCGGTTTACGGACACCCCCAGGTCCGTGCCCCCCACGCCGTACCGGCTCGAGGTTTGGTTTTCTGAATACTCCCCGGTCACCATGCCTATCATGTGGATGTTCTTGACCACATTCAGGGCATACCTGTCCTCAGGGTCCCTCAATGGCTTATACGTGAGGTTTTTCTCCATAAGCCCCGCTATCACCGCCTCGCCCTCCTGCCGGGTCTTTTCAGCGGCGGTCAGGGGCTTCTCTGTGGGCTCAGGCTCCGGCTCTGGGGAGGGAACGCCGCAGCCCCCTGTTACCAGCAGCAGGACTGCCAGCGCCGCCGCAACAGAGCCTTTGATTTTTCTCTGCAGCGTCCTTTTCATCACTTGAGCCCCGAGAGCACAAAGCCCTTTACTATATGCTTCTGGAAGACGGCGAACAGGGCGATGGGCGGTATCACCGCAAGGCAGGTGGCCGCCATGATTCGTCCGTACTCCGTGCCGTAGTCTGTCTGGAAAGAGCGGATGATTGGCATGACCTGCTGGATGGACTTGTCTGTAACGGTTATTGAGGGCCACATGAAGCTGTTCCAGTAGCCGATGAATATGCCCGCCCCCTGGACCACCATGGGCGTGACGGAAAGGGGCAGAAACACCGTCCAGAAAATGCGGAACCTTCCGCAGCCGTCTATCCTGGCCGCGTCCTCGAGGCTCGATGGGATATTTAAGAAGAACTGCCTGAAAAAGAAGATATTGTACCCGCCCGCAATTCCCGGCACCAGCAGCACCCATACGGTGTTTATCATGTTGAGGGAGTGCACCACCAGGTAGGATGTAATCAAAATTGTCAGCCCGGGCACATACATTGTAATAAGGCAGTACACCCAGAGAAGGCGCTTGCCGAAGAAGTCAAGGCGGGCAAAGGCATAGGCCGCCATCATGTTCACAAGCAGCGAGAATATAACCCCCAGCACCGCAACGATGAAGGTCATGAGCATGGCGTGGAAAAGGGGGTTCTTTGTGCTCACAAGCACGGCCTCGTAATTGGTGCTTATCCACTGCTTTGGAAGCATTCGCAGGGGTGTCGCCAGCACCTCCTGCTTATTTTTAAAGCTGGCCAAGAACATCCACAGCAGGGGGAACAGGGAGACTGCCGCCACGGCCAGCGCCACAAGGCAGCCGATACAGTACCGGAGCTTTGCCAAAGGTTTAGTTTTCAACTGTTCTCCCTCCTTAACCGTCGATGGACCGCTCTGAGCGGATGACTGTAAATACGAACGAGTTCAATATGGCGATAAATATCATTATGAGCAGGGCCCCGGCGATGGTCCGGCCCATATTTACTCCCGTGCTCTTGAAGTTATTGTATATATAGAGCATTGGGGTCAGGGTGCTCTCCCTGGGGCCGCCGTTTGTCATCATCATGGGCACCTCGAACATCTGAAGGGTCCCCGTCACCATGCTGATACACTGGAGCACAAAGATATTTTTCATCTGGGGCAGGGTGATGGATATAAGCTTTCTGAATGCCCCGGCGCCGTCGATGGAGGCGGCCTCGTAGTACTCGGCGGGCACGCTTATGAGCCCGGCGTAGTTTAGTATCGTCCCCCCGCCGAAGCCCAGCCATATGGTGGGCACCACAATGGAGAACATGGCCCAGAAGCCGTTATTCAAAAAGGCTATCCTCGAAAGGCCCATCGAGGTGAGCATTTGGTTTATCAGCCCGCCCTTATACTCAAAGATGAACATAAAGATGATTCCCGCCACAATGCCCGCGATGATTCCGGGGATATACACGGCGGTCTTTATGGCGTTTGAAAACCGCACGGAGAGGCTTTTCAAAAGGTGGGCAAAGGCGAACTGCAGAACTATCTGCAGCGGCACCAAAACAGCCACAAACTTCAGCGCGTTCAGCACCGCCCGGCGGAAGGACTTGTTCACTACGATTACCCTAAAGTTCTCAAGCCCCACAAAGGTCGAGTTCCCGTAAAAGTTCCAGTCGTAAAAGCTCTTGCTTATGGCCATCACCAGCGGGGCCACTACAAAAACCGTCAGCAGGGCCACTGCCGGCAGCAGCATAAGATACGCTGTGCGCATATCCCGCTTCTGCATTTTCGTGTAGCGGCGCGCCCTGGCGCCGGTAGGTCTGTTCATGCTCCCGTACCTCCTTTTCAGGTTGCAGATAGGCCGCCGGGGCCTGCATATAACAGGCCCCGGAAACCTTACTTAGCTGTTTTCTTCCTGCCTTTAGGGCTCCTTCCCCTTTACTTTCTGGGGTCCGTGCCGGGCAGGTTATTGTCGTCTATCAGCTGCTGGATGTCCTCGGCGCAGGCCTGCATCGCGCTGTCTATGTCGTCATACCCCATGGCAACGTCCTCGAACAGGGAGGCCACTCTCGCCGAGATATCCCAGGGGTAGGCCGCCTCGGGCTGGCCGAAGGATGAAATGCGGTTTATCACGTCCACATACTCCGCGCCGTCCCCCGCCTGCTCCGCCGCCCAGTCAGCTATGCTGGCAAAGGGGGAGGCCTTGGCAAACTTCACATCCACATAGTACTGGCCCAGGCGCTCGGGATTTTCTTTGCTCACCAGCCAGGAGAGGTAGTCCGCGGCCCCCTCGGGCTTCTCGGCCTTGGAATCCAGCACGTATACCCAGCCGCCGATAGTGGCTGTGGTCTTGTCGAGATTTCCGTCCTTGGTGGGCACTACCGCAACGCCGGTATTCTCCCATATTTCGGGATAGGTATCTATCAGGTCCGTAACAGCCCAGGAGCCGCAAATCTGGAACACCACGTCCCCCTGGCCGAAGGGCTTGATATCCGTGTAGCCTGAAAGGGGCTGCTCGGGCACAGCGCCGGTATCGTACAGCTCCTTAAAGAACAGGGCAATATCCCTGTAGCCCTCGTCTATCATTGGCGCGTCCCAGTTATCGTTGATGGGCCCGTGGCCGGCGTTTCCAAGCTGCATTCCCCAGGTGCTCCAGCCCATCTCCCCGAAGCCGGGTATCTCAAGGCCGAAGACGTCGTCGGTCTTCAGGGCGTTCGCCATGTCGGTAAGCTCCTGCCAGGTCTTCGGGGGCTCCTTATAGCCGCCGGCCTCCAGCAGGTCCTTGCGGTAGTACAGCACCATGGACGGCTCGCACAGCAGGGGGATGGCGTAGGTCTTGCCCCCGATTGAGACCATCTCCTTTACAATAGGCAGCATGTCCTCAAAAACCGCGCTGTCCATATAGTCGTCAAAGGCGTCGTAATAGCCCTCCTTCACCCCGGTGGGGATATGGTTATAGGACTGGATGTAGGCGGTGGGGCAGGTGTCGGAGGCCCTGGCCGCGGCAATGCGCTCGTCCCAGGCGGAGCCGGCAATGAACTCCTCGCGGATGGTGTACCCGCGGCCCTCGAGATTGTACTCGTGCACGGACTTCTCAAAGAAGTCCACCCAGATATCCCCCATGCTCTGGCTCCAAAGGACTATCTCCTCGCCCTCGGGGTACTCTGTGCCCTCATAGGGGTTCACGTGCACGGGCTCATCCTCTTCCTCGCTGCTCTCATCCCCGCCGTTATCCTCGGCGGGCTCGCTCTCTTCAGCTGAGCTCCCGCTCTCCTCAGAGGTTCCTGCCGCGGAGCTTTCCTTGCTGCCGCCGTCCCCGGAGCAGCCTGCAAGCGCCATAGTCAGCATAAGAAGCAGGGCAAGGAGCAGGGCGGATATTCTCTTTGTATTCTTCATAACTTTTTTCCTCTCTTTGATTATTCCCCTGCGGCGCACCGCAGGACGGTTACTTGATAGGGTTTCAGCATAAGAACTTCCAGCTTTTTGCTATCCACCGCCCTTTCCTCCTGGTTTTCGTCCGTATAGTCCAAACACGCCATCCATTCCGGCGTATCATGAATTTTTGATAAGCCTATCTCCGCTCTCTGGGGCGTTGAAGTGGTATTGGCTATGAATACCGCCGTCTCGCCGTTAAGCCTGTAGGCCTGCGCCAGCACGCTCTCCCGGGCGACGGCGCCGCTGGAGTTCTGCTCCGCGGTCCCGGCGCTCAGGTTGTACTGAAGCCATGTGCGCGAAACGCTCCCGCAGGCTACCTCCGGAGGCCGGAGCATCTCGCCGTAGGCCAGAAACTTTCCGTAAGGGCCTGTGCGAAGGGAGGCAAACTTCCGGATATAGGCCCCGATATCCTCATCAAGGGGATAGTTCCGGGGTTCCAGGGCACAGTAATGCTCCTGCGAGCTGTTCTCCCCCTCTTCGTCAATGACCTCCATGGGGCTGTACTCGCTGTTTATCTCAAAGAGCCCTCCCCACAGGTAGGTCTTTGCAATGGTATGGTACACAAGGCTGCCGCCCTCGGCAGCGAGCTTCCCCCAGCCGTCCATGCGCACCGGGGCATATCCCGAGTACACATACTGGAACATGGGTATCAGCCAGGCCCTGTTCAGCCTCAGAAGGGCCCGGTACGGCCAGAGCTCCAGAGCGGAGCAGGGCTGGGCGTTGGCCCTTGCCTGGTAGAAGTCCAGCACGTCGATAAGGCTCTCGTTTATCATCTCCGTGCCCAGGGGGATGTACTTCCCCCTGTCCTCTGTGAGCGCCCGGCGGGTGCCGCTGTATATCTCCCGGTAGGCCTCCGTCATCTTCCTGCCGGCCCCTGCCGGGTGTCCGTGGCTCTCGTCCATGCAGGTCTTCAGGATATTGTTCGCGGAGATATCGTAGTACATGGCGTCCGCGCCCGATTCCCTTACCACCCGCCTGTCCCGCTCCGTGTGAAGCCACCGGGTGTATTCGCATATGGGGCAGAGCATGTTGAACTTATACCCGTCGTGGGACTTCGGGTCCTCCGGCCACTTTTGCAGGCTGGCCTTCAGCTTTTCCCTGTCCCCCTTCTCCGGGTCCACCAAAAAGTCGAACTCGAAGGGGGCGAAATGGCTGCCGTCCTCCTGCCAGGCTTTAAGGTTCTCCGGGTGAAAGCGGGTGGGGAACCAGTCGGGGTAGCCGCCGGGCACGCCGCTGCCGTAGGTCTGGGGCACGCTTGTCCAGTCCGGCCCAGTCACGTGGAAGAGGGGCGCGCCCGCCATCCGGCGGTATTTTCTTATCCACTTGGCCCGGTCGTGCATGCCGTTGATACCGAAGGTCACGGCGCCGGTGTCCTCCAAAAGCCATCCGGCCTTCTCCTCAGCCGGCCGGTCCCAAAGCCTTCCCCTTCTGCACCACACCTGCCGGAGGGCCCAGGCCTTGTAGAGGTCCGCCGCCTCGTACCAGTCGTCCCCTTCCGTGGCCCTAATCAGGAAGTCCCAGCTGCTCTCCACCGGCTTACCGGGCCCTACGTCCTCATAGCCGAAGGCCTGGCTTGCCCTGAGCCTGTCCCCGGATTTATAGAAATTCAGCCATTTCTGGCAGAACTCTCCGTCCTCGGCGGCGAAGTACAGCCCGCACAGGCCCTTGGCGTAATAGGTGAAGAACTGCATGGACGCCCCGGAAAAGGACTCCGGGTACGGCATATGCCTCAGGCCGTCCCCCTCCTTCTCAAAGGCCCCATAGGGGTTCTGTACCAGGAAACCCGTGGCGTAGGCGTGGGCAAGGTAGTCTTCGTCCCCCAAAATGCTCTTTATGCCGTTTATAAGGGGGTACTCCAGGCTGCACAGGGGGAAATCCCTGTTCCCCTGGGCCCGGGCGGTAAAGGCGGCGGCCTCTCCCCGCGCCCGGATACAAGCCTGCACGGCCACCCCGTCCTCACACTCCCAGCAGAGCTCCAGCCTTCCGGGCTCCTCCCTGTAGTGAAAGCTTTTGAATGCGGAGGAAAAATCCCCCTGCTCCCGCTCAAGGATGAATGCCTCTCTCTGAGAGCTCTCGGCCAGCACCGTGCCTGTGCGAAGGTCCGTGAGCCGCCGTATGGCCCCGGTCTCCCGGTCTATGGCCAGCTCCAGCCCTCCGCTGCTTAAAATCATCATGCTCTATACACCTCCCGGCTTGCCGGAACTATATATGAATAATGCCCTGTCTCCCGAAAAATAGACAGCTATGCCCCTGTTGAAGGGCTTACCGCTCGTTATCCCTCAATGCGCCCAGGGTCCCGCCCGGGTGCCAGCGCACATATTCCTGGGGCGTCAGCCCACGCTGGGCCTGAAGGATAACGCTCAGCCCCTGCAGCGCCAGCATTTCGGCCAGCACGGAGTTCCTTGGGGCCCGGTTCAGGGGGCCGCCCTCCTTGCCCACCCCGGCGAAGATATGGGCGTCAGACCTCTCAGCCAGCCAGCTTTCCGGGTCGCCGGAGACGCCTATGACCTTGCAGCCGTTATTCTGTATGGCCGTTACGGTGGACTTCATCTCAGCCGTCTCCCCGCTGTTGGAGATACAGATGACAACGTCACCCTTCGCCAGCTGCCCGCAGGAGCCGTGCACGGCCTCTGTTCCGTGAAGGAAATAGGCGGGGGTGCCGGTGGAGCTGAGCAGGGACGCCGCATAGCCGGCCACATGGGCGGGCTTGCCAATCCCGGTGACGTGCACCCGGCCGCCCCCCGCCTGGGCGTCCCAGATAAGCCCGGCGGCGGCTTCATAGCTCTCGGCGTCCATCCCGCCGATGAACTGTTCAAGCTCCTTTCCCGCCAGCTCCTTACAGGTATCAAAAGCCTGCCCGGCGGCCTCGCCTATGCGCCCGGCCCTGCCCCTGTCCAGGGCGTCCGGAAGGCTCCGGTCCACTTTTGTGTCCCCCCGGGAGTCCAGCAGCTCCCGCACCTCCCTGAGCGTGGGCAGCCCGGGCTGGGCGCCCATCCGGGACACGGTTATGGACGCCGCATAGCAGGCGAACTCCAATGCCGTCTTATTGTCCGCCCCCGCGCAGACCGCCGTGCAGAAGGCTCCCACAAAGCTGTCCCCCGCCGCGGTCGGGTCCACGGCCTTTATATCCTCCACGCCGGGGCTGTAGACTATGCTCTCCCCGTCAGAGACCGCCGCCCCCTGACTGCCCAGGGTGACTACCACGTTCGCCGCTCCCCTGCGGTGCAGCTCCTTTACCGCCCTTGAGAGGGCCTCCCTGTCCGTCACGCCGTCCTTCTTCACAGCTATGCCCGTCAGGCTCTCAAGCTCGTGCTCGTTTGGGGAGATATATGTAAGCCTGCTCAAAAGCCCGCCGTCAACCTCCGCGGCCGGGGCCGGGTTCAGCATTACGGGCACCCCCGCCCGGGCGGCGTATTCAGCCACCAGGGCGTTCACCTCTTTAGGTATCTCGTGCTGCAGGAGCACCATGTCGTACATCCCTATGCTGTCCTTCAAAAAGGCAGCGTCGCCGGGCTCCACCGCCATATTCGCGCCGGGTATCACCACAATGCGGTTGCGGCTCCTGCCGGCCCCGTCCGTCTCCAGGAGCACGTTGCCGATGGCCGAGGGCCGGGACGGGTCTGCCGCCACATGGCTGACGTCCACCCCAGCCTCCCTGGCCGAGGCCGTAAGCCTTCGGCCGAAGTCGTCGTCCCCCACTCTGCCCACCATGTCCACCCGGGCCCCGAGCCTTGCCGCCTGGATGGCCTGGTTGGCCCCCTTGCCCCCCGGGGCGGTGGAAAAGGTCCGCCCCAGGATAGTTTCCCCAGAGCCGGGCAGCTTCTCAACGGAAACTATCAGGTCCATAACAAAGCTGCCCACTACCAGCAGCCTCGGCCGCTTTTTCATAAGCGCCAGCCTCCCTTCCGCACCCATGCCCGCTCGTAAGATAAGCCCGGCGGGAGGGTGCTCAGCCTAATAAATTCAATGCCTGCCAAAAGCCAATTTATGATATCGATGTCACATTCGCCGAAAAATAAAAGGTCCTTTGTTGGCTGTAGTATAAGTCATTTCGCTTTATTTGTCAATACCTTTGGGAAATTTTTTGGAAAAAATAATTTTTTGGGGAAATTTACCCGCTGCCGGCCCGCCCGCCATATGATACCGGTTCTATTTCCCGGCCTTCGCGGCGGAATCCCGCATTACCAGCACCGGCTCCAGGGCTATGGCCTTCTTGTAGTCCCTCTTCCCCTCGATACGTTCCAGCAGCAGCTGGGCGGCGTTGCTCCCCAGCTGGAACTGCATCATATCCACCGATGACAGCATGGGCACCGAGCAGCAGCAGAAGTCCGTATTGTCCAGGGAGACCACCGACACGTCCCCGGGAATGCGCAGGCCCATGTCCCGGCAGACGTTCATGCAGCCGAAGGCCATCAGGTCGTTGCAGGCCACCACGGCGGTAAAGGGCCGCCCCCTTTTCAGGAACCCCCGGAAGGCCTCCTCGCCCCCGGCCCGGGTGAAGTCCCCCACAACGGTCATCTCCGGGTCAAAGGCCAGCCCGTTGTCCTCCATGGCCTGGCGAAAGCCGGCCTGCCGCTCCCTGCCCGTAAGCTCCCTGGGCGTGCCCCCCAGGAACACTATGTCCCTGTGCCCCAGGCGTATCAGCTCCGCAGCCGCAATATATACCGCCTTTATCTGGTCCACATACACGCAGTCGAGGTTCTCGGCCCCCGCCCCCTCATAGAGCGCGGTCAGCACCGCGGGCACCGGCGCGCTTTTCACCGCGCTCACAAGCCCGGGGTAAAAGTCGAAGGAGCCGAAGATAATTCCGTCCACTATGCGCTCCCTGAGCACCTTCACAAAGCCCATCTCCCGGGATTTGCTGTGCTCGCTGTGGGCAAGCACCATATAGTAGCCGTGGCTTTCCAGCACCCGGTTGGCCCCCTCTATCATGGAGAAATAGTAGGGGTTATATATGTCCGGAATACAGAACATCACTTTTTTCGTATACTTGTTTTTCAGCGCCTTCGCCGCCTGCACCGGGGCGTAGTCCATGCGCTTTGCCGCCTGCTGAATTATCTCCCGGGCCTTCTCGCTGCAATAGCCCTTCCCGCTGAGGGCCCTTGCCACGGTGGACGGCGAAAAGCCGGTCTCCTCTGCTATGTCATATATCGTGCTCATTCTGACACTCCCCATTCCTTCAGGTTTCACACCAGCCTGTGATGATTGTGTTTCATTTTAACCCATCGGGGCAAAAAAGGCAAGGGGCTCCGCCGCATTTAGCAAATATAAACAAGGCTCATGCACATTTGCTGGGATATCTCACAATTTTCAATTTGGGGCTTGACAGATATGCCGCCCCATGATACTATTCCAGTATAAGCCTTATGACATCGGTATCACGCCCTATGGAACACAAATCTTCAGGAAGGTGTAGTATTGCAGCTATGGAATTTAACGGCATTGTAAACGGCATGAGCGACCTTTCGCGGCTCTCCCGCGCGAAGACCCGCTCCATCAGCCCCGAAAACCTTAACGGCGCCCCCGGCTCAGGCGGCATGTGCGAGCTTGAGGAGGGGAACGCCCGGGCCGCCGCCCGGGACCTGGGCAGGGGATGGAAGGTAAACCCCTATGTCCATATCCAGCCCGGCGAGACCTTTGAGATGGCCGCCATAGACGGCCCCGGCGTTATCCAGCATATCTGGATGACCCCCACCGGCCTCTGGCGGGACGTAATCATACGCTTTTTCTGGGACGGCCAGGAGAACCCCTCGGTGGAGTGCCCTGCGGGCGACTTCTTCGCCTCCGGCTGGAACCGGTATGCCCAGCTCTCGTCCCTGGCGGTGTGCGTCAACCCCGGCAGCGCATTCAACTGCTACTGGCAGATGCCCTTCAGAAAGCACTGCCGCATTACCCTTGAGAACATCGGCCCGGACCCTGTGACCTATTACTACCAGGTGGACTACGCCCTGACGGAGGTGCCCGAGGACTGCGCCTATTTCCACGCCCAGTTCCGCCGCGCCAACCCCCTGCCCTATAAGGAGGTCTACACCCTGCTGGACGGCATAAAGGGCCGGGGGCACTATGTGGGCACCTACATGGCCTGGGGCACCAACAACAACGGCTGGTGGGGCGAGGGCGAGATAAAGTTCTATATGGACGGGGACTCAGAGTACCCCACCATATGCGGCACAGGCACCGAGGACTACTTCTGCGGCTCCTATGATTTTGAGGACCCCTTCACCCACGACAGGTACGTGCCCTTCACCACGCCCTACGCGGGCCTGCACCAGGTCATCACCCCCGACACACTGTATCAGAGCCAGTTCCGCTTCGGCATGTACCGCTGGCATATCACCGACCCCATCCGCTTCGAGGAAAGCCTCCGGGTGACCATCCAGGCCCTGGGCTGGCGGAGCGGCGGGCGGTATCTCCCCCTTCAGGACGACCTGGCCTCTGTCTCATACTGGTACCAGACCCTGCCCACGGCCCCCTTCCCGGCCCTTCCGGACAGGGATTATCTGGAGATAATCTGAGACTGGGGCATAATAATGGCAGACAGCGCCGGTTGATACGGCGCTGTCTGTTTGCGTTTTTTCAGTGTGCGGGTCTACTCGCCGTACAAGATGACGAGAAAAATTTTTTGCACCAGCCCTATCATCCACTCAATTCCTTTTACATACACCCAGTACTCACCACCAGGCTGAATACTCTCCACCAGGGGCTGCAGTAATTCTTCCTCGCTGATATACCACACCCCATCTACCAAAATGCAGTCCGGGCCAAATTCATATCTAATCATCCCATCTTCATCAAACGAATCAGAGTAAAGGTCGATTGCGTATGAATAGCCAATCAAATCAGGGTCTCGAGGATATGAGGTGGCGTACTCAAAATTATTGAGGGCATCAATCATATCAGCAATTTTCTCAGGGTCTTCGATATCCTCCATCAGTGCGCTGTCACTGTTAATTAGTCTGATTTTTGTTATCTCGGACTTGTCGAAGTTGAATAGGCGGTTTGCGGCGGCGCGGGGCGTGATAGGTACTGCAAGAATTATTGTGATGGCAAGCGCGGCAGAAATGACACATCGTATCCCCTTATTCATTTTAAGTCCACCTCCATATAGAGTTTATTAGGATGGGGCATTGTAGAACATCTGAACCAAATCGTCCAGACAGCCTTTTTCCCCAATATACCTGGTTCTTTCCATATACACACTGTCTTCTGAAAACCGAAACCTGCTCTCAGAATCATAAAACAGAATATCTATATAAATTCCGGGGCCAGGCACCAGGTCCTCTATTTCTTCTGTGCCAAGCGGGGTAAAGCCATTTATCATGCCCACTATCGCCTTTGCGTCCTCCCCAGTGTAAGCTGCTTCCCTTCCATTGGCGTGTATTCGGATAGAATATATCCTCTCATCTGAGAATGAAAACATGCCGCTCTCCGCCTCCCCACAGGTACAGTTTTCGCAGCTGCAGGGACCGCTCTGTTGCATAGCTGCACAGCCGGCAAAAAGCAGCGCAGAAACAGAGCACAGCACAAATATGGACAGCATACTTTTTCCCGTAAATAACCGCCTCCTAAGACTATGGGCCATACCCTAAAAATCCTCAATGCCTCTTTCTGCAATGGCTTTTCTTAAAATGTCTTTAAGCTCATCCAGGCTGGTATTTCCGCCTGTATATTTGGCGCCTGCAATATATACACTATTTCCGTCAATGCAGATGTCCCGATAAGAGTCAATAAAGTTGACCCTTATATAAAACTCTGCATTTTCTATTGGGTCCTCTATGCTTTCAGAGCTGTATGGAACAAAAGAGTTTGGTGAGTCAACAATCTTATTCCAGCCGTTATCGTCCTCAGCAAATCCGGCCCGTTCAGAGCCGTCGGAAACAGCTATTGTTCTGATTTGGTCCGCTGAGAATGAGAACAGATTCTCAGAAACAGGCGATTTTGTAGAGCAGCGCATACAATTACAGGGGCACCCTGTCTGTGGCCGGGTATTTTGGGAAATGCAGAGTATAAGCAAAATACATATTGATAGTTTGATTATGCTGGTTGATTTCATGATTTTACCGTTCGTCTAATGACTGTAACCTCTTTCGCCGATTTTACGGTGAGTATGACCGCCGGTAATGCAAGCAGGAGCAGTTGCCCCTGCTATGCACCGGCGGGCTTTTTGCTCTTTATGTGCAACGTGTCAGCCTAACCTCTCGAACAGTTCATCAAAGTAACTGGTATCACAGTAGTACCAAGCGTTCCGAATAAAAATGCTGTCATCTCTATAGAATGATACTACAATCCCCTCGTCGTACTTTGTTCGGTATCGATACTTCGGCCTCCCAAATATTCTTATTGATTTAGAATGGCCCCCTGCCGGTACACGGTCCTTTTCCTCCCGAAACTCCGGTTTCCAGAAGGTATACCGAAAGGCATTTAATAAGTCTGTTACTTCTTTCAGCTCCTCCTCAGATTTGTAGAAATACCAGTCGGGCGCGCCTGTTCCCAAGCTTACGGAGATTGACTCAATGTCTTCGGGGTTTAAATCAAACAGCTTTCCGCTCAGCGGTTCGTAGGTAAGGAGTGAGGAATCTATGCGGGGCTGTATGAAGCGGCCGTAGATTATGGTTATTGCCGGTATGGAAACCAGCAATAAGACTAAAACTACTGATATAACTATAAGCCTTTTCCTTTTCATCTGGAATACCTGCCTATATAACTAGGTTCTGCTTGAATTTTGGCTCATTTTTATACGAGTACCAAATTGAGCAAACGCCTCTGCTGCGAAATTATAATAATTTTCTTCCAAAACTCCACCGAATACGCCGCAGGCGTCTCCCCGGTCTCATCATACATAGTCACCGTATTGACCGGCTCAGTAGTCTCATCCCAAACCGTAGTCCCTGTAGCAGTCATATCCCTCTGAGCACCCCTTGTCAAATAAATCTTAACATACGCCGTCATATATGTCAATAGAATTTTAAATTTATAAAAAAATATATGCAAAATAGCACCAAACGCATAAGCCAAGGGCCGCCTCACGGCGGCCCTCATAATTATTTACCCATTAAACACGCTCTCCGCGGTCTCAGTCTCAAACTGCTTGTTGTAAAGGTCCGCGTAGTACCCGCCCTGCTCCATGAGCTCATCGTGGGTGCCGCGCTGGATTATCCTGCCGTCCCGCACAACCAATATCATGTCTGCCTTGCGGATGGTGGACAGCCGGTGGGCGATAAGGAAGGAGGTGCGGCCCTCAAGCAGGGTGGAGATAGCCTCCTGTATCAGGGCCTCGGTCTTGGTGTCGATGGAGGCGGTGGCCTCGTCCAGCACGAATATCCTGGGGTTTGCAAGCACCGCCCTTGCGAAGCTGATAAGCTGCTTCTCCCCTGTGGACAGCTGGCCGCCGCCCTCGCCCACGTCGCTGTCGTAGCCCTTCTCCATCCTCATGATGAAGTCATGGGCGTTCACAAGCTTCGCGGCCTGCTCTATCTCCCCGTCAGTGGCGTCCAGTCTGCCATAGCGGATATTGTCCTTCACAGAGCCCGAGAACAGGTGCGGGGTCTGGAGCACGTAGCCAATGCTTGTGTGCAGCCAGAGCATGCTCCGCTCCTTATAGTCCCGGCCGTCGATAAGTATGCGCCCGCCCGTGGGCTCAAAGAACCGGCAGGCAAGGTTCACAAGGGTGGACTTCCCTGCCCCTGTCTCGCCCACTATCGCCACCGTGGACCCGGCGGGCACCTGTAAGTCGAAGTGCTCAAGCACGTTCTCAGTTCCGTCCGGGTACATGAAGGTAACGTCCTCGAAGGTGATATCGCCGTTTAAGGGCTCCCAGTTCTCCCTCTTGGGCTCAAGGGAGGTGCCGTATTTCTCAATTACCTCCGGGGTGTCGGTTATCTCCGGCCGGAGTTCCAGAAGCTCTGTCACCCGCTCGATATTGGCCTGGGTGGACACAAAGCGCGTGGCCTGGTATGCCAGGGCCCCCACCGGGTCCGCTATCCTCAGGGCAAAGTTCACAAAGATAGTGAGCTCCCCTATGCTTATGCCGCCTACCATAGCCATATTGCCCCCGCCGGTTATGACAAAGGACACGGCCAGGGCCGTCAGGAAGCTTATCACCGGGATGTATATGGCGTCCAGCATAACGGCCTTCACGCTCATGCGCTTCATGCGCCCGCTGACCTCCCTGAAGGTGTCAAGGTTCTTGTCCTCGATGACCAGGGTCTTTGAGGTCTTGGCCCCGGATATCCCCTCGTTATAATGCCGGGTCACTTCGGCGTTTATCTTCCTGACCTCCCGGTTCACCTTCAGAATGCGCTTCTCAAAGTACACAGTGAACACCGCGATAAAGGGCACCACCGCCAGCACCAGGAGCCCCAGCTGCCAGTTTATCACCATCATGGCGATAAGGCAGGTGATGATGTACACCCCGCAGTACACCCCGTCCACCATCATCCAGGGTATGCTCTCTGCTATGCGCCCGGGGTCGTTTAAGGCCCGGGCCACTATGGTGCCCACGGGGGTCTGGTTATAGTAGGAGAAGCTCAGGGTCTGCAAGTGCACGAACAGGTCCCGCTTCAAATCCCGGCCCACGTACATCTCAAGCCTCAGCGCCAGGGTGCCCAGCACTATCTGCCCCAGGGTGCGCATAAGGGTCATGCCCGCGTATAAAATGGCGAAGACGGCTATGCCCTGGTGGGTGCGCGGGGCTATAAAGCGGTCCACCACGTACCCGGCTATGAGCGTGTCCAGCACGGCAATGCAGGCGTCCATGAGCATGGCAGCTATAATGGCCGCCACCCACTTGCGGTAGGGCTTTATATACGGGAGCATTTTCCCCCATACCTTAAATGTATGGAAGCGCTCCTTTGGTATGTTTTCAGTCTTTTCTATTTCCATTTAACTTACCTCAACTTTTTTGCATATCATAGATACGCTTGTAAATGCCGTCCTGGGCTATAAGCTCCTGGTGGGTCCCCATCTGGGCTACCTTACCCTTTTCCAGCACCAGTATCTTGTCGGCGTTCATAAGTGTTGTTATCCTGTGGGCTATAAGTATCGTGGTGCCGTGGACGTTCTCCTTAATGGACTGCCTTATCTTCGCGTCCGTCTCCATGTCAACGGCGGACAGGGAGTCGTCGAACACCTTTATAGGCGTGTCCTGCATGAGCATTCTGGCTATGGCCACCCTCTGCTTCTGCCCGCCGGAGATTGTAACGCCCCGCTCGCCTATGGGCGTCTCGTACCCCTGGGCGAAGCCCTCTATGGCGTCGTCGATAACGGCCATCCTCGCGTACTTCCTCACCGTATCAAGGTCCGAGCGCTTCGCGCCGTCGGCTATGCTCTCCCTGAAGCTCTTTGAGAACAGGAAGGGCTCCTGGAGCACCATGCCTATGCCCCGGCGAAGATGGGGCAGGCTGATGTCCCTTATGTCCACGCCACCGACGGTAATCTTCCCCTGGCCCTCGGGCAGCTCGTACAGCCGGTCCAGAAGGTACATAAGGGTGGACTTGCCGCTGCCGGTAGCGCCTAAAATTCCGAAGGTGCTGCCCGCCTCAATGGTGAAGCTCACGTCCTTAAGCACGCCGGGCTCCGAGCCGTAGCCGAAGCTCACCCGGTCGAAGACGATGTCCCCGTCCATGGGGGGAGTGCGGGGGTGCTCCCTGTCCTGCTCCTCCTTGGCGTCCAGGATGTCGAAGAGCCTGGTGGAGCTTATAGACGTCTTGGAGAGCTCGCTCAGCACCCTGCCCAGCTGGGCCACGGGCCAGGCCAGCATGGCGTTATAGGCTGTGAAGGCCAGGAACTCCCCCTCGGTGATGGAGCCGTTCTCCACGAAGAACACGCCTATCACCATTATGAGCAGTGCCTGCAGCCCCGCAAAGAGCTCTCCTAGGCCCCAGTCCACGCCCAGAATCTTCCCAAGGTGCGACCATAAGTCCGCGAACTCCTGGTTCTTCTTGTTGAACCGCTCTATCTCAAAGCGCTCCCGCCCGAAGGCCCGTACCACCCGCACGCCGGTAAGGTTCTCCTGCACAAGGGCCGTGAGCTGGCCCTCGGTCTGGTCGGCCTGGTCGAACTTCTTGCCCACCAGCACAAAGAATATCATGGAGTACCCCAGCACCAGGGGGATGAACCCCAGCACCACCAGAGAGAGCTGCACGTTCATCATGAACATGAGGGTCAGGGATATTACTATTGCCAGCAGGGTGCGGATAACTGTCATTAGCTGCTCGTTCACAAAGCGGCGTATGAGCTCCACGTCCTGGGTGCAGCGCTGGATTATGTCGCCGGTCTGGTTCTGGTTGTGCCAGGCGTAGGGCAGGCGCTGGATATGCCCGAAGAGGGTGTTGCGCATACGCTCAACGGTGCCCTCGCAGCCCTTTGCCAGGTTCATCCGGGATGAGTAGTTGGCAGCTCCGGAAATCACCGCGAACAGCAGCGCCGCCGCCGCGCATATTATAATATGGGAGCGAAGGGCCTCCCTGCCGCCGAAGCCCTCTATCCAGGAGAGGACAAACCCGGGCAGGGCGAAGGGCTCGCTGTTTATCACCGAGTCTACGGTGACCCGGATTATCTGTGGGGTCATATAGCTTGCCGCCGAGGAGATTATCACCATGAGCATGGCCAGCAGCAGGTTCCCCCGGAAGCCCTTTGTAAAGGGATAGAACCTGAGTATGCTTGATTTCTTCTTGTCTTTTTTCATCATAAAGTACCTCGTTAAGTGCTTAAAAAATAGCGCGCCACGCCTCGCCGCGGGAAGGCCTGAGACACTAAGGGGCCTTCCGGGCAGGGACAATGCCGCGCCTTAGCCCGCGCAACGTACACGGGCATTGGCATTATTCTGATGTGACGGTTGCGGCTATCATATCATAGGGGAATTGGAAAGTCAAGGGGTATCTGTATTTTTGTGAATTATTTGGGTAAAAAATATCAGATACCCTATTGCATTTTCGAGAATAAGGGTGTATAATACCCTTAGAAACGGTTTTTGAAACTATGTAATACAGTGTGAGCGAGAGGAGCGTGTCATATGGAAAACACTATGCGTCTGAAGGCGGCCCGGCGGCGGGACCTCTGCGAGAGGATGGGCCTACCCAGGTACTCCCTTGGGGAGGAGATATTCTCCTCTGTGTCCCACGGGGTTTCGGCCCTGGCAGCGGCGGCGGCCCTGGTGCTGCTGCTGGTGTTCTGCGAGAAGACCCCGGTAAAAATAGCGTCTGTAGCAGTATACGGCGGGACGATGGTGGCCCTGTACGCCGTGTCCAGCATATACCACGGCCTGGGGCTTTGCAAGGCAAAGCAGGTCTTCCGCTCCCTGGACCACTGCACCATCTTCCTGCTCATAGCCGGGACCTACACCCCCATAACCCTGGTTTGCATAGGCGGGCGGCAGGGCCTGTGGATGCTCACAGGGGTCTGGGCGGCGGCCATAGTGGGCGTTGTGCTGAACGCCGTCAGCGTGGAGCGCTTCAAGGTGGTGTCGATGATATGCTATATCGCCATGGGCTGGGTGGTGGTTCTCTGCATGGGCACCCTCAGGGAAAACCTCAGCGGGGCCGGGTTCTGGTGCCTTCTGCTGGGCGGCGTGCTCTATACCGTGGGCGCGGTGCTCTACGGACTTGGCAAGCGGGTGCCCTATATGCACTCGGTGTTCCACCTGTTCGTGCTCATGGGCAGCGTGCTGCACGCGGCCTGCATATATCAGCTGGCGGCATAGACGCAAAAGTATATAAGCATAAAAAAAGCGGTTCTCAATTAAGAGAGCCGCTTCTTTATTGCGGGCCCCGGCTATTCCTCCGGGGGCTTCTTACCGCCCTTGCGCTTTCTGACACATTCCGTGAGCAAAAACTCTATCTGCCCGTTTATTGAGCGAAAGTCATCCTCCGCCCACTGTGCCAGCTCCTTCCAGAGCGTGGGGGATATCCGCAAAAGTATCTGCTTCTTGGCTTTCTCCTTCTCGTCCATAGGCAGTCTCCCGTTCTCAGTAGATTGAGCCGCTGTTCACTACAGGCTGGGCGTCCTTGCTGCCGCAGAGCACCACTAAAAGGTTGCTGACCATCGCGGCCTTGCGCTCGTCGTCCAGGGCCACCACCTGGTCCTCATTCAGCTGCGCGAGGGCCATCTCCACCATGCCAACGGCCCCCTCCACTATCTTCTTCCTTGCGGCCACAATGGCCTCGGCCTGCTGGCGCTGGAGCATGGCGGCGGCTATCTCCGGGGCGTAGCTCAGGTGGGTTATGCGCACCTCAAGTATCTCAAGGCCCGCTATAGATACCCGCTCCTGCAAATCCTTTGTCATCATGGCGGCTATCTCCTGGCTGCTGCCCCGAAGGGTCTTCTCGTTCTGGTCGTCCTCGTCAAAGAGGTCGTAGGGGTACATCCTCGCTATGTTCCTTGTAGCCGAGTCGCACTGGGTGGAGAGGAACGTGCGGTAGTTCTGCACATTGAACACAGCCTTTGTGGTGTCCACTATCCGCCAGATTACGATAGTCCCGATTATAATGGGGTTGCCCCGCTCGTCGTTGACAGTCTGCTTCTCGTTATTCAGGGTCATGGTCTTCAGGCTGACTTTTTTGCTCCCCCCTGAAATGCTCATGCTCCCGTTTGCCCCCACTGTAACGCCGCTTCTCTCCGACCCGGGGTTCATGCCCGAGCAGAAAATATTGGTCCAGTAGAAGCCGTCCTTCTTGATGGTGCCGTAGTACTTGCCGAAGAGGGTGAGCACTATGGCCTCGTTGGGGTTTATCGTCTTGAACCCCGCGCAGAGCACAAAGCCCAGCACCATGACAATAATGCCGCCGAAGAGCATTGTAAGCCCCAGGGCGCTGACCGCGTCCTCGCTGCCCATCTCAATGCTGTACTGCACCAGGTTCACTATCCCCAGCACCATCACGGCCGCGCCCCCCAGTATCATCAGCAGGACCAGCGCCAGCATGCCAAAGCCGTTCAGGGTCTTTGCGGGCTTCTCCTCATAGCGGTTGATAATCTTCTCGTTTTGTTCCATGTATCCTGTCCCCTTTCATATGTCGGGCTTGATTGCCCTTTGATATTATTATAATATCAGTCCGTATCTTTGTCAAGAGATTTTTTCATTTGCACCCCCATGGAAAACTCCCCTTTTCATATTGACTTCCCATTCCAAACGTGCTATAATTTTTCCCGGAGGGATGTGGAATGAAGCTATCAGACACAGCGCCCGGCCGCCTTTTTTATGTGGCTGGGTTAGACTTGCCTAACGAACTCTCAAGGCGCCTTGAGGCCCTTGGGATGATAGAGGGCAGCACTGTGAAGGTCCTGCGCAGGAAAAGGCGCGGGGCAATGATAATAACTGTGCGCGGCACGCGCTTTGCTTTGGGGCGGAGCATTGCCGAGCATATATCGGTAAGGGAGGCGGTTTAAGTGGCAAAGGAGATATCCATAGGCTTTGCCGGCAACCCCAACTGCGGCAAGACCACCCTGTTCAACGCCTATACCGGCGCGAACCTGAAGGTGGCCAACTGGCCGGGGGTCACTGTTGAGAAGAAGGAGGGGCGCTTCAGGTTCCACGACAGCGAGTACCGCCTCACCGACCTTCCCGGGGCCTACAGCCTCACCTGCTACACCATGGAGGAGCAGGTCACCCGGCAGTATATACTAAGCGACGAGGTTGACGTGATAATAGACGTGGCCGACGCCTCGGCATTGCAGCGGAACCTATATCTCACCTTACAGCTCATAGAGCTGGGCAAGCCCGTGATACTGGCCCTCAACATGATGGACATAGTTGAAAAGCGGGGCATGGAGATAGACACCCACCGCCTGCCTGAAATGCTGGGCATACCGGTGATACCTGTCTCCGCCCGGCGCAAGACCGGCCTTGACATACTCATGCACGCCGCCGCCCACCATGTTGATAAGCCCTCGGATGTGCCCCTTATACACCACCACGGCGGGCAGAATAAAATGACCCAGAGCACCCGGCCTAGTCACAGGCACCAGCACCATTCAGAGTACGCCATGGTGTACTCCGACCTTATCGAGGACAAGATAGACCAGCTCATAGACGAGCTGCAAGCCCGGTATCCGGGCCTGCAAAACTACCGCTGGCACGCCATCAAGCTTTTGGAGGGGGATAAGGAGCTCACCGAGAAATATCCCGTGGACCGGCCGGATGTGCTGGACAGGAGCTACGAGCAGGACATCATAAATGAGAAGTACGACTTTATAGACGAGATAATCGGGGAGGTCGTGGTAAACCGGGAGGAGCGCACCGCCCTCACGGACCGGGCCGACAGCCTGCTCACCCACCCTGTCTGGGGGCTGCCCATCTTCCTTTTGATTATGGCCCTGGTGTTCTTCCTCACCTTCACCGTGGGGGACTGGCTCAAGGAGTACTTCCAGCTGGGCCTGGACTGGTTCTCCGGCGGGGTGCTGAACGTCCTCCGGTCCTGGGAGGTGGCCCCCACCCTTATCTCCCTGATAGTGGACGGCATTATCACCGGTGTTGGCGGCATACTCACCTTCCTGCCCAACATCATCATCCTGTTCCTGGCTTTAGCTTTCCTGGAGGACAGCGGCTATATGTCCCGGGTGGCCTATGTTATGGACGGCGTAATGGGCAAGCTGGGGCTCTCCGGCCGGGCCTTTATCCCCATGATTCTGGGCTTTGGCTGCAGCGTCCCGGCGATAATGGCCTCAAGGGCCCTTGAGAATAAGCGGGACCGGTACAAGACCATGCTCATAACCCCCTTCATGTCCTGCAGCGCGAGGCTCCCAATCTACGTGCTCTTCTCCGAAATGTTCTTCCCGGGCCACGCCATGATTGCGGCCTATTCCATGTATATTCTGGGGGTGCTTGTGGCCGTCCTCTGTGCGTTCATCATGCGCCTTATGGACCGCCGCGCCGGGGATAATCACGGCGGCGCCCTTCTGATAGAGCTCCCTGAGTACAAGTCCCCCAGCGCCCATACCATCTTCATCTACGTCTGGGAGAAGGTGAAGGACTACCTCACCCGGGCGGGCACGGTCATCTTCGTGGCCTCCATCATCATGTGGGCCCTCCTGAACTTCGGGCCCTCCGGCTATTCTACAGATATGTCCGATACCTTCGGCTCCCTTTTGGGCCGCTGGCTGGTGCCCTTCTTTGCCCCTGTGGGGCTCGGGTACTGGCAGATAGTTGTGGCACTTATTGCGGGGGTCTCAGCTAAAGAGGTCGTGGTATCCAGCTGCGCGGTGCTCTTCAGCGTCAATAATGTGAACTCCGCGGCAGGGATGGCCTCGCTCTCCGCTATACTGGGCGGCATGGGCTTCGGCCCCGCCAACGCCCTGGCGCTTATGACCTTCTCGCTGCTGTACATACCCTGCGCGGCGACCCTTGCCACTATACGCAAAGAGACCGGGAGCTGGAAGTGGATGCTGGGGACGGCGGTGTTTCAGGTTGCCGTGGCCTGGGCTGTGAGCTTTGTTGTGTACCATGGGGCTTTGCTTTTGGTATGATTATAGGGGGAAAAATGCGGTTAGTTTCAAGAAAAGTCACTCTCGCCCATAAGGACATAAGGCGCATATACCTTGACTCCTTCCCCAGGGAGGAGCGTATGCCTTTTCCTATGATGGTCGCAATGTCAAAGCTCTGGAACACCGAGTTTACCGGGTTTTATAAGGACGGCGTCCCTGTGGGGCTTTTGTATCTCGCCCATAACAGCAGGCTGGTTTTTATAATGTTTCTGGCTGTTGACAGTGCGCTTCGCTCAAGCGGGTTTGGTTCTGAGATACTTCGGTATGTACGGGAAAAGTTTCCTGAGAGGAAGATAATTGTTTCTATTGAGCCCTGTATTCCCGGGGCGCCTGATTTGGAGCTTAGGGAGCGCCGCCGGGAGTTTTACTTGCGCAACGGGTATGCTGAAACAGGGTATATGATGAAGCTGGGCGGGGTTGAGCAGGAGATTCTCGCTGCTGGCGGGGCGTTTGCGAAGGGTGAGCTGGGGAGGTTCTTTGTGTTGTATAGTTTTGGGTCGGTTTGGCCTAAGATTTGGGTGAAATGATTTTGGCCCCCTTGGGCGAACTCCTGTAAGGAAGTTAATACCCACTGAAAAGAAGTTGATTTTCAGTGGGTGCTGCTTTATAATTGACCTATCGACAAATTCTAATTTGGAGGCCCCTATGAAAGACATATCTCTATGTATTATGACCAGGGAGCTTTGCCACGAATTATATAAAGGTTGGGAGAATGATTCTGACATATATATGGACATGGATTTGTTTGAGCCTTACCAATATAATGAGAACGCAGTAAACAGATATTTTGACTCCAAGCAGGATTCCTCCCGTGTCCTTTTTGCAATTATAAAAGATGACAAACCAATAGGAGAGATTCAACTAAAGCAAATCAATTACAAGAGCAAAGAATGCACATTAAGTATTCATATGCAAAATGACGACGTAAAAGGGCATGGATATGGCTCCTGTGCAGAACGGTTAATTTTGCAGTACGCTTTTAATGTTTTGGGAATGGTCGCAGTGAATGCTGATACAGTTATAAAGAATACTCGGAGCCAACACGTTCTTGAAAAAGTAGGATTTCAGTATATAAGAGAAGCGGACGGATTTAAGTATTATCGGTATGTGAGATAAATTCCATTTTATCCTTCTCCCCACGAACACTTTTCTTGAAAGTGTCATAGTGGGTTACGCAGTATAAAAAGGGCAAGGTAGACCGTAGCGGTCTGCCTTGCCCTTGGTTGGGGGCCTTTTTTCCTTGCCTGCGGCAAGCCCAAGGTCGTGGGGCGCTGCCCCACACCCTGCAGCCTTTGAAAAGGTTGACGAAACTTTTACCGTGCTTCGCACACGCGCAGTACTTCTCGGGCCGCGCACATCACCCCCAGCTGGCCGCCGGCGTAGTTCAGGCCCCCCTGCATCCACACGGCGTAGGGCTCCCGCAGGGGCGCGTCCGCAGACATCTCAATGGACGACCCCAGCGTAAACGCCCCCGCTGCCATTATCACTTCGCTGTCATACCCCGGCATGGGGCTCGGCTCCGGCACCACGAACGCGTCCACCGGCGACGCGCTCTGCACCCCCCGGCAGAAGGCCTCAAGCTTCTCCCGCTCCCTCAGCTTCACCGCCTGTATGATGTCCGCTCTCACTTCCTCTGGCCCCGGAGTCACCTCATACCCCAGCTCAGAAAACAGCGCCGCGCAGAATACCGCCGTCTTCAAGGCCTCCCCGGTCACAGCTGGCGCGTGGAAGGCCCCCATGAAAAGCTCCCGGTTATGCCCAAGGGTGCACCCCAGCTCCCGGCCTGTGCCCGGGGTGGTGAGCCTGTAGGAGCAGAGCTCCACTAAGTCCTTGCGCCCGGCGATGTACCCCCCCGTGGGGGCTATGCCGCCGCCGGGGTTCTTTATAAGCGAGCCCGCCATCAGGTCGGCCCCATGTGAGGTTGGCTCGTCCCGCTCCACGAACTCCCCGTAGCAGTTGTCCACCATCACTATGCACCCGGGGGCCCTCTCCTTCACAAAGCCCGCCAGCCGCTCTATTTCCCCGACGCTCATGGAGGGCCGAAGGGTGTAGCCCCTTGAGCGCTGGATATACACCATCCGGCAGTTCTTACAGAGCTCCCGCTCCAGCTCCTTATAGTCTATCCCGCCATCAGGAAGCAGGTCTATCTGCTCATAGACTATGCCGAAATCCCTGAGGCTCCCCGGCTCCTCCCGTCCGGGCAGGCCGAAGACCCCCTGTATGGTGTCGTAGGGCGTGCCGGTCACTGAGAGCACCGTGTCCCCCGGCCGGAGCACCCCGAAGAGGGCCACCGTGAGGGCGTGGGTGCCGCTGACAAAATTATAGCGCACTAAAGCGTCCTCGGCGCCGAAGGCATAGGCATAGACCTCGTCAAGCTGGTCCCGGCCCCTGTCGCCGTAGCCGTAGCCGGTGCTGGCAATAAAGCTGCTCTCGCTGACCCTGGCCCTCTGAAACGCCGCCAGCATTTTCTGGGAGTTCCAGCGCTTTATCTCCTCTATGCGCCTGAACTGCCCCGCCGCCCGCTCCTCGGCCCTAGCGGCCAGCTCCAAAAGCCCGGCGTCCATTTGAAAAAACGGATAATTCTCCATCTGAAATCACCTTTTCTTAAAAATTCTGCTGGGTCCAGCGGCCGTGCTCACTATAGCCCAGCCTCTCATAAAACCCGCGGTTTCTGCCGCTCTCCCTAAGGAGATACAGCCTGCGCCCGGGCAGGGCCCGCTCCACGTCCCTCATGAGCCCCACTCCAATGCCCCTTCTGCGGCAGTCCTCCCTCACGGCGACAGCCGAGAGCAGGGCCTCCCTGTCCGTCACCGCCGAAACCACCGCGCAGCCCGCAAGCTCCCCAAAAGCATACGCCCCCAGCGCCACAGCCCCGCCGTGCCTAATCCTGTGGGACATGTCCAGATAAAAGGGCTCGAAGTCAACAGGCATACCGGCGGCTGTCAGCAGGGCGTGAATCTCTCTAAGGCCTGGGGCTTGAAAGCTCTCCGGTACTCCCGCCGGCAGGTCCTTTGCCATTACCGCGCCGTGCACTGAGGCTTCAAGCCCCAGGCTCCGGGCCGTGCCGCTGTCCGCAATAACGCTGCCGGGGCCTATGATACTGATAAACTCCCGGGCCTCTCCGGGGTCGCCTGGGGAGCCCGATATGGTCAGCTGGCCGTCCAAAAGTCCGTAGGCGGCGCTGCCGTCTGTCCAAAAGCGGAGGAAGCTTCGGGAGAAGCCGTAGGCCCCGGCAATAGCCCTGAGCTTACAGCCGAGGGCCGAGCCCCGGCAGATTTGAAAGAGCTCCTCCCCCTCCACGGCGGCGCTCACCAGCCTAATCACTGAGGGCCCTCCCTCTGTACAACGAAAAAGCCCCGCTCGCGGCGAGGCGTCTTCTTTGGGTAAGCCTTCTCACTTTACGAAGTACATCACCGCGTTGGCAACGATTACCAGCACGAAGAAGCCGACGGCGATAAACTTCGTCCAGCGGGACAGGAACGCGTCCACGGAGCGGGCCTTATTCTTTGAGAGGAAGGTGTCCGCGGCGCCGGTGATGGCCCCCATGTTCTTCTGATTGCCCTCCTGTAGGAGCACCACCAGGATTATCGCCACTGAAAAGATAAGCAGAGCGACGGCAAATATAATCTCGAAAACAGTCATTCTTAATTCCTCCTTGCGGCAGCAAGCCGCTTAGTCACACTGTATATAATAGCATGTCCGGAAAGCTTTTGCAAGCCCCGGGAAAGATTTTGCGAAAAATTCAGAAAAATTTTTCTTCCGGGTGAATAGCCCCGCCCGGACCGGTTACAATACGGATAGCGGCACGGAAGCGTTTGCGTGCCTGGATAAAGGATATCGCCCATAAGGGCCGGAGCCTGACATAAGCGCAGAATCCGAGGAATGTCCCCACCAGGCTCCGGCTGCTTGCCCGCCTGGGAGCACAAGCTCACCGGGCGGGCTGATTTTTTTGCACCCGCCGCGAAGCGAGAAAGGGGTCAA
Source organism: Clostridiaceae bacterium (assembly GCA_021769555.1). Lineage (GTDB taxonomy): Bacteria > Bacillota > Clostridia > Oscillospirales > Acutalibacteraceae > Acutalibacter. The sequence goes on from JAETSR010000002.1 coordinate 156,866, forward strand.
GGGGAACAGGTTCCCCTTGCAGGGGTTCGGGGGCAGCGCCCCCGAGTTTAGCGGCGCAGCGCCCGCGCCCCAAAAATCAAACCTCCAAATACTTCTTCAGCAGCCTGCAAACCTCCCTAACGTCAATAGGCTTAGCCACATGCGCATTCATCCCCGCCTCCATGCACTTCTGCACATCCTCAGAAAAAGCGTCCGCCGTCATAGCAATAATCGGCATATCACTATCGCTGCGCCCCAGCTTACGAATGGCCCTTGTAGCCTCAAACCCATTCATAACCGGCATACGTATATCCATAAGCACAGCCTTATAAGTCCCGGGCTGAGACTTAGCAATCATATCAACGCAAATCTGCCCGTTCTCGGCCCAGTCCAGCTCAAGCCCGAACTCCCTTAAAAGCTCGCTGGCAATCTCCCAGTTGAGCTCATTATCCTCGGCGACCAGTATCCTCGTCCCCTCAAAGGCAAAGCTCTCCCTGCCGTCGTCCCGGGGCGCATCCTGCTTGACGTCAATTCCCGCATACCCGCGAAGGCCGTAGAAAAGCGTGGACTTAAACAGGGGCTTGCTGATAAACCCGCTGACCCCGGCGGCCTTGGCCTCCTTCTCGATATCGCTCCAATCATAGGCAGAGATAATGAGTATGGGGATATTGCTGTCCCCAAGCCGGCGGCGCAGCTCCCTTGCGGTGCTTATGCCGTCCATGCCGGGGAGCTTCCAGTCCAGAAGGATGATATGATAGTCCTCATGCCTTCTGTGGCGCTCCTCCACCATATCTATGGCGGACTTCCCGGAGAGGGTCCAGTCGGCGCTGACGCCGATGGAGGTAAGGGCCTTCACAGTGCTCTCGCAGAGCACCTTGTCGTCGTCCACCACCAGCATGTTCCAGGGGGGCAGCACCATGTCCACCTCCGGGGCGTCGGCAGTCTCCATATCCAGAGCCAGGGAAAACTCCGTGCCCTCGCCCTGTACGGAATTGACCTTCATATCGCCGCCCATTGCGTCAACTATATACTTTGTGATTGCCATGCCCAGGCCCGTGCCCTCGGTGCGGTGGACCCTTGCGTTATCCTCCCTGGCGAAGGAATCGAAGAGGTGCTTCATAAACTCCGGGGACATGCCTATGCCGCTGTCCTTCACGGAGATTAGCACCCGCACAAAGCTCTCCCCCCTGGGGGAGGGCTCCTCCTTCATGGTCACCTGTATCTCCCCCTCCTCGGGGGTGAACTTCACGGCGTTTGAGAGAAGGTTCAGGAGCACCTGGTTCAGGCGCACGCTGTCCGTGAGGACATTCTCCGCGGAGATATCCATGATGGACACCCGGAATTTCTGGCGCTTTGACTTGACCTGGGGCTGGACGATGCTGACGATGCTCTCCATCATCTCCCGAAGGGAGACCCTGTCATAAGTGAGGGTCATCTTGCCGCTCTCAATTTTGGACATATCCAGCACGTCGTTTATGAGCCCCAGAAGGTGGCGGCTTGAGGTGGTTATCTTATGCAGGCAGTTCTGCACCTGCTCGGTATTGTCTATATTGGCCGTGGCTATGGCCGTCATGCCCACTATGGCGTTCATGGGCGTGCGGATATCGTGGCTCATATTGGAGAGGAACTCGCTCTTTGCCTTAGTGGCCTGCTCGGCCTTGAGCCGGTCCCTTTCGGCCTCCCTCCTGGCCTCCACGGCGAGGGTAAGGGCGTTCTCGGCGGCCTCCCTGGCCTCCTCCACGTCGGCAAGCTGCCGGCGGTTTATCCGAAGGTACAGGAAGAACACCACCCCGAAGGCCGCGAATATCACCGCGCAGCAGACCATGGCCGCCACAAGGAGCATTTCCCCCAGGTGGTCAATTATGCTGTTTATGGCCCCGTACGGCATAAAGGTGAGCAGATACCACTCCGACGAGGGCAGGGGTGTGCCGAAGACCCGGCGGCGCTCGCCGTCCATGGTGAACTCGGTGGAGTAGTCCCGGCCGCCCTCTATGGCCTTGCTTATCTCGCCTATGTACTGCTCGCCGGTCATGCCGTCCACGTCCTCGTAGATGTTGCGCACTCGGTCGAAGTAGCTCTGGCGGTAGGCCCCGCTTGTGCGGATAACGAAGCTGCCGTCCCCCCGGATTATGAAGGCGTACACCAGGGAGTCGTCCGCCTCAAGGGAGAGGGTCTCGGTTATGTATTTAGTGTCCACTGTTGCCACAAGGGCAAGGCTTGTCTCCCCGTCCGACATAAGGTAGTCGGAGGGCACGCCCAGCAGCACCATATTCTTGTTGTCCGCTTTGGGGTTTGTCCCCACCGCCACCTTGGGCTCCCCCTCGGTAAGCGAATGGATAAAGGGCTCCGGGTCCGTGATATGCAGCGCGTCGCCGTAAATCATCTCAAGCTCGCCGTCATAGGACAAAAGCCCCAGCTGCACGAAGCCCCTGTCCCTGCTGCTCTCGGCAAGTTCCTTCAAGACCTGGTCCCGCTCAGTATTCTCCCGCTCGAACTCCGGGCGCACGCTGTTTACGATGGTCTGCACCTGGTCGAGCCTCAGGTCCACGGTGGTCTCGAAGTGCATGACTATCTGCTGGGAGAGGTTTTTCATATAGACCTCCCCCACCCGGCTGATGGTGTCCGAGCTCCCCTTGTCCAGGTAATGGGCCAGCACCGTGAACACCAGCAGGGTCAGCAGGGTAAGGCCGATAAAGCTGCCTATGAGGAATCTCCCCGGGCCCCTCTTCCTTTTTTCTGTATTCCCTTTTTCTTTCAAAACACTCACAACCCGGCTTTATACTCCTTTATAGTGTCCGCTGTCAGGGCGTAGTCCTCCCGCACCTTCAAAAGCAGCTCCTCCGCCCCCGGGGATTTCCCGCCCCTTAAGGCCTCGGTAAGGTCCGAGCTGGACTTCTCAAGCCTTGTAAAGCTCAGGTTCTGGCACATGCCCTTGATGGTGTGGGCGGCCCTGAAGGCCTCGTCGAAGCTGCCGTCCCTGAAGGACTCCTCCAAAAGCTCCATGGTCTTGTCCTCGGCGAACTTCAGCACGTATTTCTGGATGAACTTCTCGCTGGGGAGCCTCCCGCTCACGGCGGCGTAGTCCCCCTCAAGCCTTGCGTAGCATTCCTGCAGTGTCATTCCTCTGTTCCCCCTTTGTTTTGTTCCTCAGGCGTAAAGTCGATTATCTCAGACTGGTTCGTATATACGCTCTCTCCCCTGCTCTTCACAAGGGAGGTCTCGTTGCCCTCAAAGAACTTGTACCGGCCCTTGCCCGCCTGCTTCACGGCGTAAAGGGCCCTGTCCGCGGCGGCCATGAGCTCCGTGAAGTCCGGCCCCACCTGCCCGGTGGTGGCAATGCCCATGCTTATGGATATGGTAAAGCCGCCGAAGTCCTCCCCGTGGAGCGCGCCGTATATGCGCTGTATGGTGGGCTCAAGCTCCTGGTGGTACTGTATGAATATGATGTACTCGTCCCCGCCGGCCCGGGAGACTATGTCCCCGCTCCTTGTCACCTGGCGGAGCCTCTCGGCGATATGCACCAGGAGCCTGTTGCCGAACAGGTGCCCGTAGGTATTGTTCGCGTCCTTGAAATAGTCGCAGTCGAAGAAGGCCAGGGCGTATTTCGCCTCCGGGTTCTCCTTGAGCCTCGCCTCGGCCTGGCTCCGGGCGCTGGTAAGGTTCAGAAGCCCGGTGAGCTGGTCCATGGAGGCCCTTCTCTCAAGGTTCTCAAGATAGCTCCTTGAGCTGTGTATGTCAACGGCCTTGCCTATGGCCCCCCTTATCTCCGGGGGCTCATCCTCGGACCAGAGGGCCTGCATGACGAACCTGTACCACTTCTTCACCCCGTCCCTCTCCATCTTCCCCTCAAGGGTCACGATGGGCTCCTCGGGCGTGGCGCTCATCAAAACGCTGTGCAGCTGCCCCATAAGCTCGTCGCTGAGATACCCCCGCACCTTCCGGTTCTCCAAGGGGTCCATCACCACCTCGTCAAGCCCCAGGTTCCTTGCGCCCCAGGCGTTCAGGGAGACCATGGAGGGGGAGACGGTGTACTCGAACTGAATCTCCTTGCTCATGGCGGCAAAGAAGCTGTACTTCATGCGCTCGTGCTCCAAAAGCTGCAGGGTGCGGTTGCTGGCCGAGAGCTCCGAGTGGTGGGACATCTTCTCCACCATGCTGCTTATGGACTCGCCCGCGGACTCCCTCACCTCCGGAGACCTCAGCTCCTCCTGCAGGGTCTCCGAGACCTCCATCAGGCACTCCAGAAGCACCGGGTTGAAGCTGCCGCACTCATTGTTGCATATCATCTCAATGGCCTTCTCGTGGGAGAAGGCGGACTTATATACCCGCTCGCTGGTGAGGGCGTCGTACACGTCGGCCATGGCCACCACCTGGGCGGCTATGGGTATCTCGTCCCCCGAGAGGCCGTCGGGGTATCCCCTGCCGTCCCAGCGCTCATGGTGCCAGCGGCATATCTGGTAGGCTATGCGCACCAGGGGCTCCCCCTGGTGGACCGAGAGGCCGTCAAGCATCTGGGCGCCTATGGAGGAGTGCTGCTTCATTATCTGGAACTCCTCGTTGGTGAGCCGCCCGGGCTTATTCAGTATCTTCTCGTCTATGGCTATCTTCCCGATGTCGTGCAGGGCCGAGGCCTCGCTTATAAGGGCTATCTTCCCCGCCGTCAGCTCATAGTCCGGCCGCTTTGAGGCGAGCTGTTCCAGGAGCACCTCCGTGAGCCTTCTCACATGCACCACATGCAGGCCGCTCTCGCCGTTTCTGAACTCCACTATATGGCTGAGGATGTCTATCATCAAAAGGCTGTTCTGCTCTTTTTCATAAATCTGCTCGGCCACCAGGTTCTCAAGTTCTGCCTGCTTTGCGGAGCTCAGAAGGGTATTGAGCACCCTGCGCTGGACTATCTTCGCGTCGAAGGGGCGGCTTATAAAGTCCGTGACCCCCATCCCCAGGGCCTGGGATATCCTGTCCGAGGTGGTCTCCGCGGAAATCATTATCACCGGCACCGTCTCTATCCAGCGCCGCCTGTTCATGACCTCAAGCACCTCAAGGCCGTCCATCAGGGGCATGACGATGTCCAGCATCATCAGGGAAATCTCCCCCGCCCGCTTCTGAAGCTCGTTTACGGCCATCAGCCCGTTTTCCACCTCGATGGTGTCGTAATCCTCCCCCAGCATATCCACCAAAATGGAGCGGTTCATCTCCGAATCGTCCACAATAAGTATCTTCTGCCTGCGCTTCTTTCCATCCATCCCGGCCCAGGCCCCCTTTCGCGCAAAGAATCTTATGTATTATTATATTACATATGAGAGCAAATAGCAAGCCCCAAGATTGTGTTGGGGCCCGCTATTTTCTGCGGAGGGTTGATTTTTCCCGGAAGTTTTGGTATAATAATGAAAAAGAAAGGAGGCCATTATCCATGCCGACTGAAAAGGAAACCAAAATGATTGAGAAATGCACTATCTACGACCTCCGGAGGCTTATCAGCAACGGCGATAAGGAGACCTATACAAAAGAGGAGCTCTGCCGCTGGCTGGACACTATCGCCGACGCCAAGGACCAGGAGTGAGGCACAGCTATGAAAAAGCTGCTTCTGCTCCTGCTGTGCGTGCTGCCGGCCCTGTCCCTGTGCGCCTGTTCCTCTGAGTACGCCATAGTATACATTGCGGAGCCCTCGGGCCTGGCGCTGTTCGCAAACCGGGCGGGCGGGGCTTTGGCTGTAGTTCTGGCGGTAATAATATTTTTCATATAGACAAAGCATCAGGAACGGAGCATACGCCCTGTTCCTGATTTTTGCTTTATTGGAACTGTGACTGATAGAGCCCCGCGTAGAAGCCGTTTTTCTCCATGAGCTCCCTATGTGTCCCCTGCTCCACGATGTCCCCGCCGCGCACCACCAGGATGTTGTTGGCGTTCTGGATGGTGGAGAGCCGGTGGGCGATGACAAAGCAGGTCTTGTCCTTCATCAGGGTGCGCATGGCGGCCTGTATCTGCTGCTCGGTGCGGGTGTCCACGTTGGAGGTGGCCTCGTCCAGGATTAGCATTTTCGCGTCCAGGAGCATGGCCCGGGCTATAGTTAAAAGCTGCTTCTGGCCCTGGGATATGTTTATGCCGTTCTCGTCTAAGATGGTGTCGTAGCCCTTTGGCAGGGCCATTATGTACCTGTGTATCCTTGCGGCCTTTGCCGCGGCCTCCACGTCGGCCCTTTTTGCGTCCTTCTTGCCGTAGGCCAGGTTGTCAAATATGGTGCCGGTAAAGAGCCAGGTGTCCTGCAATACCATGGCGTAGCTGAGCCGCAGGCTCTTTCTGGTTATGTCCTGTATGTCCCGGCCGTCAAGGGTTATCCTCCCCCGGTCCGGGTCGTAGAAGCGCATCAGGAGGTTTATGAGGGTAGTCTTCCCCGCGCCTGTGGGTCCAACTATAGCCGTAAGGCCCCCGGGAGGGGCGTGCAGGCTCAGGTCGTGGATTATCTCCTTATCCTTCTCATAGCCGAAGCCCACATGGTCCATCTTAACGTCCCCGCTGACCTCGTCCACGTTGACAGCACCCGGGGCGTCCTCAGGCTCAGTGGGCTGGTCCATCAAATCGAAGACCCGCTCGGCGGCGGCGCAGGCGGACTGCAATTCGCTGACAATATTCGCCATCTCGTTTATTGGCCCGGAAAAGCGCCTTGAGTAGAGCACGAAGCTCGAGAGGTCGCCGATGGAAATCCTCTGCAATAGAAACAGTATTGAGCCGAACACGCTTATAAAAGCCAGGGACAGGTTGTTGATGAAATTCACCGAGGGCCCGGTCATGGCCCCGTAGTACTCGGCGTTATAGTAAGCGTCCACGGCCTCCTTATTCTTCTTGTCGAAGCGGCCTATCTGTGTCTCTTCCTGGTGGTAGGCTTTAGTCGTCTTCTGCCCGCTTATCACTTCCTCCACAAAGCCGTTGAGCTGGCCCAGCATAACAGAGCGCTTGTGAAAGAGGGGCCGGACTTTTTTAGTCATATATCTTGTGAACATAACGGACATGGGAATAGTCACCACGAACACCAGCACCAGCATTGGGGAAATGGCTATCATCATTATAAGCGAGCCCACAACGGTTATCACGCTGGCGGCTATCTGCAATAGGTCGTTGGAGAGGGAGGCGTTCACCGTGTCTATATCATAAGAGATATGGCTCACGATGTCCCCGGTCTGGTGCCGGTCAAAATATTTCACCGGCAGGAGGGTCAGCCGGTCGAATACCTGCTGGCGCATTTCCCTGACTATCTTCTGGCTGAGATGTATCATCAGTATGGAGAGCCCATAGCTGAGCCCCGCCGAGGCGGCGTAGAACAGGGCCATCAGAGCGCAGTAGAAAAACACCGACTGGAAGTCCACCCCGCCTTTTGTGAGGCCGATGGCGTCTATGGCCCGGCCCGAGAGGTACGGCCCTAAAAGGGCTAAAAGGTTGCTCCCCACAGTGAGCGCCACGGCCCCCAGGGCCATGAACTTGTGGGCGTATATATAGGACCACAGGCGTATGAGCACCTTCTTGCGGTCCCGGGGCTTTTCAATGGGCCCTCTTGGCATGAATCTTGGCGGCATTAGTCCTTCCTCCCCTCTCCCATCTGGGACGTGGCAATCTCCCTGTACACTTCGCAGGACTCCATCAGTTCCTCATGGGTGCCGTACCCCAGCTCCCGGCCCTCGTCCAGCACCAGTATATGGTCGGCGTGTAAGATGGAGCTCACCCGCTGGGCGATTATCACCGTTGTGACCCCGGAGTACTCCTCCCTGAGCCCCTTGCGAAGGGCCGCGTCGGTCTTATAGTCCAGGGCCGAGGATGAGTCGTCCAGCACCAGTATGTCCGGCGTGCCGGCTAAAGCCCTGGCTACAAGCACCCGCTGCTTCTGCCCGCCGGACAGGTTAGTGCCCTTTGAGGTGAGCATATGCCCGAAGCCCTCGGGGAGGGCCGAGATAAACTCCATGGCCTGGGCGCATTTTGCCGCCTTCTCTATCTCGCCGTCCGGGAGGCCCCGGCCGAAGTCTATGTTCTCCCGGATGGTGTCGGCAAAGAGCGCGTCGTTCTGGAACACCACCCCGAACATCCTGTGCAGCTCCTCCTCGGGTATAGATTTTATGGGCCGCCCGCCTATCGCTATCCTGCCGCTGTCCGTGTCGTAGAGGCGCATGAGAAGGTTTATCAGCGTGGACTTCCCACAGCCTGTAGCCCCGATTATCCCCAGGGTCTCCCCCCTTCTGAGCCTGAAGCTGATGTCCTCCACATTCGGGTCGGTCTTATTATAGGAAAATGTCACCTTATCGAACTCAATATGATAGGGGGAGTCCTCCCTTTCGGCGGGCTCCACCTCCAGGTCTGTTGGCGCCGAGAGCACCGCCGCTATGCGGTCCCCGCTGGCGGAGCTCCTTGAGAATGACACGAATATCCTCGTCATTGCCATCATGGCGTTTAAAATAATCGTAAAATAGCTCAGAAAAGCTATAATCTTGCCCGGCTGGGTGAGCCCGGCGTTTACCCGGAACGCGCCCACAATAATCACCGCCGTGAGGCCCAGGTTCAGGAAAAGGTTCATCAGCGGGTTCGTCAGGGCCATGGTGGTCCCCGCCCGGGTCTCCTTATGGGACACGCCCTCGTTCACCCCGGCGAAGCGCTCCCGCTCGTAGTCCACCTTTGAGAGGGCCTTTATCACCCGTATGCCCGAAATTGTCTCCCGCACGGTGCGCACCATGCCGTCCACGCTCTGCTGGAGCTCCGTATACATGGGCACGCCCTTTTTTGAGACGCTGTATACCAAAACGCCTATAAAGGGCAGGGTGCACACCAGCACCAGGGTGAGCACCGGGTCCAGGGTGAGGGTTATGAGCACGCCGCCCACCAGGAGTATGGGGGCGCGTATGCCTATGCGCTGCATCATCCCCAGCATCTGGTGCACATTATATGTATCGGTGGTGAGCCGCGCCTCAAGGGAGGGTATGCTGTAGGAGTCCACCTGCCCGCAGGAGAGGCGGGATATTTTCTCAAACAGGTCGTGGCGTATCTTCTCCGTGGTGTGCTGGGCCACCCAGGCGGCCATGCGGTTGGCCAAAATGTTCGTGAGCCAGGCCATCACAGCCGCCCCTATCATTGCCCCGCCCCATATGGCCACAAGGCCCATGTCCCCCATGGGGGCCACCTCGTCTATCATGTACGAGAGTATCCAGGGCAGCAGAAGGTCCATAACCGAGCCGATGAACTTGATGGTGAGCCCCAGGCTCATTCGGGGCACAAAGGGCTTTAGGTAGCGGAATATCATTCTCATGGGCGCGCTCCTTTTTGGTTTATACGAGGCTTTTTCATGTAATTATACACCCATATAGTTGAAAGTGCAACTATTTTCCCGAAATAAATCTCCCTAAATTTGACAACCGGAGCTTTAGGGGCTATAATATACCTAATAATTATCCGAAAGAGGGGGCCGGCCCATGCCCAAGGTCACAGTCTCTGTACCGGTATACAATGTAGAAAAATATCTCAAAAAGTGCACGGACTCCATACTCTCCCAGACCGAGGGGGATATAGAGCTCCTGCTTGTAGACGACGGCTCCACCGACAGCAGCGGGGCCCTGTGCGACAGGATAGCCGGAACGGACCCCCGGGTCCGGGTGATACATCAGGAGAACCGGGGCCTTGGCGGGGCCAGGAACACCGGCATGGAGAACGCCCGGGGGGAGTGGATTATCTTCCCGGACAGCGACGACTGGCTGGAGCCCGAGACCATAGAGCGGGCCCTTAAAACGGCTGAAAGCGCCGGGGCCGACATGTCCCTCTTTGCCTTCAGGTCCGTGGACGAGGGCGGCAGGACCATTTCAGAGCACTTCGAGTCCCTTCCGGAGGGGGAGCCCCTTGACCCCCGGGAGCGCAGGGACCTGCTGCTCATCGCCCCCAACGCCTGGTCCAAGCTCTACAGGACGGACCTTTTCCGGCGCACCGGCGTGCGGTACCCCCCGAGGGTCTGGTATGAGGACATACGCACCACCTCAAAGCTCCTGCCCTGGTGCGGCAGGGTGGCGTATACAGGCTATATAGGCTATAACTATTTACAGCGCCAGGGCTCAATTATGAACAATATGGCTTTGGAGCGCAACCGCGAGATAATCGAGGCCTTTGACGATATACTGGGCTGGTACATGGAGCAGGGGCTTTTTGAGGAATACCGTCAGGAGCTTGAGTACCTGACCCTGTTCCACCTGTACCTGACGGCCACGGTGAGGGTCGCCCGGGCTGACCCCCGGCACCCCCTTTTGGGGGAGTTTGCGGACTCGGTGAAAAAGCGCTTCCCGGACTACAGGAGGAACCCGTACCTTGCGCGGCTGAGCCGCCCGAGGAGGCTGGCCCTCCGGCTCACGGAGCACAGGCTCTACGGGCTCTTGAATCTGGCCTTTAAGCTGAAGGGATAAGGAGGGGAGCGTTTGAGCTTAAAAGACAAATGGCAGCACAGGACGCGGCACAGCCTCCTTGAGAACACGGTTATGCTGTATATTTTACAGTTCTCGAACATGGCCCTGGGCATGCTCACCCAGGGGTATAAAATGCGTGTGCTGGGCGTGGAGCTGGTGGGGCTTTTGGGAGCGGGGCAGTACGCCGCCAACTTCTTCCTGATATTCCTGGACTTCGGCTTCCTGCTCTCAGCCACGGCAAAGGTCTCCGCCCGGCGGGAGGACAAGAGGGAGCTCTCCCGGATACTCTCCTGCGTTGTGGCGGCGAAGGTCATCTTTACGATAATATCCGCCTTAGTTCTCACCTTCTTCATCGTCCCGAAGCTCTCCGGCCCCGGGGAGGTGCTGGCCTACTACTTCTTCCTGCTGTCCTGCGTGGCCTCTACAATGCTGCCCGACTATATGTACCGCGGGCTCGAGCAGATGTCCGCCATAACCATACGGGCTGTGGCGATAAAGTTCGTGTCCACCCTTCTTGTCTTCGTGCTGGTGAGAAGGCCCGAGGACTTCTACCTCTCCCCCCTGTGCACGGCCATAGGGAACCTGGGGGCCCTGGCCTTCGTGTACTGGCACCTGCACAGCCGGGTGGGCGTGGGCTTCATGAGGGTGAGCATAAAAGATATATGGATAGAGATAAGGGACTCCTCCCAGTTCCTCCTGTCCCGCATGGCGGCCTCCGTCAACTCCAACCTGAACGGACTCCTGTTAAAGAACGCCATGCCCGCGGGCAGCCCTGACATGTTCACAAACCCGGAGACAGCCACCGGCCTTTATACCAACGCCGACACCGTCATCATCGCCGCCCGCAACGGCATGTCGCCCATTGCGGACAGCCTCTATCCCCATATGATGAAGCACCGGAACTTCGGCATAGTAAAGAAGGCCATGCTCTTTGTCTACCCGGTCATCTTAGGGGGATGCGCCTTTGTGTTCGCCTTCGCCGAGCCCCTGCTCACTGTCTGGCTCGGCCCGGAGGGCGTGAACGTGGTGCTCCCCCTGAGGCTGATGATACCCGTGGCGGTGTTCGCCTTCCCGAACTATGTGCTGGGCTACCCCACCCTCGGGGCGATGGGCCTTGCAAAATACGCCAATATCTCCACGGGCTTCGGCACCGCCGTCTACCTTACCGGCGCCTTTATATGCTACAGGACCGCCGGTATCAGCCTGCCGGCGCTGTGCGTGCTGTCCTCGGTGACGGAGCTCTCCATACTGCTCTTCCGGCTTGTGATAATATTTTCCCATAGGGGGCTTTTGAAACAGAGCCCCCGCGGGGAGGAGGAAAAGGCATGAATATTGTAAAAAAGCTTATACGAAACGTCATCTGGCAGGCGCTCTCGTTCCTTCCGAAGGAGGAGAAAAAGGTGGTCTGCCAGAGCTTCTACGGCCGGGGCTGGTCCGACAGCCCGGGGGCCATAGGAAACGAGCTGCTGAAAAGGGGCTGGCATGTGTACTGGACCTTAAAGTCCAAGGAGGACGCCCTGTCCCTGCCCGAGGGCGTCACGCCCATAAAGCCCGACAGCCTCAAGGGCATATACCACCAGTGCACGGCTTCCGCCTGGGTAGACAACTGCCGCAAGTGGGGTTATACGAAAAAACGCGGGAAGACTAAGTATATCCAGACCTGGCACGGCTTCCCCCTAAAGCGCATTGAGGTAGACGCCATATCCGTCCTGGACAAAAGCTATGTCCGCGCGGCAAAGCTGGACTCCGACATGTGCGACCTTTTCATATCCAACAGCTCCTTCCTGTCAGAGCTCTATCTCGATTCCTTCTGGTACTACGGCGAGGTTCTGGAGTGCGGCTCCCCCAGGAACGACATCCTCTTCGCCCCACCTGAGCCCATAGAGCGCAAGGTTCGGGAGCGCCTGCATGTCCCAAAGGACAAAAAGCTCGCCCTCTATGCCCCAACCTTCCGCCAGGACCTGGGCCTTGACGTTTATGACATGGACTACGGGCGGGTGTGCCGGGCCCTCTCTGAGCGCTTCGGCGGGGACTGGCTGATACTGGCAAAGCTCCACCCGAATATAGCCTCCAAGGCCAAAAAGCTCTCCCTGGACCCGGAATACGTGCTGAACGCCTCGGACTACGCGGACATACAGGAGCTGTACGTAGCCTGCCATGCCCTTCTCACCGACTATTCCTCGGTGATGTTCGACTATATGAACACAGGCAGGCCCTGTTTCCTCTATGTGAACGACATGCAGGACTATAAGCGCGACCGCAACCTCTATTTTAACGCTGAGCATATCCCCTTCGCCATGGCCGAGGACAACGACAAGCTTGAGGCCGCCATCCTCGCCTATGACGAGAACACGCAGAAGGAGCGGGTGGCCTGGTTCAGCCAGGGCATTGGGCTCAAGGAGGAGGGCACCGCCGCAAAGCAGGCCGCGGACTGGCTCGAGGCGAAAATGCAGGGCAAATTTGCATTTCCCGGCAGCACGTGATATAATAGCCGGTAATAATACAACTAATCCACCCGGAGGGTGACTCTATGCACACCATGATAAAGAAGCTCAAGCGCACCGTGGTATTTGTGCTGAAGCTGGCGCTGTTCGCCTCGCTTTTCGGCATATTCTTCGGCATATTCGGCATAAAAAACCCCTGGCTCTTCAACCTCTCCCGCACCACCGGCGTCACCATGGTGACCTTCGTTGTGCTGGGCATTGCCCTCATGTCCGTATACGGCGGCTATTCAATAGGCACGCAGAAGTCAAAGCCCATAGTGCACTCAATGGCCCTCGCCACAATCATGACGGACCTTGTGACACACCTGCAGCTCTCCATAATGAACACCAGCGAGAAGAATAACGACCACTTTGTCTATGAGACGCCGCACCTGTTACTCCTTGTAATGGTTTTGCAGATACTTGTAATAGTCTTCTTCGCCTATTTCGGCAACTATGTCTACTTCTCCCTGGAGCCCCCGGAGAAGTGCTGCGTCATATCATCTTCAAGGCAGAGCCTGGGGAACATCATCCCCAAGGTGCGGCGCTTCAAAAAGCAGTATGAGATAGACGAGATAATCCGCTACGACGACCCGAAGGTGCTGGACGTGGTGCAGAGGAGCAACACCGTCTTCCTCTACGACGTGCCCATAAAGGAGCGCAACGACCTTATCTCCTTCTGCTACCAGACGCAAAAAAACATATACTATAACTTCGAGACCATAGACGTGGTGAGCCAGGGGGCGAAATATGTCACACTGGACGACAAGTCCATGGTGATGTACACTGCAAAGGACCTGACTATGGAGCAGCGGATAGTCAAGCGCCTTACGGACCTTGCCGTGTCCATAGTGGGGCTTCTGCTCACGAGCCCCGTCATGCTGGGCTGCGCCATAGCCATAAAGCTTGACGACGGCGGGAAGGTCTTCTATAAGCAGAAGCGCCTTACAAAGTACGGAAGGGTCTTCGAGGTCTATAAGTTCCGCACCATGAAGGAGGCGAACTCCATAAATAAGTCCGTCACCGAGAACGACGACAGGATAACGAGGGTGGGCAAGGTCCTCAGGAAGTTCAGGATAGACGAGCTGCCCCAGCTTCTAAACATTTTGAAGGGCGACATGACCGTTGTGGGCCCCAGGCCCGAAATGCTTGAGAATGTGGAGAAGTACACCGAGGAGCTACCCGAGTTCTCCTACCGCCTCAGGATGAAGGCCGGGCTCACGGGCCTTGCCCAGATATCCGGCAAGTACAACACCTCCCCAAAGGACAAGCTTGTGATGGACCTTATGTATATTGAAAACTACAGCATATGGCAGGACTTCAAGCTCATATTCCAGACTGTCACGGTGTTCCTGAAAGCGTCGGAGAGCACCGAGGCCTTTGGCAAAAACGAGCTCTACGACTTTGACAACGACAGGGAGCGGGACAGAAGGCCCGCCTCCAAGGAGGAAGACAATGGCGATAAATGAGTATCTTAAAAGAGTGTACGGGGGCTCCGCCCAGTCATACTTCCAGCGGGCCGGGAGCGCCCTGCTGGATGGTGAGCGGCTGTTTACCGTCACCGCGAACCCCGAGATAATCATGCACGCGGACAGGGACCCGAAGATAAGGGCCCTGCTGCTCTCGCCGGACGCGGAGATAATCCCCGACGGCATAAGCGTTGTGAGGGCCATGGAGATACTGGGCCTGAATGTGTCGGAGCGCATAACCGGCGTGGACCTGGCCGCCAGCCTTTTGAAGGCCGCCGGGGAGAACGGCAGGAGCGTCTATCTTCTGGGGGCAAAGGAGGAGGTGGTCTCGGCCCTGGCGGGGAAGCTCTCGTCCCAGTACCCGGATATCACCGTCAATTACCACAACGGCTACGACGGGGACAAGGACGTTATATTTGACGAGATAGCCTCCCTCTCCCCTGACCTGGTGCTGGTGGGCCTCGGCGTGCCCGCCCAGGAGCTTCTGATATACAGGCACCTTCCCAAGTTCACAAAGGGGGTGCTGGTGGGCGTGGGCGGCTCCTTCGACGTGCTCAGCGGCAGCAAGAAGCGGGCACCGGATATCTTCGTGAAGACAAACACCGAGTGGCTGTACCGCATAGCGAGGGAGCCCCAGCGGCTCGGGCGGTTCTGGAACAATAACGTGAAGTTTCTGCGGGAGGTCCGGAAAGCCAGGTAATACCCTGTTCTAAAGGAGGACAGTATGAATAAAATAAAAGTAATGCTCGTCTTCGGCACCCGGCCCGAGACCATCAAAATGGCCCCCTTAGTAAAGGAGCTCCAGGGCAGGCCGGAGTTTGAGACGGTCGTATGCGTCACGGCCCAGCACAGGCAGATGCTGGACCAGGTGCTCTCGGCCTTCGGGATAGTCCCCGACCACGACCTGGACATCATGAAGCCCGGCCAGACCCTCTCGGACATCACCGCAAGGGTCTTAAAGGGCCTTGAGGGCGTGATACAAAAGGAGAAGCCCCAGATGGTGCTTGTCCACGGGGACACCACCACCACCTTCGCAGGGGCCCTCGCGGCCTACTACTGCCAGACGGCCGTGGGGCACGTGGAGGCGGGGCTTCGGACCCACAACAAGTACTCCCCGTACCCGGAGGAGATGAACAGGCAGTTCGTGGGCTGTATGACGGACCTGCACTTCTCCCCCACGGAGCAGAGCCGTCAGAACCTGCTCTCTGAGGGGAAGGACCCCAGGTCCATAGTCGTGACCGGGAACACGGCCATAGACGCCCTAAAGACCACCGTGCGGGAGGACTTCTCCGACCCCATCCTGGACTGGGCGGCGGGCTCAAGGCTCATAGTGATAACCGCCCACCGCCGGGAGAACCTTGGGGAGCCCATGCACAGGATGTTCCGGGCCATACGCCGGGTGATGGAGGAACTGCCGGACACGAAGGCCGTGTACCCGGTGCACCTGAACCCCCTGGTGCAGGAGGCGGCAAGGGAGGAGCTCGGGGGCTTTGACCGGGTGAAGCTAGTGGAGCCCATGGAGGTGGTGGAGTTCCACAATCTCTTAGCCCGCTCGTACCTGATACTCACCGACAGCGGCGGCATACAGGAGGAGGCCCCCTCCCTCCATAAGCCCGTGATAGTCCTCCGGGACACCACCGAGCGGCCCGAGGGCGTGGCCGCGGGGACCCTAAAGCTCGCGGGCACGGACGAGGAAACTATTTACTCCATGGTCAAGGAGCTCCTGACGGACAAGAGCGAGTATGAGCGCATGGCGCGCGCGAGCAACCCCTACGGCGACGGGCTGGCAAGCAGGCGCATAGCCGACGCTATACTCAATTATTTCAAATAATTACGGAGAAATTGCCCTATGAAAGAAAAGCGCTTCCTGCGGCTTCACCTGAGCCGTGGTAATTTCTTTGCTGCCGGGGCGGTGCTGTTGGCTTCGGCAGTCTTTTTTGTGCTGGAATGGCCCCTGGCCTTTGAGGAGCATTCCGGGGTCCGGGAGGTCTGCTGGTGGTACGTGCTCTCCCTGAGCGGGCTGAGCGCCGGGGCCGCCGGAGCCTGCTTTTTGGAGTTCAGCCTCCCCGGGGCCGCCAGGCAGGCCATAGCCTGGCTGATGGTCCTGCTCCTGCCCCTCGGGAGCTTCGTGGCCGTGGACACCATAAACAGCACCAAGCTCTGGCAGTTCAGCGGGCGGCGGTGGTTCGCGAATTACCTGTGCTACCTGCTGGTCTTCGCTCTCAGCTATGCCCTCACAAGAAGGCCCTGGGCGGCGGTGGCCATAGGGGGCGCGGCCTCCCTCACCTTCGGGATAGCCAACTACTTCGTTGTGCAGTTCAGGGGCCAGCCCATCCTGCCCTGGGACTTCACCTCCTTCGGCACGGCCCTGACTGTCTCCGGGGGCTATGAGTATGTCCCCACAAGGAAGATGGCCGTTGCGGCCCTCTACTACATATGCACCGTGATACTCTGCGTGAAGATAGCCCCAAAGGACGCCCCCCACGCCTCAAGGCGCTTTCACATTGCCGAGCGCCTGACGGCCCTTTCCATATCGGCCCTGTTGGCCGTCACCCTCTTCCCCTTAAACGGCCTCTCGCACCTGGACATATCCGTGTGGGCCTGGAACCAGAAGGGGAGCTCCGAGCTCATAGGCATAGCCGCCAGCTTCTTTGCCAACGCCCAGTACATGATGGTGGACGTCCCGGACGGCTACTCAAACCGGGCTGTCTCCGGCCTTTCAAAGGAGCTTGACCGGATACCCTCCCCAGAGCCCCTGGGCAGCCCCGGGCGCGCCCCAACGGTCATCGCCATAATGAACGAGTCCATGACGGACTTCGGCGCCTTCGGAACCCTTGAGTTTACAGAGGACAATATGCCCAATATACACAGGCTCCAAAGGAGCGGGGAGCTGATATTCGGCACGGCCTACTCATCCGTGTACGGCGGCAACACCTGCAACAGCGAGTACGAGTTCCTCACGGGCAACTCCATGGCCTTCCTCCCCTCGGGCAGCAAGCCCTACCAGCAGTACATAGACGCCCCCCAGCAGAGCCTGGCGCATATTTTAAAGAGCCGGGGCTACCATACAATAGCAATACACCCCGGGGACCGCAAGGCCTGGGAGCGCATAGACGCCTATCCCCACCTGGGCTTCGACGAGTTCATGGACGCCGCTGTCTTCGACGTGCCCCGCACCTTCGAGCACAGGCTCACCAGCGATATGTCCTGCTATGAGCAGCTGATATACGAGTATGAGTACTGGCGCAGGCTTGGGGACACCCCCCTGTTCCTCTTTAACGTGACCATACAGAACCACGGCGGCTATGAGGACGAGAACTACGAGACCACCGTGCAGGTAAAGGGCAGCGAGGGTCGCTGGCCCCGGGCGGAGCAGTACCTGAGCCTCACCAAAAAGTCCGACGAGGCTATAGAATACCTTCTGGACTATTTTGAGGGCATAGACGAGCCCGTAGTTGTCCTGTTCTTCGGGGACCACTGGCCGAAGCTTGAGGACGGCTTCAACCAGTCCCTGCTAAAGGGCTATAACGTCTATACGGACATGTACCGGGTGCCCTTCTTCATCTGGGCAAACTATTCCCTGGAGGGCCAGGAGATAGAGGCCGTGAGCCTCAATTATCTCTCCGGGCTCCTCCTTCGCGCCGCGGATATCGAGGGCACGCCCTATACCAACTACCTTGAGCAGCTGAGAAAGGATGTGCCGGTAATAACAGATATCGGCGTTATGGACAGCCTGGGGGATTTCTACGTTGCCGGCGGCTATAAGCCCCCCGCGGTCTCGAAGAAGCTCCGGGAGTATTCCATCCTGCAGTATAACAACTCTTTCGACGACAGCCGGCGCTCCGAGGACATTTTCTATCTGGAAGAGCCCCGGGCAATGCGCCTTAGCAAATAATTTTCCGGGAGGAGATTCAAAATGACACTCAGAGCGGTACGCCGGGTAAACGAGTGGGACGGCCCATCTATGCTGAAGGTCTACGCCCCCTATGCGGGCACGGCAAAGGCGCCCGAGAAGGAGCCGCCAAAGCTTCAGGACTATATACAGCGGATAGACCGGTACACCTACGGCCTTGGCTGGCTTTTAGCCGAGGTGGACTGCCAGACCGTGGGCTTCTGCCACCTTACGGAGGACAGGAACGACCCCCTGGACCTCTTCTCCGTGGAGTTCCAGCTTTACGTTCGGGAGGACTATATCCGCCGGGGCGTGGGCCGGGCCCTCTGGACCCTCATGCGGGACATGATGGAGGAGGGGAACAGAAGGCAGGCCTTCGCCCGGGTCAGAAGGGAGAACCCGGACGCCCTCGCCTTCTTTAAGTCAATGGGCTTTGAAGACTATGATACGGAAGAAAATATAATTATACTGAGGTACGGGCTCTCCCCAAAGGAGGCGGACCCCGAGCGCCCCACAAAGCCCTATCTTATCGACAAGTTCGCCTATGAGGCCGCAAGGGAGCGGGCCGCGGAGTTCATAAGGCCCCTCGGTGCTATGCCCCTGTAAACTTTTTTGGGGGATTTTTTGAAAAAAATATGAATGGGGGGCTTGTAAAATCCTCCGGCTCGTGGTATGATTTAGGTGATTTTGATAAAATGCGGAAAAATGGCGTTTTTCAAAATCTTAGATAAGTTTTAGTCTCAATATTCTTATAATCCCACAGGAGAAAGGAGGTTTAAACCAAATGGACTCTTTGATGCTGTTAGCAGCCATGGCTGAGCCCAGCTTCCTTCAGGTCGTCGCCATGGGCCTTATCACGGTTTTCGTGGTGCTTATCTGCCTTATCATCATCATCAAAATCATGGGCGCTCTCATGGCGAACGCCGCGAAGCCCGCGCCTGCCCCGGCTCCTGCCCCCGCCCCCGCGCCCGCGGCACAGGCCGCTGCTCCCCAGCCCAACAAACAGCAGCTCGTGGCGGCCATTTCGGCAGCCATCGCCGAGGACATGGGCGGCAGCGTGGAGCATATCAGAATCCACTCCATACGCAAGCTGTGAGAAAGTTTTGAGCCCCTATTAAATCCGGTCAAATCCAGAAAGGAAAATACGAATTATGAGAAAATATAACGTGAACGTAAACGGCACCGCCTATGAGGTAACTGTTGAGGAAGTGCAGGGTGGCGCGGCGGCCCCCGCACCGGCCCCTGCCGCAGCTCCCGCGCCCGCCCCGGCTCCGGCCCCCGCACCTGCCGCCTCCGGCTCCGGGGAGCCCGTCAGCGCCCCAATGCCCGGCACCATCCTGGACGTCAAGGTTTCTGCCGGCCAGGCAGTCAAGTCCGGGGACGTGCTGATGATACTTGAGGCCATGAAGATGGAGAACGAGATAATGGCCCCCAAGGACGGCACCGTGACCTCAGTCGCGGCCTCGAAGGGCGCCTCCGTTCAGAGCGGCGACGTGCTGTGCACCATAGCCTGAGCCCCATAGGGCATACCAAAATTCAACTAAGAATAAGGAGTGTAACCTATGGAAGCAATACAGAATTTCCTGCAGAGCACCGGCTTTGCCCAGGTGATGAACGAGCCGCTGCAGCTGGTGATGATACTCATCGCCTGTGTGCTTTTGTACCTGGCTATTGTTAAAAAGTTCGAGCCTCTGCTCCTTCTGCCCATCGCCTTCGGAATGCTGCTGACAAACCTTCCGGGCGCTGGCATGTACCACTCGGAGATATTCGCCGACGGCCATATCAACTGGGAAATGCTGGGCTCGGGCGCGGGCGGCCTTTTAGACTACCTGTACCTGGGCGTGAAGCTGGGCATTTATCCCTGCCTTATCTTCATCGGCGTTGGCGCTGGCACGGACTTTGCCCCCCTTATCGCCAACCCCAAGACCCTGCTTCTGGGCGCTGCCGCCCAGCTGGGCATATTCATCACATACGTAGCCGCCAGGCTCACCATCTTCACCGGCCCTGAGGCCGCCTCCATCGGCATTATCGGCGGCGCGGACGGCCCCACGGCCATCTACACCACTGCAAAGCTTGCCCCGCACCTTCTGGGCCCCATCGCCGTGGCCGCGTACAGCTACATGGCCCTGGTGCCGGTCATCCAGCCTCCCATCATGAAGGCCCTGACCACCAAGGAGGAGCGCAGGATTAAGATGAAGCAGCTTCGCCCGGTCTCAAAGACCGAGAAGATACTGTTCCCCATCGTCGTCACCATCTTCGTGTCCTTCATGCTGCCCAGTGCCGCCCCCTTAGTGGGCTGCCTGATGCTTGGCAACCTCATGAAGGAGAGCGGCGTTGTGGAGCGCCTGAATAAGACCGTGCAGAACGAGCTGATGAACATCGTCACCATCTTCCTGGGAATCACCGTGGGCGCAACCGCCACCGCCAAGAACTTCCTGAACCCCAGCACCCTGCTGATACTCGCCATGGGCGTTATCGCCTTCGGCCTGGGCACAGCGGGCGGTGTGCTCCTTGCCAAGCTCATGAACGTGTTCTCAAAGGATAAGGTGAACCCCCTGATAGGCTCCGCCGGCGTTTCCGCCGTTCCCATGGCGGCCCGGGTGTCCCAGGTGGTGGGCCAGAAGGAGGACCCCTCCAACTTCCTGCTCATGCACGCAATGGGCCCCAACGTGGCCGGCGTTATCGGCTCGGCTGTTGCGGCGGGCGTGCTGATGTCCCTGTTCGGTTAAGAAGGAGGATATTAAACTATGGCTAAAAATCCCCTAAAGATAATGGATACGATACTCCGCGACGCCCACCAGTCCCAGGCGGCAACCCGCATGAAGCTGGAGGACATGGTGTCCGTGCTGCCCCTTTTGGACAGCATAGGCTACTGGTCCCTGGAGTGCTGGGGCGGCGCGACCTTCGACGTGTGTATGCGTTTCCTCAACGAGGACCCCTGGGAGCGCCTTCGCACCCTCAAGAAGGGCCTGCCCAACACGAAGCTGCAAATGCTCCTTCGGGGCCAGAACCTTCTCGGGTACAGGCACTACGCCGACGACGTGGTGGACGCATTCGTCAAGAAGTCCATCGAGAACGGCATAGACGTTGTGCGTATCTTCGACGCGCTGAACGACCCCCGGAACGTCCAGGCGGCCGTAAGCTGCGTTAAGAAGTACGGCGGCTGGGCCGAGGTTGCCATCAGCTACACAAAGAGCCCCGTGCACAGCGAGGACTACTTTGTAAAGCTCTCTATGGAGCTTGAGAAGATGGGGGCAGACTCCATCTGCATTAAGGACATGGCGAACCTCCTTCTGCCCTACGACGCCTATTCCCTTGTAAAGAAGCTCAAGGAGAACGTGGGCGTGCCCATTCACCTGCACACCCACAACACCACCGGCACCGGCGACATGACAAACCTCATGGCCGCCCAGGCGGGGGTGGATATAGTGGACTGCGCCCTGTCCCCCCTGGCAAACGGCACCAGCCAGCCCGCAACCGAGGCAATGGTCGCCACCCTGCAGGGCACCAGCCGGGACACCGGGCTCGACATGAACAAGCTCTCCGAGGCCGCGGCCCACTTCAGGGGCGTGGCCGAGAAGCTGGACATCAACCCCAAGGTCCTGAAGGTGGACGTAAACACCCTTCTGTACCAGGTGCCCGGCGGAATGCTCTCGAACCTTATCAGCCAGCTCAAGCAGGCTAACGCCGAGGATAAGTACTATGAGGTGCTGGAAGAAGTGCCGAGAGTCCGTGAGGACTTCGGGTTCCCGCCCCTTGTCACCCCCACCAGCCAGATAGTTGGCTCCCAGGCGGTGCTGAACGTGCTCTCCGGCGAGCGCTATAAGATGGTCTCCAAGGAGAGCAAGGGCCTCTTAAGAGGCGAGTACGGCCAGCTCCCCGGGACAGTGAACGAAGAGGTGCGCAGGAAGTGCATTGGCAATGACGAGGTGATAACCTGCCGTCCCGCCGACCTTCTTGAGCCCGAGATGGAGAAGCTCCGTGCCGAGTGCAGGGAGAAGGGCCTGGGCCACAGCGAGGAGGACACCCTCAGCTACGCCCTCTTCCCCCAGGTGGCCTCAAAGTTCTTCGACTGGCGGGACAATCCCCACCCGGCTGAGCCAGCGGCAGCTCCTGCTCCCGCAGCGGCCCCGGCCGCACCCGCGCCTGCCGCTCCGGCGGCAGCCTCCAACTCCCCCCGCAGCCTTATTGTGGAGGATTTGACCGGAGGCAATTTCTAAAAGCCTGATTTATACTTTAAAAGCCCGGTACTTTTTGGTGCCGGGCTTTTTGTATTTTTCCTTGTGCGCTGCCAGAAAATATGATATAATGTCTCCAAATACTCATAAATGCAAGGAAGCTGAAAATGGAATCTTCAATATTACGCCGGCGCTCCGGCGAGGCCATGGCCGCAATACTTCTCATACAGCCCCCCTTAGATGTGCTCAGCTATTTCATGCAGCACTACGGCAGCACAGCCATTACCACCGCCCTGCGCATGGCAATGCTCGTGGCCGTGACGCTATTGGGCTTTGCAATGTCCAGGCGAAAGAGGGCCTATGCCGTCTGCTTCGGTGTCATAGGGGCCTTCTGGCTTTTGCACGCCCTGAACTGTCTGCGCATTGGCTATAAGGACCCCATGGGGGATATCGCCGAATATTTCAAGCTCATACAGTTCCCCCTGTGGACCCTCTCTTTTATCACCCTGCTGGAGAGCCGGGAGGGGCTGGACATGAGGGCGGCGGGGCTGATGGCCGCGAACCTTAGCACGGTGCTGCTGGTGATACTTATCTCCTACGCCGCGGGCATGCCCGCCTACACCTACGCCATCCCCTCCCGGGACGTGCAGGTGGGGGTGCTGGGGTGGTTCGCCATACCCAACAGCCAGAGCGCCATCGTCTCCATGCTGGTGCTGGGGACCCTGCTCTGGGCATACCGCTCAGAGCGCCTCTGGCTGTTCCCCATAGCCTGCATACCCGGCTTCGGCCTCTTATACTTTACCGGCACAAGGCTTGCCTACTTCTCGGCCATAATCATGGCCCTGGGCTTTTGCGTGCTCCTTCTCATAGAGGGCGGCCGGCGGCGGCTCCTCTGCATACCCCTGATACTTGTAACCGCCCTGTTCATAGGCTTTAAGGACCTGTCCATCATGGAATACCGCCAGAGCCTCAGCCGTGACTCCTTCGGCCTCTACCAGGAGCCCACGGACGAGATAATGGGGGATGATAAGGGCTATGAGTATGAGGGCGGGGAGGTCCCCCCCGAGATACTTGAGAAGATAACCCGGGTGTACGAGGAGATATACAGCGGGCGCAGCTTTGCGGATAAGCCCCTTTTAGGGGACCTTCTGGACCGCTTCGGCACAGAGAGGGTAGTGAAAAGCTATGACTATGAGACAAAGGCCTCGGTGCTCTATGACGTGCGGGTGAAGAAGCTGAAGGTCACCTCCCTCTTATGGGAGGAGGGGGACGCCCTCACAAGGCTCCTGGGCTTCGAGGCCTCATCCGTCCATCTTAACGGCACCAACTACGACCCGGAGAACGACTTCCCCGCCCTGCTCTTTTACTGCGGGTATCTCGGGTTCGGGCTCTATGTATGCTTTGCCGGGTACTTTATCCTCTCGGCGGCCTGGCGCTGCATAAGGAATATACGCCGCCTGCCCGAGGTCCTGACTGTGCCTATGGGCGTATGGGCCATGATGATGGTCTTAGGCCTCGGGGCGGCGCAGTTCTCCGGGCAGGTGCTCAGAAAGCCCAGCGTCACCGTCTATATCTCCCTTGCGGCGGCAGAGCTCTATCTGCTCCTGCACGCCGGCACAAAGCTCCGCGCCCGCGTTGAGCGCCGCAGGGGCCTGACCATAAAAGAACGTCCTGTGAAATAAGGAGGCGTACAGCTTGCAGAAGATAAAAACTTTTCTTGAGAACAGGCTCTTTGGCATAATACTCGCGCTGATGATAATCCAGCCCGCCATGGACGTGGCCTCATACTTTGCGGACCGCGGCGGGCTCACATCCATAACCACCCTCATGCGCTTCGGCCTTCTGGCCCTGGCGGCCCTTTTTGGGTTCCTGCTCACGGACAATAAGCGGGCGTACCTTATACTGTACGCCGCCATCGCCCTGTTCTGGGGGGCCCATATGCTCAACTGCTTCAGGATAGGCTATATCTCCCCGGTAAAGGACACGGGGAACCTCCTGCGGCTCCTGAACTTCCCCCTCTACGCCCTCACCTTCATCACCGCCTTGAGGGGCCGCCCGGAACTTCGCAAAGCCTTTTACCTGGGGGCGTTCATCGCCTTTTTGGAGATAGTGCTCTTCACCGCCCTGCCCTGGCTCACCGGGAGCCCCATACACACCTATGAGCAGATAGAGGTTGGCGTCCTCGGCTGGTTCCTCATCCCCAGCGCCCAGAGCGCCATCATAGTGCTCTCGGCCCCCCTAGCCGTGTACGCCGCGTATAAGAGCGGGAAGTACCCCGTATATCTTTTGGGGGTCTTCCTGCCCATAGCCCTGATGTTCGTCACAGGCACAAAGCTCGATTTTTACTCAATATTCATCATCGGCGGCGCGTATATTTTCCTGTTCCTCCTGAGGCTCGGGAAGGAGCCCAGGGGCTATGTGCTGAAATACGCCCTGCCCGTTTTCGTTATGCTCCTTCTCACCGCCCTGTTCCGGGGCAAGTCCCCCATGATGGTGCGCAACAGCATGACGGCCTACTCCCAGAACATCTACAGCACCATGATAGAGGAGAGCCTTGAGAACTCCGGCGCGGACCAGGAGACCCTGGACCTGATACACCAGGGGGGCGCCGCCGGGAAGATATCCTCCGAGCGCCAGCTTGAGAACCTGCGCCGCACCGTCCTGCCCATATACTCCGACACCGGGGTCTACGGCTTTCGCACCGCTGAGCTCAACGCCCGCTTCGGCATGTACAACGTCATGGAGTTCTTCGACTATACCGACTCCCCCGCCGTGCTCTCCAACACCCGGCAGGTGAAGCTGAACTACGCCAAAATGGTCTGGCACGAGAAGGACCTCCTAACCCATTTCCTGGGCTTTGAGTACAGCGATTTCCTCCTGGGGGACAGCATATACGACCTTGAGAACGACTTCCCCGGGGTGTTTTACAATGTGGGCTATATAGGCATTGCCCTCTACGCGCTCATCTTCATCCTGTTCTTCTTCGAGGCCTTCCGGGCCCTTGGGGGGGATATACGGCGGGCCTATAGCCTTGAGCGTGAAAAAGGCCCAGGGAGCGCCCCCCTCTGGCTTCGGGGCTTTCTTGGGGGCCTCAGGGATTTCCTCACCCTGGAGACAGGGGCCGTGGGCATGTGCTTCCTCCTTGCGATAATAGCGGCGCAGATATCAGGCAACGTGCTCCGGCGGCCAAACGTGACAATATACTTCGCGGCCGCCGCCGCCTGCCTGTACAGCATAACCTCCCAAAGGCCCGCCCCAGAGCCCGGGGCAAAGGCAAAAAAGAAAAAACTTATGAAAAACCGGTCTTGATTTTCTAAGACCTCTATATTATAATTATAATAAAGAATAATTATCTCAAATATCCATCTATGACAGAAGGCGAGGTGTAACTTATGCTGCAAGGCATCGCCGTATCAGACGGCATAGCCCTTGGCAGGGTGCTGCTCCTCAGGGCCCAGGCCCTGGTATTCGACGAGGCCCGGAGCGCTGACCCCGGGCCCGAGGCCGAGCGGTTCACAAAAGCCGTCGGCGCCTTCTGCGACAACACCATGAGCCGTATGCGCCACCTGCAGCAGCTCCCCGTAAGGGCCGAGGACTCCAAGATACTTGAGACACATATCGGCATTGCCGGCGACCCGGAGCTGAACAGCCGGGTCCGGGAGCTCATTGAGTCCGGCCTCTGCGCCGAGGCCGCGCTCAGCCGGGTATGCGACATGTATATAGCCGCGTTCTCAGACTCCCACGACGAACTCACCCGCCTTCGGGCAGAGGACATAAGGGACGTGCGCAACGCCATCATCCACCTTCTCCTGGGAGTTGAGGACGACTCCATAAGGGAGGCCCCCAAGGGCTCCATACTCGTGGCCGAGGAGCTGAGCCCCTCTGTGATGGCTGACCTTGACACCGAGCGCATAGTGGGGCTGGTGCTGGAAAAAGGGGGCCCCGCCTCCCACGCCGGCATAATGGCCCGCACCATGGGCCTGCCTGCGGTATGCGGCGTGCGGGGGGCAGCGGATAAGCTCTCCCAGGGGGACTTCGTCATCGTGGACGGCTCAAGGGGCGCCGTCATATCCTCCCCGGGGGAGAAGGTCGTGGCCGAGTACCGGCGCAAGCGGGAGGTCCAGCTTGAGGAGCGCCGCTGCATGGAGGACTTTAGGGACCGGCGCACCCTCTCAGCAGACGGCATAGAGTACCCCCTGTACTGCAATATCAGCATGCCCTGCGCCGCCGGCGGGGCCATAGAGGCCGGGGGCGAGGGCATAGGGCTCTTCCGTACAGAGTACCTTTTCATGAACCGGTCCTCGCCCCCCGGCGAGGATGAGCAGGCCGCCGCCTACTCCCAGGCCATCGACGGGGCCGGCGGGCGGCAGGTGGTCATACGCACCCTGGACGTCGGCGGCGACAAGAGCGTGCCCTGCCTGGGGGTACGTCAGGAGGAGAACCCCTTTCTGGGCCTTAGGGGCGTGCGCTGGTGCCTTCAGAACCAGGATATCTTCCTCACCCAGCTCAGGGCCCTCCTGAGGGCGGCGGCCGGGCGGAGCCTGCATATACTCCTGCCCATGATATCCGCCCTCTCCGAGCTGCGCGCCTGCCGCCGGCTCATTGAGAAGGCCCGGGAGCAGCTTACAAACGAGGGGAAGCCCTGCGCGGGGAGCCTGCCGGTGGGCGTGATGATAGAGACCCCCGCGGCGGCGGTCATAGCCGACCAGCTGTCCCGGGAGGCGGCGTTCATGAGCATTGGCACCAACGACCTTGTGGGCTACATAATGGCCTGCGACCGGGGCAACCCCGCCGTGGGCAGTCTCTATGACCCCTTCCACCCGGCGGTGCTAAGGGTCTTAAAACACATAATCCGGTGCGGCAGCGCCAGCGGCGCCCCCGTATGCGTGTGCGGCGAGACCGCCGCGGACCCCAGGCTCACCCCCCTCTACATGTCCTACGGCGTCACAAGCCTGAGCCTCCCAGCCGGGGCCATCCCGAGAGTGCGCAAGACCGTCTCCCTGTGGACCAAGGCCGAGGCCGACAGCCTCTCGGAGGCCGTGGGCCGGCTGGACACGGCGAAGGAGGTCCGGGAGGCGCTGGACGGGGCGGCGAGAGTTTGAAAAAAATGGAGCAAGGGAAGTTCTCCTTCCTTCGCTCCATTTTTACTGATTTCAGTCGTAATGTCCCCTGCATGACACCAGGTATATTATCCCGTCCTGCTCATAGTAAACTATCCGGTTCATATCGTCAATGCGCCTGCTCCACCACCCACCTCTGTTATTCGACAGCGGCTCGGGCTTTCCAATACCCTCAAAGGTGCTCCGCTGAATGTCTTTTATGAGCGCATTGACCCGCTTTAGTGTCTTCCTGTCCTGGGTCTGCCAATAGAGGTAGTCGTCCCACGCCCTGTCCTCCCATAGCAGCCGCATTATTCCTCCACCTCAATGAGCTCATGCTCCGAAAAATGCGCCCTGCCGCCTGCGATGTCCCGGGCTATCTGCTCAAGGTGCCTCATATTGCTCTCGGAATAGAAGGGGTCGGCCGAAAGCTCAAAGGGTATCCGGCGCTCCCTTGCCACCTTTCTCAGGAACACATTTATTGCCGTAGACATGCTGATTCCGATATCGCTGAGAGCCTGCTCGGCCCCGCGCTTCACGTCATCGTCAACACGAAGATTGATTTGCGCCATAAATACCGCTCCTTTCTCTGTTTTGTATTATACCACATTCAAAAGCAAAACGCAAGCAAAATAATACACATTTGCTTTAAGCCCTGCATTCTCCCACCAAAAGGGGTCTTTTCAAATCCCCCGTCCTGTGGTATAATAAAAAGTCGTATAATAAAATCAGATAAGCAGCTGAAAGGAAAGAACAGAAAATGGGAATAAGAGAAGACCTTCGCAACGTGGCTATCATCGCCCATGTTGACCATGGGAAGACAACTTTGGTGGACCAGCTGCTCAGGCAGAGCGGCATTTTCCGGGCAAACGAGGCTGTGGCCGAGCGGGTCATGGACTCGGGGGACCTTGAGCGGGAGCGGGGCATTACCATCCTCTCGAAGAATACCGCGGTGAAGTTCGGCGACACCAAGATAAACATTGTGGACACCCCCGGCCACGCGGACTTCGGCGGCGAGGTGGAGCGGGTGCTGATGATGGTGGACGGCGTCCTCCTGCTGGTGGACGCCTTTGAGGGCTGTATGCCCCAGACCCGCTTTGTTCTCAAGAAGGCCCTGGGCCTTGGCAAAAAGCCCTTGGTTGTGCTCAACAAGATAGACCGCCCGGGGGCCCGGCCCGCCGAGGTGGTGGACGAGGTGCTGGACCTGTTCATAGAGCTTGGGGCCAGCGACGACCAGCTGGACTTCCCCGTGGCCTACTGCTCCGCAAGGGAGGGCTCTGCCACTCTGGACCCAAATATGCCCGGCACGGACATGAAGCCCCTCTTTGAGATGATACTAAAGGAGGTCCCCGCCCCCCGGGGGGACCTTGAGGGCCCCACCCAGGTGCTCTTTTCAAACATCGACTACGACGAGTACGTGGGCCGCATAGGCATAGGCCGCGTGGAGCGGGGAGAGATTCGCGTGGGCCAGCAGGTGGCCATCTGCGGCGGCGGCGGTGAGGGCCATAAGAACGCCAAGATATCAAAGCTCTACCAGTTCGAGGGCTTAAAAAGGGTGGAGGCCGAGAGCGCCAAGCTGGGGGACATAATCGCCGTCTCGGGCATTACAGACCTTAACATCGGAGAGACCGCCTGCTCCCCGGACAATATCGAGCCCCTGCCCTTTGTGAAGATAGACGAGCCCACGGTCTCCATGCTCTTTAAGGTGAACGACTCCCCCTTCGCCGGGCGTGAGGGCAAGTTCGTGACCTCACGGAACCTCCGGGACCGGCTCTTCAAGGAGGTTGAGACAAACGTTGCCATGCGGGTGGAGGAGACGGACAGCATGGACACCTTCAAGGTCTCCGGCCGGGGGGAGCTGCACCTCTCCATACTCATTGAGCAAATGCGCCGTCAGGGGTATGAGTTCCAGGTGTCCCCGCCTACGGTCATATATAAAGAGAAGGACGGCAAGAGGCTTGAGCCAATGGAGCTTCTGATGATAGAGACCCCCGACAGCTACGTGGGGGCTGTAATGGAGAAGATAGGCTCGAGAAAGGCCGAGCTTGTGAACATGGGCTCGAGAGAGACGGGCATAACCCATATGGAGTTCAGAATACCCGCCCGTGGGCTCATGGGCTACCGCTCGGAGTTTTTAACGGACACCAACGGCAACGGCATCATGAACCATGTGTTTGACGGCTACGAGCCCTATAAGGGGGACATCGCCCAGCGCCAGCAGGGGTCCATCATAGCCTTCGAGACCGGCGAGTCCACGGCCTACGGTCTCTTCAACACCCAGGACCGGGGGCGGCTGTTTATTGGGCCCGGGGTCGAGGTCTACGAGGGAATGATAGTAGGGGCCAGCCCCAAGGCTGAAGACCTGGTGGTGAATGTGTGCAAAAAGAAGCACGCCACCAACACCCGCTCCTCTGCCTCAGACGAGGCGCTGAGACTGACCCCCCACTCCGTGCTGAGCCTTGAGCAGTGCCTGGAGTTCATCAGCGAAGACGAATACGTAGAGGTCACACCCAAAAGCGTCCGCATGCGCAAAGCCGTGCTGTCTCATGAGCAGCGCATGAAACAGCAAAGCCGCAAAAAATCCAGTTAAGCGCCGCGAAGCGAGCAAAAGTTTTTGAAGTTGTTAAGAAACTTTTTTCAAAAAGTTTCTTAAAGGAGGTGCCCCCAATAAACACAGCAATCCTAGACCTTGAATGGAACCCAGCCTACAGCCCCCGCCTAAAGGGCTATATCAACGAAATAATCGAGTTCGGCGCTGTAAAGTGCTCCCCTGACCTTGAGGTTCTCGGCACCTTCACCTGCTTTGTGCGCCCCCAGGTAGGCAGACACCTGAACCCGATAGTAGCTGACCTCACGAGCATAACCGAGGACGAGCTCGAGTCCGGGGGCATACCCTTCATGAACGCCGTTAGCCGCTTCAAGCGCTGGCTGGGGGACTGCGTGCTCATGACCTGGGGCCCGTCGGACGCGCTGGCCCTCATTGAAAACTGCAAATACTTCAGCGGCAGCATGAAGGTCCCCTTCCTCACCCAGTACTGCGACCTTCAGCGCTACGCCCAGGCCGCCCTTGGCCTTAACACCGGGGAGCAGACCGCCCTTGAGAAGGCCGCGGCCCTTCTTGAGATAGACCAGCTCTCCCGGCACCGGGCCCTGGACGACAGCATGACCGCCCTTGAGATATTCCGCCGTGTCCGGGACCGGCTGGACCCCGGGCCCTATATCCGCAAGTGCGACGAGAGCTTCTACCGGCAGGTGACCTTCCGCACGAGCTTTGTCAAGGACATCAAGGACCCCCGGGTGCGCCCGGAGCACCTGAGGCTCCTCTGCCCCGCCTGCGGGGGCCTGGGGGTGCGCACCTGCCGCTGGCGGCAGCATAACCGGGCCTTTATCTCCGAGTTCCGCTGCCGGGACTGCGGCCTGCGCTTCTCGGGGAGAGTAAATATCAAAGAGAAATACGAGGGGATAGTCGTGAATAAAAAAGCAATGGCTCTGCCTGTGATAGAAAAGCCCCGGCGGGCCGAGCCCGGGGAAGTAGGCTCCATGGGCCTTGAGATAAACGGCGGCGTTGGGGTCCTGCGCTTCCCGGAGCTTAGCTCCATAGACTTTGTGACCCACGCCTTTTCAACCCGGATAGGCGGCGTGAGCGGCAGGGAGTTCGCCTCCCTGAACCTGGGCTACGGCCGGGGGGACCCGGATGAAAACGTGGAGGAAAACTACCGCCGGTTTGCAGCGGCCGCGGGCTTTGACCCTGAGGGCATGGTATGCGGCTGCCAGGTGCACAAGACCGACATACGAAGGGTGGGCGAAAAGGAGCGGGGCATAGGCATATGGACCCAAAACGACTGCGACAGCGCCGACGGCCTTTGCACCGACGTGCCCGGGGTGACTCTGGTTGCCTTCGCCGCGGACTGCGTGCCCGTGTACTTCATCGACCCGGAGCATAAGGCCATAGGCCTTGCCCACGCGGGCTGGCGGGGCGCGGCGGCGGGTATGCCTAAGGTGATGGCGGAGCGCATGGCCAGTGAGTTCGGCACGGACCCCAAAAAGCTCATAGCCGCCATAGGCCCCTCCATATGCAAGGACTGCTTCGAGGTGGATGAGCCCGTGGCAAAAGAGTTCCTTGCCCTGCCAAACTCCGGGGAGTTCGTCACCGGCCCCGCGGAGCTCCCGGGGGACGGCGGGGTGAAGTACCACGTGGACCTTTGGGAGTGCTGCAGGCAGTCCCTGCTGTCGGCGGGGGTCCTGCCGGAGCATATCACCGTAGGCGGGGTGTGCACCATGGAGAACAGCGACCTGCTCTTTTCCCACAGGAAGACCCGGGGCAAGCGTGGGAGTAACTGCGCCATGCTGATGATAAACCCATGATATGTAAGCTTTGCCCCAGAATGTGCGGCAGCAAAAGGGACGGCGGGACCCCCTGCCGCAGCGGGGAGGAGATACGCATAGCAAGGGCCGCCCTGCACTTCTGGGAGGAACCCCCAATCAGCGGGGAAAGGGGCTCTGGGACGGTGTTCTTCACCGGCTGCCCCTTAGGCTGCCGGTACTGCCAGAACTATGAGATAAGCCGGGGCACTGCCCCCGGCCGGGCCGTGACCCCCGGGGAGCTCAGCGATATCTTCCTTGAGCTCATAGAGAAGGGGGCCCACAACATAAACCTTGTGACCGCGACCCAGTTCATCCCCGGGGTGCGGCAGGCGCTTATAAAGAGAAAGCTCCCTGTGCCGGTGGTGTATAACACCTCGGGGTACGAGAGGCC
Organism: Clostridiaceae bacterium; assembly: GCA_021769555.1. GTDB lineage: Bacteria > Bacillota > Clostridia > Oscillospirales > Acutalibacteraceae > Acutalibacter. The sequence continues at coordinate 189,146 of JAETSR010000002.1, forward strand.
GGAGTCCCTCAGGAGCCTTAGGGGTCTTATAGATATCTACCTGCCAGACTTCAAGTACGCCCAGAGCGGGCTTGCGGGGGCCCTTTCCAATGCGCCGGACTATCCGGAGACGGCCATAAGGGCCATACATGAAATGGCAGAGCAAGCGGGCCCGCCGGAGTATGATGAAAGCGGCATGATGGTAAAAGGCGTGCTCATCCGGCACCTGATACTCCCCGGGCACACTAAAAACTCCATCGAGGCCCTTCATATCATAGCCCGGGAGTTCCCCGGCATACCAGTGAGCCTCATGGCCCAGTACACCCCCTGGGGGGAGGCCAAAGAGGGCATAGAGGGCTGCCCGGAGCTTAAAAGGGGCGTTACAAAGAGGGAGCTTTTGAAGGTGCAGGACGCCCTCTTTGAGCTGGGCCTTGAGGGCTTTGTCCAGTCCAGGAAGGCCCGGGGAGCGGAGTTTATACCGGAGTTTAAATGAGGTGATAGCTTTGTCAACTAAACTAAATCTGGCCGGGACAGCCAGGGCCGAGGCGCTTAGAACCTGGCACGGGGCCGTCCTGGGCCTTGAGTCCAACCTACAGCCCATTATAGAGCCCTTCCCCCGCTGGAAGAAAAAGGAGGCCGAGGGCCTGTGGTGCGCGGCCTTTGTGTACTATTGCTGTATAAAGGCCGGGTACAAGCTCCCGGTAAGACCAAAGGAGTGCGTCTCCTGCAATCTTGCGGGGTGCGGGGCCTGGGAGGAGTGGGCCAAGGCAGACCCCCGCATAGGCTGGCTCCAAAATACCTGCCTGCCCCAGCCGGGGGATATCGTCATATTCGACCGGGTCTTTGAAAACAAGCCCCACGACCATATTGGCATAGTCCTTGAGGCGGGAAGGGACAGCATACTCACCGCCGAGGGGAACCTTAATAATGTCTCCGGGGTGGTTGAGCGGCCCAGGGACGGGCATATCCGGGGGTATATAAGCCTGCCGGAGGGATTTGATTACAATGGGAGGTGAGGGCCCATGAGGGGCCGCAAGGGAAGGGTTTTCGGCATTGTCCCCATGACAAGGGAGCACGCCGGGATAATTGCCGCCTGGGAGTATTCCGGGGAGCTGGCGGTGTACAATATGGAGGGGGACTATTCCGGGCTGCTTACAGGCCCGTCATACTCCCTTCTCAACAGCGCCGGGAAGGTCATCGGCTTCTACCAGTTCGGGGAGGAGGCGAAGATACCCGCCGTGGAGGAGGGGGCGTACCCTTTGGGGCCTCTCGACATGGGCCTGGGGCTCCGGCCGGATTTATGCGGCCTTGGCTTCGGGGAGCCCTTTGTGCAGTGCGGGATAAGGTGGGCCCGGGAGGAGCTGGGGGCCGGCGCTGTAAGGCTCACGGTGATGGGGTCCAACAGCCGGGCAAGGGGGGTGTATGAGCGCTGCGGCTTTTCTGAGACCGGGCGCGTTACCCACAGGCAGTCGGGGTGTGAGTTTATTATCATGGAGCTGTGATAATAAGTATCATACTTTTAATCGCATGGGATAAACCCTTATATTATTCCGGCAATTCCGGCGTTTCCGGCAAAACGCCCTATGCCTGCCGGAACTGCCGGAAAAGCCGGGTAATTAACTGGCTTTTTTCCATACCATAAAAACTATAATATAAATTATTATTTTTAAGAGAGAGGGATTAACATGACAGACAGGCTTACAGGAAGGCTCTTTGATTTCATCGAGAGCAGCCCCACCGCCTTCCACACCGTCAACGCTGTCCGGGCCATGCTCCTGAACGGCGGCTTCACAGAGCTTTCAGAGTCCGGGCCCTGGGAGCTCGCTGCCGGGAAGGGGTACTTTACCGTGAGGAACCAGAGCTCCATCATAGCGTTCAGGGCCCCGAAGAAGGATTTCAGCGCCTTCTTGGCAATAGCCCCCCACGGGGACTCCCCCTGCTTCAAGGTGAAGGGCTCCCCGGAGATGGACTGCGGGGGGCAGTACGTGAAGCTGAACACAGAGGTATACGGCGGCACCACACTGGGCCTCTGGTATGACAGGCCCCTTTCCGTGGCCGGGAGGCTGGCGGTGCGCACAAAGGAGGGCTTCCTTATGCAGCTTGTGAACCTCCCCCGGGACCTGCTCACCATCCCAAGCCTTGCCATACACCTGGACAGGGAGGCGAATAACGGCCGCAAGCCGGACCCCCAGAAGGACACCCTGCCCCTGCTGGGCGGCAGGAGGGCTGACCTTCTGAAGCTGCTATCTGAGCTTGCGGGCGTTCAGAAGGAGGACATACTCTCCCACGACCTGTACCTCTACAGCAGGGCCCGGGGCACGGTGTTCGGGGCCGACGGGGAGTTCATTCAGGCCCCAAGGCTGGACGATTTGGAGTGCGTCTTCGCGGCGGTCTCGGCCTTTTTGCAGGGCGGGAACCCCGAGAACTGCACTATATGCGCCGTCTTCGACAATGAGGAAACCGGCAGCATGACCCGCCAGGGGGCGGGCTCCACCATGCTCTCAGACGTTATCGACAGGATATGCAAATGGGCCGGAAAGGACTCTGAGCAGAGGGCCCTTGCCATACAGAACGGCCTGCTGCTCTCAGCGGACAACGGCCACGCCGTGCACCCCAACTGCCCGGACAAGGCCGACCCCACCAGCGGCTGCTATATAAACGGCGGCATAATCGTGAAGCACAGCACCAGGTACGCCACGGACGCCTCCACCGCCGCCCTCTTCAAGCTCATCTGCGAAAGGGCCGCTGTGCCCACCCAGGACTACTACAACAACTCCTCCACCCCCGGCGGCGGGACCCTTGGGCTCATATCCGGCTCCCATATCCCCATACCCACCGTGGACATAGGCCTTGCCCAGCTTGCCATGCACTCCCCCTATGAGACGGCGGGCCGGGAGGACCTGATACATATGGTGGACGGCATGACGGCATTTTATAACAGCGTGTTCTCCTTTGAGGGGAACAGCTGCACACTACAGGAGGCGGCAGAATGAACGTTATACATCTGAAAAATGAGCCCGGCTGGCAGAACTCGGCCATGTTCTACCAGGTTTACCCCATCGGCTTCTGCGGCGCGCCCTATGAGAACGACGGCGTGCCCCAAAGCCGCATAAGAAAGGTGATAGACTGGGTGGAGCACCTTAAAAAGCTCAACACCGGGGCGGTGTACTTCTCCCCTGTGTTCGAGTCCGACACCCACGGCTATGACACCAGGGATTTTCGGAAGATAGACACCCGCCTTGGCTCCAACGAAGACTTTGCGGACGTGTGCAATGCCCTTCATGAGGCGGGCATACGCGTGGTGCTGGACGGCGTGTTCAATCACGTGGGCCGGGGGTTCTGGGCCTTCCAGGACGTATTGAAAAACCGGGAGGCCTCCCCCTACCGGGACTGGTTCCATATAAACTTCGGCGGCAACTCAAACTATAACGACGGCCTCTGGTACGAGGGCTGGGAGGGGCATTTTGAGCTGGTGAAGCTGAACCTTCAAAACCCGGCGGTTGTGGACCATATTTTGGAGTGCGTTGGCGGCTGGATGGACGAGTTCGCCATAGACGGCCTGCGCCTTGACGTGGCGTACCTCCTGGACGAGAACTTCATGCGCCGCCTGCACCGGTACACGAAGGAGCGGGACCCGGGCTTCTTCCTCCTGGGGGAGATGATACACGGGGACTATAAGCGCATTATGAACCCGGAAATGCTGGACAGCGTTACCAACTACGAGTGCTATAAGGGGCTCTATTCGTCATTTAATGACAAGAATATGTTCGAGATAGCACACTCCCTTAACAGGCAGTTCGGCTCTGAGAACTGGTGCCTCTATAGGGGGGAGCACCTCTTATGCTTTGCGGATAACCACGATGTTACCCGCATACACACGATATTAAAAGACAAAAAGCAGATAAAGGGATTATACGCCATGCTCTACTGTATGCCCGGCATACCCTGCCTGTACTACGGCAGCGAGTGGGGGGCCGAGGGGGATAAGCACGACGGGGACCCGGCCCTTCGGCCCTGCTTCCCGGAGCCTGTTGAGAATGAGCTCACGGAGTTTATAGGGGAGCTCAGCCGGGTGAAGCTTATGAGCCGGGCCCTTAGCGAGGGGAGCTATAAGAACGAGACTATCCTCAACAAGCAGATAGCCATACGCCGGGAGTGCGGGGACGAGACGGTGCTCACAGGCATAAACGCCGACGGCAGCGGGTTCAATATCAACGTGAACTATCACGGCCCCGCCACGGACTTGCTCACCGGGGAGAGCCGGGAACTGAACGGCTGCATAGAGCTCCCGCCCTACGGGGTGAAGATATACCGCCTGGGCCCGCCCAGGGAGGGGGATAAGATACCCGAGCCGAAGGCTGAGACGGTGACGGTCACTGTGCCCGAGCATAAGCCCGAGGCAAAGCCTGAGCCCAAGCCCGCCCCTGAGAGCAGGCCGGAGCCTGTGGCTCTTGAGCTTGCGCCCACGGATATCCCCATGCGGTACGTGTCCCGGGACGGCACGCCGTATTTTGCCATACCCTGCGACGACCCGGCCCTGGGTAAAATCATCCGGGCCATCAGCGGAAAGTAAGTAAAGGAGTGGAAAAATGAGCGAGAACGCACAGCCGCAGAACAGGATGGGCACGGCCAAAATGCTGCCCCTGATATTCTCCATGGCCCTGCCCGCCATGTTCTCAATGATGGTACAGGCCCTATACAATATCGTGGACACCTACTTCGTCTCCCAGGTGAGCGAGAAGGCCATGTCGGCGGTGTCCCTGGCCTTCCCCATACAGAATTTGCAGATAGCCTTCGCCGTGGGCACCGCCGTGGGCGTGACCTCCCTTATCTCAAGGCGGCTTGGTGAGGGGAGGAAGGCCGAGGCCGAGGCCGCCGCCTCCCACGGCATAGTGCTGGGGCTCTGCACCGCGGCGGTATTCGCGGTGTACGGAGGTTTTTTCACCACGCTGTTTTTTAAGATGTTCGAGTCCGACCCGGAGATAATTTTGATGGGCGACCAGTATATATCCGTCTGCTGTATCTTCTCCTTCGGCAGCTTCGTGGTGGTTATGCTTGAGAAGATACTCCAGGCCACCGGGAACATGTTCTGGCCCATGATATTCCAGCTGGTTGGGGCGCTCATAAATATAGCCCTGGACCCGGTGTTCATCTTCGGCTATTTCGGGCTCCCGGCAATGGGGGTCACCGGCGCCGCCATTGCCACTGTGGGCGGGCAGATAATCTCCATGATATTCGCCGCTATTGTCTTTGCCGTGCGGCCCCACGCCATCTCCATAAGCTTCAAGGGCTTTCGGCCCCGCTTTGACACCATCAAAAACATCTACGCCGTGGGGCTCCCGGCAATCGTCATGCAGGCCATCGGCACGGTGATGAACATGGCCATGAACGGCATACTCTCCGGCTTCTCCACGGCGGCCTATACGGTGTTCGGGCTTTACTTTAAGTTACAGTCCTTTGTGTTCATGCCGGTCTTCGGCCTGACCCAGGGGCTTCTGCCCATCATGGGCTTCAACTACGGGGCGAAAAACAAAAAGCGCCTGATGAGCGCCCTCAAGGAGGGGTGCCTCATAGCGCTGGTTATAATGCTCGCGGGAATGCTTACATTCCTCCTTTTGCCGGACAAGCTCCTGGGCATATTCAACGCCTCCGAGGACCTGCTCCAAATCGGCGTACCCGCCCTTCGCACCATCTGCACCTGCTTTATCTTCGCGGCCCTGGGCATAGTCTCCTCCACCCTCTTCCAGGCCGTGGGCCGGGGCACCTACAGCCTCGTGGTCTCCCTCATGCGCCAGCTTGTGGTGCTGGTCCCTGCCGCCTGGCTTTTAGCCCGCTTCACAGGCGCTGTCAACGCCGTCTGGTGGGCCTTCCCCGTCGCCGAGACCTTCTCGCTGCTGGTGAGCGTGTTCTTCTTTGCGCGGCTTTACGGGCGGGAGATAAAGGGGCTTGACAGGAAGGGCTCGTGATGGTATAATTTAAGTATAAAAAGGGCGCTGTCCAGTAGCGGTCAGCCCGGTTGATGAACAATTTTAAGTACTACAAAACCGTCACTTTGCCGAGTGGCGGTTTTGCTTCTTTACCTGCTTCGCCTTGGGGAGCGATAACTTTATTGAAACAGTTATCCCAAAGACATGAAACGTAATGGTAATTGGCATAGCACTCACCTCCCTTCGCGCATAAGTGGGAAAGTGAAACACCCCCTTTCGAGGATGGGCTGACCGCCGCCGTTATTCTGGACAACGCCCCCGCCCTTGCGGGCTGGCCCTAAAGAGCCGGGCTGCCTCTATTATACCCTAAATGTCGAAAGCTGTCAACCAATTTCCCTGTTTACATTCCCCAGCTTTTTTGCTATAATAAAGCTGTATACACTAAAACAACTTCCTTATTTTGGAAAGGAGATAACGGATATGCTGCAATTTGAAGAGCTCTCGAGGCTTCTTTCGGCCCAGCGGGAGGCCCTCAGGTCTTTGGGGGAGTCCCTTGGGCTTGAGAGGCTTCGGGAGGAGGTTGAAATGCTCGAGCTCAAGTCCGCGGAGCCGGGGTTCTGGGACGATATGCAGAACGCACAGAAGGTGACCCAGCGCATGGCGGCCCTCAAGGCGAAGGACGAGAGCTATCAGAAGCTCTGCGCCCGGTGCGACGACGCGGCGGCGCTTATAGAGCTGGGGGACGAGGCCGAGGACCTGAGCCTTGTCGGGGAGATACAGGGGGAGATAGACTCCGTGGCGGGGGAGATAGCCGACATGAAGCTCTCCACCCTCATGACCGGGGAGTACGACGGCCATAACGCCATCCTCACCTTCCACGCGGGCTCCGGGGGCACGGAGGCCCAGGACTGGGCGGAAATGCTCTTTCGCATGTACGGCCGCTGGGCCGAGAGAAGGGGCTTTAAGGTGACGACCCTTGACTATCTGGACGGGGACGAGGCGGGGCTCAAGTCCGCTTCCATTCTGGTGGAGGGGGAGAACGCCTACGGCTACCTTAAATCCGAGGCGGGGGTGCACCGGCTTGTGCGGGTGTCCCCCTTCGACGCGGCTGGGCGGCGGCACACCTCCTTCTCATCGTTGGAAGTAATGCCCGAGATAGAGGAGGACAACTCCGTTGAGATAAACCCCGACGACATCAAGATGGAGGTCTATAGGGCCTCAGGCGCGGGTGGCCAGAAGGTCAACAAGACATCCTCTGCCGTGCGGCTCATACACATCCCCACGGGCATAGTCGTCTCCTGCCAGGTGGAGCGCAGCCAGTATCAGAACCGTGATGTTGCAATGAAAATGCTCATTTCAAAGCTCGTGGAGATAAAGGAGCGGGAGAACCTTGAGAAGATTTCGGACATCAAGGGGGAGCAGAAGGAGATAACCTGGGGCAGCCAGATACGCTCCTATGTGTTCATGCCCTACACCATGGTGAAGGACCACCGCACAGGCTTTGAGACCGGCAACGTGAACGGCGTTATGGACGGCGATTTGGACGGCTTTATCAACGCCTACCTCACCGCCAAGAGCCAGGGGACCCTGGGGGAGGATATAGAGTGAACTTTGAGATAGTGCCGGCTGAGAGGCACGAAAAGGAGATACTCCGGAATTTAATGGAGAAGTACGACTATGAGTTCTCCCAGTACACCCTTGAGGACGTGAACCCCCTGGGGCTCTACGGCTACGACTGGCTGGACGGCTACTGGACCGAGAAGGGCCGCTGGGCCTTCTTCCTCAAGGCGGACGGCAAGCTGGCGGGCTTCGCCATGGTGAACGACTACCCGGAGGCGGGGAAGACCGACTACTGTATGTCTGAGTTTTTTGTGATGTACAAGTACCGGCGCTGCGGCCTGGGCTCATTCGCCGCAAGGGCGCTGTTCGACAGGTTCAGGGGCTCCTGGCAGCTCAAGCGCCACCCGAAGAACCTGCCCTCCGTGGGGTTCTGGGACAGGGTTGTGGGCTCGTACACCAAGGGTGCGTACCGGGTGGAGAGCATGGGCGGGGATATTGCCTATCCGGACGGCACTCCTGCCGATGTGTTTTTCTTTGATACGGCCTCCCTTTAAGGGGGGCTTTATTTGTAAACTTTCTTACATTCCCTTCCATTTTGGGAAACTTTGTGATAGAATGGTATTCGGGTCAAAATACTATATAAAAATCATTGGCCCGCAAATCTATTTGCCGCTTAACGCATTACTGTTAAGCCCCAACTTCGGCGGTGAGCCGAACGTTGAAGATCGCTGAATCATGGGCGGCTCCCATGGTAGAAAGGATGGTAAAACATGAGTAAGAACACGAACGTATTTGAGAGCTACGAGTCCGAGGTGCGGTCCTACTGCCGGAACTTCCCCGCGGTGTTCACCAAAGCCCGGGGCCCCTTCCTCTATGATGAGGATGGCCGGGAGTACATCGACTTCTTCTGCGGCGCGGGGGCCCTGAACTACGGCCATAACCCGGAGCTTATCAGGGATAGGCTCATTGAGTACCTGCGGGAGGACGGGGTCATGCACGCCCTGGACATGTACACCCGCCCCAAGCGGGAGTTTATTGAGTTCTATGAGGAAAAGGTATTGAAGCCCCGGGGACTAAACTATAAAATACAGTTCCCCGGGCCCACGGGCACCAACGCCGTGGAGGCGGCGCTAAAGCTCGCCCGGAAGGTGAAGGGGCGCACGGGAGTCTTCGCGCTCATGGGGGCGTTCCACGGCATGACCCTTGGGAGCATCGCCCTCACCACCGACGCCGCGAGCCGGGCGGGGGCCGGGGTGCCTCTTGAGCACGTGACCCATGTGCCCGCGCCCTATATGTTCCCGGAGCTGGACACCTTAAAATATATCGAAACTTTACTCACCGACGACCACTCCGGCGTGGAGAAGCCCGCCGCTTTCATACTTGAGACCACCCAGGCCGACGGCGGCATATACCCCATGCCCGCGGAGTGGCTGAGGGGACTTCGGGAGCTCTGCACCAAGCACGACATCCTGCTGATTGTGGACGACGTGCAGGTGGGCTGTGCACGCACAGGCTGGTTCTTCTCCTTCGAGCGTGCGGGGATTGTGCCGGATATCGTCACCCAGAGTAAGTCCATCGGCGGGTACGGTATGCCCTTCGCCCTGGTGCTCATAAAGCCCGAGCTGGACGTATGGGAGCCCGGGGAGCATAACGGCACCTTCAGGGGCTATCAGCTCTCCATGGTTGCGGCGAAGGCCGGGCTTGAGATAATGCTCTCTGAGAAGGTTGAGAAGAAGGTACAGGGGGAGGCCCATATATTTGAAGAGTATATGGAAAAGATTGAGGCCCTGGCCCCCGGGAAGATAAGCACGAGGGGCGTGGGGTACGTCTGGGGCGTGGATTTGTCCGGGTGCGACGGGGATAATGCCCCGGGCACTGTGAGCAAGCGGGCCCTGGATATTGCCTTTAAGAACGGCCTGATTGTGGAGCGGGTGGGCCGGGGGAACTCGGTTATTAAGGTAATGCCCGAGCTGCTTATAGACGAGAGTACCCTTCGCAGGGGGCTGGATATACTGACGGATGCTGTTAAAGAGGCTGTTTCATGAAAACTGTAGGCCTTCGCTCCATAGTGCTGTATATACTGCTCTTCGCCTTTCTGGGGGGCATGGGCTGGTTTTTGGCAAACCTGTTTATAAACGGCAGCCGCTGGGCCATGCAGCCCTATAACGGCCATATACACATCGACGGCTCCATGGGCGAGGTACAGGACCGGGACGGCAATATCTTAGCCTATACCGAGGACGGCAGCCGGGCATACAGCGAAAGCGAGGCCACCCGCCGGGCGCTCCTGCACACCGTCGGGGACACCGAGGGGTTTATAAGCACCAGCGTCCAGTACACCTTCAGGGACGAGCTCACCGGGTATAACCCAGTCTTCGGCCTGAACAGGACCGTCTTCTCCGGCAGCACCGTGAAGCTCACCATAGACTCCGCCGCCTGCACCGCGGCCTATAACGCCATGGAGGGCCATAACGGCGGGGCCATATTCTATAACTATAAAAACGGAAATATCCTGTGCAAGGTCAGCGCCCCGGGCTATGACCCCATAAGCGTGCCCGAGGACATAGACAGCAACCCCGACTATAACGGGGCGTACCTGGACAACACCCTCTCCGGGGCCTTTACCCCGGGGAGCACCTTCAAGCTTGTGACCAGCTTTGCCGCCATGGAGAAATGGCCGGACACCTGGACCGGGCTCACCTACAGCTGCCAGGAAAGCGAGGATATAGGCGGCAGCGACGTCACCTGCCTTGGGTACCACGGGGAGCAGGACATGCAGACGGCCCTTGGGAACTCCTGCAACCTGTACTTCGCGAAGCTGGCAAACGACATCGGCGCGGCTGATTTGCAGAAGGCCGCCGAGAAGCTGGGCTTTAATAAGTCCCTGGATTTTTCCTCCATCGAGATAGCCCCGAGCGAGTGTAAGCTCGAAGGGGCCAACGCGAATGAGCTCGGCTGGGCGGGGGTTGGGCAGTACACGGTGCTTGTGAACCCCTACCATATGATGACGGTGATGGGGGCCATAGCAAACGGCGGCGCCTATGTGGAGCCCCGGCTCACTGAGGACAGCGGCCTTTTCGGGAGCTCCGGGGGTTCCCGTGCCCTTATGTCCGGGGTCCAGGCCAATAACCTGAAAGCCATGATGAGGGGCACCGTCTCCGGGTACTACGGGGACTGGCTCTTCCCCGAGGGCATGAACGTCTGCGCCAAAACCGGCACCGGCGAGGTCGGGGAGACCCGGGAGCCCAACTGCTGGATGGCCGGCTTTTGCGACAGCGACAGCTACCCTATCGCCTTCGCCGTGCTGGTGGAGGAGAGCAATAACAGCCTGGGGGCCGCGGGGGCCGTTGTGAACGCGGTGCTCTCCGAGCTTATAAGCTGATACCCTGAGCGGGGAGGATATGTCTCCCCGCTCTATAAATATTTATTATAACTATAATATGGAGGCGTTTGGATGAAGATAGAAAAGCTTGCCCCGGCCTTTAAGGATTACCTCTGGGGAGGCACGAAGCTCCGGGACGTGTACAATAAGCCCTGCGGCTATGAGAAGGTGGCCGAGAGCTGGGAGCTCTCCACCCATCCCGCGGGGGAGAGCCGTATCTCCGGCGGGGAGTTTGACGGCATGACCCTTTCGGAATACTTTAAGGCCCGTCCCGAGGCCCTGGGGGAGCATGTGAAAAAATTTGAGAGCTTCCCTGTGCTCATCAAGCTCATAGACGCGAAGGAGCCCCTGTCCATACAGGTGCACCCCAGCGACGAGTACGCCCTGGAGGTGGAGCATGAGTACGGCAAGACCGAAATGTGGTACATCGTGGACTGCGACCCGGGGGCCTCCCTGTACTTCGGGGTGAACCGTGACGTTACGCCTGAGGAGTTCAGAAAGCGCATTGAAAATAACACCGTTGAGGAGGTCTTGAACCGGGTGGAGGTGCACCCCGGGGATGTGTTCTTTATAGAGGCGGGCACCCTCCACGCCATCGGCGGGGGGATACTTATCTGCGAGATACAGCAGAACTCCAACTGCACCTACAGAGTTTACGACTACGGCAGGCTCGGGGCCGACGGAAAGCCCCGGGAGCTGCATATAGAGAAGGCCTTAAAGGTGAGTAAGCTCACCCCCGGCGGGAGCGGGGGGGCGGTCCCCCAGGCGCAGAGTATCAGCGGGGGGAGCATGGCGAGGCTTGCCGGGTGTAAGTATTTCACAGCGGACCGCTTTAATGTTGACAGCGAAGTGAGCGTTTTCATCGGCGGGGGCTCCTTTTTGTCCCTCACGGCCGTGGAGGGCAGCGGGCAGGTTACCGGCGCTGAGAACGCCGTGGACTTTGCCCCCGGGGACACCTTATTCATCCCGGCGGGCTCCGGGGCCGTCACTGTTAAGGGGAAATCCACAATTATAGCCGTTGGCGTGGGGGGAAGTGAAGCATGAGGGTATTACTCATAGGCGAGCCCATGGGCCTCTTTATGGCTGAGGAGACCGGGCCCCTCTCTAAGGCCCGGCGCTTCACAAGCTCCATTGCCGGGGCGGAGTACAATGTGGCCGTGGGGCTGGCCCGCCTGGGGCACACCCCGGTGTACTGCACAAGGCTGGGCTATGACCCCATCGGAGAGCAGATTTTAGAGGGCATGGCCGAAAATAATATAGACACCGCCCTTGTGAGCCGCGTCTCAGAGCAGCCCACCGGGCTTATGCTAAAGGGGAGCACCAATGAGGGGGACCCGGAGACAGCCTACTACAGGCAGGGCTCGGCGGCCTCGAAGATATCCACAAAAGATGTGGACGGCCTGGACCTCTCGGGCATAGACTGGCTCCATGCCACCGGGGTTTTCCCCGCCGTGTCTGAGAACGCCATGTCCGCTATGGTGCGCCTGCTGGACCGGGCCTCGGCCCTTGACATCCCCATAAGCTTCGACCCGAACCTGCGCCCAAAGCTCTGGCCGGACGAGAGGACTATGGTGAAATCTCTCAACAGGCTGGCGGGTTATGCCCAGCTGGTGCTGCCGGGGATAGGCGAGGGGAAGATACTCACAGGGCATGAGCACGAGCGGGATATTGCCGCATACTACCATGGGCTGGGGGCACAGTCGGTGATAGTGAAGCTGGGCGGGGACGGCGCGTACTACTCCGCAAGTTCCGGCGGGGACGGCTATGCCCCGGGAGTTATCGTGGAGCGCATAGTGGACACCGTGGGCGCGGGGGACGGCTTTGCCGTGGGCGTTATCAGCGCCATAATCGAGGGGCTTTCCCTTAGTGACGCCGCCCGGCGGGGCAACGCCATCGGGGCCATACAGATAAGCCATAAGAGCGACAACGAGGGCCTTCCCACAAGGGAGGAGCTTGAGGCGGTCTTAGCCGCCGGAAAGGTGAGTGCAAAGTGAAGCTTAGTGAAGAGAGAGCGCGGGAGCTTATGGGGGAGGCGCTGAAGGCCCGGGAGCGCTCCTACTGCCCATACTCGAATTTCGCCGTGGGCGCGGCGCTGCTCTGCGCTGACGGCACGGTGTACACCGGCTGCAATATCGAGAGTGCCGCCTCCACCGGCTGCTGTGCCGAGCGGACGGCCCTGTTCAAGGCTGTGTCCGAGGGCCACAGGGACTTTGCCGCCATAGCCGTGGCAGGGGCGGGGAAGGGTGAGGAGCCCGATTTCTTCTGCACCCCATGCGGCGTGTGCAGGCAGGTGATGACGGAGTTCTGCCGGCCGGACTTTGAGATACTTCTCACCGACGGAAAAGAAATTAAGTGCATGACCCTTGATGAGCTTCTGCCAATGGCCTTCGGGCCCGACAACTTGGCGTGAGCGGGAGGTTTTGCTTATGCGCATGTACGATATTATACACAAGAAGCGGGAGGGACATGAGCTCTCCCACGAGGAGACAGCTTGGCTGGTAAAAGCCGTCACCGATGGCACTGTGCCCGACTACCAGATATCCGCCCTGTTGATGGCCATATTCTTCCGGGGCATGACCCCCGCCGAGACCGTGGACCTCACCTGGGAGATGGCCCGCTCCGGGGACATGGCCGACCTCTCCCCCATCCCCGGGGTGAAGGTGGACAAGCACTCCACCGGTGGCGTTGGGGACAAGACCACTCTAATAGTTGGCCCCATAGCCGCGGCCTGCGGGGTGAAGACGGCTAAGATGAGCGGCCGGGGGCTGGGGCATACCGGCGGCACTGTAGACAAGCTGGAGAGCATACCGGGCCTGCACATGGACATCCCCCGGGAGCGCTTCTATGAAATAGTGAAGCAGACCGGTATAGCCCTAGTGGGCCAGTCCGGGAGCCTCTGCCCTGCGGACAAAAAGCTCTATGCTTTAAGGGACGTGACAAATACCGTGGACAGCCTGCCCCTTATCGCCGCCAGCATTATGTCAAAGAAGCTGGCCGCCGGGGCCGACGCCATCCTCCTGGACGTGAAGCTGGGCTCGGGGGCGTTCATGAAGACCCTGCCAGAGGCAGTTAAGCTCGCGGAGCTCATGGTGGACACCGGGAACAGGGCCGGGCGGCGCACAGCCGCGCTTATAACCGACATGGACATGCCCCTGGGGCGGTGTATCGGCAACGCACTTGAGGTGCGGGAGGCGGTGGAGATACTTAGGGGCAGCGGCGACGCCCGGCTCACTGAGCTCTCCCTTGAGCTCGCCGCCGGGATGATAGTGCTTGCAGAGCTTGCCCCCGACCGGGAGAGCGCCCTTAGTAAGGCGCAGGAGGCCATAGACAGCGGGCGGGCGTTCAATGTGTTCTGCGGCATGGTCTCGGCCCAGGGAGGGGACGCCTCCTGCCTTGAGGATACCTCTAAGCTCCCCCTCTCCCCCTGCGAGCATATTGTCAGGGCCCAAGAGTCGGGCTATATAAGCGCCCTTGACGCCGAGACCTGCGGCCTTGCGGCCATGGAGCTGGGCGCGGGCCGGGAGAGCAAGGACGACCAGATAGACTACGGCGCGGGGATAGTGCTCCTCGCCAATAAGGGCTCGAAGGTGGAGGCTGGTGAACCCATAGCGAGGCTCTACGCCCGGGAAGAGGCCCAGTGCGAGAGAGCGGAAAAGCGGTTCCTAACGGCCTTGAGCATAGAAAAAGAGAGGCCGGTCTCCCAGCCTCTCATAATAGAGCGAATAGGTATTTAATACTCGGGGCCAACCTTGGGCTCGGGGTACTCCTGCCCGAAGGTCTCGACGGTGACTTTCTCCATTATCTGGTCGGAGTCCGGCCGGTCGTCCCGGTCGCGGCTCACATGGGCGATGGCGTCGGCCACCTCCTGGCCCTCTATGACCTTGCCGAAGGCGGCGTACTGCCCGTCGAGATAGGCGGCGTCGGCCACCATGATGAAGAACTGGCTCCCGGCGCTGTCGGGCTTCTGGGAGCGGGCCATGGACATGACCCCGGTGGTGTGCTTGAGGCTGTTCTCAAAGCCGTTGGCGGCAAACTCCCCCTTAATGCCGTAGCCCGGGCCGCCCATGCCCGTGCCCTCGGGGTCGCCGCCCTGTATCATGAAGCCGGGTATCACCCGGTGGAATATGGTTCCGTCATAAAAGCCCTTCTTTACAAGGGATATGAAGTTGTTCACCGTGTTGGGGGCTGTCTCCGGATAGAGCTCCGCCTTGATGACCCCCTGGTTCGTCTCTATGGTTACGATGGGATTCTGCAATTTATAAACCTCCAGTTTCAATATTTCCGTGCCTTTTATTCCCATATTATACCATAAGGGCCGGGGAAATCCTAGCCCCCGCCGCAAATTTTATATTTTATTAACACTAAGTTCATGAAAGGAAGGAAACGATGAAGCTTATCTCATGGAACGTAAACGGCCTTAGGGCCTGCATGGGCAAGGGGTTCATGGACGTGCTGGAAAAGGAGCGCCCCGACGCCATCTGCCTGCAGGAGACAAAAATGCTCAGGGAACAGGCTGATTTTGAGTTCCCCGGCTATCTTGAATACTGGAACTCAGCGGAGAAAAAGGGCTACTCCGGCACGGCTGTCTTCACTAAGGCCGAGCCCTTGAGCGTGAGCTTCGGCATAGGCTGCGAGGACTACGACAGGGAGGGCCGGGCGATTACCCTTGAATATGAGAGCTTCTATCTTGTGACCGTATACACCCCCAACTCCCAGCGGGGCCTTGAGCGCCTCCCGTTTCGCATGGTCTTCGAGGACAGGCTCCGGGAGTACCTCTATAAGCTCCGGGAGAAGAAGCCCGCGGTGGTCTGCGGGGATTTGAACGTGGCCCACCGGCCCATAGACTTGAAGAACGACAAATCGAATATAGGCAACGCTGGCTATACCTACGAGGAGCGGGGGAAGTTCAGCGAGCTCTTAGCAAGCGGCATGATAGACAGCTTCCGCTGCCTGTACCCGGATAAGGAGGAGGCCTACTCCTGGTGGAGCTATCGGGCCAACTCCCGGGAGAATAATACCGGCTGGCGCATTGACTATTTCCTCTGCGATAAGCGCCTCCGGGACAGGATAGAGGACAGTCAAATACTGCCCCAGTACGCCGGCAGCGACCACTGCCCGGTCTGCCTGATTTTGAAGGAGGGTGAATAAGATGGCTGATATTGACGCCCTGAGGGGCTGGCTCCATGAGAGCGGGCATACCGTATTCTTAGGGGGCGCGGGAGTTTCCACCGCCAGCGGCATTCCGGACTTTAGGAGCGCCCACGGCCTGTATATGCAGAAAAAATCCGGCATATCCTATGAGGAAATGCTCTCAATAGACTACTACCGCTCACACACTGCGGAGTTCTACGACTTCATGCGAAACGTCATGCTCTACCCGGACGCCAGGCCCAACCCCGCCCACTACGCCCTCTCAAAGCTCGAGGCTGACGGGCTCCTGGAAGTGGTGATAACCCAGAACATAGACGGCCTGCACCAGATGGCGGGGAGCAAAAATGTGATAGAGCTCCACGGCAACGAGGACCGCTATATATGTACAAAATGCGGGAAGGTGTACGATATGCGGTATGTGATGGGCTGTGAGGGCGTGCCCCTCTGCTCCTGCGGGGGCGCTCTCAAGCCCGACGTGGTGCTCTACGGCGAGACCCTGAACGAGGGGGATTTGAGCCGGGCCGCGCGGCACGCTTCGCAAGCGGACCTGATGATAGTGGGGGGCACGTCACTGGTGGTGTATCCTGTGGCGGGGCTGGTGCAGTACCTCAGAAAGGGCGCGCGGCTGGTAATACTAAACCGGGACCCAACCCCTTACGACAGCCGGGCGGGGCTTATTTTCCGGGAGGATTTATCAGAGGTGCTAAGGGAGCTTGCGGATTTGTAAATTCCCAAAATATGTGGTATAATGGACACAGAAAAATTTTGCGAAGGAGTGGGATGATGGAGGAAAGCCTCAATAAGCGGAGGAAGGGCCTTGTGAGAAGGTTCCTGCCCTATTTCAGAAAGTATGTGTGGGTGATGGTCTTCGACCTGTTCTGCGCCGCCCTCACCACCCTGTGCGAGCTCACCCTGCCGCTTTTAATGCGGTACGTGACGGACACGGGCATAAACGACCTGGCCTCATTGACCTTGCAGATAGTCATAAAGATAGGGGCGCTGTACCTGTTCCTCTGCCTTGTGGACGCGGGGGCCACCTTCTTTCGGGCCTCCATAGGCCATATAATGGGCGCGAAGATGGAGACGGACATGCGCACAGAGCTCTTTGCCCACCTGCAAAAGCTCAGCTTCAACTATTTTGACAACATGAAGGTGGGGCAGATAATGTCCCGGATAACCTCGGATTTGTTCGATGTGACGGAGTTTGCCCACCACTGCCCAGAGGAAATTTTCATGGCCGCCATAAAGATAGTGGGCGCGTTCATAATCCTCTGCGGCATGAGCGTGCCCCTGACGCTGATAGTCTTCTCGGTGGTGCCCTTCATGGTGCTGGCGGCGGCCTATTTCAACATGAAAATGCGCAGCCAGTTCCGTCAGCAGAGGAGCCAGATTGGGGAGATAAACGCCCAGGTGGAGGACAGCTTACTGGGGGTGCGGGTGGTAAAATCCTTCGCAAACGAGGGCGTGGAGACCGATAAGTTCGAGGCGGGCAACAAAAAATTCTTCAACATCAAGCGGGGCCGGTACTACCTGATGGGCGGCTTCGAGGCCACGAACCGCATGTTCGACGGGCTCATGCACTTTTTGGTGCTCTTAGCGGGAGCCATATTCATGATAAACGGCAAGGTGCAGCCCGCGGATTTAGTGGCATATATGCTCTATGTGGGCACGCTCATCACCTCCATACGCCAGCTGGTGCAGTTTGCAGAGCAGTTCCAGCAGGGCATGACGGGCATTGAGCGCTTCTTCCAGATACTGGACGCGGACGTGGACATCTTCGACGAGCCCGGGGCAAAGCCCCTAAAAATAAAGGAGGGCGGGGTGCACTTCGAGCACGTGGGCTTCTCCTACGCCGACGACGGAAAACAGGTGCTCAGCGAGATAAACCTGGACGTAAAGCCCGGGCAGAACGTGGCCCTAGTGGGCCCCTCCGGCAGCGGGAAGACCACCCTCTGCAACCTGATACCCCGGTTCTACGACGTGACCGAGGGCAGAATAAACATCGACGGGCAGGACATCAAAAACGTCACCCTGAAATCTCTGCGGGAGCAGATAGGCTTCGTCCAGCAGGACGTGTACCTCTTCTCCGGCACGGTCTTTGAGAATATCCAGTACGGCCGCCCCGGGGCCTCCCGGGAGGACGTTATCGCCGCCGCAAAGCAGGCCGGGGCCCACGGCTTCATAACCGAGCTCAGTAATGGATATGATACATATGTGGGCGAGCGGGGGGTGAAGCTCTCCGGGGGGCAGAAGCAGAGGATAAGCATTGCAAGGGCTTTCCTAAAGAACCCGCCCATAATGATTCTGGACGAGGCTACTTCGGCCCTTGACAACGAGAGCGAGAAGATAGTGCAGGAGTCTTTGGAAAAACTCAGCAAGGGCCGCACCACCTTCACTATAGCCCACAGGCTCTCTACAATCAAGAACGCCACTGTCATACTGGTGCTCACCGAGAAGGGCATTGAGGAAAAGGGCACACATGATGAGCTAATGGCAAAGGGCGGCGTGTACTATAATCTATACAGCGCCTACAGCGGCGGCAGGGAGGGTTGAGCCATGGACGCAAAAGCGTTTTTCAAAAGCATAAACGGTAAAAAAGTCACCTTCTGCGGCATAGGCAGGAGCCATATGCCCCTAATAGAGCTATTCATCCGGCACGGGGCGAAAGTCACAGCCCGGGACCGCCGGAGCTTCCAGGAGCTCTCTGAAAACGGACAGACACTGAAAAGCCTCGGGATAGGCCTTATCCTCGGGAAGGACTACCTGCACGATTTAAACGAGGACATCATCTTTCGCACCCCCGGCATGCCCTTCCACCTTCCGGAGCTCGAAAGGGCCCGGGAGCAGGGCAAGGCCGTCACCAGCGAAATGGAGGTCTTCTTCAAGCTCTGCCCCTGCAAAATATACGCCGTCACCGGCAGCGACGGCAAGACTACCACAACCACCATCCTCTCGGAGTTCCTGAAAGCGGAGGGTAAGACGGTGCACCTGGGGGGCAATATTGGAAAGCCCCTGCTGCCGGAGATAGAGTCCATCGCCCCGGAGGACGTGGTGGTGGCCGAGCTCTCAAGCTTCCAGCTTATCTCCATGGGTGAGGGCCCGGACGTGGCCGTAGTCACGAACCTTGCCCCAAACCACCTGGACATCCATAAGGACATGGACGAGTATGTGAACGCCAAGAAAAACCTCATACTCCACCAGGACGGCTTCTCCCGCGCGGTGTTAAACGCCGACAACGAGATTACAGCCGGGTTCAAAAGCCTTGTACGCGGGGACTGCTGGCAGTTCTCCCGGACAAAGGAGCCCCCAAGGGGCGTGTACTGCGACGGCGAAAAGATACTGGTAAACGGCGAGCCCCTGATGAGCGTCAGCGAGATAAAGCTCCCCGGCTGGCACAACGTTGAGAACTATATGGCCGCCATAGCCGCCGCCTGGGGGGACGTGTCCCCTGAGAACATGCGCAAAGTCGCGGGGGAGTTCGGGGGCGTTGAGCACAGGATGGAGTTTGTAAGAGAGCTGGGCGGCGTGAAGTACTATAATGACTCCATCGCCAGCTCCCCCAGCCGCACTATATCCGGCACCCTCGCCTGCTATGACAAAAACCTCATACTCATCTGCGGCGGCTACGACAAGCATATCCCCTACGACCCCCTGGGCGGGCCCGTATGCCGGCGCGTGAAGGAGCTCATACTCATGGGGGACACAGGCCCCAAGATAGAGGAGGCCGTGCTCTCCTGCCCGCAGTATAAAGAGGGACATCCCAATATCCGCCATGTTAAAGACATGGGGGAGGCCGTCTCCCTGGCCCGCGAGCTTGCCTCCCCCGGGGACGTGGTGTCCCTCTCCCCCGCCTCGGCCTCCTTTGATATGTACAGGAGCTTCGAGGAGCGTGGGCGGCACTATAAGGAGCTTGTGGGGCAGCTATAATCAAGAGAGGAAGTTGAAAATATGAAGAATAATAAAGGACCGCAGAGAGGCCGCCGGGGCTCCGGCGAACACAGGCGCTCCCCTGGGGCGCGTCAACCCCAGCGGGTCTTCGGCGCTCCCGACACGGACGCCTACACCCTGCCCAGCGCCGCCAGCACCCCCGAGGAGCTGCTTATCCTGGGGGCGCTCAAGCGCTGCGGCGGCGACGGCGTGCCCAGCAAATCCCTGCAGAGGGAGGCGGGCATAAGGGATAAGGACAGCTTTTATGAAGCATTAAAGAGCCTTGAGAGCCTAAAGGAGGTCACGATAGACAAGGACCACTGGGTAAAGCTCGTGCCCCCCTCAAAGGAGATAGAGGCCCGGATAGTCTCCCTCTCCGCGCGCTTCGGCTTCGCGAGGCCCGGTATAGGCGAGGACATCTTTGTTGCCGGCCGGGACCTGAACGGCGCGTTTTTAGGGGATAAGGTGATTCTCTCTGACCTGCAAAAGCGCGACCGGGGCCCAAGCGGGAAGGTGAAGCGCATAGTGGAGCACGCAAAGGACAAGCTCACCGGCACCGTGCATATTGACAGCGAGCGCGGCCCGGTAATAACCCCCGACGGCCCCATAAGGTACGACCTTGAGATACCCTCCGGAAAGCTGGGGGGCGCCAGGGACGGCGACAAGGTGCTCATGGAGGCCATGCAGGACTACAGGGGGGACTGGACCCAGGCAGGGGTAAAGTATATCTTCGGCTCCGGCGACAGGGCCCGGGTCTGCGCCGACGCCATTATCGAGCGCTGCGGCATACCCACAAAATTCCCCCCGGAGGTCATGGCCCAGGCCGAGGAGATATCCCGCATGACCGTCACCCCCGGTGACATAGAAAAGCGCCTGGACCTTCGGGACGAGCCCATCTTCACCATCGACAGCGCCGACGCCAAGGACCTGGACGACGCCGTTTCAGCCCACAAGACCGTGGACGGCTATACCCTCGGGGTGCACATCGCCGACGTGTCCCACTATGTGAAGGCGGGCACGCCCATTGATAACGAGGCATTTCTAAGGGGCACCTCAGTGTACTTCGCGGACAGGGTGATTCCCATGCTCCCCGAGGCCCTCTCAAACGGCGTGTGCAGTCTTAACGCTGGCACCGAGAAGCTCACCTTTTCTGCCCTGATGGACTTCGACTCTGAGGGCAATATGACCGGCTACAGGTTCGAGAAGACCGTCATAAACTCCAAGGTCCGGGGGGTGTACAGCGAGGTAAACGAGATTTTTGAGGGCTCGGCCTCCCCTGAAATCCTGGAAAAATACTCCCCGGTGATGGACAGCCTCATGACCGCAAAGGAGCTTGCGGATATCCTCAGAACCAGAGGAAAGTCCCGGGGGCAGATGGACCTTGCCAGCGACGAGACCAAGTTCGTCTTAAATGAGGACGGCGTGTGCATAGACCTGCTGCCCCGCACCCAGGGCATTTCAGAGGAGCTTATAGAGCAGCTCATGGTGGCGGCGAACTGCGCCGCGGCAAAGGCCTCCCTGGACGCTGAGATACCCTTCCTGTACCGGGTCCACGAGAGGCCAAACCCCGACAGGGTCTATGAGCTCTGCGATTTATTCGACCGCCTGGGGGTAAAGTGCACCGAGCTCAAAAACGGCTCCCCCGGCGCAAAGGACTTCGCCGACGTCCTGGACCGGGTGAGGGGCACGGGCTTGGAGTCCCTTGTAAACCAGCGGATTCTGCGCACCATGGACAAGGCCCGGTACGACCACAGGGAGCTGGGCCACTTCGGGCTTGCTTTGGGCGAGTACAGCCACTTCACCTCCCCCATACGCCGCTATCCCGACACCTCTATACACCGTATTCTCTCAAGCCTCGTGCGCGGAGAGGACAAGGGGAGCATTGGCAGAAAGTACAGGACCTTCGCCGAGGAGTCGGCTATTGAGAGCTCCAAGAACGAGGTCAGGGCCGTCACCGGGGAGCGGGACGCTGAGGACTGCTATATGGCCGAGTATATGCGCGCCCATTTGGGGGAGCACCATATGGGAGTTATAAACGGGGTTACGCCCAAGGGCATATTTGTGAAGCTTAGTAATAACGCGGAGGGCTTTATCAGCCTCAGCGATTTTGAGAACTGCGACTTTGAGTTCGACGGCGAGATTTGCCATAAGTGCAGGCGCAGCGGGAAGACTCTTATGATGGGGCAGGAGATTGGTATTATAATTGCCGGGGCGGATGTGGCTTCGGGACGGATTGATTTTATGCCCGAGGAGGCGTGATATTTTGGAAGGGATTTTCATAGAGATAGCTCAGGGGACTTTTTGAAAAAAGTCCCCCGAACCCCCCAAAAACTTTTGCTTTGAAAGGGCGATTCTTTATGAAAAGCTTTATTTTTTCCGGCGTGCTGGGATTTTTGGCGCTGGCCGCCGTAAACCTTACCGCCCCTTACACCGGGGTGGCCCTGGCCGTCACGCGGCTTTCTGTGGGCGTGTCGGGACTTCTGGGCGTGCCCGGTGTGACCCTTATGGTCATATTGAATACTATATTACTATAATCAAATCATTCTAATCAAAGCGAGGGAAGTTAAAATGTTCATCATCAACACCGCCTACCTTGACAAGGACTTCAATCTGGTCAAAGGCGACATTCAGATTGAAAACGGCAGGATAGCCGCCTGCGGCGAAGGGCTCGCCTATTCGGACTCAGATATGGTCATCGACGCCGCCGGGTACACTGTCGTCCCGGGTTTTGTGGACGTGCATATCCACGGCTGTGCCGGGGCCGACACCTGCGACGGCACCACCGGGGCCATCGAGGCCATGGCCCGGTTCCTCTTAGCCCACGGCGTCACCTCCTTCTGCCCCACCACCGCCACCGTCTCCAGCGACACCATCAAGGCCGCCATAACCGCCTCCAAGCAGGTGCATGAGCGCCCCGTTAAAGACGGCGCTAAAGTAGCGGGCATGAACCTTGAGGGGCCCTTCTTCTCCAAGGAGCGCAAGGGGGCCCAGAACGAGGAGTTCCTGCTGGCCCCGGATTTCCCCCTCTTTAAGGAGTGGTACGACCACTCTGAGGGCCTTGTGAAGCTCATTGACCTTGCCACTGAGCAGCCCGGGGGCGAGGAGTTCGTGAAGCAGGCTAAAGAGCTCTGCACCGTCTCCATCGCCCACACCACCGCTGACTACGACGATGCCAAAGCCGCCTTCGACTGGGGCGTCACCCACGCTACCCACCTCTTTAACGCCATGAACGGCCTGCACCACCGCAAGCCCGGGGTAGTGGGCGCCGTGCTCGAGGACGAGCGGGTCAGGGCCGAGCTCATCTGTGACGGCGAGCATATCCACCCGGCTGTGCTGAAAATCGCCTTTAGTATCTTGGGCGACCGGGCCCTCATAGTCAGCGACTCCCTTCGCGCCAACGGTATGCCCGAGGGCGAGAGCTACGAGATGGGCGGTCAGACCGTGCGCATATCCGGCGGCAAGTGCGTCCTCCCCGACGGCACCATCGCCGGGTCCGTCAGCAACCTGCACCAGGAGGTGAAGAACCTGGTGAGCTGGGGCGTGCCCCTTGAGAGGGCTGTTAAGGCCGCGACCCTTATCCCCGCAATACAGATTGGCCTCGACAAGGAGATAGGCAGTATCGAGCCGGGCAAAATCGCCGACCTGGTGGTGCTGGACAAGGACCTGGATATCGCCTCTGTTTGGGTCAGCCATGGGGACGAGACCCAGTGCGCGGTGAAAAAGGCGTGAAACAAAGAGTGCTAACGCCATATAAGGCAGTTATTTGAACTTTTCTGAACAAAAGAATATCAAAACGGCTAAGTCCTTCTAAATCAAGGGTTTAGCCGTTTCTCTACAGCTATTTGCCGCTTAAACCCACAAATGGATACTTAAAGATACTCGAAAATATTCACAGGTTATGTATTGAGTGCGCCGCCGTCTTGTGCTATAATATCAAGTGTATAATCTATGCTCGAAAGGAACTTGTATAATGAATCAAGAAGTATATCAGACTATTAAAGCTTTAGCAGATAAATATGCGGCTGATTTGAAGCAGCAAGTTGATTTACGTATTGAGGAAATGAAAGGTGATGACAATTCGCATTATTTGCTTTATCGTGTCCTTGGCGTATCAGACAGCGAAGGCAATCTGATTGATATTTATCAGAATAAGGGTCGATTCCTTTACAAGTATGCAGGAGCATTTCTTGAAGATGCAGCATTTAATTGCATGAAATACAAATATACAAATGCTGCAAAGATAAAAATACCCAACACTCTTGGCAGCAGGCCAAAGACATTTGAGATTGATTGCTTAGTTGGCAACATTGCCCATGAAATAAAATGGCGCGATGCCACAACAGATGGCGACCACATAACTAAAGAACACACTCGTGTTAAAGTTATAAGCTCCAAAGGATATGTGCCAGTCAGAGTTATGTTCTATTATCCTCAAAGGACGCAAGCGAAAAAAATTCAGGAAACCCTTGAAACGCTATATGTGGGTATTGGCGGGAAATACTACTATGGCGATTCTGCTTGGAACTACATAAAAGACTACACCGGCATTGATTTGCTTGACATTCTTGAGCAAATCGCCGATTCCAAAAAATAGGCAATGCTTTTTAATGCAGACTGTTTATCCGTAATGCAAGATATTTCGGATTCCTCAATAGATATGATATATCTTGACCCGCCATTTTATACGCAGAAAAAGCAGTCTCTATCAGATTCAAAAGGCAATAAATATGAGTTTTCAGACGTATGGGATTCCTTAGACGAATATATAAATTTCATGCGTCAGCGTATTGTAGAAATGAAGCGTTTATTAAAACCGACAGGCAGCATTTTTCTTCACTGCGGCACTTCAGCTTCTCATCATCTCAGGTTACTATTGGATGATATTTTGGGTTGCGAAAGTTTTAGAAGCGAAATAATATGGTCTTATAAACGCTGGTCAAATTCAAGAAATGGACTATTGCCAGGACATCAGACTATTTTTTACTATACAAAAACCCAAAATTACAATTTTAATACGCTTTATGGTGAATATTCAGCAACAACAAATGTCGATCAGATTTTACAGGAGCGTGAACGGGACATTACAGGAAAAGCAGTATATAAGCGTGATAATTCTGGTGTAATAGTTGAGGCAAAAGAAAAGAAAGGGGTTCCTATTTCGGATGTATGGGATATTCCTTTTCTAAATCCAAAGGCAAAGGAACGAACGGGGTACCCAACACAAAAGCCCATTGAATTATTAGAGAGAATTATTAAAATCAGCACAAATGAGGGAGATACCATTTTGGATCCTTTTTGCGGAAGCGGGACCACGCTTGTTAGCGCCAAACTGTTAAATCGGAACTATATTGGTATCGATATAAATGAGGATGCTGTCCAGATAACAAAGTCACGCCTTGAATCGCCTCAAAAAACGACATCGATTTTGCTGAAAATTGGGGAGAATGCTTATAAAACAAAAACAGAGGATGAGTTATCAGTTTTACGCCAGTTCGATTGCGATATAGTTCAACGAAACAGGGGAATTGACGCATTTCTAAAGAAACATTATTTGGGTCACCCGGTTGCAATAAAGATACAGCGAAGTGATGAAAAATTTGTAGATGCTTTAAGCCTATTGGAACAGGCAAGTAAAAAGAAAAAGTGTAGCTTTGCAATTCTAATCACATCTGAAAAAGGATGGAAAAGGACAAGCCATATTCCGGATAACATTTTTGTTATCAATAGATATTGTACACAGTTTGAAATCATGGTTGATGAACTGTTGTCACAAGCCGTGGTTTCGGAAAAATAAAGCGACGGAGCTTTAATGCTCCGTCGCTTTTGTCATTTGATATAAACTTCCTTAATCTAGTGTTTGCAAAAAAACTGCACCCTTTGTTTTATGTCATTTCAGCGCCTTCTCAAGCGCCTCCACCACTATCTCAATGGCCTTTATCCTGGCGTACTTCTTATCCACCGACTCAAGGATATGCCAGGGCGCGTAGGCCGTGCTGGTCTTCTCAAGCATTTCGTCTATTGCCGCCTCGTACACGTCCCATTTCTCCCGGTTGCGCCAGTCCTCGTCAGTGAGCTTCCACTGCTTTGCGGGGGTGTTCTGCCGGTCCGTGAAGCGCTCGAGCTGGGTGTCCTTGTCTATCTGCACCCAGAATTTCAGCACCACCGCCCCCCAGTTATAGAGCTCGTGCTCGAACTCGTTCATCTCATAGAAGGCCCTCTGCCAGTCGTTCTCCGAGCAGAAGCCCTCAAGCCTCTCCACCATCACCCGGCCGTACCAGCTCCTGTCAAATATGGCTATGTGCCCGTCCTTGGGGAGCCTTGTCCAGAACCGCCAGAGATAGTGCCTCGCCTTCTCGTGGGGCTCGGGGCTGGCTATGGGGTGCACCTCGAAGCCCCTGGGGTCCAGGGCCCCGGTGAGGCGCTTGATATTGCCGCCCTTCCCGGCGGCGTCCCAGCCCTCGTAAACTATCACCACCGGCACCCGCTTGCGGTAGAGCCTGTTGTGGAGCATTCCGAGCTTCCCCTGAAGCTCCTTCAGTCTCTCCTTATACTCCCCTTCCGTGAGGGTCTTGCTCTTCAGCTCCACATCCCTGAGCTTTGGCATTGTTATCAGCGGGAACACATTCTGTAACAGGGGCACCGCAAGGCTGCCGTTATGCAGGGCCGTGTCTATCCCTGTGCACAGGGCCTCCATGACCTGCAGCTCCGCGAATTTCTTGCTCTTTGCGTCTATGATGTACCAGGGGGCGCTGGGGGTGTTGGTGTCCTCTATATATTTGTCGAACACATCGAGGCAGGCGTCATAGTGGCTGTTCTGCCAGATATCCCCCCGGCTCACCCGCCAGGCCGTGTCCTTATGGTCCATCAGGGCGTTTATCCTCCCCGCCTGCTCCTTGCGGCTTATGTGGAAGAAGAACTTGAGCACCAGGTAGCCGTTGTCTGTAAGCTGGCGCTCGAAGCGCTTCACGCTGTCCACCCGCCGGGCGTAGCCATCCGTGTCCAGCATGCCGTTCAGGGTCTCCTTGGTAATCTCGTCCATCCAGCCCGAGTCCAGAAAGGTGAACTTCCCCGCCTCGGGTATCTTCTCGAAGTACCTTGTGAGGAAGGGCTTGCGGCGCTCCTCCTCCGTGGGGGCGGCCATGGAGAAGACCTTGAAGAACCGCGGGTCTATATTCTTGATTATCCTGCCGATGGTGCTGCCCTTCCCGGCGGCCCCCCAGCCCTCGATAAGCACCAGCACCGGCAGCTTCTTGTCCTTTAACTGCATTTGCTGCACGGCGAGCTTTTCCTCGGCGGCTTTCAGCCTTATTTTCATATCATCCTTCCCGGGCCGGGCCGGGCGTATCCAGTTTTTAAGCATATTGCTCACCTCAGTGATAATATTTTGGTTCTATAGGCACATTATAACATATTTGTCCGGGAAAATCCAGAATTTTATTATAAGTTTTTCTATAATACCGGGAGCCCTTGCAAACCGCCGTAAACCATGCTAAAATAGTCCACGCGCAGGCGGGCGGGCCATCCCTCCCGCCAAGCCGTTTTGTTAGTTGGGAGGATATCAGGATGTTTTTTTCAAAGACCCCTTCGGGCCCTGTGGACTTTATCATAGCGGGCCTTGGGAACCCCGGGCGGGAGTATGAGGGCACAAGGCATAACGCGGGCTTCATGGCAGTGGACCGCATATGCGAAAAACTTTGCGCGGATATGCGCCGGGTGCGCTTCAAGGGCGTCACCGGGGAGTGCAGCCTTGGGGACAGGCGGGTGCTGCTCTTAAAGCCCGGGACCTATATGAACCTGAGCGGCCAGTCCGTGCGGGAGGCAATGGGCTTTTACAAAATTCCCCCGGAGCGCACGCTTATAATCTTCGACGACATAAACCTGCCCCCGGGAAAGCTCCGGGTGCGGCGAAAGGGCAGCGACGGGGGGCATAACGGCATGAAGAATATAATATATCTCTCCGGCTCAGACCAGTTCCCCCGGATAAAGCTGGGCGTGGGCCAGAAGCCCCACCCGGACTTTAACCTTGCGGACTGGGTGCTCTCCAAGTTCAGCGCCGGGGATTTAAAGGAGCTGGACGTGGCCCTTGACAATGCCGCCGCCGCCGCGGAGCTTATCGTCCGGGGGGAGACGGACCGGGCCATGAACCTGTATAACTGAGGTTGATATTATGAGGTCAATTTTTACAGCACTTAACCGCTCCCCCGAATACGCCGGGCTCATTAAGGCGCTGAAGTCCGGGGCCGTGCCCGCCGTGGCCGCGGGGGTGTCCGGAGTGCATAAATGCGTGCTCACCGCCGGGCTCATGAGGGAGTCGGGCAGGAAGGCCCTTATCATAGCCGCCGACGAGGCCGAGGCCCAGCGCTTCACTGAGGACCTGAAAAACCTGGGTATGCGCCCGGCCAATTATCCCCTAAGGGACTTTGGCTTTCGGGACGCCGCCGTGTCCTCAAGGGAGTACGAGCGCCAGCGCCTAGAGGCCCTCTCCCGCCTGCAGAACGGCTCATGTAACTGCATTGTAAGCTGCATAGACGCGGCCTTGCAGTACACCCTGGGCCCGGATGAGCTCGGCCGGAGGCTCTTTACCCTTCGCTCTGGGCAGGCTTTATCAATAGAGCAGCTGCTCTCGGACCTCGCCTCCTGCGGCTACACCAGGGAGGCCCAGATAGAGGGCCCGGGCCAGTTCAGCCGCCGGGGGGGCATTGTGGACTTCTTCTCCCCCAGCGCCCAAATGCCGGTGAGGGTGGAGTTCTGGGGGGACGAGATAGACTCCCTCTCCGGCTTCGACCCGGACAGCCAGCGGCGCACGGACCCCCTTGCAGGAGTCACCCTGGCCCCATGCACGGAGGTGCTGCCCCAGAATGTCCCGGCCCTTGTGAAGAAGATAGAGGCCCTTGCAAAATCCCTTCGGGGGAAACGGGCCCCTAAGGCCAGGGAGATACTTTTATCCGAGGCGCAGAAGCTCACAGAGGGGCTGCATATAGGCTCCATGGATAAGTTCATACCACTGGTGTACGAGCGCCCGGCCACGCTGTTCGACTATTTTGACGAGAAGGACAGCTTCATGGTCTTCTCCGAGGGCACAAGGCTGAAGGACCGGGTGCGCACCACCCTTGTACAGTGGGCCGAGGACCTTACCTCATATCTTGAGGACGGCTTACTCTGCAAGGGCCTTGACAAGTACTCGGAGACCTGGGAGCACGCCTTAACTCAGGCCCAGCGGGTCCCCAGCGTCTTCATGGACGTGTTCGCCCGGGGCACCTATGAGATACCCACAAGGACCCTTGTGAATATTACCGTCAGGCAGTTCCCGGCCTGGGGCGGCGGGGTGCAGCTTTTACAGGAGGACCTTTCGGCCCTGCTGCGCCAGGGGCGGGCATGTGTTGTGCTCTCGGGCACCGAGCGGGCCGGGAAAGCCCTGGCCGAGGATTTGAAGCAGTCCGGGCTCCCGGCGGCGTATATCGAGGACCCCTCCACAGCCCAGAAGGGCACCGTCACTGTAACCCCCGGCTCCCTCTCCGCGGGCTTCGACTGGCCGGACGCGGATTTGGCCCTCATAGCCCGGGGCAGGGCTGTAACCCAGGCCGCAAGGAAGATAAAGAAGAATAAAAACTCGAAGGAGATATCAAGCCTCTCGGAGCTCTCGGCGGGGGACTATGTTGTACACGCCGCCCACGGCATAGGCATATTCGAGGGCATACACAAGGTGGAGATGAACGGCGTTGAGAAGGACTATATTCTCATACGCTACGCCAGGAACGACTCACTCTATGTGCCGGTCACCCAGCTTGACATGGTGTCAAAATATATCGGCCCAAGGGAGGACTCGGGGATAAAGCTCAGCAAATTGGGGGGCGCGGACTGGCAGCAGAAGAAGCAGAAGGTCCGGGCGGCGGTGAAGGACATTGCGAAGGAGCTCATAGAGCTCTACGCAAAGCGAATGCAGCAGGAGGGCCACGCTTTCGACCCGGACGGGGAGTGGCAGCGTGACTTTGAGGGCCGCTTCGAGTTTGAGGAGACAGAGGACCAGCTTCGCTGTGTCAGCGAGATAAAATCGGACATGGAGCGCCCTGTGCCAATGGACCGGCTTCTCTGCGGGGACGTGGGCTTCGGAAAGACGGAGGTGGCCTTGAGGGCGGCCTTCAAGTGCGTTACAGGGGGCAAGCAGTGCGCCATTTTAGTGCCCACGACCATTTTAGCCTGGCAGCACTACCAGACCATTTTAAGGCGCATGGAGGGCTTTCCGGTGGACGTGGAGCTGCTGTCCCGGTTCCGCACGCCAAAGCAGCAGGAGGAGACTTTGCGGAAGCTCAAGCGCGGGGCGGTTGATATTGTGGTGGGCACCCACAGGCTTGTCAGTAAAGACGTGCGGTTCAAGGATTTGGGACTGGTGATAATCGACGAGGAGCAGCGCTTCGGAGTGGCACAGAAGGAGAAGCTAAAGGCCCTATGCAGCACCGCCGACGTGCTGACCCTCTCGGCAACGCCAATCCCCCGCACGCTGAATATGGCCCTCTCCGGCATTCGGGACATGTCGGTGATAGAGGAGGCCCCGGAGGATAGGCACCCGGTGCAGACCTATGTGATGGAGCACGACAACGGGGTGATATACGACGCCATCAGAAGGGAGCTGAGAAGGGGCGGGCAGGTGTACTACCTCCACAACGACACCGCGTCTATCTCCCGCACGGCGGCTAGACTCCAGGAGGCCATACCCGAGGCGAGGGTGGGCTTCGGCCACGGGAAGATGGACGAGGAGGAGCTCAGTGAGGTCTGGCGGCAGCTTCTGGACCATGAGATAGACATTTTGGTCTGCACCACTATTATAGAGACAGGCGTTGACGTGCCCAGCGCGAACACCCTCATAATCGAGAACGCGGACAGGATGGGCCTTAGCCAGCTCCACCAGCTCCGCGGGCGCGTGGGCAGGAGCTCCCGGCGGGCCTACGCCTACCTCACCTATACCCCCAATAAATCTTTGCAGGAGATAGCCCAGAAGCGCCTCTCGGCCATCAGGGAGTTCACGGAGTTCGGCTCGGGCTTCAAGATAGCCATGCGGGACCTTGAGATAAGGGGCGCGGGGAATGTGCTTGGGGGCGAGCAGCACGGGCATATGGAGGCCGTGGGCTATGACATGTACGTGAAGCTTTTGAACGAGGCCGTGAGCCTTATGAAGGGCGAGGAGGTGAAGGCCCCGGTGGACGAGGGGTGCTCTGTGGATATGCAGGTCTCGGCCCATATACCCGAGGACTATATCGAGAGCATAGACCTGCGCCTTGAGGTATACAGGAAGATAGCCCAGATAGAAAACGGCGAGGACGCCATGGACGTGACCGACGAGCTCATAGACCGCTTCGGCGAGCCCCCTGAGGCCGTAAGGGGGCTTATAGACATAGCCCTGCTCCGGGGCACGGCGGCGGGCTTTGGCATAAACGAGATAAAGCAGCAGAACGACTCACTGCTCCTATACCAGCGGCAGGTTGACATGGCCCAGGTTTCAAGGCTCGTGAAGGCCATGAACGGCCGGGTGATGGTGAGCGCGGGGAGCAGGCCGTATCTGAGCGTAAGGCTCAGGGGCGAGCCCCCCCTTGAGGTCCTCTCCGGGGTTTTGAAAATCATGGGGGAAAACTTATAGACATTTGCAGAGTTTTGCGGTATAATAGGGGCGTTCCGGTTTGATTTTAAGAAAAAACAGGTCTTTTAATAAAAAATCAAAATATTTTGCCTGTTTGAAAAGAAAGGACAGTGTATCTATGACAAAAATCTTTAAGCGCGCCGCGGCGGGGGTAATGGCCCTGGCCATGTGCGCGGGCCTTTCCGGCTGCTACAGCGAGAACAACACCTGGGCACTGAAGTCCGGGGACACCACCCTGCCCATCGGCGGCTACATCTACTATCTGTCCAGCGCCTACTCTGAGGCGGCTGCGAAGGTACCCACTGACGGGGAGGTATTAAAGTCCGATATCGACGGGCAGAACGCCTCGGAGTGGATAAAGTCCAGGGCCATGGACTACCTCTACTCCTACGCCTTTGTGGACCAAAAGTTTAATGAGCTGGGCCTCTCCCTCGACGAGGACGAGCAGGAGTCCGCTGAGTATGTCACAAACAATATGTGGGCCTACTATAAGTCCGCATTTGAGAAGATGGGCATTGCCGAGGGCTCCTTTAAGGAGGCCTACTCCGTCTATAACTCCAAGCTCACAAAGCTTCTGCGCACAATGTACGGCAAGGGCGGCGAGCTTGAGCTTTCCGAGGACGAGCTGCACAGCTACTATACCGATAATTATGTATACTACCGTTACCTCTACGTGGACCTCACCACCACCAATGAGGACGGCGAGTCCGAGGAAATGGACGAGGACGAGAAGTCCGACGCCAAGGAGTACCTTGAGGACCAGGCCGAGCTTGTGAAGGACGGCCGCCTTGAGCTTGACACCGTTTCAGCCAACTACGCGAACTATAAGGGCCAGGAGCCCACCCTGGGCGAGCCCGCGGCCTATAATAAAGAGAACGTGAACGAGCTCTTCTCAGAGGCCCTTGAGCCCCTGAAAAACGGAGAGGCAGCCTTCGTGGAGACGGCCACGCGGTACTATATCGTCCAGAAGCTGGACGTTGAGGAGGACTTCTCAGCCCTTAAAGAGGACGAGGACCGCCTGGGGAGCCTGCTCAGCGAGATGAAGCTTGAGGAGTTCAACGACTATGCCGCAGAAGAGGGCAGGTCCCTGGACAATATTACTGTGAACGAGAGCGCCATCGGCAGCGTAAAGCCCTCGAAGATAGCCGGGGTCGTGGGCAAGGCCGGGGTCTCTTCCGCTAGCTCTTCCGAGAGCTCCTCCGAGAGCGAGAGCGAGTAACGGACTTAAAAAGGCCCGCCTGAAAGGGGAAGCCCCCTGTTTCAGGCGGGCTTTTTCTGCTCTATATTGTCGTCTTTTGGCTTTGGGAAACAGCGCATAGTGTTATATTCATCTTTACTCTCTGTTTTGGAATTTTACTTTTGACATTTGGGAATATAAGGGGTATAATATGCTTGTGTCTGTGTACCTATATCTAATGGGGCGCACAGCGCACCATACGGTATCAAAACTACTTTGAGGCTATCAGCAGGAGGTGAAGAAGTTTGGCGAAAGAGACCATGCAGGCCATCAGCGACGCTGAGCTCAAGGCGCGGGACGTGGTGCTGCATGCTAAGGAGGAAGGCGAAAGGCTCACTGCCGAAGCCGCGTCCCAGGGAGCGGAGGCTTTGAAAGCCGCCGTGAAGGAGGCCGGGAAGAAGGCCGACGTGCTCTGCGGCGTGGCCCGGGCCGACGCGGAGAAGACCCGCGCCGCCGTCCGGGAGGAAACCCTCCGTCAGCAGGAAGAGCTGCGAAAGTCAGCCGGGGCAAACAGCGCCCGGGCCGCGGAGGAAATCCGCAAAATCGTTTTGGGCAAGGCCTAAAGGAGGTTCGATGCAGAATGGCGGTAGTGGAAATGAAGCGCATACATGTATACGCGCTGAAGAACAACCGCAAAAAGATTCTTGAAATGCTGCAGCGCAGGGCCGCCGTTGAGGTCAGCTTCCCCAAGGGGACGGACGAGGAACTGGGGCAGGGCCCCTTTGCCCGGACGGATACTGTCCAGGCCCGGCAGACATTCGAGAAAAACGCTCAGCTCATCAGCTCCGCTGTGGAGGTGCTGGACGCCTACGTCTCCTTCAAAAAGCCCATGCTCGCCATGCTTGAGGGACGAAAGGGCATTGGCGTGCGGGAGTATGATGAGACAGCCAAAAGCGCCCCGGAGCTCACTAAGACGGCCCAGAGGATAAGCGCCCTTGGCAAGCGCATTACGGACCAGCAGGCGGAGATTGCAAGGCTCGAGGCTCAGATTGACGCCCTGAAGCCCTGGATGGGCCTGGACGTGTCCATGCGCACGATAGGCACAGGCTCCACAAGCGTCTTCATCGGCAGCTTCCCCGAGGAGCTCACCGAGGGGGAGATAAAGACACGCATAGCCGGGAGCGCCCCGGAGGTCGAGGGCGTGGAGGTGGAGGTCGTGAGCACCCAGCCCCAGCAGACCTGCGTGTTCGTGGTGTGCCTTGGAAAGCACGGCATTAAGCTGGAGGCGGCCCTCAGGGGCATGGGCTTCACCTACCCCGCCGCGCCCAGCAAGACGGCTCCCCCCGAGAGGGTGAGGGAGCTCTCGGAGCGCATTAAGAAGGCTGAGGATGAGATAGAGTCGGCAAAGAGGGAGATAATGTCCTACGCCGAAAAGCGCGAGGAGCTGCTCTTCACCGCCGACTACTACACCATGCGCGCCGACAAGTACGAGGTCTTGGGCGAGCTTTGGCAGAGCCGGCACGTGTTCTATCTCACCGGCTATATCGACGCGTCAGAGGCCGAGGGCGTGAAAGCAGCCCTTGAGCAGAAGTACGACGCGCTGGTGGAGCTTGAGACCCCCTCTGAGGAGGAGGAGCTCCCCGTCAAGCTTAAAAACGGCTTCTTCGGGGCCCCTGTGGAGGGCGTGCTTGAGGGCTACAGCCTCCCCGGCAAGTGGGAGGTGGACCCCTCGAAGGTCATGTGCGTGTTCTACTATGTGCTCTTTGGCATGATGCTCTCAGACGCGGCGTACGGGTTCCTTATCTCCCTTGCCTGCGGCATTGTGCTTTTAAAGTTCAAAAACATAGAGGAGGGGCTGCGCAAGACCATGCGCATGTTCTTCTTCTGCGGCATATCCACCATGTTCTGGGGCGTGATGTTCGGCAGCTACTTCGGCGACGCCATACCGGTCATCACAAGGACGTTCTTCGGCAGTGAGGTAAACGTGCCGCCCCTATGGTTCGCGCCCCTGGACGACCCCATGAGGCTGATGCTCTTCAGCTTCCTTTTGGGCATAATCCACCTGTTCGCGGGCCTTGCCATGCAGATATACCAGCTCTGCCGCCGGGGGAAATACCTGGACGCGCTGTATGACAGCGGCTTCTGGTACATGCTGGTGGGCGGGCTTATCATCGCCCTTGTGGGCAGCGACATGTTCAAGGACATGATGAGCCTTGACCTGCCCATCCCCTCCGCGGTGATAACCGTTGCCCTGGTGTTCGCCGCCATAGGCGCCGTTGGCATTATAGCCACCAGCGGCCGGGAGAGCAGGGGCTTCAAGCGCCTCTTAAAGGGCCTTTACGGGCTCTACGGCGTGTCCAGCTGGCTCTCCGACATCCTGTCCTATTCCCGCCTTCTGGCCTTAGGCCTTGCCACGGGCGTTATCGCCCAGGTGTTCAATATGCTTGGCACCATGGCGGGCGGCGGCGTTATAGGCGCGGTACTCTTTATACTGGTGTTCGTTATCGGGCACGTATTAAACCTGCTCATCAACCTGCTGGGGGCATACGTACATACCAACCGCTTGCAGTATGTGGAGTTCTTCGGCAAGTTCTATGAGGGCGGCGGGCGCAAATTCGAGCCCTTCGCCGCAAATACCAAACACTTCAAGATTACGGAGGAATGAACAAATGGAAAACTTTGATTGGAATGCTTTAGGCGTTGTGTTCGCGCTGCTGGGCGCTGTCCTGGCGGCTCTCATGGGCGGCATCGGCTCCGCCATCGGCGTTGGCATGACCGGCCAGGCGGCCGCGGGCGTTGTTACCGAGGACCCCTCCAAGTTCGGCAAGGTGCTTATCCTTCAGCTGCTCCCCGGCACCCAGGGCATTTACGGCCTGCTTATCGGCTTCGTAACCCTCACCCAGATAGGCATTCTGGGCGGCGAGGCCCCCACCACCCTTGCAAAGGGCCTTCTGTACCTGGCAGCGTGCCTGCCCATGGCTATCGTGGGCATGGTCTCCGCAAAGTGGCAGGCAAAGGCCTCCGTCTCCTCTATCAGCCTCGTGGCAAAGAAGCCCGACCAGTTCGGCAAGTCCATGATTTTCCCCGCCATGGTCGAGACCTACGCGGTTCTGGCCCTGCTTATCTCCATCCTCTCCATCACCAGCATTGCCGGCCTGTAATGAAGGCGCGCCGATACATAAAAGAGAGGAGGCAGAGCCATGACCGGACTGGAATCTATAATCAGCCAAATAGCCGGTGACGGCCAGAAAGAGGCCGGGGAGATACTCGGTGAAGCAAAAAAGAAAGCCGCCGAGATAGCTGAGGAGGCCAAGAACAAGGGCGCCGAACAGGTTCGTGCGGTCCTCAGGGACGGCGAGCGCCGGGCCCAGGACATCAGGGACCGGGCAAAGTCCGCGGCGGAGCTGGAGCAGAGAAACCAAATGCTGGTGTTCAAGCAGCAGCTTATCGGCGAGACCGTGGACGCCGCCAGGAGGTCCTTCGAGGAGGCCCCGGACGGCGAGTACTTCGACACCCTTCTGGCCCTTTACACCCGCTTTGCAAGGGAGGGCCAGGGCGAGCTGCGCCTGAACCAGAAAGACCTTGACCGCCTGCCGGACGACTTTTTGGCCCGCATGAGAAAGGCCGTGCCCGGGGCGCAGGTCACCATCTCCCCCAAGGCCCACGATGTGGAGAGCGGCTTCCTGCTGGTATACGGCGGCGTGGACATCAACTGCACCTTCCGCGCCATCTTCGAGGACGCCTACGAGGAGCTGAGGGACACGGCAGGCAGGCTGCTGTTCAGCAGCAGCAAAGCTGCTGCCCAGGCATGAGTACGCCCTAAGAAAGGAAACTGCCTCTATGACTGAAGAATATATCTACGCGGTGGCAAGGGTGCGCTCAAGGGAGCTATCCCTTCTCACCCGCCAGGACGTGGACCAGCTTATGGCCTGCAGGACCTACGACGAGTGCCTTAGGACCCTGTCGGACAAGGGCTGGGGCGGCGGGGACCCCTCCGCCGAGGCTGTTTTGGCCGCCGAGGAGGAGAAGACCTGGGCCTTTATCCACGAGCTGACGGACGATTTGACCCCCTTTAAGGTGCTCCTTTACCCCACCGACTATAATAACCTGAAGGCCGCCATAAAATCTGTGGTCACAGGCGTTGAGCCCCATGACGTGTTCCTCCCCGGAGGCGCCGTGGACCCGGAGCTCCTGCTCCGCTGTGTGAGGGAGGGCGACTTTTCGGAGCTGCCCGAGCCCATGGCGGCAGCGGCGGACGAGGCCTACCACACCCTGCTTCAGACCGAGGACGGCCAGCTTTGCGACGTGATACTTGACAAGGCCTGCCTTTGCGGCCTTTTGCAGTGCGGCAGGGAGAGCGGCGTGGATATCCTCAGGGACTACGCCGAGCTTACGGCGGCCGTCTCCGACATAAAGACAGCCGTGCGCGCCTGCAAAACCGGCAAGAGCCGGGCCTTCCTTGAGGCCGCCCTGGCCCCCTGCGGGACTCTGGACGCGGCCTCGCTGGCAGCGGCGGCCTGCAGGGGCCTTGAGGACCTGTTCGCGTATCTTGCCATAACGCCCTACGGCGAGGCCGCGGAGAAGCTCAGGGAGTCCTATTCGGCCTTTGAAAAGTACTGCGACGACAAGGTTATGGACCTTATCAAGGAGCAGAAGATGAACCCCTTCACCGTGGGGCCCCTTTTCGCCTATGTGCTGGCAAGAAGGAACGAGATTAGCACCGTGCGGATTATACTCTCCGGAAAGCTCAACGAGCTGGACGACGGTATGATTCGGGAAAGACTGAGGGATATGTATGTATAAGATTGCAGTTTTGGGCGACCGCGACAGCATATACGGCTTCGCGGCCCTGGGGCTGGAGGTCTTCCCAGTCTCAAACGGCGACGAGGGCGCCCATACCCTCAGAAGGCTCTCCGAGCAGGACTACGCCGTGGTATACGTCACCGAGGCCCTGGCCGAGGAGATACCCGGGGAGATAGAGCGCTGCCGGGAGAGCCTTATGCCCGCCGTCATCCCCATCCCCGGGGTGCACGGCAACACAGGCATGGGGCTTAACATGGTGAAGCGCTCCGTGGAGCAGGCCGTGGGCTCAGACATTATTTTCAACGGCAACTAAGCTAGTACAGGAAAAAATAATACGAGAAAAAAGGTGATTGGTAAACATGAGCAATGGTACCATCAAAAAAATAGCCGGACCTCTCGTTATCGCCAAGGGTATGCGCGACGCCAACATGTTCGACGTGGTGCGCGTCAGCGAGCGCAGGCTTATAGGCGAGATAATAGAGATACACGGCGACGAGGCCTCCATACAGGTGTACGAGGAGACCTCCGGCCTGGCCCCCGGCGAGCCTGTGGAGTCCACGGGCGTGCCCATGAGCGTGGAGCTGGGGCCCGGCCTTATCACCAGCATTTATGACGGCATCCAGCGCCCGCTGGACGACATCATGAAGATTTCCGGCAACAACCTGCAAAGGGGCGTCGAGGTGCCCTCCCTTAAAAGGGACCTTGAGTGGGACTTTGTGCCCGTAAAGCAGACCGGCGACCAGGTCGTGCCCGGGGACATCATCGGCACTGTCCAGGAGACGGAGGTCGTGTCCCACAAGATAATGGTGCCCATGGGCATTGAGGGCATGATAACCGAGATAAAGGCCGGGAAGTACAAGGTCACCGACATGGTGGCCACGGTTGAGACAAAGAGCGGCCCCAAGAAGGTGGGCCTTATGCAGAAGTGGCCTGTCCGTCAGGGCCGGCCCTATAAGCAGAAGCTCTCCCCCAATATGCCCCTGGTCACCGGCCAGCGGGTGGTTGACACCATGTTTCCCATCGCGAAGGGCGGCGTGGCGGCTGTTCCCGGCCCCTTCGGCTCGGGCAAGACAGTTATACAGCACCAGCTGGCAAAGTGGGCCGAGGCTGATATAGTGGTCTACATCGGCTGCGGCGAGCGGGGCAACGAGATGACCGACGTTCTGAACGAGTTCCCCGAGCTCGTGGACCCCAAGACCGGCAAGTCCCTTATGGAGCGCACGGTGCTTATCGCCAACACCTCCGACATGCCCGTTGCGGCCCGCGAGGCCTCGGTGTACACCGGCATTACCATTGCCGAGTACTTTAGGGACATGGGCTACTCCGTGGCCCTGATGGCCGACTCCACCTCCCGCTGGGCCGAGGCTCTGCGCGAGATGTCCGGCCGTCTTGAGGAAATGCCCGGCGAGGAGGGCTACCCCACGTACCTTGGCAGCCGCCTTGCCCAGTTCTACGAGCGCGCCGGCTATGTCAAGACCCTGGGCAGCGATGACCGCGAGGGCTCCCTGTCCGTTATCGGCGCTGTCTCCCCCTCCGGCGGCGACAACTCCGACCCGGTGGTTCAGGCTACCCTGCGCATAGTAAAGGTGTTCTGGGGCCTGGATTCGGCTCTCGCCCAGCAGCGCCACTTCCCGGCCATCAACTGGCTCACGAGCTATTCCCTGTACCTGGACAACATCGCCGAGTGGTTCAACAGCAAGGTTGCCCCGGACTGGATAGACATGCGCACAAAGCTTATGGGCCTTTTGCAGGATGAGTCTGAACTGCAGGAGATAGTGCAGCTGGTTGGCATGGACGCTTTGAGCGCCCCCGAGCGCCTGAAGCTTGAGGCCGCGCGTTCCATCCGCGAGGACTTCCTCCATCAGAACTCCTTCGACGAGGTTGACACCTACACCTCCCTTGACAAGCAGCACAAGATGATGCAGCTTATCGCCGCCTACTACGACAAGGCCCAGGAGGCCCTCTCCGCCGGGGCGGACATCCAGAAGCTCATCGACCTGCCTGTAAGGGAGCAGATAGGCCGCTATAAGTACACCCTTCCCGAGAATGCTGCCTCTGTCTTCGACCAGGTGATGGCACAGCTCGACAAGGAAGTTAATGAAGCCAAGAATGCAAAGGAGGACTTCTAATGCCAAAGGAATATAGGACTATCCAGGAAGTGGCAGGCCCTCTTATGCTGGTGCGCGACGTTGAGAACGTAGCCTATGACGAGCTCGCTGAGATTGAGCTTGCCAACGGCGACCGCCGCCGCTGCCGCGTTCTGGAAATAAACGAGGGCAACGCCCTTGTGCAGCTGTTTGAAAACTCCACAGGTATCAACCTGTCAAATTCCAAGGTGCGTTTTTTGGGCCACAGCATGGAGCTGGGGGTCAGCGAGGACATGCTGGGCCGAGTTTTCGACGGCCTGGGCCGCCCCATTGACGACGGCCCGGAGATACTGCCGGACATGCGCGTTGACATCAACGGCCTGCCCATGAACCCCGCCGCCCGGAACTATCCCCAGGAGTTCATTCAGACCGGCGTTTCCGCTATCGACGGCCTGAACACCCTGGTCCGCGGCCAGAAGCTGCCCATCTTCTCAGCCTCCGGCCTGCCCCACGCTCAGCTTGCGGCCCAGATTGCCCGTCAGGCCAAGGTGCGCGGCACCAACGACCCCTTCGTGGTGGTCTTCGCGGCAATGGGCATTACCTTCGAGGAGTCCAACTTCTTCGTGCAGAGCTTTAGGGAGACCGGGGCTATCGACCGCACGGTTATGTTCGTGAACCTGGCTAACGACCCCGCTGTTGAGCGTATCGCCACCCCCAAGATGGCCTTAACCGCCGCGGAGTATCTGGCCTTCCAGAAGAACATGCACGTGCTGGTAATACTCACCGACATCACAAACTATGCCGACGCCCTCCGCGAGGTTTCCGCAGCCCGCAAGGAGGTCCCTGGACGGCGCGGCTATCCCGGCTACATGTACACGGACCTTGCCACCCTCTACGAGCGCGCGGGGCGTCAGAAGGGCAAGACCGGCTCCATCACCATGATACCCATCCTCACCATGCCCGAGGGCGACAAGACCCACCCCATCCCGGACCTTACCGGCTACATCACCGAGGGCCAGATAATCCTCTCTAACGAGCTGTACCGCAAGAACGTGACCCCGCCCATCGACGTGCTGCCCTCTCTGAGCCGTCTGAAGGATAAGGGTATCGGCGAGGGCCGCACCCGCGCCGACCACGCGGCTACAATGAACCAGCTCTTCGCGGCCTATGCCAGAGGCAAGGAGGCCAAGGAGCTGATGGTGGTGCTTGGCGAGGCGGCTTTGACGGAAATTGACAAGCTCTATGCCAAGTTCGCCGACGCCTTTGAGAGCGAGTACGTCTCTCAGGGCTACACTGCCAACAGGGATATCGAGGAGACCCTGGACATCGGCTGGAAGCTGCTGTCCATTCTCCCCCGCTCAGAGCTCAAGCGTATCAACGACAAGTTCCTGGACCAGTATTACGGAAAGGTGTGATGGGCCTTGGCGAGTAAACAGATAACCCCTACCCGCATGGAGCTCACCCGCTTAAAGAAAAAGCTTGTCACCGCCACCAGGGGGCATAAGCTCCTTAAGGATAAGCGCGACGAGCTTATGCGCCAGTTTTTGGAGAAGGTCCGGGAGAATAAGGCCCTTCGGGAGCAGGTGGAGGCCGGCATAAAGGCTGCCAACAAGAACTTCCTCCTGGCCCGGGCGGGTATGCAGGACCAGGTGCTGAACACCGCCATGCTGGCCCCGAAGCAGAGGGTCTCTGTGGAGGCGGGCATGGAGAACGTCATGAGCGTGGAGATTCCCACCTTTGACTTCAAGACCCGCACCCCCGACCAGAACGATATCTTCTCCTACGGCTTCGCCTTTACCTCCAGCGATTTGGACGGCGCGGTGAAGTCCCTGGCGGATATTTTTCCCGATATGCTGAAGCTTGCGGAGATTGAGAAGTCCTGCCAGCTGATGGCTGTGGAGATTGAGAAGACCCGCCGCAGGGTGAACGCTTTGGAGCATGTGATGATTCCTGAGCTGCAGGCTAATATCAAGTATATTTCCATGAAGCTGGATGAGAACGAGCGCTCCACGCAGATTAGGCTTATGAAGGTCAAGGATATGGTGCTCAAGGAAGCGCATAATTACGAGACTTTCTGATATACGCGCAAAAAGCAGGGCTTTTGCCCTGCTTTTTCTTTTGAGCATGTTTTGGCCTGCGGCAAGACCGTGGGGCGCTGCCCCACACCCTGCCAGCTTAAGACCAGCTGGACCGGTCGAGTTTAACATCCTCCTTGCGAACCCTGTCCCAGCTAAAGCCCGCCGCCAGCTCCCGGGGGCTCGCCGCCTCCGGCCTGTCCGTCAGCCCCGCAAGCCAAGCCAGCCGCCCCACTATCTCCTCGGCGCTGAACCTCTCTTTAAGGGATTCCAGCCCCATGTCCGCGTCCCGCTTTGAGAGCCGCCTGCCGTCGTCGGCCAGGAGCATGGGGATATGGGCGAACTCCGGCTCGGGGAGCCCTAGGAGCCGGTAGAGGTAGAGCTGCCGGGGGGTCGAGCTCAATAGGTCCCGCCCCCGGACCACCTGGGTGACCCCCATGGCCCCGTCGTCGGCCACCACCGCCAGCTGGTAGGCGAACACGCCATCCGAGCGCCGCAGGAGAAAATCCCCGCAGTCCCTAGGGAGGTCCTGCTCCTGCCAGCCGTAGTGCAGGTCCCGAAAGCCCACCGTCCCGCTCACTCTCAGCCGCATGGCCGGGGCACGCTCACGGCTTTTCTCCGCAATCTCAGCCTCGCTCAGCCCCCGGCACCTCCCCTGGTAGATATAGTCGCCGTCCGAGGCGTGAGGTGCGTCCGCGGCGTGAAGCTCAGCCCGGCTGCAAAAGCATGGGTACACAAGCCCTTGTGCCGCGAGCTTATCCAGGCACTCCTGATAGTACCCGCCCCGCTCCGACTGCCAGTATGGCCCCTCGTCCCATGAGAGGCCCAGGAAGTCTAAGTCCCGCATAAGCTGCTCCGCGTACTCAACGCTGGTGCGCTGGGTATCGAGATTCTCCATGCGCAAAATCACCCTGCCGCCCCTCGACCTTGCGGAGAGCCACGCCAGCAGACAGCTGAACAGGTTCCCCAGGTGCATACTGCCGCTGGGTGTCGGCGCGAACCGGCCCACTACATTTTGCGTCACTTCTCTATCACCGGCATACCAGCCAAGTACCGGCGCACCATGTCCAGGGCCTGGGAGGCCGCGCAGTGCCTGTGCCAGTCCCGGCTCTTAGTGCGCCCGATGGGTGAGCGCTTTGTAACCCAGGTGCTCTCGCCGTCGCTCAGGGCGATATAGATGAGCCCCACCGGCTTCTCGGGAGTTCCCCCCTCGGGCCCGGCTATCCCGGTAATGCCAACGCCCAAATCGCTGCCGCTGCGGCGCACAATGCCCTCGGCCATGGCCCGGGCCGTCTCCTCGCTGACAGCGCCGTGCGCCTCAAGGGTCTCGTGGGGCACGCCCAGAAGCGCTTCTTTAGCCTCGTTGGCATAGGTCACCACGCCCATATGAAACACCCCGGAGGAACCGGAAACGTCGGTTATGCGCTTACTGAGTAGCCCGCCGGTGCAGGATTCGGCAGTGGCAAGGGTCTTGCCCTGGGCCGAAAGCTCCTTTACCACCAGCTCCTCAAGGCTGTCTATATCCACGCTGTACACAAAATTCCCCAGCCGCTTTCTTATCTCCCCGATAAGGGGCCCGCACATTTCGTCGGCCTCCTCATGGGAATGGGCCTTGGCCGTGACCCGCAGATAGCACTCCCCCTCGTTGGCGTATGGGGCCAGGGTGGGGTTCTCCGAGTCCATCAAATCGTCCATCATCTGGGCCACCGGAGCCTCACCCCTTCCATATATATGCACGTTATGGGACACGATGGTGTACTCCTGGCTCTTTTTGAGATAGGGCACGGCGTAGTTATTGAGCATTGGCGCAAGCTCCGAAGGCGGGCCGGGGAGCATTATCACCGTGCAGCCGTTCTCAGCCTCAAAAGCACATCCGGGAGCCGTGCCGTTGTCGTTTTGGAGCACATGGCACCCCTCCGGCAGCCATGCCTGCTTTGCCTGGTTCTCGCTCACATGCTTCTCGTTGAAGTAGTTCTGTATGCGCCGAAGGCTCTCCTCATGGAGCACCAGCTTCTTCCCCGCCGCGGCGGCAGTGGTCTCCTTAGTCAGGTCGTCGGTGGTGGGCCCGAGCCCGCCGGTCATGATGAGCAGGTCGCTCCGGGCTATGGCCCCCTCCACAGCCTCTCTCAGCCGCCGGGGGTTGTCCCCTACCACGCAGGTGTGCATAAGGTCAATGCCCAGCTCGGAGAGGGCCCGGGCGACTATGGCCGTGTCGGTGTTGACTACCGCGCCGAGTAAGAGCTCGGTGCCCACGGAAATTATTTCTGCGTTCATGTTATCAGCCTCCATAATATCATTTTATAAAGCCCAGCACCTGGAGCAGACTCCCCGCGCTCTCAACTCCCTCCGGCACAGCTCTCCCGGCCCGGTTGAGCCATACCGCAGGTATGCCCGCCTGACCCGCGCCCCGCACGTCGCTGGAAATTGAGTCCCCGGCATGGATAACCTCACCGGGTGTCAGCCCGGTGCTCTCCAGCGCCAGCCGGAACAGCTCCCCTCTCGGCTTATAGGCCCGCGCGTCCTCAGAGGTGAACACTCCGGCGGGCGCGAGCTGGTGATATTCCAGCGCGGCTTTAATGTCATGAGTATCTATATTTGACAGAATATATATTGGCACAGGGCAGCGCTCAAAGAAAGCTTTCGAGTCCTCGAAAATGTCCGGGCTCCTCCAATAGGCGAACATCCTGCCGCTAAGCTCCCCAAAGTCAGCACTTGAGCCGAAGCACTCAATGGTATTCCTCAGCGACCTTACCTCAAGCTCCCGCTGGGTCTCGAAGCTCTCCCCATGGGCCGCCGCGCACATCCCCTGGAACTGCTCCCACCAGAACCGCCCGATATCCTCCGCGCTCCCGGTACTGCCGGTGTCAATAATAATTCGGGTTATCTCCCGGATGATATCGCCGTCCTCGTGCACCACTGTGCCGTAAAAGTCCAGAAAAACCCCTCTTGTCATAAAAACTCTCACTTCCCCCAAAACGTCCAGGAAACCTTCTCGCTGTACCCAATCTTCGCGTAAAACTCATTCCCCCCGCCGGTCATATGTGTGGCCCCCAGGGGCTTCATGCGCCTATAGAGCTCCGACAGGGCCGCCGCCGCAAGCCCCCTATGCCTGTACTCCGGCACGGTGCACAGAGGCTCCATATAAGCAAGCCCATTCTCCGGCACCCACCACATCCCGGCGTAGCACACGTACTCGCCCTTCTCGTTCATCACGGCTATGGCGTATTCAGGGGTCGAGTGCGGGGCGTTTATCAGCTCGTAGGC
Organism: Clostridiaceae bacterium; assembly: GCA_021769555.1. Taxonomy (GTDB): domain Bacteria; phylum Bacillota; class Clostridia; order Oscillospirales; family Acutalibacteraceae; genus Acutalibacter. The sequence goes on from JAETSR010000002.1 coordinate 234,110, forward strand.
GTACTCATACTCCCCGTCCCAGGGACCCTCCTCGGCCTCATGGTCGAAACCCTTCCAGCAGCACTCCGAGGCCTTCGCCGGGTCCACGCCTCCTATCTCCGTGAATTTGAAGCCCTCGGGCAGGGGATAGTTCAGGGGTTTATTGAAGTCGTATATCATATCGTCATAGCCCCCGCACCGGGCAAAGCCCGCTGTTTCAGCGGCTTTTAGGAGCGCCGTCTGCCCGCCGAAGATGACGAGCTTCAGCCCGCCATCGGGGGCCATATGCTTTTCGGCGTACTCCACCATCTCCGGCGCCAGCTCCTCATAGCCCTCCCGAAGGCTGAAATACACGTCGCTCACCGGGTTCTCGTGGAAACAGAAGCCCACTATCCGCTCACTGTCCTTCCAGATACGGCAGCGGTGCAGATGGGACTTGTCCATCCAGCTGGACACAAGGGCGTACTCCCAGAAGGGCGCGGGCACGCCGCCGCCCCAGTCCCGGCGGTAGTTTTCCAGCATGAAGTCATATACGGCCATATGGTCGCTTAAAATGCTGAACTGTTTGGTTGTGATATTTTTCATAGTCACCTCTATATATTCTCATACGCGTTAATGTGCATTGTCTTCACATCCCCCAGGGCCTCCCCAAGGAGCTTTTCGCCCTCAATGGCCCCCTCTCCCCGCTCCACCATCTGTAGGTTCGGCTTTGTGCGTGGGTGCTTGGGGGTGAAGATGGTACAGCAGTCCTCATAGGGCTCAATGGAGATATCGAAGGTGTCTATCCTTCTCGCTATCTTCACTATCTCCGACTTGTCGCTGCCGATAAGTGGCCTGAACACCGGCATGTTCACCACCGCGTCCGTGCAGGCGATGGCCTGGATGGTCTGGCTGGCCACCTGCCCCAGGCTCTCCCCGGTGATAATGGCAAGGCAGCCCTCTTCTTCGGCTATCCGCTGGGCGGCCCGGAGCATGTACCGGCGCAGTATCACCGTGCCCAGCTCCTCGGGGCAGCGTTCCCGTATCTCCTCCTGTAAATGGGTCAGCTCCACGGTTATAAGCTTTATGCGCCCGGCGTACTCGCTGACCTTTCTCAGCAGGCGCACAACTTTATCGTGGGCCAGCTCACTGGTGTACGGGGGGCTCGAGAAGTGTATGGCCGTGAGCTCCACCCCGCGCTTGGCCATGGTCCACGCGGCCACCGGGCTGTCAAGTCCCCCGCTTATGAGCACCGCCGCCTTTCCCCCGCAGCCTACAGGTATCCCCCCGGCCCCGGGCTTCGCGTCCGAGTGGACAAAGGCGTGCTCCTCCCGGACCTCCACCCAGACGGTGATATCCGGCTCATGCACGTCAACTTTAAGGTGAGGATATTTTTCCAAAAGATACGCCCCCACCTCCGCGGCTATCTCCGGGGACTTTAGGGGGAACTTCTTGTCGCTGCGCTTGCACTCCACCTTAAAGGTGCCCGCCAGCTCCAGCTCGTCCCGAAGGTACTCCCCGGCCTTCTCCTGTATTTTGGAGAGCTCCTTCTCAGTGCTCCCGGCCCTTGTATAGCCCACCGCGCCGAAGACCTTCGCACAGCGCTCCTCGGCCAAGTCCATGTCGGCATTATCGTCAAGGGGCTCCACATAGATGGTGGACTGCTTTGACGTCACCGAAAACTCACCGGCGCTTTGAAGCCTCCGGCGAATATTCTTCATCATTATCTCCTCGAAGCTCCGGCGGTTCAGCCCCTTGAGGGCTATCTCACCCAGCTTCAGAAGTATTACCTCTCCCATTGCCTACCTCCTGTTCCGTTCCACAAAATTCACCAGCTCCCGAAGGTTCCCGATGGTCCACTGGTCCTCGGGCTCTATGCCCTGCCGGTCCAGCAGGAAGGAGGTGAAGCCCAGCTTCCTTGCCCCCTCGGCCTCGGGCCTGTAGTCGTCCACATAAAGGGACTCCTCCGCTGTGACCCCCTGGGCCTCTAAAGCCGCGTTGAAGATGATGGGGTCGGGCTTGCCCGCGCCCACTAATGAGCTTGCGGTGAAGCTTGTGAAGTATTTATGCAGCCCGCAGTCCAGCAGGGTCATCTCCAAAGAGGGAGCTGAGTCGCTTATCACCCCCAGCTTATAGCCCTTGAACTGAAAATATTCCAGCACCTCCACGGTCTCGGGGTAGGGGTGCTTTTTTAAGTACCAGAGCTTTTCCACCAGCATGTCCGCCCGCTCAGAGCGCTTCTCCGTTATGCCCAGGTCGTCGAAGACATAGAGATACCACTGCCTGAAAAATTCCAGCTCCTCCTCCACCGTATGGTAGGGGGCGAAGGGGAAATTCCCCCTCATCACCCGGTTGAATACCTCCATAAAGTAGTCGTAGGAGTTGTTGAGGTTCTTGCCGCTCCACTCCTTTATGCAGTTATTGCGGAAGGCCGTCCACTCCGGGTCCCCCCGCACCAGGGTGCCGTCCCTGTCGAAGAAAACCGCCTTATACTTCCCCATTATGCCTCTCCCTCTCAAGGCTCTCAAGCCCGGCCCTCAGGCCCTCAATAAGCGCGTATACGTCCTCCCCGGTGCTGAACCGTGAAAAGCTCACACGTATGGCCGAGCCCACCCGCTCCCGGGGAAGGCCCATGGCCTCCAGGACATGGCTGGGGCTAGCCCGCCCGCAGGCCGAGCCGGACGATACGTATACCCCCCGCTGGGCCAGAAAGTGCAGCATGGTCTCAGCCCGCACGCCCACAGCCGAGAGGTTCACGATATATGGCAAGCCATCCATAGGCAAGTTTACCTCGACCCCGCTGAGCCCGGCCAGCTCTCTTAAAAGGAGCTCCCTCAGACTATCTGCCTTTTCCAGTGTCTCAGAGGCCTTCGGGGCCAGCTCCACCGCCTTTGCAAAGGCGCAGATAAGGGGCAGGCTCTCCGTCCCGGAGCGGAGCCCTCGCTCCTGGCCGCCGCCGTAGACTATGGGCAGCACCCGGGCACCCTTCTTCACATACAGCGCGCCCACACCCTTCGGGCCGTGGACCTTGTGCCCGCTGACGGTGCAAAGGTCCGCGCCCAGGCTCTTTACAGTAAAGTCCAGCTTGCAGAAGGCCTGTACACAGTCCGTATGCAGGAGCGCCGGGGCCTTCTTCCGCTTTATTGCCCGGGCCGCCGCCTGTACGGGCAGTATGGCCCCGGTCTCGTTGTTGCAGAGCATTATGCTGACAAGTACCGTCTCGGGCCCTATGGCGCTCTCAAGCTCACCTATGTCTATATTTCCATTCGGGTCTGGGGCAAGATACGTCACCTTAAACCCCTCGCCTTCAAGCTCCTTACAGGCGTTCAGCACCGAGTCGTGTTCAATCTGAGTTGTGACGATATGCCGTCCCATGCGCTTTCTGGCCCGGGCCGCCCCCAGCACCGCCAGGTTATTGGCCTCAGTGCCCCCGCCGGTAAAAATTATCTCCTCCGGCCCGGCGCCCAGCCGCCTGGCTATTGCCTCCCGGGCCCGGTCCAGCTCCTTTTTGGCCTGAAAGCCCAGGGTATGCAGGGAGGATGGGTTGCCGTAGCACCCGGTCATCAGGCGCAGAGCCTCCTCAGCCGCCTCGGGGAGCACCCGGGTGGTAGCGGAATTATCCAGATAGTGTTCCATGATATCCTGTTATCCCCTTAAAGCTTCCTGTAGCCGGTCGCAAAGTCCACTGTATTTTTCAGCGCCTCTCCCCTGAGGAAACGCCCGAGGTTCTCCGCAAATATTTCCACTATCCTCTCATGGGTCTCCTTCAGGTGATACCCCCCGGACACATGTGGCGTTATCACCGCCGTGGGCAGGCCCCATAGCCTGTGGCCCTTAGGCAGCGGCTCCGGCTCGGTCACGTCTAAACCGGCCCCGCCCAAATGCCCGCTCTCCAAAGCGTCGCACAACGCGTCCGTGTCGATGATATACCCCCGGCCCACATTGAGCACCACTGCCCCGGGCTTCATTCTCCCTATCCGCTCCCTGCCGAGCATTCCCCTTGTCTCGGGGGTGCCCGGAAGGGTCACGGCCACAACGTCGGCCCTGGGCAGAAGCTCGTCCAGCTCGTGGGTAAGGTGCACCTCGTCCGCATAGTCCGGCTTACTGCCGTCCTTCCGGCGCAGACCGATAACATAGGCCCCCATGGCCTTGCAGAGCCGCCCGAAGCTCCCGCCGATGTCCCCCATGCCCATTATGAGCACCGTGGACCCCAGCAGAGTGCGCACCTCTCCCTTGCTGCCCCAGTCCTCCCGGAGCTGGGCGTCCCTGTAGAGCTCCAGCTTCTTGTAAATCATCAGGAGCGTGCCGAGCATATGCTCGGAGATAGCCAGGCCGTAGGCCCCGGTGGCGTTTGTGAGCGCCGCGCCCTCTGGCAGTACCCCCGGCTTAATATAGGGCTCCACCCCGGCGCTGCTGGTCTGCAGCCACTGCAAATTCTTTGCGCGCATCAAAAGCTCCGGCTGGACGTTGCCCAGTATGGCGTCGGCCCAGGCGATGTCCTCCTCCGTCACCAGCTCCGCCGGGAGCAGGTCCGGGAACGGCAGGGCGCCTCCCCGCCCTGAGGGCAGGGCCTCCCCCAGCCTGTAGCGCACGTCCGCGCCCTCCCGCTCCAGGGACTCACGCTGCTTCTGTGATACCGGCACAGTTACCAATATATTTTTCATCATATTTCACCTCAATAATCATCAGAGCTCGTCTATCTCTTTAAGCCATACAGCGGAGCAGGCGTCGCTGGGCATACGCCAGTCCCCCCTTGGGGACAGGCTCACCGTGCCCACCTTTGGGCCGTCGGGCAGGCAGGAGCGCTTGAACTGCTGGGCGAAGAACCTCCGGCAGAACACCCTCAGCCAGCCCTTTATAACCTCCGGCTCATAGTCCCCCCCAAAGCTCCGGCAGGCCATGCGGTATATCTTCCCCGGCCCGAAGCCGTGGCGCAGCATATGGTAGAGGAAGAAATCGTGGAGCTCATAGGGGCCCACCAGCTCCTCGGTCTTCTGGGATATCTCCCCGTCCTTAGGGGGCAGGAGCTCCGGGCTCACCGGGGTGTCCAGCACGTCGAAGAGCGCCTCCGAGAGCTTACCCCCCAGCCTCTCGGCCTCGAACCGCACCAAATGCCGCACAAGGGTCTTGGGCACGTCGGCGTTCACGCCGTACATGGACATATGGTCCCCGTTATAGGTGCTCCACCCTAGGGCCAGCTCCGAGAGGTCCCCGGTGCCTATCATCAGGCCGTTCCTCTGGTTCGCCATGTCCATCAAGACCTGGGTGCGCTCCCTGGCCTGGGCGTTCTCGAAGGCCGCGTCATAGGTCTCCGGGTCCTGGCCGATGTCCTCAAAATGGCTCATGACCGTCTTCCCGATGGGTATCTCCTTAAAGTCCACCCCCAGCTCCCGGGCCATGGTCTCGGCGTTTCTCTTAGTACGCTCTGTGGTTCCGAAGCAGGGCATTGATATGGTGAGTATGCCCTTCCTCGACAGGCCCAGGATGTCAAAGGCCCGCACGGTCACAAGCGCCGCTAATGTGGAGTCCAGGCCCCCGGAGAAGGCGATAAGGGCGTTTTTGCAGCCCGTATGCCGAAGCCTCGTCGCCAGCCCCTGGGCCTGCATGGTGAGTATCAGCTGGCACCTCTCGCTCCGCGTCGCCGGGTCGCTTGGCACAAAGGGCTGCCTTGAGAAGGCGCGCTCCGGCTTAAAGCGCTCAAGGGTCTCCCGCTTATACTCAAAGGGTATGCGGACATACCCCTCGTCCCTCTCGCTCATCCAGGTATTGTTTCTGCGCCGCTCCTGCAGGAGCTTCTCAAGGTCAATCTCGGCTATAGTCAGCCCTGTGGAGAACAGCCCGCTCTCGGCGAGCACCGCGCCGTTCTCGGCAATGATGTCGTGCCCCGCGAAGACCATATCCCCGGTGGACTCGCCCGGTCCCGCGTCCGAGTACACATAGGCCCCCATAATATGCCCGGACCACATGCGCGCCAGGTCCCGCCGGTACTGGGCCTTGCCCGCCACCTCGTCGCTGCAGGAGGCGTTGAATATGACCGTGGCGCCGTTTCTTGCAAGCCCGGCGCTTGGGGGCTCAGGCCCCCAAAGGTCCTCGCATATCTCCACCCCCGCTATGAGCTCAGGGATATTTTCACACTGGAACAGGAGCTTTTTCCCAAGCCACACCCTCTGCCCGCAGAAGGTGATTTCCCTGGGCTCCGGGGCCGGGGAAAAGTACCTGGCCTCGTAGAACTCCGAGTAGTTGGGTATAAAGCTCTTTGCGGGGAGCCCCAAAAGCCTCCCCCTTTGGAACACTGCCGCCGTATTGTACAGCGCACCCTCCGCCGCCGCGGGTATGCCCAGGATACAGAGTATGTCAAGGTCCTCTGTCTCCCGGAGTATATTTTCAAGGGCCCTTTCCGCTGCCGTGATAAGGGCCCGGCTCTGGAACAGGTCCCCGCAGGTATAGGCCGTCACCGCCAGCTCGGGCAGGCAGACCGCCCCGCAGCCCCTTCCGGCCGCCTCGCGTATAAGCTCAGCTATCCTTTCGGCGTTCACCTCCACATCCGCAACCTTAACGGCGGGCGTCGCCGCCGCCGCTCTGAAAAATCCGTCCTGCATAAACTGCTTCTCCTCTCTTATGGCTTTATATTTTACTCTTGCATTAACCGCAAAAAGGCCACAGGGAAGACCTGCAGCCTTTGATATTGCTTTTTATTCTCCGCTGTCCCCGCCGTCTACAGGGGGCTCGGGGGTGGGGTCGTCCACCGGGGGCTCCGGCGTGGGCTCGGGGGTGGGCTCCGCTGTGGGCTCTGGGGTGGGTGTCACCACCGGGGGCGGCACAGGGGTCGGGCCCTGGGTGGGCTGGGGCTTCGGCGAGGGGGAGGGGGACGGTGAGGGCTTGGGGTCCGTGGTGCCGCTCTCCTTGCTGGTGTCCACCTTCGAGGTGTCTGTGCCGGGGCCCACCTTGTATTTCTTGCCGGTGGAGCCGTAGTAGGAGTTGGGCAGGTCCTCTGTCTTCACCTGCTCGCCGTTCTTATAGTATATACGCCAGGCGCTGGCATAATACCCGGGGTTCCCGGAGGTCTTCCTCACATACTGCCCCTTGGCAAGGGAGCCGTCCACCTCAAAGTCCACAGTGTCCCTGGGGTTCTCATAGCCTGTCTGCTCGGAGCCCAGCTCTATATTGTCCCACTCCTCGGGGAAGACGCCGTAGAAGTTCACCGTGAGGGTAACGCCGTCCATCCATGAGGAAATATACACCGGGTTCTTCAGGGCGTTCCTGAACCTGAAATCTATGCTGCCGTAGTCCACTGTGGCGTCAAGGCCTATGGGGCAGTAGCTTGAGGGGATGGCGTGGCAGTCCCGCTCAAGTATCTCCATGCCGGCCATAAGGGCCGCGTTATAAACAGTCGTGGACCCCTGGCATATGCCGCCGCCGTATACCTGCACGCTCATGCCGCCCACTAAGCCCCCCGCCGGGAGCCAGCCCCCGTCGGGGTTGGTGCTGTCGCCGGTGGCGGTATTATAGGAGAACTCCTGGCCCGGCTGTAAAATTGTGCCGTTCACCTTTGAGAGGGCCAGGGCCATATTGCTGTTGCCGTTGGCGTTATTGGTGGAGACGGTGCTGTAGGTGGAGAGCAGCTTGAAGTTCTCCTCAAGGTACTTTTTCGTTACCTTTGGCTTGCTCTCAACGAACTCCGCCTGTATGGCCCCGCCGTGCTTCTGGGCCAGGAGCTGCCTTACGTTCCTGAGGGTGGCCGCCAGGTCCACCCTGGACCCCGCCTGCTCCTCGGTGAAGACGAAGGCCCCGGCGTCCGTGTCAAACCTCTCGACGGAGGCGTCCCTGCCCTCCTGGAAGCAGTTCTTCGCCGCCTCCGTGAGCTTGCGCTCCCCCTCGGGGGAGAGGTCCGCCACAAAGGGCAGCTCGTACTTCTCTGCCCTGCCGCTCTCAAGCATGTCCGGCAGGGAGAGCTCGAGCACGTCCTTTATGGTAAAGTCCCCGTCCTTTAAGGACACCGTGTCGTCCTTGAAGGCGACGGTTATCTCAAGGCCGTCCACAGCCTCCTGCATGGCCCCCTTAGCTATCTCAAGGGCCTCCTCCTTGGTCTTGCCGCCGACGTCTATGCCGCCTATCTCCGTGCCCTCGGGGAAAACCGTGCCCTTTGTAACGGAGGAGACCTCCGCCTCGGAGCTCTCCTCCGCGTCCTTCCCCTTGCACGCCCCCAGGGTGAGGGCCAGCAGCACCGCCGCCGCAAGGGCGCCCATCCTTCTCCAATTTATCACTCCGTCCCTATTTGCCATCGCCTTATCCTTCCTCCCGCAAAACGCGGGTTAATTTTCTGCCTGTCCTATTATTATATACTGCCTTAGGGAAAATGTAAAGCCGGGAAACCTGCGAATTTGGTATCAATTTTGTTATCTTTTTGTTCAATACTATATTATGGTGCCAAACTGCTTACAAATAACTTACGCTTTATTAAAAACTCTGGAAAGATTTTCACCTCCATGTTATAATTGGTCCAGCAAATACACCACAGTAAGGAGCCCCGAAATGAAAATAATGCTTCTCACCGCCGCCACAGGGGGCGGGCATATCAGAGCCGCCAACGCCATAGAGCAGTATATCCGTGAAAACACCTGCTGGGAGGTGGAGAACGTGGACTGCCTCAAGGCCGTGGGCAGGCTTCTGGACAAGACCGTCTGCGACAGCTACCTGTTCATGGCAAAGAAGGCCCCAATGCTCTTCGGCAGGCTCTATAAGCGCACCAATAAGCATAACGTCATCTCCCACCTTGTCCCAAAGCTCAGCGGGCTTTTCAGCAACCTTCTCTACCCCACCATCGAGAGCTCCCGCCCGGACGTGATAATCACCACCCACCCCTTCGCCACGGAGATGGTGGCGGCCCTCAAGGAGGACGGCCTTGTCTCGGCCCCCCTCATCTGCATTATCACCGACTACGGGGCCCATAGGGCCTATATCGCCGATGAGGTTGACAGCTACGTGGTGGCCAGCGACGACATGATACCTGAGCTCATGGAGTTCGGCGTGCCCAAGAAGAAGATATACCCCTTCGGGATTCCGGTCCACGGGGTGTTCTTCGACCGGCAGGACCAGGGTATGCTCCTTCGGCAGCTGGACCTGGACCCGGAGCTGCCCACCCTCCTGTTCATGGCCGGGAGCTTTGGGGTGTCAAACATCATCAGGCTCTATCGTGACCTGGCCGAGACGAATGTGAAAATGCAGATAATCGTCATAACCGGCCGCAACCAGAAGCTCTTCGAGGCCTTTGAGAAGGAGATAGGCAAGAACCCGCCCATCCCCACCAGGCTCTTCTACTTCACCGACGAGGTTGAAAAGTACATGCACGCGGCTGACCTTCTGGTGACAAAGCCCGGCGGCCTCACTGTCTCCGAGGCTTTAGCCTGCAACCTGCCCATGGCTGTCTTCGACGCAATCCCCGGCCAGGAGGAGGACAACGCCAACTTCCTAAAGACCCACGATATGTGCGTGAGGATAGAGAAGGACGGCAATTTCGCCGAGGAGATTTCAGCCCTCCTTCAGGAGAAAAAGCACCTTCAGGCCATGCGGGAGAACTGCGCGGGCTTCGACAAGTCCCAGTCCATCCCCAACATGCTCGAGCTCATAAGCCGCCTTGTGCCCGAGGAGGCCATGGCATGAGCTTTACTAAGGCCCAATACGAAGACATACTCGCTAGGCTCTCAGAGCTCAGCGACCCCAAGTACAAGGCCTTCAACGAAAGCCTCATCCCCGGCACGGCCACTGCCTACGGCGTGCGGGTCCCGGCCCTCAGGGCCATCGCCCGGGAGGTTATAAAGTCTGACCCGGAGGGGTTCCTGGCCCAGAGCGTACCGGGCTCCTATGAGGAGATAATGCTCCGGGGGATGGTCATAGCCGGCATGAAGCTGCCCATAGCCGGGAAAATCCCCCTTATAGAGGGCTTTCTCCCCCTTATAGACAACTGGGCCGTATGCGACACCTTCTGCGGGGAGATAAAGCTCCGCTCCCCCGGGGACAAGGCCCTCATGTGGCGGTTTATACTCCCCCTCTTTGAGGACCCCCGGGAGTTCTATGCCCGCTTTGCAATAGTCATGTTCCTGGGGCATTTCGTGGAGCCCGGGTACATAAGCCAGGGGCTCGGCTGTATCGGGGCCCTCACCCAGGAGCAGTACTATGTGCGCATGGCCGCGGCCTGGGCTGTGTCCGTCTGCTATGTAAAATTCCCCGCCGAGACCCTGCCGCTCATCCAGGGGAGGACGCTCCCGAAGTTTACCCAGAACAAGTCCATCCAGAAGATACGGGAGTCCTATCGTGTGCCGAAGGAGGACAAGGAAATGCTCACGCAGTACAGGCTCTGAGCCCCACATCCTTTAGACGCTCCCCCTCCCCCAAAAGTAAGCCAGAACACGAAAAAAAGAGGCCGGCCATAAGCCGGTCTCTTTTCTTATCATACTATTATTTACTATAATTATCCGAACAGGAATGGCCTGGGGTTCACCCTGGTGCCGTTCTGCCAGACCTCAAAGTGCAGGTGTGGCCCGGTGGAGTCCCCGGTGCTGCCCTCATAGCCTATGACCTGGCCCTTAGTGACATACTGCCCTGTAGACACCGCCGTATCGCTCATATGGGCATAGAGCGTGCTGTAGGTATCGTTATGGTAGATATACACATGATATCCCCAGCCCATGCCCCAGTAGTCGGTGTTGTTTGACCTGATGACCGTGCCGGACTCTGCCGCCACTATGGGCGTGCCAGCGCGTCCCGCTATATCCATGCCGCCGTGCCCTCTCGAGCCGCCGAACTCGTCTGAGATATATGTAACTCCCGGCAGGGGCCAGGTGGGGTTGAAGCCCGCAACTCCGTTGGTGGTGCCGTCCGGGACCCAGCCCACGTTCCCGGTCTCACCGCCGCCGCCAATCTCGCTGTAGCTCCCGCCGCCGTTGGCCGCAGCCTCCTGACGCCGGCGCTCCTCTTCCTCCTGGCGCTTCTTCTCCTCCTCTATCAGGCGCTGTATCTCCTCGTCCCGCTTCTGTATCTCCTCGGCGTTCTGGTCAAGGGCGTGGTTCGTCTCGTTCTGACGGCCCTCAAGCTCCGCTATAGCCTCCGCGTTCTCCTTATACAGCCCGTCCAGCTCCGTCTGCTTGTGCTCCATGCTCTTCTTGAGCTCAGCCACAAGCTTCTTCTCAGCCTCGCGCTCCTCCCGCTGGTCGTGGGTCGCGTCCATATAGTCGGTTATCTTGTTTATCATCTCCTGGTCCCGAATGCTCATGGTGCTGAGCATTTCAGAGCGCATTGTGAAATCGCTCAGGCTGTTGGAGTTCAGGAGTATCTCAAGGCTGCTCACGCTCCCCGCACGGTATATGGCCGCCACCCGCTCCTTGAACTGGCTGATGGTGTCCCCTATCTCCGCCTCGGAGGCGTCCAGCTTCATGCTGAGCTCGTTTATGCTGGCGTTCAGCTCCTCTATGTCGTTCCTCGCCGTGCGTATCTGGTCTTCAAGCACTTCTATCTGCTTTTGCAGGGTCTCCTGGTATTCCTGCTTCTTTGCGGTGTCCTCTTTCAGCTGCTCCAGCCTGGCCTGGAGCTCCTGGCGCTCGGCCTCAAGAGCCTCCTGCTCGGCTTTGACCTCGTCGGTGGTCCTGGCTATGGCCTCCATGGGCATCATTAGGAGCATTGCTGCCGCTAATAACAGGCAGGTGAGCCGCTTTCTTATGGGTTTTTTCATGCTGTATCATCCTTCCGTTGGGGAGAATTTTCGTTTTTGATTACGGTGGTACAGCACATATTATAGCTTATTTTGGTTTGGATTTATTTCTTTTTTGGAAAATAAACTGTAAACAAACCGTTAATTGGGTGTAAACAGGATATTTAGCGCTGTTTACTTCGCACAGCGTCAAGACCTTGGGGACTCTGTCCCCAAACCCCTACCAGGAGCCTGACGCTCCTGGACCGCGCAATTTTCTCCCGCTCCGCGCTCACCGGCAGCGTCACCCGGCCGCACTCCCTCCTGCCGCCTGCCATCATCCCCGCAACTACCGCCAGCACCCCCATCATCACCACTCCCCATCCTCCGTACCCCACGACCCGCCCCACGCTCTCAAGCAATATCTCATTCATGGGGTATGCACCCGAAATCACATATAAACTCCCACGCCCTGTCAAGCCCCGTCACATCCCACGTCCCCCTTCTCCCAAAGGCCTTCACTGTGAGCTCCGTCCCCTGCGCCGTCCGCTCCACCTTCGCTATTGGCGTATCGTCCCCAAAGCTCAGCTTCCTCCCCTCATAGTCCACCTTCAGCAGCCCCAGCCCGGTTATCAGCACGAACATCGCCGCGCCAAACCCCATCCAGAACGCCCTCCACTCCTGACTCACCAATGCCACGCGCCTTTCTGAAAAAAATTCATCAAAGGTAGCGTGGCTGTTTTTATGGAAATTATTCCAGGGAGAGCAGGGTCTCCGCCAATATCTCCCCCAAAAGCCTCCCGGTATACCTGGCCTCAGAGGCCGTGTTCACCTCCGTGCCCACCTCTATGAGCATGGAGCCCCGGGTCGCGTTCATATTGTACTTGCTGTTTGAAAAGCTCAGGGGCCTCATCAGCCCCGGATAGAGCTCCTGGGCCTTCTGCTGTACCCTCAGTATCAGCCTTAAATTCCACTCCCAGTCCGGGAAGTCCCCCCAGTCCCCCGAGGCGTCGCACCCCGCCAAAAGCATGGCCTGGGCGGCCTTCCTCCCCTCTATCTGGGCCGTGGGCTTATACTTCACCCCGCTCTCTGTGGTCATTGAGTCCCTGTGCACGTCTATCGTCACCTGTATCCCCGGGTGTTCCTCCAAATTCTTCTGTATCACCTCCCAGGACCGGGAGTACGAGCCGTTATAGGCCAAATCGTTCACCGTCCTGTCGTGCACCACCCCTATGCCCCTGGCTTCAAGGGCTTTCGCCAGTTCCTCCCCCGCGGCCACAACGCTCATGTCCTGGTTCTGCGTGCGGGTCTCCATGTCCGTATAGTAAAAGCCGGAGTCCTCCTTGGAGTAGGCCTCGCTGGTGTGGGTATGGTATATGAGCACCTCAACGCTGCCGTCCCCCTTTATGTGCACGTCCGGGCTCTCCAAAAGCTCGGCTGAGAGGTCCGTCCCGGAGTCGGTGCTGTCCCGGACGAAGAAATTGGCTATGGGCGTACCCCCGTCCAGCTGTATCTCCTCCACGGGCCCGCTGCTGCGGCTGGGGTCGGGAGTGGCGGTGAAGCCCGGGAGCAGGTCGCTGTGAAAGGGCACCACCCCGTCGTCGGGGATATCCCCGCCGGTATTCACGTCCTCCGCTGTCCCGGAGCTCTCCGGGGACAGGCTTGGAGCCGGTGTCCCCCCGGCCTCAGGGGCGCCCTTCACGCCCATGCCCGCGGCGAATAAAAGGGCCTCGCCGCCGCTCTCCGAAATCCACGCCGAAAGGCTCTCCCAGGCGCACCAGGCGCAGACGCACACGCTGGCCAGCACCACCAGTTTCTTCATAAATCCTGTAAGTCTCTGCAAAGCTTTACCCTTCTTTCAAATGTTATTCTCTTGTATAGTTCTTTATTTGTTTACAATTTCCCCCTTGCGCGAAGGTGAGAACTTTAGTATAATAAAGGCTAAATATAATTTTATTGAGCGACAAACCTCATGAAAGAAAGGAGATTTGCCTATGTCAGTCTATTCGGAAATAAGGCCCGAGATAAAGTCACTCTCCCGGCTCTGCGTGGAGAACAGCCGCATTGACCCCGAGCTCTACACCCGCTACGACGTAAAGCGCGGGCTCCGGGACCTTAACGGCAGGGGCGTGCTAACAGGCCTTACCAATATTTCTGAGATAGTTTCCACCAAAATAGCGGACGGTAAGTCCGTCCCCTGCGAGGGCAAGCTGTACTTCAGGGGCTACGATGTGGAGGAGCTTATCCGCCGCCAGCCAAAGGAGGACAGCTTCGGCTACGAGCGCACAGCATATCTGCTGCTTTTCGGGGACTACCCGGAAGGGGAACAGCTAAAGGAGTTCTGCTCCCTGCTCTCCTTCTACCGCACCCTGCCTACGAGCTTTGTCAGGGACATCATTATGAAGGCCCCCAGCGGGGACATGATGAACACCCTTGCAAGAAGCGTCCTGACCCTATATTCATATGACGAGGACGCCGAGGATATTTCTATCCCCAACGTCCTAAGGCAGTGTATGCAGCTTATCGCCCTCTTCCCCCTTCTGTCCGTCTACGGCTACCAGGCCTACAGGCACTACCACGACGGCCAGAGCCTGTTTATACATCAGCCGGACCCCAAGCTCTCCACAGCGGAGAACATCCTGCGCATTCTGCGCCCGGACTGCCAGTACACCGCCCTTGAGGCCAAGGTCCTGGACATAGCCCTCATCCTCCACGCCGACCACGGCGGCGGCAACAACTCCACCTTCACAACCCATGTTGTCACTTCCTCCGGCACGGACACCTACTCTGCCATAGCCGCTGCCCTGGGCTCATTAAAGGGCCCCAAGCACGGCGGCGCCAACATCAAGGTGGTACAGATGTTTGAGGACATCAAGTCCCATGTGAAGGACTGGGAGGACGAGGAGGAGATAAGCGCCTACCTGATGAAGCTCCTTCACAAGGAGGCCTTCGACCGCTCCGGGCTCATCTACGGCATGGGCCACGCGGTCTACTCCATCTCCGACCCCAGGGCCAAGACCATGGCCGCCTTCGTGGAGGGCCTCTCCGGGGAGAAGGGCCGCACGGCCGAGTACAGGCTCTATCAGAACGTGGAGCGCCTGGCCGTAAAGGCCATTGCCAAAGACCGCAGGATATATAAGGGCGTCTCTGCAAACGTGGACTTCTACAGCGGCTTCATCTACAGCATGCTGGACCTGCCCATGGAGCTCTACACCCCCATCTTCGCCATATCGAGGATAGCGGGCTGGAGCGCCCACCGCATTGAGGAGCTGGTTGGCGGCGGGAAGATAATCCGCCCGTCCTATAAGGCTGTGCAGGAGCACAGGGAGTTCGAGTAAAGGTATAAAAGGACCCACGGCATATGCCGTGGGCCCTTTTCAATTTCTCAGGATTGCAGCTCCCATTCAAAATTCTCCCTGCCGGCACCGGCCTCAAAATGGTATTTTCCGATACCCAGGTCAATGCCGGCAAACCGTCCGCTTCCCGCGGAAATGGCTGCCTTATCTCCCCAGCCCCTCACCATATAGGGCTGCTTGTTCATGGCTGTCGGCGCCAGCAGCAGCGCCTCCACGCCGTCGGTGAACCATAAGGGCGCCTCGCCCTTGTACTCACTGACCTCCGCCGGGCTCTTGGACCTGTGCGGCACACCCTGGTCCTTACCATAGCCCACCGCGATAACGCCGTTGACCCGCACATCCCTGCGGCCGAGGTTTTTCAGCGCGCCCCTGCCGCTGTACATGCCGCCCACCCACCAGGTGTTCAGCCCCAGCGTCTGGGCATAGAGCATCAGGTCCGCGCCGCAGTAGCCCAGCTTTTCGTCCAGCTCCGCGCTGTCCCTGCCTGCGAGGATAAAATAGTTCTGCACCGTCCTTGAGAGCATGACCTTTGCCATGCCGCCGATTCCGTCGGAATTGCCCGCCGCCAGGGCCAGGCAGAGGCCGTGCCTTTCGTTATTCGCTTCTATCCGTTCGTTCAGCGCCTTCACGATATCTCCGGGGAGGGGCTTGTCCAGGTACTGCCGTACCATGTGCCGTTCCTTCATGGCTTCTTTAATTGTCATATTCTTCACCGCTCTATAAAGAACTCCCTATACCAGATGAGGAAGGTATACACCGTCCACACCCGCCTGCTGTTGTCCTTCTTCCCGGACTTATGCTCGTCCAAAAGCGAGACCAGCTTATCGGTGTTGAAGAACTCCCTCGCCGTCTCCCCGGTGAACTCGTCCTTCACCCTGTTATAATACTTATCCTCCTTTAACCATACCCTTGTGGGCACTGGGAAGCCCAGCTTCTTCTTCCCCGCCCACTTCTCGGGCATTCTTCTCAGGGCCGCCTTTCTCATGGCAAACTTGGTGTTCTCGCTGTTCACCCTGAACTTTGTGGGTATGCGCCCGGCGAGCTTCATTATCTCCTTATCGAGGAATGGCACCCTCAGCTCAAGGGAGTTCGCCATGCTCATCTTGTCGGCCTTCAAGAGTATGTCCCCAACCATCCACATGTTGAGGTCAACAAACTGCATTTTCGTGACCGGGTCCTTATCCTTTACCATGTCATAGTACGGCTTCACAAGCTCCGAGGGGTCCGGGACTCCCAGGGGGCTTTTCAGTATCTCCCGGCGCTCCTTCTCCGTGAACATATAAGCGTTGCCGATGAAGCGCTCCTCAAGGGTTTTGCCCCTGCGCACCAGGAAGTTCAGGCCCCTATGGGCCGGGAACAGCCCCGCCGCTTTGGCTATGGCCCTGCGGATGGGCAGGGGAATTTTATCGTACCAGGCGAGCTCAAGGGGCTCCCTATAGATATTATACCCCCCGAAAATCTCGTCTGCCCCCTCACCGGAGAGCACCACCTTCACGTGCTTGCTGGCAGTATTGCACACAAAGTACAGGGCCACCGCCGAGGGGTCGGCCAGGGGCTCGTCCATATGGTACTGTATCTTCGGGAAATTCCCCCAGAACTCCTCGGGGGTTATCACCTTGCTGATGTTCTTCACGGGTATCAGCTCCGAGAGCTCCTTTGCATAGTTCGTCTCGTTATATTTCTCCCCGTTGTCAAAGCCCACGGTGAAGGTCTTGTCCACGTTGGCGGAGCAGGCCACATAGCTTGAGTCCACCCCCGAGCTGAGAAAGGAGCCCACCTCCACGTCGCTGACCTTATGGGCCCGGACACTGTCGTCGAAGACCTTCTCAATCTCGTCCACCCAGTAGTCGAGGCTCTTGTCCTCCTCGGCACAAAACTCCGGGAGCCAGTAGCGGGTTATCTTCATCTCCCCGTCCCTATAGGTGAAATAGTGGGCGGGGGGAAGCTTGTAGACATTCTCAAAGAAGGTCTCCGGCCCCGGGGAGTACTGGAAACTGAGATAACTCTCAAGGGCCCTTCTGTTGAGCTCCTTCTTAAAGGCCGGGTGCGGGAGGAAGCTCTTTATCTCCGAGCCGAACATGAACACCCCGCCCATATCGGCGTAGTACAGGGGCTTTATCCCAAAGAAGTCCCTGGCCCCGAAGAGCTCCCCCTTCCCCTTATCCCATATGGCAAAGGCGAACATGCCCCTGAGCCTGTGGAGTATCCCGGGGCCGTACTCCTCATAGCCGTGCAGCACCACCTCCGAGTCCGCCTCGGTGCGGAACCTGTGCCCGGCCTCTGTGAGCTCCCTCCTTATGTCCCGGTAGTTATATATTTCGCCGTTGAAGACCAGCGCCATCGATTCGTCCTCATTGAGTATGGGCTGCCTGCCCCCCTCAAGGTCGATTATGGACAGGCGCCGGAAGCCCAGGGATATGCCCGGGGCATTGTAGTAGTCCGCGTCGTCCGGGCCCCTATGGGCTATGGCCGTGGTCATTGAGCGCAGGACCCCCTCATCCGGGTCCCCGGTAAAGCCAACGAAACCGCACATTTTAACGTCCCCCTTATTATCAAGTCTATTTATTATACCACACCCTGCTTCACTTGGCAAGGTTCAGAGCCTACAGGCTGTCGATAAGCTCTATCACCTTATCTATCACATACAGCGCCCTCACATAGGTCCTGCTGGCGTTTAGCTGCGTGTCGCCGCCGCTGCCGCCCTCGGCCCCGGCAAGGCCCAGCCTCTCGTACACGTCCCCCACGGCCTCCCTGGCCCAGGAGGGCACATCCTTGAGGGTCTTATACTTCTCTTCGTTCCTGTCATACACCTGCTGGGCCTCCTGGCGCGCCAGCTCAGCCACCTGCTCCCTTGTCATGTCCGTCCAGTCCTCCCCTCTGATTATGGCCGGGTAGTCCTTAAATGCCCGGTTCATGTCGTAATACCTGCCGTTTACGAGCCCCCTGTCAGTATACTGCCAGATTCCCGCCCCGGGGTACTGTAATTCCCCGGTCCACTGGGCCACCCAGCGGTCTATATGGGAGAGCCTTGGGCTGTTGAGCCTATCCCTCATCCAGGAGAGGCTTGCGTACAGCCCGCAGTAGTACCCGGCGTTTTTAAGCTCGTTATAAAAGGCCAGGCAGTTCTTTGTCAGCTGCTCATTCCCCGGCAGGGTCCTGTCCTCCACGTCGTACCACACGCCGTAAAGGGGGGTGAGCCCCCGAAGGAGCCGGATGGTATGCCGGGCCTCGCTTTTAGCCATATCGGTATTCCTGGCGTATGAATAAAGGTACACCCCGAAGGGTATCCCCGCCGCCCGGCATTTGCCCACGTTCTCCCTGTAGCGTATGTCGTCCTGATAGGAGTAATCCCCGCCGTAGCCGCAGCGTATTATTACAAAGTCTATCTTTCCCTTCATGGCGGCGATATTTACGTCGCCGTTGAACTCCGATATGTCTATCCCCACAGCCAGCACCTTTGGCAAGGCCCTCACTTCCTTTCCCCATTATGATATTCCCGAAAAAGTTTTTTGTGCTCTATTATCCTGCCCCCTGTTTCTGCCGAGTAATATACTAAAGGGAGTTTTATCCGGGGAGGTATTATGTATGATAGCCATGATGGGCTCCATAGGGGCGTATACAAAGCAGCTGAAGCTTCAGACCCAGTTTGAGATGAAGCAGGCGAAGGGGGAGCTGGGCACTCACAAGTCCCTTGAGGAATACCTCTCGGCCTCAGTGGGCGGGGCCGGGGAGGACAGGGATAAGGATAAGGAAAAGCTCAGGGATATCCACAATAAGCTCCTTCAGGGGGGAAAGCTCACCCCCGAGGAGCGCAGATACCTTGAGGCAAAGGACCCGGAGGCGTACAGGAAGCTGCAGGCCTCGGAGCAGGAGCAGAAGGCCTTCGAGCAAAAGCTCAGGCAGTGCCGCACCAAGGAGGAGGCCCAGAGGCTCAAAATGACCTATATCAACAGCTCCCTTGTGACCATGAAGGGCGTTGAGCACAATTCCTCCATCCCGAAGGAGAAGAAGCTTGAGATATTCATGCAGGAGAAGCAGCGCTGCGACAGGATAGAGAAGAGCTCAAGGGAGTTTGTGCTCCGGGGGGACTATGATAAGCTGCCCACCGAGGCTGAGGAGCATAAGGCCATAAAAGACGAGGCGGAGGCCGAGGAGGCCCGGCGCCCCAAGGCCCCAGAGAGGAAGGAGCCCGGGGAGAGCGCCGAAAAGCCCCATGAGCCCGGGGAGAAAAAGCCCGCCGTACACGTGGAGACCGAGGAGGAGAAAAAGGTGAAGCGGGCAAAGCGCAACGCCCGCCGGGGCTCCGAAGGGGATTTCCACCAGGCCGTGGCGGCATACAGGGCGGCATATAATGCCGGCGCCGTGCCGCAGGCCGCAGCAAAAATTGACGCCAAGGGGTGATTATAATGGGAAGGATATACACGTCAGCGGAAGAGATTATAGGCCATACCCCTCTTTTGGAGCTTAGAAGGTTCTCGGAGAGCCTGGGCCTTGAGGCGAGATTACTGGCTAAGCTCGAGGCAGTGAACCCCGCCGGGAGCGTTAAGGACCGGGTGGCCAAGGCCATGCTGGACGACGCCGAGAGGCGCGGCGTTATAGAGCCCGGCTCGGTGATAATCGAGCCCACCTCCGGGAACACCGGCATAGGCCTCTGCGCCGTGGGGGCGGCCAGGGGGTACAGGGTGATAATCGTCATGCCCGAGACAATGAGCGCCGAGCGGCGTATGCTCATGAAAGCATATGGAGCGGAGCTGGTGCTCACTGAGGGAAAGCTGGGCATGGCAGGGGCCATCGCCAAGGCAGAGGAGCTTCAGAAAACCATACCGGGCAGCTTTATTCCCGGCCAGTTCGTGAACCCCGCGAACCCCGCCGCCCATTTTGACTCCACCGGCCCCGAGCTCTGGGAGGACGCGGAGGGGGAGATAGACGTATTCGTGGCGGGCGCGGGCACGGGTGGGACCGTTACCGGCGTTGGCAGATACCTCAAAAAGATGAAGCCCGGGGTAAAGATAGTTGCCGCCGAGCCCGACGGCTCCCCTGTGCTCAGCGGCGGCAAAGCCGGGCCCCACAAAATCCAGGGCATTGGAGCGGGCTTTGTGCCCGAGGCCCTGGACCTCTCGGTGGTAGACAGGATAATCAGGGTGAAGGATGAGGACGCCTTTGAATACGCCCGGCTCATGGGCAGGAAAGAGGGCTTCTTAGTGGGCATATCCTCCGGGGCGGCCCTGTGGGCGGCGGCTGAAGAGGCGGGGCTCCCTGAGAATAAGGGCAGGACCATAGCGGTCCTTCTGCCCGACGGCGGGGACAGGTATCTCTCCACGGGCCTTTATTCCATGGAACAGCTCTCTTCCGGGGAATAAATTCATATTAGGTCTGGTATTAAAAGTAAAAGTATGGTACAATAGGCCGTGTAGGGCTCCGGGCGGGGCCTCACGGCCTATTTTTATTGTGACAAGGAGTGTTCGCTTATGGTGTACTTCCCCATCCTGCTATTCTGCACGGCCTGCCTGTTCCTGGCCCTGTTACAGGACCGCTGGCGGCTGCCCGCCACAGTGGGGATAATGGGCGGGGCGTATATCATAGCGGTCATAGCCGCCTCTGTGCTCAAGGGGAAATTCGAGGGCCCGAACGCCTCGGTGCAGGGCCCGGCCATAGCCGGCACGCTGGTGCTGCTGGCCGCGTCCGTGTTCGTCCACTCGAACAATATCCTGCAAAAGCTGTTCACCGCCCTGCTCTCCCTTGCAAACCTCTCCTTCATACTGCTTTTTACCCCCCTGCTCCTGGGGGTAATGCCCTTCGGCGTGGCGGGGGCGCCCGGCGGGGTGATATCAGTGCTTGCAATGATACTCTTTTATCTGCTCACGGGCCTGTGCCTCTACCGTCCCATGCAGCGCTTCGCCCAGCGGGGCCCCTCGGTGTTCCTCTTCGGCATGACCGCCCTCTGCCTTGTGCTGTACCTTCTGTGCATGGGCAAACTGGACATGCCCCTGGGGGTGGAGAGCCCCTCCGGGCGGCTGTTCTTCGCGGCGCTCATGTACTGCGCCCTTATCTTCTGCTTCAGGAGCGTATATCAGGCCGGCCGCTGGCAGTACCAGGCGGCGAAGCAGGAGAACAGGGAGTATATGGCAAAAAAGGCCTACTCCGGGTGCCTTGACATGCTCTGGGCCGTGCGCCAGGTGCGCTCCGCCCATAAGAACGGCGAGTACGCCCTTGACACCGTCTCCCAGCTCATAAGGGAGGAGCGCACAGGGGAGGTGCCCAGGTACATAGCCTCCTATAAGCACTCGGCCCTTGAGAACCCCATGCTGGGCCGCTACCACGACAACCCCTGCCTGAGCGCCGTCATTGCCTCCAAGGCGGCCTTCGCCGCCCAGCATAAGGTGGACTTCCGGTGCAACCTCTCAGCACTGGACGCCCCCATGATGACCGGCGAGCTCTGCATTCTGGCCGACGAGCTGCTCACCCGGGCCGTCACCGACGCCTCCCAGTGGGAGGGGGACCGCCGGGTGCGCTTCACCGCCATACCCGGGGAGGACCTTATCCGCCTGGAGGCGGTCTATACCGGCGAGCTGCCGAAGAAGGAGAAGTTCTCCCCCAAGGGCAAGAGCTTCCGGCAGCTCCTGGACTGGCTCATCGACGACCCGGACCCTCAGGAGAACGAGCTCAGGGGCCTTGACGGGGCCGCTGAGATAGTCCTCGACGCCAGCGGCAGCCTCACCGTCTCCGAGGCCGAGGACGGCGTGATAATCCGGGCGTCAATGCGCTTCTAATGTGACACAATACAGTCTATAATACAATCAAAAATAAATATATGTATTTATCAGGAGGAAAAATATGAGCGGCACGGCACTTACAGAGCAGGTACTTCTCAGCTTCGGCTGGGCAAAGGACGCCGGGGTACAGGTACTCTCAGGCGGGCATATCAACGACACCTATCTTATAGACGGCAGATATGTCCTGCAGAGGATAAACCATTTCGTCTTTCCCCGGCCCCAGGATATAATAGAAAACATGCTGGGGGTCACGGGCTTTCTTCGGGAGAAGCTCACCGCCCGGGGGGGCGACCCAGACCGGGATATCCTGCAGATAATCCCCACGGCGGACGGCAGGCCGGTGTATATAGACGACTCCGGCAACTACTGGCGCTGCACCCTGCACATCGGCGGCACCGCCTCATACGAGACCCCGGACAGCCCTGACATGCTCTTTGAGGCCGGCCGCGCCTTCGGGGACTTCCAGTCCATGCTCTCGGGCTACCCCGCCGTGACCCTCCATGAGATAATAAAGGATTTTCACAACACCCCCGCGCGCGTACAGCAGCTAAAGGACGCTATAGCCGCCGACCCCAAGGGCCGTGCGAAGGACGTAAGGGAGGAGATAGGCTTCGCCCTGGGCCGGGAGGAGCGCGCAGGGCTTCTGATGGGCCTTCTTAACGAGGGTAAGCTCCCCCTGAGAGTCACCCATAACGATACGAAGATGAGCAATATCCTCTTTGACGAGAACACCAAAAAGGCCGTCTGCGTCATAGATTTGGATACGGTCATGCCCGGGCTCACTGCCTTTGACTTCGGCGACTCCATCCGGGCCGGGGCCTCCACCGCCGCCGAGGACGAGACGGACCTTCATAAGGTGAACTTCGACCTGGACCTCTATAGGGCCTACACCCGGGGCTTCCTCTCCGCAGCCGGGGCCGCCCTCACCGAAACCGAGCTCGACACCCTCCCGGACGGGGCCTGGGCCATGACCTTCGAGGTGGGCGTGCGGTTCCTCACGGACTATATAAACGGCGACGTGTACTTTAGGGTGAAGCGCCCCGGCCACAATCTGGACAGGGCGCGGAACCAGTTCCATTTGGCGCTACAGATGGAAGAGAGGCGTGAGGAGATGGGCAGGATAGTGCGGGAGGCTTTGGAGGGATAGTATGCCCAGGCGAGCGCTTATAAAGATAATAATACTGTCCCTGGTGTCGCTGGGGACAGTTGTCTTATTCACTGTACTATCCCTCGTCGAGATAGAACGGCGGCGGCAGGCCAATATGATTGGCGTGCCCGGCCCGCTTCTCGCCGCCTGCTTTATCGTATACCCCCTGCTCAGCGCCGCCGTGGGGCTGGTCTCGGGCACCGAGGGGCATTATATGTGCTTTATGCCGGTGGCTTTGGCCTTTGTCATATCCGTAGCCTCCATGCTCCAGCTGGGCTTGATATTCCCCTACGCAGTGATTGGCTACGTATGCTTCGCTTTGTCATACTTTGTCAGCCGCTTCCTCCGGGCCAGGGGCGGGCTCGTGCAGTTCGTACTCTCCCGGCCGCTGGGCGCTCTCCTGGTGATGACAGCTTACGTGCTCATGGCCGCGCTCCTGCTCTGCCCTTTGGACGCGCTGGATATGATGGGCGATTATCAGTCGCCCATGTTCTTCACCGTGCCGCTGGTGCTTGTGGGCTACCCCCTCCTGTTCATCCTCACAGGGGCGGTGGCGGGCCGGTTCCCGAAAAGGCTCTGGCCCGTGCCGCTCGTAGCGCTCGCGGTGCTGTTGGCCGTGGGGAACTGCTTTGAGGGGGGCTTATTCTCTGTGGGGTCATTCAGCGACATGAGCTACTATATAAAGCAGAACGTGCCTGCCATGCTGGTATATGTGGGGCTGGGCTATACCGCTATGTTTCTCAGCCGGGCTTTCTTCTGGAATAACCCGGAGTGCTATACAGAAAGGCTTTTGGGGGCGCTCTCGGCCCTCGCTATGGGGCCGCTCATATACGGCGCGGCAAATGTGCCCGGCTTTCTCTGGGGGCACCCGCTGTGGGGGGAGACGCTGTGGTACGCACTGCACCTGGGGCTTGCGGCCGCGGTGGGGGTGCTCGCGGGCAGGGACATATGGCGGTGCTTTCTCATGCCATTTATACCGCTTCTTGTGACATACATTCAGATGGGCCCGCCGGTGGCGCCCGGCACAGAGCCGAAGCTCCCCCCAGCCCTGGGGGAGAGGTGGGCGGTAATATGCTTTTTCGCCTGCGCTTTATGTATGCTCCTGAAATTCTTTCTGCAGCCAAAGGATAAGCGCGTCTAGGCCCTCCTGAGTCAGAGGGAAGCTCCCCTCTGACTTTTCTTTTGCCCGCTCGAAGCATTTGTCCTCATGCCAGCACCAGGCATGGAGCTGTTCGTTCTCTTTGTCCGGGTCCACCCTATAGCGGATTATCCTGTCCCCCCCGGTATGGCTCCCGGTAAAGCGGTTGCCCTCGGTGAAATAGGCCAGCTTCTGCATGTCAATATTGATGTCATTCATGTTATTTTCCTCCTTATCCCCGCATATATTTCTCACGGTACCTATCCCCCATGAGAAAGAGGCGGTCAAATGGTAATATACACCGTTCAGCCCGGCGACACACTGTATCAGATATCCCAGCGCTTCGGGGTCTCCCCCCAGCGCGTCATGACCGACAACGCAATCTCCGACCCCCGGGACCTCCCCATAGGCCAGGGGCTCCTTCTGCTCAGCCCCGCCGTCACCTACACCGTCAGCCAGGGGGACACCCTATCCTCCATAGCCGCAAGATACGGCGTGACCGTGCCGGTGCTTTTGCAGAATAACCCTGGGCTGATACTCTCCCCCGCCCTGCACGTGGGCCAGACCATCGTCATAAGCTTCACAGCCGGCAAGCGCCGCCGGGTAAAGATAAACGGCTACGCATACGACTACATAATACCGGACGTCCTGCGCCGCGCCCTGCCCTACCTCACATACCTCACCATATTCGGCTACGGCTTCACTGATGAGGGCCGGCTCATCCCTCCCAACGACAGGCCCCTTATAGCCATGGCCCGGGAGTATGGGGCTGCCCCTGTAATGCTCCTGTCCGCTGTCACCGAGGGGGGCAGTTTTGACTCTAACCGGGCAGGTATGCTCTTTAACGACCGGGCCCTCCAGGACCGGGTGCTCGCAAACATCCTGGCCGTGATGGACCAGAAGGGCTATGAGGGCCTTGACGTTGACTTTGAGTTCATCCCTCCCGAGGACGGCGGGGCATTCCTGAGCTTTCTTGAGAACGCCGGGGAGAAGCTCCACGCCGCAGGGCACTTCTTGCACGTGGACCTGGCCCCAAAGACCTCCGACGCCCAGAAGGGCATTTTATACGAGTCCCACGACTACAGGGCCATAGGGGAAACAGCGGACTCCGTTCTGCTCATGACCTATGAGTGGGGCTATACCTACGGCCCGCCCATGGCCGTGGCCCCCTTAAACCAGGTGCGCCGGGTGGCGGAGTACGGCGCCTCGCTAATAGACCCGGGGAAGATACAGCTGGGGCTCCCGAACTACGGCTATGACTGGATACTCCCCTTTGAGCGGGGCGTCACCCGGGCCACGGCCATTGGCAACGAGTACGCGGTGGACATAGCCCGGCGGCAGGGGGCATATATACAGTTTGACGAAACTGCCCAGTCGCCGTATTTTGACTATGCAAGGGAGGGCCTGAATCATGTGGTCTGGTATGAGGATGTGCGGAGCGTTGAGAAAAAATATGATTTGATGGATGAGCTTTCCTTTGCGGGCGGGGGCTACTGGAACTTAATGCGGCCGTTTCAGCAGAACTGGTCGTTTGTGGCGGCCAGGTATAACATAGTTAAGCAATAAAAAAATTGCGCGGTCAAGGGGCGTTAGGCCCCTTGCAGGGTTTGGGGCGGCGCCCCAAGGTCTTGTAAAAGCGCGCCAGCGCGATAGAGAAAAGCCCTCCCTCTCTTGCCAATCTGCTCCACAACCCCCATCTCCCTAGCGGCTGAGAGCGCCAGCGAGCCCTGCATGTTAGAGAATCGTCCGCACGAGCGAAAGTCCTTTGCGGTAAACTCCCCGGGCAGCCCCGGCGGCATGAGCAGGTGAAAATCCCCCGGCCCCCTGACCCACACCTCGTCCATAAGGCGTATGGGCATCCGCTCAAATCGGGTATACCCCCTTCTCCCCCTGCCGTCCTTGAGCCGGTACTCCTCCACCTCCAGCACCGGCACGCAAAGGGAGAGCCCGGGATTTTTAAGGTGCTCCCTAATGCTGTACAGCTCAATGAGAAGCTCCCAGGGCCCCCCGGCCTTGGGGCTTTTTCTCCTTTTGGAAAGCTCCCCCTCCCCGCTCATGCTTATGAGCCATTTGAGCCCCGCCACAGGGTACACCACCGTCACCGGGTAATGCTCCAAAAAGAAAGCCAGCTTCTCCCGAAGCCGCCCGAAGCCCCCGGTCTGTATCTCGACTATCCCCTGCGGGCCCATAACGTCCGCAACATACCGGCCCACGGACACCTCCCTAAAGCGCTCCTCCGGCCCGAAATATCGCTTCAGGGCCGCATGCAGGGTCTTCTCCCCAAGGGTGCCGATACCCGCCCGGCGGTTATCCTCCATGGCCTCCCCGCAGGCCGCCAGGAACCTCGCCTCATCCATCGCCGAGCCCGTATAGCCTGGCAAAATTGCCGTAGAGTATCATCCTGTTCTCCTCCTCAGTGAGCCCCAGGCCGAAGAACCGCTCAAGCTCCTCACCGGCCCGCCACATGGGGAAGTCCGTGCCGAACATCACCTTGTCCGTGCCGAAGTGCTCAATGCTCCTTAGGGCCTCGTCCCTGCTGATAAACATAAGGGAGCTGGACGTGTCCACATACACATTGGGCCCCTCCAAGCACTCCCTTGCCGCGTCCCACTCGGTATAGCCCCCCAGATGGGCGGCAATGCAGGTGAGCTCGGGGAGCTTGTCCAGAAGCCGCGCAAGCCTTCTGGGGGAGGAAAAATCCTTCCTCCTGTCCCCGGTATGGAACAGTATGGGGAGCCCCCTTCTGTGGGCGGCCCGGTAGAAGGGCATGAGCTTCGGGTCGTCTATCTGAAACTCCTGAAAGTCCGGGTGCAGCTTTATGCCCCTCAGGCCCCGGCCAATAATATCCTCAAGCTCACCCTCTATGTCCTCTATATCCTGGTGCCAGGCGGCAAGGCCCACGAACTCCGGGTGCTTTCTGCACTCCCCCTCGATAAAGGCGTTTATGGAGCGCACCTGTTCAACCCTGGTCGCCACGGAGCACACCGCGAACCTGTCTATCCCTGCCGCCCTCCCCTCCTTCAGCAGGACCTCCGGCAGGCCCACATTATCCATTTTCAAGTCATAGAACGCCCCCACCGAGGCCGTGGCCTTTTCCGCTATCTTCTGTGGGTAGATATGGGCGTGGGCGTCGGCGGCAGGGTATACCTTCCCATTATGTGTCAAGATTATCAGCCCTCCTTTCTTTTATCCTCTCCCGCTCAAGCCTTGAGTATATGCAGCCGCAGTAGTCCTGCCTGTAGAGGCCGTATATCCTCGAGAGCTCTATGGAGCGCTTATAGCCGTCCCGCTTTTTCAGGTCCGAGGGCAGGTGCTTCACGCCGTATTTTTCCGAGAGCTCCTCCCCAATGCGGTTAATGGCCCCGGCGTTTTTCAGCGGGCTTATGGTGAGGGTTGTGGTGAAGTACTCAAAGCCGTGCTCACTTGCGGCCCTGGCCGCCTCCTCGAGCCGGAGCCTGTAGCAGGCCATGCACCTCATGCCTCCCTCGGGCTCGCCCTCAAGGCCAGCCGCCATATTTGCGAAGTCCTCCCCCCTGTATTCACAGGGCAGGATACTGACAGGGTTCTCCACAGGCAGCTCCCTCACAAGCCTTTGAAGCTCCCCCAGCCGCTTCTCATACTCCCCTATCGGGGAGATATTGGGGTTATAGTACAAAAGGCTTATGGAAAAATACCTGCTGAGATATTCCAGGGAGGCGCTTGAGCATGGGGCGCAGCAGGCGTGCAGGAGCAGTGTGGGGGCCCTGCCGCCCAGCCCGGATATCAGCTTCTCAAGCTCCCTCGAGTAGTTCCTCCGGCAGCTTACGGCCCGCCCTCCCGCGCTATGGGTCTTACCAGTATTAGAGCTGCCCGCAGTCACTATCTCCATATACGCTTTCCTCCTAACGGTAGAATTTATGCCGGCATCGGAAAAGGCAGAGCCACTGCACATACTCCATATTGCCGTCCCTGGCTAACGGCGGCAGGCCCTCAAGGCGCAGGGCCGTGGATATCTGCCTTTGTGTCAGCAGGCTTTTGGGGCCCTCCCGGAGGGCCCGCTCCAAAAACCGGCGGTACTCCCCCTGCTGCTCCCAGGGCAGGTCCGGGTCCTCCCGCCGCCTCAGCTCAAGCAGCGCCGCGTCCACCCCGGGGGCCGGGTGGAACTCCCCGCGGGGTATCTTGCTGAGCGTCCGCACCTTAAAGTATGGCCTAAGGGTCCACCCCATTAGGCTCTCCCCTGAAAACCTCTTCGCCGCGCCCCACTCCACTATGAGCCAGGCGGCCTCTGGCGGCCTGCCGCACTGGGTCAGCCGCCTTATGATGGCCGTGCTCCCCGAAAAGGGGAGGTTCGCGAACACCTTATACGGTCCCTTGGGCAGGGGGGTTTTCAGGAAATCCCCCTCTATTAGTGTCAGCCTGCCGGGAAAGCGCTCCCGAAGCCCCGCGCACAGGGCCGGGTCCAGCTCCACGGCTGTCAGCCGCCCGCAGCGCTCTATGAGCTCCCGGGTGATATGCCCCTTCCCGGGGCCTATTTCCAGCAGATGGTCGGTTTTGCATATATCGGCAAGGCCTATGAGCCTCTGTATAGCCGCCCTGCCTGTAAGAAAATTCTGTGAGGCCCATAGGGGGGCCTGGCCCTTTTGGGGGCGGCGGGTATTTTTGGGCATGAAAAAGCACCTCTTTCGCAAAGTTGAGTAAGCAGTGAAAGAGACACAACGAACCAAGGCCCGATACCGGCCAAAGGCGTTCGTCATGACTCTGTCATTTCCTCAAACGTGCTGCAGAGACGCAAATCAACATGCCTATTCTTTCCGCCCTCCTGTCTCGCCGGGAGTCCCCGGCTGTTATGGTACTATTATAGCCTTGGGGGGAGGGTTTGTCAAGGCCTTATGCCAGCCGCAATAAATTTTCAAAAAATTTTTAAAATCCCTTCAATATTCCCCCGTTTCCTGCGACTATATACATAAAAGGCCTTTCAAGGAGGGGAACCCCCGTGGATGATATGCGCATTATCGAGCTGTATAAGCGCCGGGATGAGCTGGCTATCAGCGAGACCAGACGCAAGTACGGACCCTACTGCAATAAAATAGCACTGAATCTCCTGGGCTCCCGGGAGGACGCCGAGGAGTGCGTCAGCGACGCGCTCTTTGCCGCCTGGAGGCAGATACCGCCCCTGATACCCCGGTCCCTCCGGGCGTTTTTGGGGCGGGTCACAAGGAACCTCTCCGTGTCAAGATACCGCTCGGGCACAGCCTCAAAGCGCTCCTGCGGCATGGAGGATATGCTCTCGGAGCTCGCGGACTGCCTGCCGGACGGCAGCTCTTTAGAGGACCAGGTGGACGCCCGGGCGCTCACAAATATAATAACCCGGTGGCTGGACAGCCTCGCCGCCCGGGACCGGGAGCTCTTCGTGCGGCGCTACTGGTTCTGCGACAGCTTATCGGACATCGCCGCCGAGATGGAGGAGACCCCCGCCATGCTGGCCCAGCGCACCTTCGGGCTTAGAAAATCACTTAAAAACCGCCTTGAAAAGGAGGGCTATACTATATGAGACCGGAAGATATTTTTGACGCCATAACCGATATCCGGGACGACCAGGTGGAGTTCGGTAAGCCCCGCCGCTCCCGCCTGTGGTACGTCACCCCCATTGCCGCCTGCCTTGTGCTGGCCATTATCGCCGCGCCCTTTCTCAGGGCCCGCCTCCCCGGGGCAAAGCCCCTCTATACCGGCGCGGCCCAGCTTGCAAAGGCCGGTTACCCCGAGCCCGCGCAGAAGGAGGGTTCCGTGGAGGGCCCCTTCTCCGACGAAAGCGGGGGCTTCGAGCATATTGAGCAGGGCAGGAATGAGTATTATGACAACAGGGAGGAATACTCCCGGCGGCTGGGGGGCTTCTGGGCCCAGAGCGCCGAGACCTTCCTCACGTCCAACAACGAGGAGAACCTCATATTCAGCCCCATCAGCCTCTACACCGTGCTGGGCATGTCCGCGGAGCTCTGCGAGGGCGCTCCCCGGCAGGAGATACTGGACCTTCTGGGCAGCGGGGACATTACGGACCTCAGGGACAGCGCCCGGCGTATGTGGTGCGCCAGCTGCTATGGGGAGCAGCACACCTGCCTTCTGGCAAACTCCCTGTGGCTCTCAAACTCCGTGGACTATAAGCAGCCGGTGCTGGACGTCTTAGCTGAAAACTACTTTGCCGACAGTTTCCGCGGGGACATGGGCAGCGACGAATACGACCGTATGCACCTTAACTGGCTCAGTGAAAAGACCAACGGCTACCTTGAGGGCAGGCTCCCGGAGCTGGACCTCAGCCCCGACACGGTTATGTGCCTTGACAGCACCCTGTACTTTAAGGGCCGCTGGTCCGATGAGTTCAACCCCGCCCTGAATAGTGATGGCTATTTCCACGCCGCATATATGGACCAGCCCTGCACCTTCATGAGCGAGACCGCCGCCGGGTATTATTATAAGGGGGAGGGCTTTACAGCGGTATCAAAATCCATGTTCGGCGGGAGTATGCTCTTTGTTCTGCCCGGGGAGGGTATTTCCACAAACGAGCTCTTGGCCGACGGGGAGTACAGGGATTTTATCTCAGCCTACCTTCAAAGCCCCGGCCTGTGGCAGAACGCCGGGCGGGCCATTATAAATATGAGCGTCCCCAAGTTTGACATAGCCTCGGACATGGAGATGGCCCTGGGCCTTAAGAAGCTGGGCGTAAACGGAATCTTTGAAGCAGGCTATGGCAGCTTCTCACCCATCACCGACCGGGACTTTGCCTTCACCAGCGTGCGGCACACCTGCCGCGTCTCTATAGACGAGGAGGGCTGCGAGGGGGCCTCGGTGCTGGTAATGCCGGGAGAGACATCCGAGCCGCCCCCTGAGGAGGAGATAGACTTCATCCTGGACCGGCCCTTCCTGTTCACCATTATAAACACCGCGGGCCTGCCTGTGTATATGGGCGCGGTAAACCGCGTAGACAGCTGAGAGGAGGATTTATTATGAAGCTGAAAAGGAGCCAAAAGCTTATGTTAGTGCTGATAGTATTGGCGGTTATTTTAGCTGTGACGGCAGCGGCGGTTGCCTTCAGCGGCGCGGGGGCCCGTACCCGTCCGCTGTTCACCGGGAGCGCAAGGCTTGCGGGCCCGGAGTCTGATATAGAAGCCGCCCTTGAGGACGAGGCCCATAATGTCTGGGAGAACGTCCCCCGCATACACAAGCTGTTCCAGCCCTTCTGGAGCCACAGCTCCCGGCTGATACTCTCCGGGCATAAGGGAGAGAACCGGGTATACTCCCCTGTAAACCTCACTGTCGCCCTGGCTATGACAGCCGAGATAACCGGCGGCGAGACCAGGGGGCAAATAGAAAAAGCAGTTGGGGCCAGCCTTGAGGACCTGCGGGAGAGCTCCCGGCAGCTTTGGATCCTGAGCGCCTACAGCGGGAGCGGCGGCGAGACCCAGCTTGCAAACTCCCTCTGGCTCAATAACTCCATTGAGTATAAGCAAAAGACCCTTGACATCCTGGCAGACAGCTACTTTGCCGAGAGCTTCCGGGGGGACCCGGGGACTGCCGGATACGACGCCCTCCTGCGGGAGTGGACCAGTGAGAAGACCCATGACCTCCTTGGCACCGGCGGCCTTAATATGGACCCTGAAACTGTGCTGGAGCTTATGAGCACCGTGTATTTCTACTCCTGCTGGTCCAAGCGTTTCCCCGAGGACTGCACCTCCACCCGCCTGTTCCACTCCCCCGAGGGCGGCATAGAGTGTGAGTTTATGGACAACACCAGCCGCGGTATTATAGACCACTTCTACCGGGACCCCCTTTTCACCGCGGCCTCCCTGGGGCTGTCCGACGGCTCCTCCATGACCTTTATACTCCCCCGGGAGGACAGCAGTATTGACCAGGTGCTCAGTGAGGACAGCGGCCTGTGGGAATTTTTCCGGTGGATAGTCAGCCGCCGGGACGAGGGCTCCTCCCCCTGGGGGGATGAGTCCTTGGCCAGGATAAACTTTATCGTCCCGAAGTTTGACGTCTCCTCCCAAAGCGAGCTCAGCGAGACCTTGAAGGGCCTGGGCATCACCGACGCCTTTGACCCGTACAAAAGCAATTTTGACCCCCTTGCCCTCAACGGCATACCCGTCTGTGTCAGCCACGTGAACCACGCCGCCCGGGTTATGATAGACGAGGAGGGCTGCACAGCCGCGTCCTATGTGGAGGCGGGATTTTGCGGGGCCAGCCTCCCGCCGGAGCCTGATGAGGAGATAGACTTTATCCTCGACCGCCCCTTCATCTTCCTCATACAGTCCCGGGACGGCCTGCCCCTCTTTGCGGGCATAGTCAATCACCCTTGACATTCCCACCCCGCGTGATATAATGGACACAGAAAACCATGCGGGAGGGTAATTTATGATAAATACACAGAGCCAGGCAGTGATAAGCGGCTTTGCCGACGAGTATTCCCAAAGCTTCGACGAGCAGCTTGAGGCGCTAAACCGCCTCGGGGTGTCCCATATTGAGCTTCGGGGCATAGACAATATCAACGTGTCCGACCTTACAGACGATAAGCTCCGGGAGGTAAAGGAAAAGCTCTCGGCGGCGGGTATAGCCGTCTCCTCCATCGGCTCGCCCATCGGGAAGATAGGCGTTGAGGACAATTTTCCCGGGCATATGGAAAAGCTCAGGCGTACCCTGGAGATACAGAAGGAGCTCTCGGCCCCATATCTCAGGATGTTCAGCTTCTACCTGCCGAAGGGCGCGGACCCGGCTGAATACCGGAATGATGTCATGGACCGGCTGTCGGAAATGGCCGAAGAAGCCCGGCGCTGGGACGCGGTGCTCCTTCACGAGAACGAGAAGGGCATATACGGGGACACGGCCCCCCGGTGCCTGGACATAATGGAGCAGCTGGGCTGTGATAATTTCAGGGCTGTCTTTGACTTTGCCAACTTCATCGAGGTGGGCCAGCCCACTTTGGAGGCCTTTGAACTTATGAGGCCGTACATAGAGTATGTGCACATAAAGGACGCCACTGCTGAGAAGAAGATAGTCCCGGCGGGGCACGGCGCGGGGCATGTGGAGGAGATACTGGGTAAATTGTTCGCCTCAGGCTGGAAGGGTTTTCTCTCTCTTGAGCCCCACCTTACGGACTTCGCGGGGCTCGCCGCCCTTGAGCAGGACCCTGGAAAGCGCCGCTCATCCCTAACCCAGCCCGAGGCCTGGGAGCTGGCCCTTGGCTCCCTCAGGGAGATACTCTCCCGCCTTGAGGGAAAGGGGGCGCCGGCATGAGCGGAAAGCTTCGCTGCGCGATAGCCGGCTGCGGGGGCATAGCCCAGGTCCACGCCCGGGCGCTGAAAAATATGCCCGAAGCAGAGCTGCTTGCCTTCGCCGACATCATCCCCCAGCGGGCAGAGGCTATGGCCGAAAAATTCGGGGGCCGGGGGTACGGCTCCCTTGAAGAGCTCCTTGACCACGAGCAGATAGACGTTCTGCACATCTGCACCCCCCACTATCTGCACACGCCCATGGCAAAAACAGCCGCTGAGCTGGGGATAAACATCTTCACCGAGAAGCCCCCGGTCATAGACCGGGGCCAGTGGGCTGAGCTTTGCGGCCTTGGGGATAAGGCGCGCGTAGGCGTGTGCTTCCAGAACCGCTATAACGGCAGCACCCGGGCCCTGGGCGGGCTTTTAGCCTCCGGGGAGCCCGGGAAGATACTTGGCGCCCGGGGCTTTGTCACCTGGCGGCGGGACGCCCCCTACTATACCGAGAGCGGCTGGCGGGGGAGCCTTAAAACCGAGGGCGGCGGCGCGCTCATAAACCAGGCGGTGCACACTTTGGACCTGATGGCCTATTTCCTGGGAGCGGGCCGGGTGCTTGGAGCAAGCCTTGCCAACAGGCACCTTAAAGGGGTGATAGAGGTGGAGGACACCCTTGAGGCCGCTTTAGACTTTGGGGACGCCCGGGGGCTTTTCTACGCCACTACCGCCTACTCCGTTGACGCGCCCATCATCTTTGAGCTCACCTGTGAGAACGTGACCCTTCGCCTTGAGGGGGAGCGCTTCACCCGCTTCTGGAAGGACGGCCGGGTGGAGCAGGAGGATTTCACCGTCTCGGCCTCCACTGTCCCCGGCAAGGCCTACTGGGGCAGCAGCCACCAGCGCTGCATTGAGGATTTTTACCGCTGTGTGCGGGATAAGGAGCCCTTTATGAACGATTTGCCCGGCGTTTCAGACACCGTGGAGCTCATGCTCTCCATATACGAAGCCGCCCGGGGCTGCTGAACATATTTTACAATCCGCCCTTCCGGGCCCAAAATCCCGGGAGGGCCTTATTTTCCGCCTTATTACCACAACACTTGTATTATTAAAGCCCCGAATTAAGATTATTAAAGAAATTTCTTAAAAAAATTGATTTTGCACTTGACAATCTTAAAAGACTGGTATATAATGCAAGCATAGAAAGCAAATCGGAAGTTAATCAAACCATATTACTCATCATAGAGAAAGGAAAGTGACGATACTATGAAGACTTATCATGCTCCATCCCAGTGCCCGGTGTGCGGCGAGCCCATGCAGGTCACGAAGCTCCGGTGCCCCAGCTGCCTTACGGAGCTCTCAGGCCAATTCGCCCCCTGCCGTTTCTGCGCCCTCCCGGAGAAGCATTTGCAGTTTGTGGAGGTGTTCCTCAGGTGCCGGGGGTCCATCAAGGAGGTGGAGCGGGCCCTGGGGGTCAGCTACCCCACGGTGAAGAACATGCTGGACGCGGCCCTTGAAGCCCTGCACCTGGACGAAAAGCCCGAGCTCAGGGAGAGCCGCAAGAAGGAGGAGCGCTCGGAGATACTCTCCCGGCTCTCCGGCGGCGACATGAGCGTGGACGCGGCCCTTGAAGCCTTAAAGTCACTGAAAGGAGACAAGTAAAATGTGCATGAAAAAGTACAGCCCCCCTGAAATGCTCCCCTATCTCCCCCACGACCGGGAGGCCGCCATGCGGCTCATATCCCAGGAGCGCTTTGACATGATGATAAGCGGCAGGAACAAGAATAAAGACAGCAGGAGGTCAGAAAAATGAGTGAGGAAAAGCGCGCGATACTTGAAATGCTCTCCGACGGAAAGATAACCCAGGAGCAGGCCGAGGCGCTCTTAGAGGCTCTCGGCGCCGGCGAGGACAGCGGGGCTGAGCCCGAGGCCGAGCCCACTGAGGCAGAGGCCGGTCAGATAGAGCTCACCCTGCAGCCTGACACCGTGGACGTAAACATAGAGCTCCCCCCAGAGAGCCCTGAGCCCACGAGCTTCCCCACGCCCCCGGCCCCCCCAGTCCCGCCAGAGCCTCCCCAGCCCGGCAGCCAGGAGGACATGGAGAGGTATATCAGAGAGTGCCGGGAGAACAACGACCGGTACTCCCGGGAGATGGAGAGGTATCAGGCTGAGATTGCCCGGTACACGGCCCAGTGCCAGGCCCAGATGGACAGATACGCCCGGGACGCGGAGAGGGCCAGGCAGCACGCCCCCTCCTCCGGGGACTGGACCTCCTGGCTCGCGGGCATAGGCGAGGAGATACGCCGGGGCCTTGAGGAGATAGGCCGGGATTTGGGCCGGGACCTGGACGAGGCCATGGACGACGTGCAGGAGGCCGTCAGCGACCTCAAGGAGGCCCTTGGGGACGTGGTGGAGGACTGGCAGGAGGAGCTGGCCGACGAGCAGGAGGAGCTCCAGGAGCAGCTTGAGGAGGCCGAGGAGATGGCCTCTGAGAACCCCTTTCTTATTACCTTCGGGCCGGACTTCCCCTTCGGCGGCGAGGCCCCCCGGGACGCTGAGCAGGTTGTTGCCCCGGACATAAAGCCCGAGTTTGAAGGCGGCGAGTTTATATACCGCAAGTGGGCGGGGCTCAACAAGGTGGAGCACCTGGACATAGACTGGCCCACCGGGCAGGTGAACGTGCACCCCTGGGACGGGGACAGCATAGAGATAATCGAGAGCAGCAAGAAGGCCCTCAACCAGAGCCAGCAGTGCCTGATGTTCGTGCAGGACGGGGAAAAGCTCACCATAAAGGAGTACCCCCAGAAGAACAGCGCCGGCGGGATATTCGGGAAGGGCTGGAACAATCTCGCCCGGCCCTCAAAGCGCCTTGAGCTCCTTATCCCCCGGAGCCAGTGCGGGCAGATAGAGAAGCTGAAAATACAGTGCATGAGCGGCACGGTGCAGGTGAGCGAGCTCTCCGGCGAGGACTTCAAGGTCTCGGCAGTGTCCGGCACGGTGACCCTGAGCTCCCTCTCGGTGGAGTCCTTAGACGCGGGCACAGTCTCCGGCACCCTGGTGCTGGGCGGCTGCTCGGCCGAAAAGCTGAACGCCCACTCTGTCTCGGGCACGAATATGTGCAAGGGCTTCTCGGCAGAGCGGGCCGAGCTGAGCACCGTCTCCGGCACCCTCAACGCCCACGGCAACGCGGAGAAATTCAAGGTGAGCACGGTCTCGGGCTCAGTGAGCCTCATGGTGGACCAGTGCCCGGAGAAGGCCCATATGAGCTCTGTAAGCGGCTCCCTAAAGCTGCGACTGCCGGAAAACGCCGGGTTCATCGCCGACTACAGCTCCACCTCCGGCGCCTTCAGAAACGACTTCGGCGCGGACATACAGGCCGACAGCAAAAGGAAGAAGGCCGGCCGGGCCATCTTCGGAAACGGGCAGTGCAAGATAGACATGCACACCACCTCGGGGAGCATGAGCGTGCTCAAGGCCGACGGACAGAGCGTATAACTTCTGCTAATATAAAAACAGGACGCCCCGCTGATAAAGCGGAGCGCCCTGTTTTATGCTTTTTATGCTTTAGTATGTGCCCTCAGTGGAGAACGTGATGTCCCCGCCCTCCTTGCGCCTGGAATCAGCCCGGCGCTTGTCAAGCTCCCTCTGGAACAAGTCCTCGTCAAAGGGTATCTCCACCGGCTCATGGAGCCAGCCGGAAAGGTGCATGGCGTTTGAGAGCGTCAGCCCACGAATGCCCTCCCTGCCGTCTGCCACAAGGGGCTCGCCCCGCAGTATATTCGCGGCAAAGGCATTGAGCACCCCCACATGCTGTGGGTTCTCCCCGTCAGTCTCAACAATAATCTTCTCCGTCTCAGGCTTCGCGAAGCCCTCCTTGGACGCGCGGCAGAACTCCCGCTCGTCCTCCCCCAGCTTCCAGAAGGTCAGCACGTCCTCTTCACACACCAGCTTGCCCTTAGTGCCGGTTATCTCGAAGCGGTTGGTCCCCGGGGCGTCCCCGGTGGTGGTGACGAAGACCCCTGTGGCCCCGTTCTCAAACTCAAGGTAGGCGGTTACGTCGTCCTCAACCTCAATATCGTGCCACTTGCCCTCATGGCAGAAGGCCTGCACTTTAACAGGCAGCCCGCATATCCACTGCAATAAGTCCAGCTGGTGGGGGCACTGGTTCAGGAGCACCCCGCCCCCCTCGCCGGCCCAGGTGGCCCGCCAGTCCCCGGAGTCGTAGTATATCTGGGTGCGGTACCAGTCGGTGATTATCCAGTTCACACGCTTCAGGTCCCCCAGCTCGCCGCTTTCCACCATCTCGTGCATTTTCCTGTACACGCAGTTGGTCCGCTGGTTGAACATCATCCCGAAGGTCTTCCCGGCTTTGTCAGCCGCCTCGTTCATCTCCCGCACGGCCTTTGTATAGACCCCAGCGGGCTTCTCGCACAGCACGTGCAGGCCCTCCCCAAAGGCCTCCTTTGCAAGCACAGGGTGCTGGTAGTGGGGCACGGCTATGAGCACAGCGTCGCATAGGCCGCTTTTGATGAGCTCCGAGCCCTCATCGAAGATTTGGACGTTCGGGAGATTTTCCTTGGCCCAATGCCGCCTCGACTCCCGGCGGTCGGCTATGGCCGATAGGGTTATTTCGGGGCACTTGCCTGCCAGTATGTTTTGGGCGTGGCCGGTGCCCATGTTGCCGACGCCGATTATTCCGAGCTTTACCATATTTTTGCCTCCCTTTATGTGGTAATCTTATATTAGTCTTTTGCTTTGCAAAAGTCAAGACCTTGGGACTCTGTCCCAAACCCTGCCACCTTTGAAAAGGTGGACGAAACTTTTGCTTTTCGCGCCGCTTATATCAGCCCTATAAGCCAGCATAGCGCTTTCTGGCCTTTGGGAAGCTGGCGTTTCAGCTTCTCCCGGAGCCGCTGCGCGTCCCCTGTGAGCTCTGAGAGCTCCTCCGCGCTCAGCTCATGGGCCGAGAACCTGGCCTTCTCCGCCAGCTCCTTCCACCTCTCCGGAGGCTCCCCTCTCTCCCCGCAGAGCACCTCCTTCTCATACAGCCTCATAAGGTAGGCATAGGCCTTTAGCCCCGCCCCGTTCCTGTCCCTCTGCCCAAGGTCCCGCTCACGCTTCTTTATCCTCACCGCCCGCTGGAGCACCACCGCTCCCCCGGCGGCAATAATTCCGCCCAGCCACAAGAGCACCCCTATCAGCGGGCTTTCACCGCCGCCGCTCCCCCCGGGCCCAGCAGATACACCGGGGCTCGGGGCCGCCGAGGCCGAGGCCCTTGGGGCGGGGGAGGCCGGCTCGTTCTCAATAAGCTCGTTCCTCCTGGGGGGCAGGGTGGGCCGCTCAGTCTCAGGCTGGGGGGTGGGTATCAGCTCCACGGCGTTGTCCGGCACAGTGGCGTTATAGAACGCCGCCGGGTTGTCCATGGCCGCGGGGGTCACCTCCACAGGCAGCCAGCCCGTGCCCCCGCAGTACACCTCCACCCAGGCGTGGGCGTTATAGTCCGGCACGTCCACCCAGCCCTCCCCGGAGGACGGCACCACATACCCCTCTGCATACCGCGCCGGGTAGCCCGCCTCCCTCAGGAGCATTACCGCCGCGCTTGCAAAGTGCACGCAGTAGCCCTCGTGGGACTCACTTAGGAAGTACTCCACAAAGTCCCGCCCCTCAGGCAGGCCCGGCGGGTCCAGGCTGTACTTAAAGTAGTTCTGGAACACAGCGGCTATCCTCCCGGCGTAGTACTCCACGCCGTCCATATACCTGAAGTCCCCTTTGTCAATATGGCCCAGAGGGTCCAGGTCATAGGCTTTTCTGAAGTCCTCAAGAAAGCCCTCAAGCTCCTCCGGCACATCCAGGTAGTTCTCATATACAAACTTATTGTACTCCTCCACAGCGTCCACAAGCTCCTGCTGTTCAGTTGTGAAGAAGTCCCAGGCCTCATAGTGCCTCGGCATCTCCCACAAGTCCGCGGGCCAATCGGGCCCCCCTATATTCCCCTGGCTGTTTATGCTGTCGAACAAATCCATAAGAACTCCCGCCAGGCTCGTATAGTCGGGGTACGCGTCAAAATACATGACCCGGTAGCCGTCCGGGTAGACGTCCGCGAAGTACCTGTCCTCCATGATATCGCCCACCTTCGCCGAGCCCAAATCGTCCAGATTGGTTATCCCCTGGTAGTTATACGCCAAATTCCCCAGCACCCGGCTGAAGTAGTTGGAGCCAAAGGACCGCGCCTCCCCCTCCAGCTGGTACTCCATGGTGCCGCTGATGAAGTTCGTGGACTTGGCAAAGCCGTCGTCCGCAAGCTCTATGTCGAATAAGCCCAGCTCCTCAGGGCCGCTTCTGAGGCTCGAGGGCACATAGACGCACCGGGGGTTCGCCCCCAGGTTCTGCACGCTGAGCCTGTACCAGCCGTGCCTGTCCCTTGTGGGCACGTACATCTCGTTTTTATATCTGGCCGTCTGGTTCTGGGCCCGAAGCCGGAGCTTCTCAAGGGCCTCCCGCCCCTCGGCCCCCAGCCGCTCCCAGCTCGCGCCGGTGTACTCCGTGCCAACAAAGCATTTCAGGTATTCTTTATCGCAGTTCTCCGGGTTCGAGAAGTCGGATATCCACTCGGACTCGGTCTCAAATGAGCCGTCCGGCTGACGAATCCTTCTGTCCCCCAGGTCTTCGTCGTCCTCCTGCCAGTCAAAGCGCACCCGAAGCACCGTCTCCCCGGTATACGCCCTTGAGCCCAGTTTCCTAAGCTGCACCTCCTTATTGGTGTTCCCCTGCCCGCCCCGCATGTACTGGGAGGAGCCGAAGCCCTCCCTAAGCCCCGTGCGCAGGTTCTCCGCAAGCTGGGGGCGCTTATAGGCCTCAGGGGGGTCGTATAAATATACGGCCAGCATGCAGAGCCCCGCCCCCAGCGCCAGCAGCAGCGCCAGTGGCCTTGCCGCCCCCACGCCCGAGGCCCTGTAGCCCTTTTTCCCCCTGCGGCCGAAGGAGCCCTCCGGCCCCCCGAGGGTCGGGGCCAGCAGCAGGAGCATGCACCAGAACAGCAGCAGCGCCCCGAAGGCCCAGCCCGCCGGGAGTATTGAAAAGCTCATGGGCAGCAGCAGAAGTATACCTGTAAGCCCGAAGGGGCCCCTGTTGTTCCTGCTCCTGACCCACATCCGGGCCATGGCCCAGAAGAAGGGGAACAGCAGCGCCATGACGAAGGCCGTGCACTCCCCCGCGGCGTCCGTATGCCGGGTGCCCGCATGGTAGGGCAGGTACAGGGCCGGAAGGCCGTAATTGAGCTTTGTGCCGTAGCTGTCCAGCACTGTGTTCACCGTGCGCACGGCCCCGTGGGCTATGCTGTCAAAGGCGAATATCAGCGCCGCCAGCCATATGAGCCACCCCAGCATTGAGAGCTTCCAGCGGCGCTTCCTGCCGTCCACCTGCCGCCAGACCGCGAAGGCGCAGCATATCACCCCGCCGAATGCCACCCTTCCGGTATGCACATGTATGTCAAAGGCCGTGAGAAAGCAGCCCCAGCTCCCCAGGGCCCCCAGCAGCATGAGAAGGCCGTAGAATATCCCCTTTCCTATGGCGCTGTCCTCCTGCAGAAGGAGCCTCGGCTGGTCCAGCTGCAGGCCCGTCTCCCTGTCCATTGCGGTCCACCTCCCTTCAGAGCATAAGCCCCGCCAAATCGGCGGCTAAAGTCCCCGGCTGCACCCGCACCGGGCACGCGTCCGGGGGCAGCTTCACCTCCCCGTCCAGGGGCCTTGTATGCACCACCGTGACCCTTGCCCCGGGGTATCTCCCTATAAAGCCCAGGGCCCCCGGGTCCGGCTCCGGGCAGATATAGGCTATGCGGGCGATATCCTTCGGGGCCTCCTCCCCAAAGGCCCCCTCCGGGAAGGGCCCCCTGTCACAGAAGCGGAGCACGGCCTCAATGGCCTCCGCAGCGCTTTCCGGGCCCTCCGCGTCCGCGAAGGCCAGCCCCTCCCCCATGGGGAACCCCACCGCGTACTCGGCCTCCTGCCCGGAGAGGCAGTGCCCGATGGTAGCCAGGGCGTCCATGAGCAGGTCCGCCTCAAGGCCGTCCCCGGAGAGGTCTATAAGCAGCAGGGACCGCTTTGCCACAGGGAGGCTGGACTCCCGCACCAAGAGGGTCCCCGCCTTCCCCGAGAGCTTCCAGTCCACCCGGCTGAGCTTGTCCCCGGGCCTGTAGTCCCGAAGGCCGAAGAGCTCCGTTGGGTCCTGGCCGGGCCTTGTGAGGGAGTAGCGCTCCCCCTCGGCGTCGGGGATATGCCTTGCGCCCAGGCCTATGGCCGTGTCGAAGATATTCGGCTGCACAATTATCTCACAGGCGCTGTCCTCCCGAAGCTTCACAGGCAGGCAGAAAAGGCCCAGCAGGTCGTAGACCCGGGCCTTGCAGAGCCTGCATATTATCCTGCCGCAGGTATGGGAGGTGAGCTTCTGCTCCACAGCCTGGGGCTTCCTCCCCGGGGCCAGCTCCAATGTCTCGCGCCTGGCCTCCCCGGTGAGGGTGTTGTCTATCTGGAGCCTGAGCCTAATCCTCCCCCAGGGCAGGGGCCAGCGGCTGCCCGCGGCCACCTGTACCGGCAGGGCCGCGGACTTGGAGGTCCTGCCGGCGCCAGCGGACTCCACCGACGCCCAGGCGGTGAGCATACCCGGCAGGGACAGCAGCAGGGACATCCAGGGAAGGGCCAGGGACAGCAGGAACACATACCAGGAGTAGTAGCCGTTGAAGCATATGAAGAAGGCCGTTGTGCACAGCAGTATGAACAGATATAGGAGCCGGTTCCTGAGCATAAATATTCCCCCGCTCAGCGCAGGAGCTTCGGCGCGGGCACCTTCGAGAGCGTCCCCTCAAGCACCGAGCGGGCGTCGCTGCCGGAGAGCCTGGCCCGGGGCTCCGGCACCACCCTATGGCCCATCACGTCGTAAAACAGCAGGTGTATGTCCGCGGGCACAATATAGTCCCGCCCGCCC
The DNA here is from genome assembly GCA_021769555.1 of Clostridiaceae bacterium. GTDB lineage: Bacteria > Bacillota > Clostridia > Oscillospirales > Acutalibacteraceae > Acutalibacter. Next base: position 276,377 of record JAETSR010000002.1, read on the forward strand.
ATCCAGGCCGAGGCCCGGCAGGCGCGTATCAGGGCCTGTCCCGCCCGGGGACTGGCCCCGAGCCTTAAAGCCGGGTCCTCCCTTGTGGCAGTGCAGAGGTCCGCGACATATTTATACAGGTCGTCCGCCACATGCACCGAGGCGGCCTCGGCCCGCATTTGGGCGACCTCCTCAAGGGTGGCCGCCGCCCGGATGTTCTCTAAGGGCCGTTTGTCCTCGGTCTGCCGGAGTATGTCTATCTCCTGCTCGGTGGTGGGGTAGCCGATGGAGAGCCTGAGCATGAACCGGTCCAGCTGGCTCTCCGGGAGGGGCTGTGTGCCGGCGGTGCCCAGGGGGTTCTGGGTGGCTATGACGGTATAGGGCCGCGGGAGCCGCCTGCTCACCCCGTCCACAGTCACCTGCCCCTCCTCCATGGCCTCAAGCAGCGCGCTCTGGGTCTTGGCGCTGGTGCGGTTTATCTCGTCGGCCAGGAACAGGTGGCACATGATGGCCCCGGGCCGGTACTCGAGCTTCCCCCCCTCGGCCCCGGGCACGGAGTACCCTACCACGTCGCTGGGCATTGTCTCCGGGGTGAACTGCACCCGGGAGAATTTCATGCTCATTGCCCTTGAGAAGGCCAGGGCCATGGTGGTCTTGCCAACGCCGGGGTTGTCCTCCAAAAGTATATGCCCTCCCGCGATAATGGCCATGAGCACCTTGCACACAACGGTGTCCTTGCCCACGATAGCCTTCCTGACCTCGTTTATTATCCCCAGCGCCTTCGGCTGTGTCATCGCTCTCCCGCCTTCCAAGAGTAATTGCCTACACTAACAAAAATAGGGAAGCTCACGCCTCCTCTACTCCTTGCCGGGCTATTTTAAATAAAAAAATAAAGAAAAAGATTAAATGGAGCGGACGACGAGGCTCGAACTCGCTACCTCCACCTTGGCAAGGTGGCGCTCTACCAGATGAGCTACGCCCGCGCTTACATTTTTTATTATACACCCCCGCTCATGATTTGTCAATAGAGAATTATTAGCATGTAAAAAATTTTGAGCCCCTTGGGGGGTATGGGGGGAATTTCTTCTTTTTCTTTTTTCTTTATCTTATTCTTTATATGGGTACCATTTTAGATACCATATTTGGTACTATATTAGGTACCGCATTTGGTGTAATTTTTGCACGGTAATTTATGCTTCACTTTTCGGGAACACCAGCGCAAGGTCAACCGTGCAGCCCTCAAGCACGCTTACAGGCACGCTCTGCCCGGCGGTGTAAACTGTCGCGGCGTGATAGCTGCCGTCCTCAAGGATATGCGCCTGCACAGTCCCGTTCTCCGGGTCAACTATCCAGTACTCCCGCACCCCGGCGCGCTGGTAGAGGTCGAACTTTTTCACACGGTCATATCTCCGGGTAGAGGGTGAAAGTATCTCGGCGACCATATCCGGCGCGCCCTTGCACCCGGCCTCGTCCAGCTTTTTCCCGTCGCACACAACGGTGACGTCCGGCTCCACCAGAGTGTCCACGTCCTCGGGCTTGTCATTTTCCTTCTCAAAAAGCCGCACGCCAAAAGGCGCCGCGAAGACCTTGCAGGACTTATCCTTGAGATAATCCCAAATCTGCGCGGAAATGCCCATCACGGCCATCTGGTGCCTCCCCGAGGGCGGGGCCATCATCCTGGGCTCGCCCTCTATGAGCTCGTATTGGGGGCCCTCCCAGGTGAGCAGGTCGGCGTATGTGTAATTATAGCTGTAATCGTAATCCTCTTGGATGTTCATAGAAGCACCTCCATTTACAGTTATTATATCATAAACCCCCGGAAGATTGCAATAAGCGCAAAAAAACCGGGCCTCCCGAAAAGAGGCCCGGCCTTTTACGCCTCAAAGCTTACAGCTTGACGACGTTCACGGCGCGAAGCTTCTCGCTGTTCTTGGGGTCGGGCTCGGTCTCGAAAGTGACCTTCTGGCCCTCCTCCAGGGTCTTGAAGCCATCAGCCTGGATGGCGGAGAAATGCACGAAGACGTCCTCGCCGCCCTCGTCGTTGGAAATGAATCCATAACCCTTCTCTGCGTTGAACCACTTAACTGTACCGTTCATTTTTGGCACCTCCATAGAAATGTTTCGTAATCCGACTGCTTCACGAACACCCGGCTCAGAAACCCGATAGTTTAGCGGGCCTGCCCGATAAACTATTGCACCCTTCTGGCTAAGAAGAACTCACAGCTTGTGTAAATCATCAGACGCCCAATGACCTACAGAAACTGTGAGTACATTTTCGTGCTATCAGAATACAGGCAAAGTATACCACGCTTCGCAAGGTTTGTCAAGAGGATTTGAAATTTTTTAATCCCCGCCGGCCGGTATTTCTTCCGGCGTCCGCCCGAAAACCTCCATCACCGGCTCCCGCATCCAGAGCATGGGGGTTATCCTCACCGAGTACCCGAATCCCGGGTCGCAGAGCCAGTCCTGGGGCCCGGCCTTCGGCAGCCCGAAGGCGGCGAGTATCGAGGTCATTACCCCCGCGTGGGTCACAAGCACCGCCGAAGCGGTCCCCCGGGCCATCATGTTCTGCACAAGCACCATAAAGCCCCTGCATACCCGCTGGAAAAACACCTGCCCGCTCTCGCCGTTAGGGGGCGCGCCCTGCCCCATGAGCCACTCCCGAAAGCCCGGCTCGTCTTTAAGCTCCTCCGCCGTCCTGTTCTCCCAGTCCCCGAAGTCGCACTCCGCCAGCTCCAGCACCACCTCCGGGTCCGCCTGGGGGTACAGTATCTTCAGGGTGTCCACACAGGACACCGCCGGGCTCGCGCAGTACAGCTCCCCCTCAGGGTACCTGTACCCCCTCTTGAGCCCCGCCAGCTCCGACACCGCGCCCATGGGCAGCGGCGACTGCGCCCTGCCCACATACCTCCCCTCCAGCGTCCCCTGGGACGGCATGGCCCTGAGGATGTGTATCACGTAAGACTGCATTTGGTCAGCTCCTCTCTTTGGGGTATTATACCCCACTTTGGGGGATTTGGCAAGCCGCCAAACTGCAAGCGCGGGAAATAATATTAAAACTTATTCTGATTTGTCTATCCAATCCTCAAAAACCATTGATTTTTCAAGGCTTCACGCCTATTTTCCATTCAAACCTTATCTGTTTGCCCTTGTTTTTGCCCTTACGAGCCGAAACAAGGGCAACTTTTTATTCCCCGCCAACCACCTTATCCAGTAGCCTTGCGGAAGTACGCTTCGCTTCTCTTGTAGAGTGAGCGTAGATGTTCATTGTGGTACTGACATCGGAGTGTCCGAGAAGTTCCTGCACATCTTTCGGTTTTGCGCCGCCGGAAAGCAGATTGCTTGTGTAGGTGTGGCGGAGCGTGTGGAAATAGCAATCCTCAAGCCCTTTCACTTTCTTCTTTGTTGCCCTGCACATAATCCCTACCGTACTCGGCGCTTCATACGCCCTGTCTGCTCTCAGGCAGACAAAGGAGATTTCCTTGTAGTCTTCCGGGACTTCCTTTGTCCTTTGCAGGCTGTAAACCTCATAATAGGTGCGCCCTTTTTCCTTTACCTCTTTGTAGTAGTTCAGGTGATAAAGCTCCCCGTAGCGGAAACGGTTTTTGCGCTGTTCTGTTCTTGCCGCCCGCATGATTGCCGCCAGCATGTCGCAGAAATCAACGGTGCGGACTTTGCTCCGCTTTGTCGTTCCCACTTCGGTTGTGTGCCTTGTCCCGTTATAGCGCATACTGCGGCGTACCGTGAGATATTGTTCCTCAAGGTTAATATCCTGCCAAGTCAAACCGCATACCTCCCCGATACGAAGCCCCGTGTAGTAGGCTATCTGCACAGGCAACAAAGCGGGATTATCTTTTGCCTTGAGAAATCCCTCCAGCTTTTGGAACTGTTCATGGGTGATAGTAGGAATACTGGCAGTATCTTCCTCGCTGTCCGAGAAAATATCCGTTTCCTGCTTCCTGCCCCTTAGCTTCACATACTGCATAGGGTTAAAGGTAATCAGCTTTTTCGGGAATACCGCAAAGCGGAAGGAATTTTGCAGCACCGCCGAGAACAGGAGCATATACCCTTTGCTCATGGGCTTTGAAGTTGTCCCATCCGGGTTTGTCCCACCGTAGCTCAGAAAATCATGAACGCCTGCAAATGGTCGGCGGTCACGGTTTTCAGCTTGCGTTTGCCAATGGGATATTGCTTGATACGGTTGACCGTTCCCTGATAGGACATGACCGTCCCGTTGCTTAAGTTGCCGGGTTTCAGCTCTTCCTCTACCCACATATCCAGCATATCGCCTACCGTGATGTTTTCTGCTTTCCCGACAAACTGCTTTTCCTCGTAGTCCGCTATTGCTTTGCGGAGCATGGCTTCTGTTTCCGCCTTGCTCTCTGTGCCTGCAAACTCTTTCTGCACTTTTCTGCCACTTTCATCTTCAATGTAAAAGCGTCCGTACCACTTTTTGCCTTTCTTTCTTACAGAACCTTTTGCCATAGATAAAAAAACTCCTTTCTATCCGTGGCAATCGGGACTGTGACATATGGTGTGCGTAAAGTAATTGTGTCACTTCCGCCAGTGAAAGTCAACTGGCGTCTTTACTTGTCAAGGTGCCACGGAATTTTCTTTTTCGGAAAGCCTTTCTTCGGCTTCCTCCACTATCCCGAGAAGTGCGCCCATCGACATTCTTGTGCGCCCCTCATCGTGGATATGTAAAATCCCGTCTAAAAACCGTTTCATATCCTCAATCGGTATTTCCATCTTCTTGCGGTATACCTGCTCCATGATTGCCCCGGACTCTATGGCGTACCGTCCAAGAGACTCTTTCAGCCCCTTGTCCTCCGCCACACGGTCAACTTCCTCCATAGCGTCAGCAAAGTAGTAGGTCATAACCGTATACAGGTCAACCATCTTGCCGAGAAATGTCGTGAGAAGCTGCTGGTGCGGCTCGCCCTTTACCGTATGGGAAACTGTATCCAGATACTTCTTGATGTGTTCCTCAATATCCCGCTGGCAGAGAGTATAGGTGTCATATTCCTTATCATCGGAAAGACCTGTCAGCCATTCGGGAGTTGTGAGCAACGCTTCCGCAAGACCGTTGATAACCATTGTGCGCTTCGGATCAACTCCGCCCGCTTCGTACCGCTGAATGGTGGATTTGTTCACGCCTATACGCCTGCCGAGTTCCGGCATGGTAATGTTTAACTCTGTGCGTCGTTCCTTAATCCGTCCACCGACCTGTTTTGCGGTGAATGTGGTTTCTTTTTTCAAGGTGTTCACCTCCTGACTGGTATCAGCATAACACAATAATATTTATTTTGCAACTACTATCTCAATAAAAGTTGTAAACAAACTATGAATAGTTGCAAAATAGGCTGACAAGAAATAGCAGAATAAGTATAATGATAAAACAGTAGTTGCAAAATGAGTATTTCAAAAGGAGGCTGATAGAATGAGCGCAGTTAAAATGGGACTTACCATAGAGGAAGCCGCAGAATGTACGGGTATCGGCAGGAACACCATGAGGAAGCTGGTGGAATGGGGAAAGCTGCCCGTCCTCAAAGTGGGGCGCAAGACCATTATCCGCAGGGACACGCTGGAACGGTTTCTGACGGTCAATCAAGAAAGAAATCTTCTGAAATACGATGATGTCCGCAGAGTGGAATGACCATCCATTCTCTTTTCGGAAAGTAACCCTAAGCCCTCGGCGTTTGAGAGCGAAATACACCCCTCGCACAAACCTACGGTTTGTACTCCGGGTATTTCGCCCTTGCAGGGGGGCTTCCGTATCAACGCCTGCGGCGTATGATACGGGGCTGTCACCGCTGCTTCAGCGACAGCCGCAACCGTTTATAGTTGCAAAAAAGGACGCACCTTGACAATAGAAAACGGAGATGATGTATGCCGAGACACAGTTTTATCCAGATGTCGAAGCTGCCCAATGTCAAAGGGCGAATATCGTATATCACGAGCCATGCAAGGCAGGAAAATCTCTATGCCACCTACCGCACCGCTGATAATCAATTTTGGAGCAACCTTGCAAGGGAAAGCCAGCAGGAGTTTCAGCGCAGCGGCACAGAGGGCAAATGTATCGAAGCAAGGGAACTGATTATCGCCTTGCCCGAAATCTATACGGAATACGAGCCGCAACAGGTACTCACGGACTTTACAGAGGAGTTCTGCAGGCGGTACGGTGTGGAGTGCGTGTCTGCCCTCCACCATAACAAACGCAAGACGAATTATCATATTCATCTGATTTTCAGCGAGAGGAGGCTGCTCCCCGAACCTGATGTAAAGATTGCTTCCCGAAGCGTATTCTTTGATGAGACTGGAAAGCGTGTCCGCACCAAAAAGGAAATCACAGGGGAGGACGGGCAGATACGGAAAGGCTGTACCGTTATCAAAAAAGGCGAGGTATACGAAAGCCATCTGTTTACTGCCAAAGATACACGCTTTAAGGGAGAGCCTTTTCTTCGTGAGGTGAAGGAAGTGTATACGGAACTTATTAATCGCCATATCTCTGATCCTGAGCAGCACTTAAAGGTGTTTGATAAAAACAGTGTCTATCTGCCGACCAAGAAAATCGGCAAGAACAATCCCAAAGAGGACGAAATCAAAGCCGACAATGCCGCAAGGCAGGAGTGGAACAGGACAGCGGATATGGCGTTATTATCGGGTATCTCCAAAGCAAAGGTTTTAGAAGTCAAGCGGACAGAGATACACGAAAAAACGAGCCAGTCTATCAAAAGCAAGGGCTGGCTGCAGGGGCTGTTCCGCAGTATTATCAGCAAGGCAAAGGACTTCCTGCAAAACCTAATCCGTGAACACGCTATTCCGCCGAAGCCTGTCCTTGAAATAGATATGACAGAGTTCTGCTATATGCAAAACCTGATGATAAAGGCGCAGGATAAGGCGAAAGAAATCCGGCATTTGCAGGACACGGTACTTCCGAAGCTGAAACAGCATCTTGCCGACACAAAGGAGATTTTCAAAGGTAAGGAGCGCAAGGCGCTCACAGAACAGATACAGCGGACAGAAAAGGAAATCGCTGAAAAGCTGGATAAACTGCCCGATGTTCTGAAAGAGGACGGTTATCCCGATGTGCAGGCGTTCATGGCAACCTACCGCAAGGCGGAGGCTGTTGTGGAGCAGTACAATCGTGACCTTGCCGCATGGGCGCGGCAGGTCAGGGAAAAGGAAAAGCCAACAAGACCGCCCAAAAAAGAAAGTGTCCGAGATACCCTCCGGCGGTTACAGGCAGAGGGCAAACAGCAAAGAACACGAAAGAAGTCCCAGGACAGAGAAAGATAGCTTCGACCACCGCACTGTCGGTTATCCGGCGGTGTTTACATAGAACGGCAGCCAGATATCACATACCTGGCTGCCTCATCTTATTGCTATAATTCTATTTTTTGCTGGATCAATGCATCCAATTTTGAAATCACTTCATCCTTGCTCTGCTCAATAGCCAAATACTTAGCAGCAATCTCTTTCTGTGCATACAGATCAATGCTCCCATGCTCGTCAACTGGAACAGGCACAATAATATCATTCAGCATAGATGGATATAATTTTGTGAATTCATCTTCACCATTATCACCTTTGCGCCCTTTCGCCAAATCACGGAAAAGAGGCTCTAATGTGAACTTCATGTAATCAAGGTCAATGTCGGTTCGGTCATCTTTTGGAATTAAAACACCACGATCACCATTGATAGAAAACTTTCCATCTAAGACTAAAATTGTACCAGCAAATCCATTTGTAGACCATGTCATATATTTGCCATCATAATCAAAAGTATCAATATAAGTTAATGCTTTTTTGCTTGATGCAGAATAAACAGGATATGGCCCCCCATGAAGATTTCCATATTTCTTTGTATATTTTGAGAGACCTTTTATTGGCTCGAGAATATTTGTCAGTGGGAAATAATTATACTTATAATTCTCGTCTTCCAAAACAACTTTAATGTCAGCAATGTTTGTCCGCTTTTCGGAAAGATTGTCTCGTATTTGACGCATACCCAGCATAGAATCAGCAATGCTGGATTGGGCACTCTCATCAAATTCACCAGAGGCATCAACCGGAATACTAACTTTTACTGATTTCATGTTTGACAATGATGCTCTTAACCCACGGTCAAATCCATATTTGTGCTTGTTCTCTTCCAGTGTGTATGCAAGATAATAGGGATTGATTTTGGGATTTTTGATTTTAATTACGCCACAGTGATCAGTATACGCAAATTTCTCGCCTATTGGCATAACATTGAATTCAAAAGTACCATCAATTCCCCAAAGCACATATGGAACGCTAAAATCTTCCACATTACTGTAGGAGGTATAGACAAATGGAGAAAAAACATTTGAACTATATGCCGGAATCCTACCACTTGCTTCAATATAATCCTTTCGCAAAAGTCTTTTGCCGATTGATAAATCGAACAGAGTTTTATCGTTCAGTGATACTTCAACGGAACTCACTATTGCGGATTTTTTTTTTACAAGTTCTCGCAAAGGCTCGTCAAATTCCATAAGAGTAGAGGCAGCATCACTAACCATGCCAATATAATCTTCCAAAGATACCGTTTCAATATTGTCTTCTATGCCGAGAGCGATTTTTTCCTCTCTGGTCCACCAACGATCAACAGACCAATGGGTACCGTTATAAAAGCCTTCAATGTCAACGATTTTACAACGCTTATCATCCGTTTTGAACTTAGCTTTAGCTCCCTTGAACATATTGAACAGGTCGGAGGCAACCTCCAAATCGTTTTGATCAATATCAAAGCGATAAACATCTCGGGTCTCACCAATCTCAGAGCAAAGGTAGGTAAAAACCGGAGTCGTCTGTTTTGGCAAAGTGGCAACCCCGCCAACATTCACGGCAACTTTCTTCGTCAGGGCAAGAATATAGGTTTTCTTATTGGTGGTGAAAAAAGTATTCAATGGCAGAGAAATAACCGCATCAATATTACACTGTTCAAGAATAAAATCTCGTAGCTTTTTATCGTTGCTTCGATTCATAATGCCATCAGGGACAACGATAAAAGCCTTTTTCCCAGGCTTCATAGCACGGACAATCCACTCCATAAATAAACCTTCAATTCCCATGGCACTTATGGAGAAATATTTTTTTAGGGTATCGTCCTTAGAAATTTCTTCCTTCAAATTACTACTACCACTCATAACATATGGTGGGTTTGTAAGGATTAAATCATATTCCTCTGTAATTGGTTTTGCTAATGTACCAAGGATAGAGTTAGTCTGTAGCGTAAAGGTGTTGTTGAACAGTTCTGCAAATTGCTTTGTCAGCCCGGGATGTTCTTTGATCATACTGGACATATATATCAGCATATTTGCCTTTGCAAGTATAATTGTCTTCTGTTCATCCTTATCAAAGCCTTTATCGAACCCAGAAAGAGAGAGCTGAGGCAGTAATTTTTCATCTCCATCCTCATCCGTACCTACTACATATAGCCTATTCAGACTATGCAAAATAGGCTCAAGTAAAAATTTTCCAACGCCGCAAGCGGGATCACATATTTTCATCCCAGGTTCAATGTCTGCCATATTGACAATGGCTCGAACAACCTTTAATGGAGTAAAATACTGCCCCCAGTTTTTCTTGCTTATAGATTCTTTCAAGAATGTTTCAAAGAGCTTGCTCTTGAAATCATAATCTATGTTTTCAAGCGTACCAAAATCGTTGAAACGCTTCAAAATTTTGTGGAATACAGTTGCGTATCCGGATACAGCCTTATCGTCTTTGGAAACAAATATTGTACCATTGATAATGGTAGTTTTGTCTTTAGGATTGCCGGGGAATAGTTCTTTAATCTTCACACGAATGGTAGAAGCGTAAAACTCAAGAACTTCATTCTCATTATTTCCTGAATACTTACTCAAAAGGTCATAAAAGGAGTACATACCTTTAAGTACTCCGAGATCGCTGAGGTACTTAAATATAAATACCTCAACGAAAGTATAAAGACAGTTCTCTGGTGTGGCGCCTGATACAGCCCACAAGTCTTGCCATATCTTTTCGGCTAACGGTAGCGGATCTACAGAGGCGACGGCTTTCAATGTATCATTTGTTGCGTTGATAGACGCTCTGATCTTGTTAATCAAAAGAATACACTCTGCACTGGTTTTATCAAAATTTAGGGTGATTTTGCTGCCGTCCTCCTGCAAAATTTCGTGCCCATTCGCAGGATTTACCCATATGCTCTTCTTACCGTCGGTAATTATGTATACTTTAGCCTGTAGAGCCTGTGCGGTTCCGAGTTCCTGAGAAATAGCCTTCTCAATCTGCTTTTCAGTACGCAACTGGGAAGGTACTTTATATTCGATTGCTGCAATCACCAATGGTTTCTTCACGATAAGTGCATCTGGTTTTTTAGCTTCAAATTCGTCATAATCCTTGTCTGGAATAATTTTAGCGCCTTTCAAAGCTTTAAGCGTTGTTGCACCAATATTATAGAAATTCCAGTCGCCCATCTTCTCGGGAGCTTCTACCAGATTTTTTTGAATCAATTCTTCACTCATTGACAGTAGCTCCTTTCGTTTTATTTACATGCTTTGCTAAATAATCGTCAATATCAGATTTTTTAATTCTAAGGGAGCGATTTCCAGCGCCAACACGGGAAGCAATCAATTTATCTGAACTAATTAGTCTTCGTACTGTTTTTTTTGCATACTTGAAGATACTGTGCTGTTTGAGCAACAGTAAAGATTTCATCAGCCATAGCACACTCCTCCTATTTTGTTAAGTATAACATCTAACTCTATAAAAATCAAGGAAAGATTTTGACTTTTGCGGATTTTTGTGGACAACATAGGACAGAAACGAACTTGTATACTACCCCTTTCAGAAAACTGTCTTATCAGGCGAGAGAACTATTTCCCCAAAAAGAGGCAATACCGTTTTGTGTCGGTATTGCACTCTTTTATCGACTGTATGCGTTTTTATTGGTTAGGCATAGATTATCTTACTGTAAATAATTTCTTCGGCTCTATGGCGGATATTGTTCATTTTTTGCACCCATTCCATAGCGTTTTCAGCTTTTAACTGTTCCGTGATACCCTCAGCCTGTTTCATCTGCTCTGTGAGTCTTTCAATGCGTTCAGAAGCCTGTAAATCAATGTCGGCGAGGTAACTGTTCAGCTTGCCGTTTGAGAGCAAATTCGTGTACAAAACCTTGCGGTATTCTTTGGGATACCGCAAATGCCGCTGCCCCCACAAACCGATAGACTGTTCTTTTTCGTCTGGTAAGATAAGACAAGGAATATAATAATCTCCTTGCAGTTCATACCACCGACCATTTTTATCATCGTAAATATACTTGTCCATTGAAAAATCCTCCGTTATAATATATTCGCACATACATCACAGTTCTCCGATTGCCACACTCTGTTATATCTTGTTATGAGATTTTCTTGCCCTTGCATTTGCCCTTATGAGCAATGAGGGAAAGAGTAAACTTGTGAGTAACCGTATAAAGAGATAAGGCGAACACATTGCGATAAATCCTTTATTTTCAAGGCTTTTGGAGGACTTTATTAAAACACTGTAACCTCTGTTGAGAGGTCATAATTTACTGATATTCAAATTGCAATTTGCCGAAACATCTGGTATTATGTAAATGGAGTCCGCCGCACGGTGGACGGTTGGCCCTTTACAGAGGGTCTGAAGCCTCTGATTACATAAAGAAACCTGCTCAGTATTACTTACGGCAACACAAGCGGGAATCCGGTATGAAAGGGGATGAGCTTATGAGCGTGCCGATTGGTGACGTCCTGGGGATAATGGCTACGTTGATAGTCGGTTTTATCAACATCATAGTCCTCCTCCTGATGGCCTTGATAGACGCAAAAAAGTAACCGCCCCCGGCAAGGTTCGCGGTTACTTTTAAATTAAATAGAGTCCAACAACCTGGGCCAGCCGTTCACCGGCGGGCTCCTCTTTTTCTGTCTGTATTATACCCCATCTCAGGGGCAATGTCAACCCCTCAGTCCTCCATAGCCTTCTCCGTAATGGCCTTCTTCTTCCACCTGCCCCTGAGGTAGGCGATGGTCGTCAGCACTGCGCCAACTACCCAGGAAATGAGCAGGGAGAGGAACAGCGGGTCCGGGGTGCCGGAGCCCATGGCGCCGCCCTCGGGGCGGGTGAGGAACTCAAGGCCGTAGGCCACGGGCACGCGCACTATGACTGTAGTGACAACGGATATCCACATGGGGGTCATGGTGTCCCCAGCGCCGCGCATGACGCCGGAGAGTATCTGGGTCACGCTCATGGCTATGTACCCGATGGCCAGGGTGTTCAGCATACGCTGGCCCAGGTTAATGACCTCCGGGGTGCTTGTGAACATGAGCATAAGGTACTTGCCGAAGATAAGTATCAGCCCCACCAGCACAACAGAAACGGACACGCCCATAATAAGCCCGGACTTCGCGCCCTTCTCAGTGCGGTCCAGCCTGCCCGCGCCCATGTTCTGGCCGGTGTATGTAGTCATGGCCGAGCCGAAGGTGAAGTTTGGCATCATGGCGAAGCCGTCCACGCGCATTACAACAGTGTTCGCCGCCAGCACCGCCGTGCCGAAGGAGTTTGTGAGGTTCTGCACCACTATCATGGCCATGGAGAATATGGCCTGGGTCAGGCCGCTGGGGAGCCCCAGCCTGCAAAGGCGCTTAACGAACACAGCCCTGGGCCAGAGGGTCCGAAGGGTCACGGTGAAGTGCTCCTTCATCCTCAGAAGCCGCACCATGCACAGCACGCCCGAAATGAGCTGGGACAGTATCGTCGCCCAGGCCGCCCCCGCAACGCCCATCTTAAAGCCCGCCACGAACCACACGTCAAGGCCTATGTTCAGTATGCACGCCGTGAGAAGGAACACCAGGGGCATTATGGAGTCCCCAAGGCCCCTGAGCACGCCGGATATCACGTTATAAAAGGCGCTGCCGATGAAGCCCAGGAACAGTATGAGCATATAGTCGCAGGCCATGTCGAAGATGTCCTTCGGGGTGTCCAGCATTGACATGACCGGCCTTGTGATTATGGGCCCGAGTATCATCACAAAAACAGTGCACGCCAGGGTAGCGGTTATGGTGGTGCCGATAGTCTCAGAGAGGTTCTCCCTCTCCTTTGCCCCGAAATACTGGGAGGCCATAACGCTGGCGCCAACGGAGACGCCCATAAACAGCACCAGCAGAAGGTTTATCACCGGGTTGCTGGCCCCGATGGCCGCAAGGGCGCTGTCGCCCACATAGTTGCCCACAACGATGGAGTCCACGGTGCTGTAAAGCTGCTGGGCCATATTGCCGATGAGCAGCGGCACGGAGAAGCGCACCAGGTTCCTTGTGGGGCTGCCCACAGTCATATCCTGCGCCTGGAACAGGGAAGACAGCCTTCCTGCCATAAAATCATCCTTTCTTCACTATACTAATTCATCATCGGTTTATTATATCATAAAACCCGCAAAAAATCTCTACCGCGTATTCGACAAAGTTAGGCTCCGAACAATCGGCGCTCCATGGTTATAGTGCATAAAAGCAATTCGTTCAGATGAACAAACTTTATTCACTCATAGTGTATACTCCCAATATGGCCGGGTGGGATAAAGTCTTGACAAAGCCCCAAATAGGGGCTATAATAGAGACAGAAAAAGAGGAGCCCGCCGGTGAACGGCTGGCCCAGATAGTTAAATAGCTTTACTGATTTTATTCAGCAAAAGAGTAACTGTGTACCTTGCCGGGGACAGTTACTTTTTTGCGTCTATCAAGGCCATCAGGAGAAGGACTATGATGTTGATAAAACCGACTATCAACGTAGCCATCATCCCCAAGACGTCGCCTATCGGCACGCTCATAAGCTCATCCCCTTTCATACCGGATTCCCGCTTATAGTGCCGTAAGTAATACTGAGCGGGTTTCTTTATGTAATCAGAGGCTTCAGACCCTCTGTAAAGGGCCAACCGTCCACCGTGCGGCGGACTCCATTCACATAATACCAGATATTTCCCTATTTTGCAAGGGATTTTTCTCAAAGCACATACTCCCTCTGCACATCACAAGGCTCCTTCTCCACATGCCACGGGTCCGGCTCCGCCGCCTCCACGCACCCCATATCCACATAGAATGCCTGGCTCTCCACCGCCGACATGGAGGATATATAAAGCTTCTCAGCACCCAGCGCCCTTGCGGACTCCGCGGCTCTCATGAAAAGCTCCCTTCCAAGGCCCATCCTGCGGCAGTCCTCAGAGACATGGAGCTCAGCCAGCACCGCGTACTGCTTTTTCGAGCCGATAAGCCTGCCGTCAACGCTGGCAAAGCCCTTGAGCGCCCCGCCGCGGAAGGCCCCCCAGACAGCGCCGCCGCTCTCAAGCACGTCCCTCAGCTGGCCCAGCACCCGCAGGTAATCCCCCTCGTCCCAGTCGTCCACGAACTCTATGTCCTTTATCACCCACCGGCCGTCTATATTGCGCCAGCATTTCTTCACTTCCTGGCGGCGCAGGAACCCCGAAAATAGCTCAGGCCTGAGCATTTCCCCGCCTATCTTCACATATTCCGTCATAAGCTTCCTCCTAAAAAATAAGGCGGGAGACCTTAAAGCCCCCCGCCGTGATAACAAATCCTACACTGCTTACGCGCCCAGCACCAGGGTGATGATACGCAGGACGAACAGCCCGAAGGCCACCCACATGACCGGATGGACGTCCTTCACCTTGGCGGTGCAGACCTTCAGGATGACCCATGCCAGAATGCCGAACATTATGCCGTTGGCAATGGAGTAGGTGAAGGGCATCATTACGAGGGCCAAAAAGCCGCCCACAACGTCGGCGATGTCCCCGTCAAACTTCATCTTCAATACGGACTTCATCATCAAGAGGCCCACGAACAGCAGGGCGGGAGTTGTGGCGAAGCCGGGTATCGCAAGGAATATCGGGGAGAGGAACAGGGCCAGCACGAACATCACGGCCGTGGAGACGGCGGTAAGGCCGGTGCGGCCGCCCTCGGCAACGCCGGCAGTGGACTCAACATAGCTGGTGACAGTGGAGGTGCCCAGCACGGCGCCCGCCACGGTGCCGATGGCGTCGCTCATAAGGGCGGGGCCCGCGTTGGGGAGCTCGCCCTTCTCGTTGAGAAGCCCGCCCTGGTCGGCAACGCCGATGAGGGTGCCCACGGTGTCGAACAGGTCAACGAAGAGGAACGCGAAGACTATTGCCGCAAAGTTCACAAAATTACCGGCAATGAAGCTGAAGTCGAACTTGAAGAAGGTTGGGGCCAGGGAGGGGGGCAGTATGCCGCTGCTGAAATTTGGTATCAGCGAGTACACCCCGGCCTCGGGGTTCACCGCGTACCAGCCGCAGAGCTCGGCGAGAATGCCCAGCACCCATGTGCCCAGGATTCCCCAAAGGATTGCGCCCTTGATTTTAAAGTGCCACATAATGCCGATAAGTATCAGCCCCACAAAGGCCAGCACCACCTGGGGCGTGCCCACGCTCCCAAGGGCCACCAGGGTGGAGGGGTCCGCGGAAATTATTCCCGCGCCCTTGAGGCCCACGATGGAGATAAACAGGCCTATGCCAGCGGATATGCCGTACTTCAGATTGGCGGGCACGGAGTTTACAAGGGTCTCCCTGAACTTGAATATGGAGAGGATGACGAAGATAATGCCCTCCACAAGGATGGCCGTCAGGGCCACCTTCCAGGGGTCGGTTATGCCCATCTCGGAAACCATGGGCACGACGGTGTAGGCGAAGTAGGCGTTTAGCCCCATGCCTGAGGCCAGGGCCACGGGGTAGTTAGCGAACACGCCCATGATGATAGTGGCGATGGCCGCGGAAACTGCCGTCGCGGTGAAGACAGCCCCCTGGTCCATCCCCGCGGCGGCCAGCATACTGGGGTTCACAGCCAGTATGTAGGCCATTGAGAGGAACGTGGTGATACCGGCGATGACCTCTGTCTTCACGTCGGTGCCGTGCTCCCGGAGCTTAAAATGTGCGAGAAGCTTTTCCAAAATAAACATCCTCCTCTGATTTGGTAGGTGATTCCTGAAAAGAAATTTCAGAAAAGTTGGTAGAATACTCTACTAGTATAACTGGTAATTCAAAGAAATGCAACTGTTTTGTTACAAATTATTCATATTTTTACATTTTTCTCTTGACCCCCCTGTTTTCCTGTGCTATAATGTCAGAAAATTTTTTCAGGAGGCGAGCCCCATGGCCATAAAGCTTTACCCCGCTCCAAGGGATTTTCTCGCGGACAACCAGGAGTTTCTCGAAAAATACGAGGTCCAGTCCCAGCTCAACCGCGGCAACGCCGCCGCCCATCAGGACGAGCCCTGCTCCCCCGGCCTGCTCTTCGGCAGGGTAGAGCTTGACGGCGCGCCTGTCCTCCTCTTCGGCAATACCCTCCCCTGGAACCTCTGCCTGAACGCCGCCCCGGATGTCTCAGGCACAGACGAAGCCATAGCCGAGCTGGCCGCTTACCTTCGCGATAACAGCATAGAGATAGCCGGAGTCACCGCCCGGGAAACCCTCTGCCGGGCCTTCATGGAGGCCTACGGCGGTCAGTTTCGCCTCCGCTCCACCCTGGACATCATGGTGCTGGAAACTCTCATAGAGCCCCCGCCCTGCCCGGGCACAGTCTGTAAAGCCGGCATGTCCGACCTGGACCTTATCGTGGACTGGAAATGCGCCATCCTCCGCGAGGCCGTGAACGAGGAGCCTGTCCCCGAACAGGTCAGGGAGACCACCGTTGACCAGCTTGAGCGCTCCGTTGTATGGCTCATGAGAGACGAGCGCGGCGAGCCTGTCTCCATGGCTAACTCCGGGCGTATGCTGGAGCATGGGGCATGTGTCTCCGGCGTGTATACCCCGCCTCAGCACCGGGGGCATGGCTATTGTCAGAACACAGTCGCCTCTCTCTGCCGGGAGCTTTTATCCTCTGGGAAGTCCTACGTCACCCTCTTTGTGGACAAGAAAAACCCGATTTCTAACCGGGTTTACCGGAAAATCGGGTTTGAGATTCTTGAAGATTCCAGTGAGTATAAGCTTGTATAACTTACGCGTCGCTTCGCTCGCGCGCAAGACCTCAGGGGCGCTGCCCCCGAACCCCTGCAAGGTGCCTAACGCACCTTGACCGCGTACTATTCCGCCTTCCCCAGCTCCCGCGTAAGCCACGCGTCAGCTATGTCCAGCGCCAGGTACAGCCCCTCCTTCTCGCTGGACTTCACTATCTGCTTGCGGTTGCGTATCTCCGCGTCCGTGCTCATCAGCTGCACCGCCACCCTGTCCGCTACCTGCAGCCCCTGCACGTCCTTCTTAGACTTTATATCCAGCTTCACAACGTACTTGTCTTTCATGCTCCCATAGTAAAGCGTGTCCCCGCTGCGCACCAGCGGCCTCCCCTTATAGCTGGGAAAGCCCCCCTTTGCCCTGGGGGCGCTTTTTGTCTCCCTGCTGCCGCCCTTCTTCTCGCTCATAACTCTGCCTCCCTTTCTGTATATTTGGCTCACTCGCCCAGATATGACCGTACCATCGCCTTCAAAAGCTCGTCCCGGTCTATCCGCCGGATAAGGCTTCTGGCATTGTTATGGGTGGTAATATAGGTCGGGTCCTCAGACAGAAGGTATCCCACCAGCTGGCTTATGGGATTATACCCCTTCTCCTTCAGGGCGTCATAGACCGTCAGGAGTATGCGCTTCATGTCTGCCTCCCGCACCTCGTCCAGTGAGAAGGTTATAGTGCTGTGGTCCATAGTGGAACACCTCCGTATCAGGTTAAGTTTTAGTAAGTCGGTAGTATATTATAGCAGTTCTCCCGCCAAAAATCAAGCCCCTTTAGCTCCTGAGGACAGCCCCGGCCTCGCCCAGCTTCTCGATTATTCCGTCAACTATGGGCTGTACCTCCTCCTTCGAGAGGGTCTTCTCCAAAGAGGAGAACCCGAACCGGAGGGTCAGGCTCCTTCTCCCGGCCTGACGGAAGGAGTCGATAAGGCTCACCCCGGCAAGATAGCCGGAGCCCTCCCAGGCGGGCTCCATGTCCGCGAACCTCATGCCCTCGGGCATGACCACCGACAGGTCTATGTCTATCCCGGGGAACCTGCCCGGCTCCTTATAGCTGAGCCCGCCCTCTTTAAGCTCCGAAAACATGTCCATGTCCAGCTGCCCGCAGACCACCGCCGCCTTGCGGTCAATGCTCCCGAGCACCGAGGGGGTCAGCGTGCATATCCAGCCCAGGGCCTCTCCCTCGGCCATGATAACGGCGGTATTCCTCGGGTGCTGCCACTTGAACCGGGGCTCACAGTTTGCAAGCCTGAGCTCCGTGCGCTTCACGCTCTGGCCCAGGGCCTTCATTATACCCGCAAGCTTCAGGTAGAGCTCCCTTTCCTCAAGGGTCCTGCTAAATAGGGCTATGCCCAGCTTCTTGCGCTCGTTCACAAGGCCGTCCTCATTAAGGCCCTCTGCCGCCCGGCCTATCTCGAACACCCCGAAGTCGGCCCCGAAGGCCCTGTTCTCCTGCACAACGGACAGCAGCGTTGGCCCCATGCTCCGGCGTATTACCTCATGGTCCGGGGTCTGGGCGTTTATGAGCTTTATATTGTCCTCGGGCTCTATTCCCAAAATCCTGCACTTCTTCGCGTCCTGCCAGATATAGGAGTGCACCTCATGGAGCCCGTATGTCTGCACAAGTATATCCTTCACAAAGTTATCGGCCTTGGCCCCCGCGCTTCTCCTTCTGGGGTACAGGGGGCTCATGGTTGTGGCGATGTCGAAATTATCATAGCCGTATATCCTCGTAATTTCCTCGATTATATCGGCTTTAATAGTCACGTCCTTAGTTGCCCGCCAGCTTGGCACGCCCACGGTGAACCTGCCGCCCTCCTGCCTGGCCTCAAAGCCAAGGGACAGAAGAGTGTCTATAATCCTGCCGTCATCTATCTCTATGCCGGTATACCTGTCCACATACCCCTTGTCAAAGCTCAGCTCCACCTTCGGGTAATGCTTCACGTACACGTCCGTGAGCTTAGAGATAACCTGTGCCCCCGGGTCAATGTCCAGCAGCAGCTTCATGAACCTGCCTATGGCCGGCACGGTCATCTCCGGGTCCAGGGTCTTCTCATAGCGCATAGAGGCGTCCGTCCGAAGCCCCATCCTTGTGGAGGACTTCCTCACCGAGGCCGCGTCGAAGTTCGCGGACTCCAACAGGAGGCTGTCGGTGTCGTCCTCAATCTCAGAGTCCAGGCCGCCCATAATGCCCGCGACCGCCACCGGTGTATCCTCAAGTCCGTTGCCGGACTTGGTGCAAATCATGAGCGTGTTCTCGTCCACCCTGCGCTCCGTGCCGTCCAGTGTGGTGAAGGTGAAGGGCGCGTCAAAGCGCTTTACCCTTATGCTGTCCACCTTAGCACAGTCAAAGGCGTGCATTGGCTGGCCCATTTCCAGCATGAGGTAGTTGGTGAGGTCGGCCAGAAGGTTTATAGCCCTGCTCCCGCAGTAAAACAGCCTTATGCGCATGTCAACAGGGCTCACCTTCTTGGTGATATTCCTCACCTTGAGGCCGCTGTACCGATAGCAGAGCTCCTTGTCCTGCACGTCTATATCTATGGGCTCAAGATTATCAAACTGCTTTAAGGAGACAGTCTCCAACGGCTTGAGCTCCCTGCCGGAGAGGGCCGCGAACTCCCTGGCTATGCCGTAGTGCCCCCAGAGGTCCGGCCTGTTTGTAAGGGACTTATTGTCCACCTCGAATACAGTGTCTATAATGCCGTAGAGCTCCGTCACGTCCCGGCCAACAGGTGTATCGTCAGGCAGCTCCATAAGCCCGGAGTGGTCGGCTGAGATACCCAGCTCACGCTCCGAGCAGCACATGCCGTGGCTCTCGTACCCGGCGAGCTTTGCCATGCCTATCTCCTGGCCGCCCACCATGCCGCCCTCTTTAACAAAGGGGACTATGAGCCCCTCCCGCACATTGGGCGCGCCGCATACCACATCGTATATTTTGTCCCCGCCGTCCACCTTTAGAAGGTGCAGCTTCTTCGAGTCCGGGTGGTTCTCCACGGATATAATTTTACCCGCGACCACGCCCCTCAAATCCCGGCCCATCTCGAACACGTCCTCCACCTCCGCGGTGGAAAGGGTAAAGCGCTGTATAAGGGCTGGCAGGTCCAGGCCCGAGAGGTCTACGAAATCGTTTATCCAGTTCATTGATATGAGCATATTTTATCCCTCCCTCGCTTATTCATGCCGGAACTGACCGAGGGCCTTTAAGTTGCCGCTGTTCAGGTCCCGGATGTCCTTAACGCCGTACTTCATCATCACCAGGCGCGTCAGCCCCAGGCCGAAGGCAAAGCCGGTGTATTCCTCCGGGTCCACCCCGCCCATTTTAAGGACGTTGGGGTGTATCATCCCGCAGGGGCACAGCTCCACCCAGCCCGAGTGGTGGCAGGTGGAACAGCCCTCCCCGCCGCAGATAAGGCAGTTTATGTCCAGCTCGAACCCCGGCTCCACGAAGGGGAAGAAGCCCGGGCGAAGGCGCACCTTCACGTCCCGCTGGAAGACCTCTGAGAGCATGGTCTTCATAAAATAAATCAGATTTGAAATAGAGATATTTTTATCCACCATAATGCCCTCCATCTGGAAGAAGGTGTTCTCATGGCTGGCGTCGGTGGCCTCGTTCCTAAAGCAGCGCCCGGGGAAGATGGCCCGGCAGGGGGCGCCGTACTTCCTGAGGATGAAATTCTGGGCGGCCGAGGTGTGGGTCTTCAAAAGCTGGCCGTTCTCAAGGTAGTATGTGTCCTGCATGTCACGGGCCGGGTGGTCCTTTGGGATGTTCACCGCCTCGAAGCACTCGTAGTCCGTGACTATCTCCTTATAGTCCTCCACCACAAAGCCCATGGAGGTGAATATCTCCTCAAGCTGCCTCTGCACGACGGTTATGGGGTGGTAGGACCCCGGGTCCCCCCCTGTGGGCAGGGTCACGTCGTAGCGCTCCGCGGACTCTATCTCCCGCTGCTCCTCTGCGGCCTTTATCTCCCCCACCCGCTCCGAAAGCCTCTGTTCAACGGTCTTTTTAAGGGAGTTAATATGCTGCCCCAGCTCCTTCTTCTCATTGGCCCCCGCGTCCTTCAGGCCCTTCAAAAGCTCCGTCACCGAGCCCTTGCGGCCGAGATATGCCACCCGGAGCTTCTCAACTGCCTCGCTGCTCCCGGCGCTTTTCAGCTCCCGCTCGAAGCTCTCCCTGAGCCCCTCTATCCTTTCCTTCATCTTAAAACGTCCTTTCTAAGCCTTCTGAGGTTGAGTTTATACACGCGCGAAACGCCGCGTTCCCTGGTATTATACCACTTTTCACGGGAGGTTTCAAGCTATTTTCTCCAAGGTCCTTTCGTTCCCCTTGCAAAGAGCCGGGCTTATTGGTATAATATTACAATACGAAAGGGGGATTACAATGCACCAGCTTCTCAACTATCCGTTCGACTCCCAGGCCATATTGAAAAAGCGCAGGGCCATACGCCGGGAGCTTCTGGGCTCGAAGGAGCCGCGCATAAAAAAGAAGATAGCCGTTCTGGGGGGCTCCACCACCCATGATATAGTCTCTGTATTGGAGCTCTTTCTCCTGGACTTCGGCATAGAGCCTGAGTTCTATGAGTCGGAGTTCGGGCTGTACTATGAGGACGCCATGTTCGGCGAAGCTCTGGGGGAGTTCGCCCCGGACCTTATCTTCGTCCACACCTCCCGCCGGAACATAACCGGCCTTCCCGCCCCCGCCGACAGCCCGGAGTTCGTCTCCGAGCTCCTTGAGGCCCAGTACTCGCGCCTTGAAAACATGTGGGACCACCTTCTGAAGACCTTCCGCTGCCCTGTCATACAAAATAACTTCGAGCTGCCCTTCTACCGGCTCCTGGGCAGCCGGGACGCCTGGGACCACCGGGGGCACACGAACTTTATCTCAAGGCTGAATATGAAGCTCTGCGAATACGCCTGCTCCCATGAGGATTTTTATATCAACGACATAAATTACCTGAGCGCCGACTACGGCCTTTTGAAGTGGACCGACCCCTTTTACTGGCATATGTACAAGTACTGCCTGAACCTGGACGCCGTGCCCGCCTTCTCCTATAATCTCGCCTGCATTATAAAGTCCATATACGGCATGAATAAAAAGGCGCTCGTGCTGGACCTGGACAACACCCTCTGGGGCGGCGTGGTGGGCGACGACGGGGTGGACGGCATAGAGATAGGCCACGAGACACCCATGGGCCAGGTGTACAGCGAGTTCCAGGCATATTTAAAGGAGCTTGCGGGCTACGGGATAATTCTCAATGTGGACTCGAAAAACGACGAGGAAAACGCCCTGGCGGGGCTCAGGCACCCTGAGGGGACCCTGCGCCCCGAGGACTTTATCTGTATCAAGGCCAACTGGGAGCCCAAGGACATAAACTTCACCGAAATAGCCGGGGAGCTGAATATCCTCCCCGAGAGCATGGTCTTTATAGACGATAACCCTGCCGAGAGGGCCATAGTCACCGGCCAGGCGCCCGGGGTCTGCGCCCCCCTGATGGACGCCCCGGAGCACTATATCACCGCCATCGACCGGTGCGGCTTCTTCGAGGCTTCAAAGCTCTCGAAGGACGACCTCTCAAGAAACGATATGTACAGGGCGAACGCCCGGCGCGCGAAGCTCCAAAAGAGCTTTGGGAGCTATGAGGACTACCTCCTGTCCCTTGAGATGAGCGCCCGGATACGCCCCTTCGAGCAGGTGTACATCCCGAGGATAGCCCAGCTCACCAATAAGTCAAACCAGTTCAACCTCACCACCCGCCGCTTCACCGAGCCCGAAATGCAGGCCGCCATGGAGGACCCGGAGGTAATCACCCTATACGGCAGGCTCACCGACAAGTTCGGGGACAACGGCGTTATCTCCGTGGTGATGGGCCGAAAGGACAGGGACACCCTTCATATCACCCTCTGGCTCATGAGCTGCCGGGTGCTGAAAAGGAACATGGAGCACGCCATGCTGGACGAGCTTGTAAAAGCGGCCGGGGCCGCCGGGGTCAGGACCCTTCGCGGGTACTACTATAGGACCCAGAAAAACGGCATGGTGAGGGATTTCTATAAGGACTTCGGCTTCGCCCTTGTCTCCTCAGAGGGGGAGGATACTGTCTGGGAGCTGCCGATAGAGGGGTATGTCCCGAAAAATACCGTGATAAAGGTGAACGCTGAGTAAAAAACTCATTGCCTTTTTATTTAAAATGAATTATAATACAGGGTGGGGAGCTGTCCCCGAAAATATAATAAGAATGAGGCGTTGATACTATGAAAAATGTTTTTCTTCAGCTCTACTCCCTGGGCCCCTGCACCTCCCAGGACATGGTCGAAAACTTTAAGCTCGTCAGCGAGATGGGCTATGCCGGGGTGGAGTTTGCCGGCTCCATCTACGGCGGGCTGTCCGTGGAGGACATGAAGGCCGCCCTTGAAAAGTACGGCCTCAAGACCCGCAGCGCCCATATGCAGTACGCCGCCGTGGAGCGGGACCTGCAGTACCTGCACGATATCGGCATTGAGTACGCCATAATCGCCATGCACCCCATCGCCGACCACGCCGGGGCCCTTGAGTTTGCCAAACAGCTCAACGAGCTGGGCGAGAAGGCCGCGAAGCTGGGCATGAAGGTGGGCTACCACAACCACACCCAGGAGTTCAACGTCAGCGAGGGCGAGACCTTCCTAAAGACCCTTCTGGACAACACCAGCGAGAACGTGGTCTTCGAGCTGGACTGCGGCTGGGCCGCCGCTGCCGCGGGCAAGGAGAACGTCATGCACTTCCTCACCGAGTACGCCGGCCGCTTCAAGGCCATACATATCAAGGAGAACAACAAGGTGATAGGCGCCGAGCCCCCCTTCACCCCCGCCATGTTCGCCGCCCGGCCCTCTCAGAAGCCCGCCGGGGAGCTCACCGAGGAGGACAAGAAGCGCATTGACGAAATGCAGAAGAAGCGCCTTGAGCGGGAGAGCTGGAACTGCCCCACCGGCCAGGGCCTCCTGGACTGGAACGAGGTCAAGGACCTCTGCGACAGGACCGGCATAGACCTGTTCGTGGTGGAGCGCGAGGCAAGCTACGGCGGGCACAGCCGCCTGTTCTGCCTCGCCGAGGACGTGAAGTACCTCAAGGAGCACGTGAAGGACTGAGCTTTAACACAAAATGAAGGGATTGCGCCATGCAATCCCTTCTGTTTTTTAGATACTGCCCACAGCCGCCTCTATGGCCTTAGCCGCGAACTCAGCCGTCCCCGGCCCGCCGGCTCTGTCAATGCTCTCGGTGAAGTCTCCACCGCCCGAGTACATCTTCCCAAGGCCCAGGAGCACCTTGTCCGAGCAGGTGTAGAAGTTCTCCGTGATGAAGCCCTGCAGCTCCCGGGCCAGGGCTATAGCCTCCGGGGAGCCGGGGTCCGTCCCCTTTATCTCCCCGAACCTTGCGAATATGCCCATTATCCCGGCCTCCATAGCCTTGTCCCGCTCCGGGGTCCAGTCCTTGGACTTTTCCAGGAACTCCTGGTATTCCGGGGTCTTACTATAAAGCTTCTTCGCTTCTTCGGCGTACTGGTCTATCCTGCTTTTATCAAACGCGCTGAAATCCATATATTTCACTCCCAACATTTTGATTCCCTTCGCCAGGAGTATCAGGTTCTCAAGGTGCTCCTTTTTAAGCTCCAAAAGGGTTATCTGCTGCTCCAAAGCCCGGTTCCGGTCGAAGTTCGGGCTCTCCAAAATGGCCTTTATCTCCCGAAGGGGAAACTCAAGCTCCCGGAAGAGCAGTATCTGCTGAAGCCGCTCCAGGGCCGTATCGTCATACAGCCTGTAGCCCGCCTCGCTCACCGCCGTGGGCTTTAACAGTCCCACCGCGTCATAGTGCCGGAGCGCGCGCGCCGTCACCCCGGATATCTCGCTGAGCTCATGTACAGTCCACATTTTACCTGCCTCCTTCTAGGGGTATGAGAGCAGTATAAACTATGACGCAGTGTTAAGGTCAAGGGGTAATTTCAACTTTTTCAGGATTTTTTTACCCGGGTATAGAGGTGGTCTTCGTCCTCATGGTGAATATAAGCGCCGTTCTTCAGCTGTACCCGCAGGGAGGCGGGGTTGCCCTTCCTCACGGACATGTATATCTCCTCCTCCGGGATAATGCCCCGGGCCTTCTCTATGGCAAGCCTCAAGCCCTCGGTGGCATAGCCCCGGCCCCGATGCTCCCGGGCTATGCCATATCCGACATGCCCCGCGCCGTTTGCAAGACCCTCGGTTAAATAGTGGCGCAGCTTGAACATCCCAACAAGATTATCGCCTTCCCAAAGGAAAAACGAGGTTTCCGGCACACGGCCCTCCTTGAGGCCGATACCCCGGGCCTTGTCCATAAAGCCGGGCAGTATCCTATTTTCAAACTCAGCTCTTGTGCACCCGGAGTCCGGGTTCATGAAACCGTTCTCCTCCTTCGGCATACCGGTGATGAACAGGTACTCCTGCTCAATGTCCTCTAAGTTCGCTTCCTTCAGGTACAGCATTGTTATCCCTCCAATTTTTTGTTATGCCGCCCAGTATAGCATAAGTTTTATTAAATGTCAAACCCGGTTGAAAAAACCTCACTGCCGTGCTACAATAAGAAAAACATGGAGAGTGAGGGCATATTATGTCAGATTATCAGCTGTGGGCCGGCACATACACATGGGGCGAGGAGCGGGACGGTATTTTCCGGCTGAGCTTCGACGGCAAAGAGCTCCGTGTGATTGAGAGCTGGGGCGGGCTTATTGACCCCTCGTATTTACAGCCGGTCAAAGATAAAGTCTACGCCGTGGAGGAGCGCGGGGAGGGCGGGGCTGTAATCGAGCTTGCCCCGGGAGAAAGGGAGTACCGGCGCTGGGAGCTGCCGGGCAGGGGGTACTGCCATGTGACGGCGCTGGGGGACTTTCTCTATGCCTCGGGGTACTCGGGCGGGTGCCTGGCGGGGCTTGACCTTAAAAATGGGAAAATATGCGAGTATTTTGAGCACGAGGGCTCCGGGCCGGACAGGCTGAGGCAGGAGCGGGCCCATATCCACTCGGCCCAGCCCACCCCGGACGGCAGGGGAATATTCGTGGCAGATTTGGGGCTGGACAAGCTGTTCCAGTACAGGGTCGGGCCGGGGGGCGGGCTCACCCTCTATGAAAAGCAGCCCTTTGTACAGGTCTCCCCCGGGCAGGGGCCCAGGCATTTTGCCTATCACCCGGAAGGTGACTTTTTGTATCTCGCCACGGAGATGGGGCAGACGCTCAGAACTTATTCCTATGACAAAGAGAGCTCCACTCTGGAATTTATGAACGAATACCCCCTGTACACCGACGCTCCCGCCCCCCAGGACACCGCCGCCGACATCCAGCTCAGCCCTGACGGCCGCTTCGTCTACGCCTCGGTGCGGGGCATTGACCGCGTATTTTGCTATAAAACCGCTGAGAATCCGGGGGTTCTCGAGCCCGCGGGCAGCTTTGGCAGCGGAGGCTGCTGTCCCAGGAGCATAAGCATAAGCCCCGACGGGAAGTATCTCGCCGCTGCCAATCAGGAGCCGGGCGGGGTCGTGGTCTTCAGAAGGGACAGGGAGTCCGGGACGCTGACGGAGGCCGCCGGGCTGGAGATACCGGGCGCGGTCTGCGTGAAGTGGGCGGTGAGATAGAAAAACTGTTTTTGTAAAAAGACAAAAACCACTTGAATAACCCGCCGGCTTAGTGTATAATAAGAATGTATCTCTCCCATGGGGATGTAAAGGTTTCGACGGGGGAGGGAAACCTTGGTAAGCGGGCAGCGGCGCCGGGCCGCTATAAAACCGGCAAACCTTAAAATTAAACGACAACGACTTTGTTGCTGTTGCTGCTTAAATAAGCAGCCGTTCTTACCCGGAGCACCGCGGCTGGGATAGGAGCGCCGATTAGCGGTGAACGTGAGCGAGGGGGCCGCCTTCGACCCTTGCCATGAACCAGAGGGCTACCGACGCCCGGAGCGTGCTTCTGCGCGCCGGGCCGGGGGAAGCTTAAATCAGAAGCTACGCCCGTAGAAAGCCCTGGCAACACTCTTTCGGACGCGGGTTCGATTCCCGCCATCTCCACCACAGAAAATCCCGGAATTTCAAGGAATTTCGGGATTTTTTCATGCCCTTGAACACTTTTTCCCTTATGTTTTCCCTTATCAGGTTTTCATTCCTGCAACCCGGAGATAAAGCGCTGCATACGCTGAGCGCTTGCCTGCTTCATCTGGTCGGTGACGTGGCCGTAAACATCTAGCGTAAAGGCAGCGGTGTGGTGGCCAAGGTTCTCCTGCACAGTCTTGATGTCGTCGCCGCTCTGGATGGCGGCAACTGCATACGAATGGCGCAAATCGTGGAACCGTGCATCTGGACGCCCTATCTGAGCGGCAAACTGCTTAAAGGCTTTGTACACGCTCAAAGGGGAGAGATTTTGACCAATCTCATTGGTGAACACCAGCCCCGTATCCTCCCAAATTTCGCCGGCACCTTGTTTCCATTCCGCCTGCCGCGCCTGCTGCCGATGGAGAATGTCCATAACGAAAGCCGCCGGGGTTACCTTTCGCATCTTGCCGTTTTTGGGTGAGATGAACACGTACTCGGCGTTGCCGCCCCGTTTGCGCTGGAGCTGCTGTCCAATGAGGATGGTGCCGCTCTGAAAGTCCACGCAGTCCCACTTTAGGCCCAGAACCTCGCCCTCTCTCATGCCGGTAAACAGCGTGACAAGATAAACAAACTCAAAACGGTGTCCCTGGATCACCTGCATGAACGCCCTTATCTGCGGGCCGTCCAGGGGCCTTATCATGGCCTTTTCGACTTTCGGCAGCTTGCATGGGTTTGATGGGTTACTGTGTATATACCCCAACTCCAGGGCTTGTTGGAGGGCCTTGTGGAGCACCCCGTGGAGGTTCCTGAGCGACTTGGCAGACAATGGCTTTTCCTGCCGTAATAAGGCTGTATATAACGCTTGAATATCGGCAGTTTGCAGAGCAGTCAGCTTTGTTGTACCGAAAGCCGGTTTTAGGTGAATGTTCACGATGGTGTGGTACGAATCAGCCGTGCGCGGCTTTATCGCGCCCAAGTATTGGTCGAGCCAGATATCCAGCCACTCTCCTACCGTCATTTTGGACGGCGCCTGGTAGGTGCCTTTATCCACTTCCACCGTCAGCTGCCGGAGCTTTTGTGCCACCTCTTTCTGTGTCTTGCCGGAGACGGAACGCTGTTTCTGCTTACCCGTTCTCGGGTCAACGCCAACTGTCACCCGGGCCTCCCAATAAGTATAGGGCTTGCCGTTGCGGGTAACGGTCTTTTTGCGTATATTTCCGCTGCCGCTGGCAGACTTTTTGCTGTTCGGCATAATTGCACTCCTTTCAAACAATACCGCACAGCAGATACTAAGAACATTGTATCAGCTGTGCGGTATTCAGTCAAGCGATTTGTCAGCCCTTTGGGCCGTCCAGAAATTCGTCGAGGGCGGATTTGGGTATACGGTAGATTCTCCCTACTTTCACTGCCCTGATTTGACCGGAACGGACAAGCTCGTAGGCGCTGTTCCTGCTGATGGACAGGATATGCGCCATCTCCTCGACTCTCAGGGCGAGTGTGTTACTGCCGTCGCGATTCATAATTTTTTGTTCCATAAAAAACTCCTTTCAGAACGTTGCTATTTTGCCGAACTATTCCTAATTACACGTACAGATACCTTCTTTTGCAACTCAAAAATAGAAATATCTTTCCCGGCGTCCGCAGCTAACGGACTACGGAGTGGTAGGTTCTCCCATATCCATGCGGGTGTCGTCGCGTTGAGACAGTGCCACCATCTCATATGTACTCTTGGCCAGCTTTGCCGGACTGGTGGATAGCCGCTCGCCCGTAGGGATTTATACCGGGTCAGACTATGAAATTGTCAAGGTTCAAGCATGGGGAAATACCTTTCAAACTATAAAGGGGAAAACTGAAAGCGGAATCTTATCACCTTCAAAAAATTTTTTAGAAATTTCCATCTATCGGGAACTCGTGGATATGCAGCAGAATGTAAAGCAGGAGGTGTTGCCGTAAATCCTCGTCAATTACGCCATGAATCCGGCTATGTCTATCTATCAGCGGCTTATAGAGGAGCAATAGTTCTTCCAAAGCATCCTGATCTCCAGACATGGCCTGTTTTAATGTCAAGCGGAAGTCTTCGGAGGCCATGTTTTATCACCTCCCTCAAGCAGCTTTTCCCGCAGCTCTTTTATGGAGCGGTAACGGAGCAGATAGATGCTTTCCGGGGTACTGCCAAGGCATTTTGCAATTTCTCCCGGTTTCCTATCCTCCACAAACAGCATCGTCAGCACCTGCTGTCTTTTCGGCGAGAGCTTAGCAAACGCTTCAGCAAGGCGTTCTTCCTCAAAATCGAAATCAGGTGCAGAATACTCCACACTTTCACCAGTAGCTAGTGATTCTTCTGGTACGTTCTCCAAAGACTGCACCCGCTCATTGACCTTCTGCGCCTTGCGGTATCTGCCTGCTTCCCTTTGCAGAACTCTATCAAGCCATCCTGTAAACCTTGCCCTCAACTCGTCCTGTTCCTGGTAATTCCCGCGCATGGTGCGCTCCTTTCCTCCAGAGCACGCCACCGGGCAATATTAAGCAGGAACGAAAAAGTCCAGACACACCGCGATGGTATGCCTGGACAATAAAATGATGGGTAGAAAAGACAAAAAGGCCACACTACATTTCTGTAGAATAGCCTTTGCGTGAAGCAGAGTTACCTCTGCCCGTTATTTGCCTACTGTCTTTTTTCCTCTCTACACGGCTATATTATACACCAGTTTTTTCCTTTATGGAACGATGTTAAACCTTGAGTATCAGGGTTTAACCTTGAATTTTCCTAAATCGTTTCTAATTTCTCTGTATTCACCCAAATACATCCATATTATTTAGCATTTCTGTAATATTGTTATCACCCTTTCTGACCTTGTCGCTTGCAGTTGCCTTATCTTCCGCGCCCGCAAGCCTCTCGTCCAGCATTTTCTGCACCATTTCCTTGATGAAATCCGGTGTAAATGATTGTTCCGTCCTAATTTCAACCTTACACTCCGGGCTGAGCAGCGCTGGGTGGGCCGTCAGATACTCCCCCAGCGCCGCCACCACCACAGCGCTCTTGCGGTTACCCAGACGCTCAAGCAATTCCCCGGCCTGTATCTGCTCCTCAGTTTCAGCCGGAAACTGTAGCGAGAAGCGGTATTTCCCATTTTTTCGCATAGGCTACCCCCTTAACCGGGCCAACTGCTTCTCGCCAAGCATCTCATAACCCAGGGCATTGGCATTGGGAGAATCAATAAACTCCGCTTTGCCCGCAAGCGGGGACTCGCTCAGATATGGATGCAGGAGGATGCTTCCCCCGCCAATAAAGATAGCTGGATTGGAGCGGAGGTCAACCTGAAGTTCCCGGAGCTGGTTCAGAATGTCGTTGGCGTGGAGCCGGGCGGCGTTATAAATCTCCTCCTTCACCTCGTCGGGCAGATATTTCTCCTTGCCCTGCAGGACGTTGGCAATGTGCTCGTCGTCAATCTTCATGTCGTACTGAGAGCTGACCTTGCGGATGACCTCGTTGTTCATGGTGATGACGCCGGTTTCCAGCGAACGGCAGAACTGGAGGTCAGGCTTGCCGTTTTGCAGGAGCAACACATCTGTGGTGTAGCCGCCGATGTCGATGATAAACAGGCGGGAAGTGCTCAGTACCATGTCACTCCTCGGCACGACTGCCGCAAAAGCCTGGGGGAACACCATCACATGGTCGATTTGGATGGCGTAGGGCTTGTCCCGATAGGTGAACCGCACAGGTGCCGAGCGCTTGAAATAAGCGGCAAACTTCTCTTTCAGCCCGCCATAGTGCTCGGGCGGCAGACCCACCGCAAGCTGGATGCGCTTGACCGGAGAATACTGTCCTTTGCGCTCAAGCTCTTTGACTATGGCGAACAGAGTTAGGATGAAGAACCGCTCGTCCTGAGTCTTGTCGCGCATATATGGCAGGCGATGGCTTGTAAGGGTCCAAAACTTCCCGGCATATTCCAGAATCTCATCAGACATAGGCGGCTTGACGGAGTGCTCGGTGAGGCCGGACACGAAGGTGAACCGGGGCGTTTTGATGGCATAGTTGCCGTGGTCGATGGCGATCAGCATAAGTATACCTCCTGAGTTTCGTTTGATGGGATTACACCAATTACTGTGCGCATTTACAACCGAAATACGCAAATTTTTTCATAAGAAAAGGCAGCCTGTGCAAAACGCACTAGCTGCCTTGACGATAACTGCATCATGGCAAGAATTACTTGACTCCCACCCTCATGCGGTAGAAAAAGTCAATATAAAACTCCTCATCACCAAAAATATCCCGGACGGTATCTTCATACCGCTTTATATCCTCCGCTATCCGCTGAGGATCGACCTTCAAAATGGCCTGCAAGCTGCCCTGACTTAACAGAATGTTAATGAACCGCTGGACGGTACAGGGCTCGGTGTTGGCAAAAAGAACCTCCCGGCAATACCGGAAATACCCGCTTTTCTCCATATTGCTCAGGTGCTTTGCCTTGTCATACCGCACGAAGGAATCTTTTATAGCCGGGTTGCTGGCTTCAATCTGTTTTGCTTCGTTGTAAAGATCCATATACGCTTTCTCTGCCTGCCATTTGGTTTTTGGAGGCCAGTCACAGTCCACCGTGGCAAATATGCCGCCGGGTTTCAGGACGCGGTCAACTTCTTTCAGCGTGGAAACCGGCTCCATCCAGTGAAAAGACTGGGAGCAGATCACCACGTCCGCGCAGGCGTCCGGCAGGGTCGTGCCGGTGGAATAGGCTTTGACAAACGAGATGTTTTTACCGGCCTTCTGCATGGCTACCCGGAACATATCCTCGCTGGGCTCTATGCCGACGACCTGCTCCGCGACGGCTCCCCATGGGACCGTAGATAGCCCGGTTCCGCAGCCGAGATCCACCACCAGACCGGGGGTTTTCTCAAGGTATTCGCATATGACCTTGATTGGGTATTCCGGCATTTTCGGCCGTGCGCCCTCGTATACATCGGCAAAGCCGGTAAATCTGTCCGCGTTTTTGTGCGCTTCCATAACTGCTCCTCCCAATTTATCTGTCATTTTGGGATTAGTATAGCATAAAACTGACTCCATCACAAGGCTTGAAAAAGCAAAGGGGCGGCGCAGCGCGTCACCCCTCGTTTGTCAGCTGTGTCTATCCAGATCTGCTTTCAGCCGGGCCCAGATAAAATCGTCCAACCCCTTGTATCGCGGGTCCCAGACGTAGGTTCCATACCGGAACCCCATCCTGCCCAGCAGGGCCATGAGCATATCATAGGCGCTCTGCACATAGCAGTTGGTGATATAGTCCATATCGAACGCCGTTTTTATCTCCCAGACACCCTGTTTTCGTAGTTCGGTAAGAGCTTCTTCCAGCCTTTGCAAGGCATTCACCCCCGGCACAGCCAAAACGGTCAGCCCTGAGAGAGCATGGATAACGTCGGCTTTCATGGGGCCCTCGGTAAGAACTATCATCTTACCCGGTTTCCCAGCCAAGTGCGTCCAGGCAGGCGAGCCGCATCCGCCGGTCAGTTCCACACTGGATATCCAGCGGAACTTGCGGTTCTCAGTATTGTCCAGCCGGAGCTGTAACCCTTGAATCCGGCCCCGCATATCTCGGACGGGAATCAATATCCCCGACCGCTGATGTACAAACGACCACCACCCGGCTTTTGTGCGGAAGAACCCCGGCACACCTTGCGGGTCAGCGCCGGTTTCCAGCACGCGCCGGACGAGTTCGGAGTTGTTCGACAGCGGCATAGACTTGTAGCCCAACTGGGCTATATCACGGTCACTAAGTCCGCGGTTGTGGAGATTCTCCCGGTGAGCGTTCGCCAACCCCAGCATGGAGAGGAGCGCGGAGTAGGTGCGGTGACGCGCAGAAATATCGGCTATAGGGGTTTCAACTGGTTGTTGATAATCTCTCGATTCTGCCCGCATGGGTCGCTCATTCAAGCGTAACCGCTCCGATAGTTCCCGCCATACCCCGTCACGGTCGGTGCCGGTGAACAGGGCATACAGGTCAAAAATGCCTCCAGAAACCCCGCATTTCGCGCAACGGAACACCTCTTTCTTGAAGTTGATATTCAGGTGCTTATCGCGCTCACCGTCACAGCAGGGGCAGCGGACATAGCAGGAGATTCGGCCAGCCGGGGGCTGGGGCAGGCCCAGCAAGGATACCACATCCGTCATGCGGATCCGTTCCATGCGCTTCACTCCTCGCTTTTTTATGCTGACTGTTGTAGGGCAAAATCCCTGATGAACTGTGCGGCCGCTCCGACTTTCTCCGTAGCGGGAAACTTCTCGGCAACCCACTTTATAGCTCCCGGGTCAATCTGTAAAACTTCGCCCAGGGTCTTGCCCTTGAACTTGGTGATGGGGCAAGGCACTTTCATGGCTTGCTCCAGCTTTTCCTCTTGGGTCAGCTCCCGGGGAGCAGTCTCCTCAACGGCATAGGGCTCGGCGGACGTAGCCGCGCTATTTGTCGACACGCCCTCGGAAACTGTGTCTGGGAACTCGTCGCCCGCCATTGAAAACTGCAAGCCGAAACCAGCATTACGGAGCGCGATACCGACCGCCGCCGTTTGCGCCCACTCTCTGGGCGAAACGGAGGGTTTATCCTCCAGATAGCCCCGGGAGGCCGTAGCCTCTGCCAAAAAGCAGTCTGCCGGGTCTTTGTAGCTGGGGTACACACGCGCGGTCGCCACGAAGCAATCTTTGCCGGGGGCGGCCTGCACAGAAATGCGCCCCTCCGGATACTTCAAGCGGAACCAGGCAATCTGAGCCATAACCGGCAGGCGCTTGCGGGTCTCGCCGGTGCCCAGGTCGGTGTAATCCACCGCGTAGGGAGTGGGGTCGAATCCCTCCACAGCGTTAATTTTATTTATCATATTATCCATTTTGAAAGACCTCCTGCAAATTGATATATGTGTCCCGGTACTGCATCCAGACCGGCAGCAGCGCGTTGATGTACTTGCCCACCGTCTGGCTGTATTGCTCGGGCTTGCTGGGCGAGAAGTTCCTGAACTGCCTGCGGCCGGCCTGCACCACCTTTTCCAGGGACTGATGGGCTGTCTCCCGGCGCTTTTTGCCGTCGGCGTCGGTCTTGGCGCCGAACTGCCGCTCGCTGAGCACGAACTTGATGTAAGCGTCAACGAGCTGGTAGTGGTAGCTCAAATCGTCCATTTTCATGCCCATAGGAGCGCTTTTGGAGAACGCCTGGAAGGTCTCCAGGACACAAATTCGGTAGTTGAGTTCCTGCAGGGCAAGGTTCTCCCTGGGCTGAATGGTGTGTTTGGCGATCTTGGAGATGTACTCGGACTGCTTTTCTCTGCATACTGTGAGAATACTCATTTTGACTCTCCTTTACTGATTTCTGATTCTTTTTGCAAGGCAGGTGCCCCGCTTTTCGGTGTCCGTCCTACTGATGGCGGTGTACAGCGCCCGCTGCTCGCCCACAAGTATCACCTTGCTCTTACCTCTGGTGATGGCGGTGTATACCAGCGGCCGGGTCAGCATGATATAATGGGAACGCTGTAGGTTGACGATGACCGACTGGTACTCCGAGCCCTGGGACTTGTGGACGGTGGAGGCGTATCCCAAGTCCAGCATGGGTAGCTGAGTGGGGTCGTACTCCACCTCGCGTCCGTCGCCAAAGTTGACCCGGATGGTGATGCCGTCAACATCGCGGAAAATATCCGTGATATAGCCCACATCGCCGTTATTGACCTCGCCCAAATTCTTGGTCTGCATCACTCTGTCACCCAGACGGAAGACCCGCTTGCCGTGAGTTGCCTCGGGTTTGCTGGGCGCGGGTGGATTCACCAAATCGCGCAGACGGAGGTTGAGGGCGTTAGCCCCGGTTGCTGTCTTTTTGCGGTAAGGCGTGAGCAGGGCCACGTTGTCAAGTCCGTACTTTTTGACCTCTTGCAGGTACAACTCCACCACCTTATCAGCCGAAGTTTCAATATCCGGGGACTCCACGAACTGGAAATCCTCGCCGAACTCCAGATTGCGCACGCCCTGACGGATAGCCTTCGCGTTGACCGCGATACGGCTCCCCGCCTGCTGACGGAACACCTTATCGAGCCTCGCCACAGGCACCTTTCCGCTGGCGATGATTTCGCTGAGCACCGCGCCGGGGCCTACTGAGGGTAGCTGGTCGCTGTCGCCGATGAGCACCACCTGCGCGCCCAGGCTTATCGCGTCCAGCAGGTAACCCGCAAGGTACACGTCCAGCATGGAGACCTCGTCCACCAGGACAAGGTCGGCGTCCAGGAGTTCCGGCTCGTTGAAGTTTCCGTCCTCGTCAGCCATAAGATTTAGGGCCTTGTGTATTGTGGATGCCGAGTGCCCGGTGGCCTGTTCCATGCGCCGTGCCGCGCGCCCGGTGGGGGCACAGCAGCAGATGGTGCTGTTCGGGTTTTGGCGGTGATAGATGTCCAGAATCGCCCGCTGAATCATGGTCTTGCCGGTTCCGGGGCCGCCGGTTATGACCGACAACCCTTGGGTCAGAGCCATCTTAACGGCCTGCCGCTGTTCCGGGGCAAAGCGTAGGCTCAAACGCCTTTCAGCGCTGTCCAGCTCGGTTTCCAGATTAGTGCAGCCTGTTATTTTAGCCTGCAAAAACTGCTGAACTCTCCGGGCTAAATGGCTCTCGGCATGAGCGGTTTTGGTGCGGTAAACGTACCGATCGCAGGTAGTGAGCTGTCCGCTCTCCACCAGCCGCGCCGCACGGTTCGCCGCCATCTGAGCGGTGAGGCTGGGCGTGTCCAGCAGCTTGAGGGCGGCTTTGAGGAAGGCGTGCTTCTCCAGGCAGAGATGTCCGCAGCCCTCAGCTTCTGTCAAGGTATAGAGCAGTCCCTCGTCCACCCTCTCGGTGGAAAGCCGGTCAAAGCACATGGTTGCGGCGATTTTATCAGCCGTCAGACATCCAAGGCCGGACGGCTCGCACAGCCGGGAGGGGTGATTCGTCACCGTGTCGAGTGTGTGCTCGGGATACTCCTCGTAGAACTTGTGGGCCTGGCGGGGCGTGGTACCGGGGGGCGCGAGGCATGCGATAATGTCCCGGGCACCTCGGTTCATTAGGTAGGACTCACGGATTTTTTGCAGCTTTTTCTCGGTGATACCCTTGATTTGCAGCAGCTTCTCAGGCTCATTGTCCAATACAACCAGGGCTTGCAAGCCGAACAGGTCGTAGATTTTCTCAGCCGTTTTCTGGCCGATGCCCTTTATCTGCCCGGAGGCAAGGTAGCCGATAACGCCCTCTTTCGTGGGCACCAGTACCTCGTCATAGCTCTCCACCTCGAACTGGACGCCAAACTTGGAGTTGGTCTTCCAGCGGCCCTGCATATTGAACCGCAGGTTTTCGGCAGTGGGCAGGCAGTAGCCAACGGCCTTTATCTGGGTCAGAATGTTCCCGGCAAGGTCTTTGACCTGTTCACATGGGTGATATAGCGCCACCATGTAGCTGCCGGGGCTGGGGACAGGCGGATAAATTACCCGCTGAAATTCACATAGCATTTTCTACCTCCAACTATTTTGATTGTACGGTCACCTTCACCTTCCGGCTCTCCGAGGCTTTCAGCACCTCGCTATAAATGGATGGGTACTTTTCCTTGAGCGCCTTTGAATCGGGTCGGCGGGTGATTCTGGTCACGAAGTCGATGAGTAGCTTATCGCCGGTGGTTTCCAGCACGGCGTGCTCATGTTCCCGCATTATCTCGGCAATGCGGACGCTGTGGGCCTCCACCTCCTTCTCAAATTTCCTTTTATCCTTGTCGCACGTCCGGATCTGCTCCTGCAGCACGGCGATGCGCCGCAAAGCGGACTCATATTTGCCTGAGAACTCCATGGTTGGTAGGCCCTTGACGCTGGGCCCATAGATTTTCGCTAGGGACTCAAGAGCTAGTTTGGGCGCGACGCCGGACATAGTCGGCGGCTTGTCATGCTCAAGACTCCAGATCCACTCGTCCAGGCGCTCAAAAATCATGTCCTCTTTGGCCTTGTCACGGGTGATTTCCGGGATGGCAATGTCAAAATTGGGATTGTTGCCCCAAATTGCCGAAAACGCGCCCAGTTCCACGTCGGCAACTGCCATGTAGAACCTCAGCTGAAGCTCATAGTGCATGGGAATGGCGTCATCGGCCCAGTCCATAGCCTTGTGGTAGGTACAACTCTTGCACTCCAAGATACCCGGCTCGCCGTTGGGTGTTACAAAACGCCGGTCGAAGTTCGCCAAGGCGTAGGGGTGGTCGGCGTGCTGGTAGAGATTGGTGTCGTCGATGACAGTGTACCCGGTCTTTTTGCCAAACCAGTGAGCCGCGACGGGCTCCAGAAGGTGGCCCATCTCCATTTGGTCGGCGTTGGCGCTTTTTGATGGTTTGAGCTGCCCTTTCTTGATTTTCCACAGTTCCAGCGGGGTCATCCATGGCGAAAGGCCAAAGATTGCCGCCACGTCACTGCCGCCCACGGTGTAGGGGATGTCGCCCTTGGGGCCGTGCATACGGCAGTCGAGCCAATCCTGTTCGCTCATACCGGCAGTGTTGCAGAGGATGATTGGGGCTGCCATCAGTAGTCCACCCCCTTTGCAAGGTCGTAGTCCGACCAGCGGAGGGTCAGGGCGCGGGCCATATTCTCCTCAACAGACAAAATCTTGCTCTCGGGAGCTCCCTGGGTCTTGAGGATGAAAGGTATCTCCTGCATGGCAAAGTACACGTCGTGGGCCGTAGCAGAGTTGCCGCCCAGAGCCATCTCGTACATGGCGATAGCCTCTACTGCGGCCTTCTTGGGCAGGCTGAGTTTTTTGCATACTCGGGTCATGGCGTTGATAGGATAGTCCAGCTCCACCTCCAAGAGCTTCTGCAGCTTGCCCAAAAGGTCGCCGAACTGGGCGAAAACCTGGTCAAGAGCGCTCTCGAAGTCAGAGACTTTGTGGCCCTTACGATGGTCAACAGCCACGCACTCGCCGATGTGGATGGGGTACTGACTGCCCATGAGCAGAGCTGAGACTTTCGCGGAGGCTGTGCCGGTGTCCGAAGTCATGAACCGGATACCCGGCATAAGCTTTGCCGCAAGGCTGGTTTTTCCCTGGGCAGCCAAGAGCTTGGCATATGTGCCCAGCAAGTCTTCTTTCTGGTCGGGCATCTCCCAGGATGCGCTGACTATGGAGTGGTCGCAGTAGCCGTCCACAAAGTTGTTGCCTGGGAATCGTGCGTCCAGCTTGGCCTTGAGTGTCATGAGCAGTTCGTCTACCGGCAGCACGGCATAGTCGCTTTCGCCGCCGGAGTGAACTGCTGAAACCTTCTCGTCACGGATAAGCAGCAGCGCCTCGTCGCCAAACAGGGTCATGCAGGCGTTGAGGATATCCGCCAGCTTGTCCCACTTGAGCTTGGACAGTGCAGTGCCGTTGATTTTTGCCCGACCCAGCAGACTCTTATAGGCCGTGTCGCGGATGGGGTAGTAGCCGCTGTCCATCTTTATGGCGAGGCCCAGGTTGTGGGCGGTGTCCTCCACTGCTTCACGGCTGATGCCGGGGGCGAAGGAGGAGAGGTCGCTGTAGAGCGGGGCGTTGGTGTCCAGAGGCTCAAGGCGCAGGTCTTTGACCCGGCGGCGTTCCCATTGGCTCTCCTTGGTTTGGTTCTCGTGATAGCCCAGCATGGCTGGGAAGTCCGGGAACGTGGTGAAGAATTTGTCTTGACAGGTTGACATTTTGATACTCCCTTTCTTTGATGAGATACAAAAAGGCAGCGGTCTTTTCGACTGCTGCCTTTTGCCAGTACCGGCCCGATTCGGTTGTGAGAGGAAACAAAAAAGTGCCATCCGGGTTTGCTCTTGGCAAACTCAAATGACACTCTGTAACTCTGATACTCTGTCCGTTTCTCGAACCTGATACTGTAATGCTATTTTATCAGGTTTTTGGGGGATTGTCAATCTCTTCCTGTTTTTGTTTCTTCTTCTCCTCTTTAAGCTCCTGCTTTATGAGAAAATCCATAACTTCCAGAACCTTGTGCTGCTTATCAAGGGGCAGCCCCTTTAATCGGCCCTCAAGCTCAGAAACGTAGTCCTTTGGGAGTTCATGCAGGACATCGCACAAGATAAAGTTCGGGGTGGTTTCCAGGACGTTCAGGAGCCTAATTAGCCGATCCAGGCGAGGAAAGCTCTTGCCGCGCCTCTTTGAACCGCTCGCCCACGCTTTCGTTCGGCATGCCACCCCTCCTCTCAGGATAACTCGTGTTTATATCCTAAGTATAGAGTTTTTTGCTCGAAAAATGCACCAATGTAAATCCGAGTATAGGGATTATAACTTAATTTTGAAAAGAAATTTTCAAAAAAAGGAACAGCCCATCGCCTGAGCTGTCCTTATAGGTCAATATTCAGTTTTTTCTGAGAGAATCAAGTCCAGCATTTGCCGGGGCGTAACGACAAAGGGCTTCACCGGGAAATGCTTGAGATTACCGGTAACCAGGTAGGCGTCGTCGGTCTTTCGCTGTTCCATGACGACCTCGTAGAAGACAGCATCCTTTGGGTCAGGAAAATCCACATTATCTAATGTCTCCGCATCCACATCAATACCGTTTTGAGTAATTTCCAGAATGACAGGCTCAATTACTTCTTTTGTAAGGTGAAATTTGGGCCGGCTCAAAACTTCCTGGTATTCCCTAAGAATTGCCGCATTATACAATGGGATAATTTTCCCATCAAAAGCCAATTTCACAACTTCGCCTGGAACCGAAACAGACTTTAGCATAGCAGAAACCAGAACATTGGTATCTATCACAGCGTAACATTTCATTCTGCTCTCCTACTGTCGCGCTCTCTCCTTGCCGCAGCGATCTCCTCGTTGATCTCCTCTAAGGTCATGTCCGCGACGCCGTTTTCCTCAGCGATTCGGCTTGCCTCTCTCATGGCAGCGATTGCAGAGTTCTCCTGCTGGTCGCTCAGCTTCATACTGAACGGGATGCCGTTTTCCTGAACTAATTTGGCAATGCAAATACGCATATAGGTTGGAAGATCGATCCCAAGCTTTTCACAGATACCCATTGCCTTCGCCTTTGTTACTTCATCTGCACGGAATTGGACTAGTTCGTTTGCCATATTGCCTGCCTCCTTTCAGTCAAGCATATTATATCACAGACTGCAATCAAATGCAATCAGTTGTTTTTGAACGACAAAGGGGCACCGGCGAACCGGTGCCCCTTTAGACTACTTTTAGCGGATTTCATGAACTGCTTTATCCAACTGAGCCAGGTAAGGCGAATGGGCAGCATCACACCCCTCGCTCGTCCCTCCGGCATTTACCCACCTGAGAAAGTCACACACATCAGGCGCGGCGTTTGCCTCGGTAAAGCTCATATTCAAGATAAACGCGCTGGTGCCGTCATCAAATGGCGCATTGTCCAGAGTGCTAATCCCTCTCCCAATCCGGCGGACTGCCTTTCCTCCACCGAGAGGGTCATCCTTGCAGATAAAGATAACGCAGCTTCTCAGCGTTTCATCCTCCAAGTTATCTGGGCTGAGAAAATCTCTGTCCATAATAGCCTGACTGACCCGAAGGCGTTTCCCTAAGTCGTCATTCTCGGCGAGCTGCAGGGAAATGTCGTAGGTCAGCCCATCGCGGGTAAAGGCATGGATGTGGGCGCCCAGTATCCGGTGCGTCGGCGCAGGAGTGATTTTTGTGATACTCGTTTCCAACAGGCCCTCCAACAGAGGCCGGATATTTTCAGGCTCCTGCATAAAACGGTGGAAGGCGTCGTGATTAAAGTAGAAATCTCTGTTCATTTGTGTTCTCCTCTATATTTTTATGTGTTTTTTCACAACTGCCGTCAACTTCCCCGGTAACTGCTCCAAATCCGTTATATCCAGAAATGAGTCACCGTAAATCCGCTGGATGCTCGGCTTATCGTCCCCAATGGCAGCCGCCATAAAGACAATACCCTTGCGCTGATATTCCTGCTTGATACCCCGCAGGTCTTCCTCGGCGGCAGTGCCGCTATAGCCAGTATCGGCAGGCTGCCCATCCGAGATCAGAACCAGCAGCTTCACCGCCTCCGGACGCTTAGAAAGCCGCTCTGCTACATATCGCAGAGCCGCACCATCCCGGTTGCCGCCCCTTGCGCTGATGTCCATGAGCCTGTAACGGTCATCGCTGTCAAAACCATCGAACTCGGCGTAGGAATATAGCTCGACCGTACTCCAGCCGGTAGAATGGCCGTAGACCATAACAGGAATATCCAGGCTGTCACAGAAGTCATGGAGAATAATTGCCGCAGCCCGTGCATAGGTACAGCGGTCACCCGAGCACATAGAACCGGATTCATCCACCAGCAGTCCCACAGCCAGCTCGGGTATCTCGTTTGGAAGATTGTTTTTGTAGAACGCCTTGCCGTCATTTCGGCACAAAGCGTGGGTGTCGAGCCTTCGACCCATGACCAGCCCTGTCTGCTTGCCACCCTGACGGTGCTCTTTCAGCTCCTTCTGGATACTCCTCTGGAGCTGCTTTGAAATCGCCACCAGCCGGGGCGCGACGGCGTCGTACTGTTCCATCCGGTCGGTATCCACGCTGGCAATACGGTTGATGCTGATGTTCACACCACTGTGGATATCGCCATAGGAGATGCTATTTGCCATCTCGTTCAGCTCCGAAAGCCGCTCGTTCTCAAGCTGCTCACAGGCAGAACGCTCTGCCATTTTGTCCAGCATACGGTCAATATCCGACGCGGCCTTGTCGTACTGCTCACGCTCATAGTCGGCGTTGTACTCGGTTGTGCCGCCCATCGGCTCAGAAACGGAACTGGTCTGGTGGTAGGGGATGCGCCCGCCTTCGGAGTCGGTAACGTCCTGTTTTTCGCTTTTGGACCCCTCGCCCTCAAGGGGCGGCAGCTCCTCGTCAGAGTGAGCGGGATTTTCCTCTATAGGCCCTTTTTCGCTGCCCTCGGAATCATCATCCTCAGATGGAGCTTCTTCATCATTACCCGCTTCAGCGTCCTCATGGGTCTTTGCGCGGCTTGCCGCCGTCGCGGAACTGCCCCCGGAACTGCCAGCACCAGGGACCGGCGCACCACCAGTTCCTGCCGTGGTCGCGCCGGGCATACCGCCCAGGCTCTTTTTGACTGCGTCTGTCATAGACTCAGCCGCCTCCTTCGCCACCTTGAGGCGTTCGCAGTAGTCCTGGATATGCTCCCAACAACGCACCAGGATCAGATTTACGGTGCGTAATCTGGTCTTTGGGTCAGGGTCGGTTACCGCGCGGTCAAGCTCATTGATAAAGTCGAAGGTGGTCTGGATGCGGATATCGTCCAGTTCTTCATCACCGTATTTTATCTCCCCAAACTCAACATAGGACAGCATGACCTGAAGGATACTCTGGAAAATATGGCTCTGCCCGTCTTCTTCCCTCTCCTTGAGCTGGGTAACGGTGGGCATCTCCTCCCATATTTTTTGGCGCACGACAGCAAGCCCAAAGCCCAGTGTGCCAGGGAAGTCGTTGAGCATACGGTTCTCGATGTAGCCGTCCTCCAGCACGTTGGAGATGAAGTGCAAAACTGTCTTTACAGCCTCCAGATTCTTGGGTTCAGCCTTGAGATATGTCCACATGGCTTTCTCATTGGCAAAGTCCTCTGCCGTATGCAGGGCAGGCGGTTCCGGGTACCAAAGTCCGCGCTCCATATAGTTGGTCTGAGTCTGAGGCTGCAAAAAATCCGTGTACAGCACATGGCCCAGCTCGTGAGCGAACAGGCCGCACACCAGATGATACCGGTTCTCCCGCCCCCTGGTCTTTGTCACCAGCGGATAGCC
>JAETSR010000020.1 GCA_021769555.1 Clostridiaceae bacterium
GTAACATGTTCAGCTTGGCAGTACTAATAGGCCGAGGGCTTGACCATATTTTGTTCCCACCCTTTACTAACTCGATTATCTTTCTTCCTTCGCTTTTTCCAGTTTTTAGGGTACATGCCGCATTAGCGGCTATCCCAAGGACTTAGATACTCATGCACCATTAGCTCAGTTGGTAGAGCACCTGACTCTTAATCAGGGTGTCCCGGGTTCGAGTCCCTGATGGTGCACCATATGGCCCGTTGGTCAAGCGGCTAAGACGAAGGCCTCTCACGCCTTAAACGTGGGTTCGATTCCCGCACGGGTCACCATGAGTTCAACAAGTTGAACGCAAGTTCAATTAATTGAGCTTGAAGAGTTCTTGCAGAGCAAAACTCTGGTTGGGTTCCTTACAACTTGTAGTAACTCTTATTTTCCTCCTTAGCTCAGTCGGTAGAGCATGCGGCTGTTAACCGCAGGGTCGTTGGTTCGAGTCCAACAGGGGGAGCCAAAGCTGCCTGTGTTTATGGGCAGCTTTATTTTTGGTTTGGAGGTATTTTATGTGTGGCATGGCATTCAATCGCGGATAATCAACGATTGGAGATGAATTTATGAGTTTTGAAATTTGCAGGCTGGGTGGGGAAGACTACAAGATATTGAGGAGGTTCCTCTATTTGGCCATATACGTGCCCGAAGGTGAGGAACCGCCGGAGGAGAGCGTTCTGGACAGGCCGGAGCTGAGAGTGTATATTGACGGCTTTGGGGACGAGGCTTGGGACGTGGCCATGGGAGTTCGCTGTGAGGGCGAGATTGTGGGCGCGACCTGGGCACGAGTCATGGACGACTATGGGCACCTTTATGAGGGCGTGCCGTCCCTCGCAATATCCCTGCTGCCTCAGTACCGCGGGCGGGGCCTTGGAAAGCGGCTGCTCTCGGGACTTCTTAGTGAGCTGCGGGATATGGGCTGCGGCCGGGTGACTCTCGCGGTGCAGAAGGAGAACCGGGAGGCCTGCGGGCTCTACACCGGCTTGGGGTTTGAGACTGTGGGTGAGAACGATGAAGAGTATTTGATGGTGAATAATTTGACATAAAAGATAGGACTGTCCCAAAAGCGCCGCTTCATAAGAAATGAGGAACATCATGAAAAGACTGACATACGAAAATTTCATTAAAGCACGAGATTTTATTTTTGCAAATGCGGATGATGTACTCAAAGCATGGTTTCGGTATAATTTTGAAGACGGTAACGCCGAGGCTTTTATGAAGGTGCTGGGAAAGTATCAACGTGAAAACGGAGGCTTTGGCGGTCTCTTATATGAGATTGACTATCAAGGCTCCTGCCTGAAATGTACTGAACACGCCTTTCGGTATATATTTTATCTGAAGGAAAAACCGTCTTCCGATAATCCCATCATTCAGAGGATGATGAAATATGTATTGGAGCGTTACCGGCCCGACTTTGGCCGCTGGGGTGAGCTCTTAGAGCCCGAGGTGAACGACGGCGTACATGTAGACTGGTGGACATATTCGGACTGTGATATAACTCCAAAAGCAGATGCCGACGAGAGAATCAAGTATTATAATCCCAATGGAGATGCGGCGCTTG
Source organism: Clostridiaceae bacterium (assembly GCA_021769555.1). Classification (GTDB taxonomy): domain Bacteria; phylum Bacillota; class Clostridia; order Oscillospirales; family Acutalibacteraceae; genus Acutalibacter. Next base: position 1,583 of record JAETSR010000020.1, read on the forward strand.
CGGCATTTGTTGCCCTATATCACGAGCTTGTGCCGAAAGAATTGTACAGGGATATTATCCGCTATCCAGTAGAACATATTTTGCGGTATTACGATGAAAATTCACCGTTATTCGGGAAGTCGGCAAGGCTTGACCACGGAAACAACGATATTGAGTCACCTTACAATTTGAAGTGTTATCAACAGTTTATCAAATGTTTGCCTGATAGGGAATTGGCTGACAGATTAACGGCAATCGTGAATCAAAACCCGACGGCTTGTATGGAGCTCAACTATTCTGAGTGGGAAAAAGCTTATGTGGAACTGCCCTGTGACATCGTGGAAACTCCCGACAGCGTTATATATCCTACAGTGAAACAGGTGGTTAATGATTCGTTAGATTATTTAATTGAACGGCAGAACGAAGACGGCGCATGGCATTTGGCATGGTCTTTTGGCGCAGACGAGAGATTCCGTAAAATGGAAAGGTTATATGAGGCGAATTACACTCTGCTTGTTTTGGCAAGGCTTGGACGGTTTAACCGGATAGAAAAAGTCGAATTTTTAGCTAGCGTTTGATAGCAAAGTCCGCACCCCCAAAAAGGTGCGGACTTTGCTTTAAATTATTTGCTTAGCCCAGCTTCTCAGCCGCGCTCTTCAAAAGCTCGATTATCTCCAAATGCTGGGGGCAGTGCTCCTGACAGGCCCCGCACTGTATGCAGTCGCCCGCCTTGCCGCCGTCCTTTGTGGCGTTCTTGTAGTGTCCCTTGGCCCGGTCAAGGTCCCCGTAAAGGGTAAGCTGGTTCATGGCGCTGAATATCCCCGGGATATTTATCTTCTGGGGGCAGCCGTCTACACAGTACTTGCAGGCAGTGCAGGGGATGGTGGGCAGGCTGTTAAGCACCTCAACGACCTCCGCTACAACCTTCTGCTCGCCCTCGTCAAGGGGCTTGAAGTTCTCCATATAGCTCAGGTTGTCCTTCATCTGGGCCTCGTCGCTCATACCGGAGAGCACAGTCACCAGCCCGTCCAATGACGCGCAGTACCGCACAGCCCAGGAGGCCACGGAGGCCTCGGGGTCAGCCTTTTTGAATATCTCCTGGACCTGAGGGGTCATGGTAGCCAGGGCCCCGCCCTTCACAGGCTCCATGATTATTACGGACTTGTCGTACTTTCTCGCCACCTCATAGCACTTGCGGGACTGGACGCCCTCGCTCTCCCAGTCGGCATAGTTTATCTGAAGCTGCACAAACTCAGCCTCAGGGTGCTTTGAAAGGATATCCTCAAGCACCTCCGCGGAGTCGTGGAAGGAGAAGCCGATGTGCTTGGCCCTGCCTTGGGCTTTAAGCTCCTTTATAAAGTCCCAGGCTCCAAGGTCCTCGGCCTTCTGGGCGCTCTCCTTGCCCAGGGCGTGGAGCAGGTAGAAGTCGTAGTACTCAAGGTGGGCCCTATCCAGGGACTCCTGGAAAATGCGCTCCATATCTGCTCTGTCCTTCAGGTCCCAGATTGGCAGCTTTGTGGCGCACTGGAAGCTGTCCCTGGGGTACCGGTCAACTACCGCCTCGCCGAGAGCGACCTCCGACTTGCCGCCGATGTACACATAGGCGGTGTCAAAGTATGTAAAGCCCTTGGACATAAACTCGTCGGCCATTTTCTTGGTCTGCTCAATGTCCACTTCCTCGCCGAGCATTGGCAGGCGCATGAGCCCGAAGCCAAGCTTCTTGATGGACTCGCCTAAATATTTCTCAGACATTTTATACCTCCTGAAATGTTTTGTGTTTCGATAATTATAACATATGGAGCCCGCTCCATGTCAAGGATAATTTTTGTTGACAGCAGAAGTACGGCGTGATACACTAAGGTAAAATAAAGAGAAGGGATGATATATTATGAAGAATACAATTATACTTGATGTCACAATACCCGGAAGGGCGGCTGTACAGTGACCCTCCCATAAAAACGGAGGAAAAGAAATTGTGTAACGAGAAATCAGCTATTGCAAAATGGAACGCCGAAATGTACGATAAGACTGAAACAGGGACAGAGGACGTGGACTTCGCCCTGTCGGTAATCGGGGGGAGGCCAGGGAATATCCTCGAGATTGGGTGCGGCAGCGGACGCTTTCTGGTTCCCATGGCCAGGGCCGGGCACACCGTCACGGGCCTGGACCTCGACGAGTACATGCTGGAAAAAATCGGCCCCAAGGCCGCGGGCCTCAGGAGCATTGCCTGGCGCAGGGCCGACGTGATAAACGACAGCTGGGGCGGGGGCTTCGACGCGGTCCTGATGGCGGCGAACTTCCTTTTCAACATTGTTTCGGATATGGACTACGAGGAGGCCCAGCGGCTGCTCATCGGGAAAGCTGCCAGGGCGCTGGTCCCGGGAGGGGGCCTCTACATCGACAGCTCATACACCCTGCACCCGGAGGAGTGGTTCAATGACCCCGGCGAGAATGTGGTATGGGAGGGCACGGACTCTGAGGGCGTCTGTGGACGCATGACCCTGCTGAACAGCACCTTCGACAGCGCCACTGGCATTGTAAGCTTCACCCGCCGGTTCGAGCTCACCCTTACAGACGGCACGGCGATTCGGGAGGACATACCCTCAAAGAAGCATTTTGCCCGTTTGGAGCAGATACACGGCTGGCTCAGCGCCGGCGGCTTCACAATAGAGGAGGAGTACGGCGGCTATGGCCGGGAGCCCATAGGGGAGAATACCGGCCGGGCAATTATCTGGGCGAGGAAAAAATAGGCTGCAAAAGGCCCCCGGTTTCTCCGGGGGCCTTTTCTATCTTAGCTCCCTCAGGTCCTCCTGAGTGCACTCCTCACGGCCGTACCGGGCCTTCTCATAGAGCCGGTGCAGGGCCGGGATTTGAACTCCTACGGCATTCTCGGCCTCCTGAGGGGTCATCCAGCGCTCCGGGGGCTCACCGGCCTTTAAAAGTGCCTTACGGTACCTGCGCCGTATAACAGCGCCCGGGGAGCGGTCCCAGATACGGGGGCGGCGGAGGGTCTCGGTGAGCTCCCGGGCGTACTCCTGCTCGTCCCGGCTCAGGTACTGCACCACGTCCCGGCTGTCTGAAAAGCTCCTTCTGAAGTTTTTGAACAGGTGTATAACCGCCGCGAACAGGCCCGCCAGCAAAAGCGCGCCTATGAGCCCGAAGAATATATACCCCACTATAGGCGGTATTTGGATTGGGGTGGAGTCTACCTGAGGCAGCATGTCCGCTATCTTCATTTCGGGCCGGCCGGGAACAGGGGTGGCCTCGGGTATTAAATTCTCGGTGCCGCCGCCCTTGAACTCAGGCATTTTTAGGCGCACAAATCCCGAGTGCCCCAGGGCCATGGGCAAAAGCAGCGCGGCGGTCAAAAGCACCAGGATGAGCACAGCCGACCCGGCGATATGCTGTATGCGCCTTGCAGGCAGGCCGTGCATGTCCTTGTTGAGGGTGAGGTAGCTGTCCAGCCTGTCAAGGCCGTTATAGCCAAGGCAGACTATAAGGTAGAGCACCGCCCCCAGCACCGTCAGCCATTGGAGGCGGGGAAGGCCGTCCGCGACCCCGGCGCTGAACAGGAACAGCAGGACGAACACGCACAGTCCGAAGAGGCTGGGGGTGTCGAAAAGGGAGCGCACAGCGCCCTCCTCGCCCTCGGCCAGCCGGGTGCGCATACGTATCAGGCACATTACAAACATTATCAGCGCCCCGCCCGGATGGCCCACCAGCAGCCATGAGAGCCCGCTAAGCCCCAGGGAGGCCAGCAGGAACAGCATAAAGGAGCGGATTCTCTTTATGGCAAACCAGCTGAGCCCTGTGGGTATCGCGAAGAGCAGCCCCCGGAAAAACGCCGCTTGGGGGGACATGAGCTCAAGCTCCGCAAGGCCGTAGAGCATGTCGAAAAACATGGCGAAGATTATTGCCACCAGCATGGCCCAGTGGAGCCAGCCCAGCGCAAGCAGGGCCGCGCTCCGGGGCTTTGAGATATGTATTTTTTTCATACGCGCCCCCTAAAACTCCATCCATATGGTGTCGGTGTTCTTAAAAAGCAGGACCTTCTCCCGCTGCTCCTCTGTGGTGCCGAGGCTGCAGGGGATGACCCTCAGGCCCCTGCTCCTGCCCACAAGCTCCGAGAGGTCCCGGCCGATATCGTCCCGCTGGCTCCGGGAAATCAGCACCACCAAATCGTCCCCTGGGGCGGGCAGGCGGGAGCATACGGGCGCAAGGCCCTGTCCGGACTGCAGGCAGGCCAGCTTCTTCTTTACAGCCAGCAGGCTCCCCGAGCCGGACACGCCCTCCATGCGCCAGGGCTCCCCGGTCTGAATATCCGTGCCGTTGCTGTACAGGTCCAGCTCTATGCCCTCAGAGAGCAGGCGCTCAGACAGGGTGCAGCATATCCGCACGGCGTACTCATTGAGAAAATCGCTGCCCCGCTCCATGTCCACGGCGATAATCACCCGCTGGGATAAGGTAGACTCGTGTATGTTGATAAGGAGCCTCCCGGCCCTCGCCGTAGCCTTCCAGTTGATGTACTTCATGGGGTCCCCCCGGGAGTACTCCCTAAGGCCGCCGAACTCGAAGGGGTCGTCGCAGACCCGCCTGCGGCTTAGGACCTCGCCCATTATCCGGGCGTATGGTATCTGTATCTGATGGGCGGGCACAGTGCGGGGGAGAACATAAAACTCCGTGTTCTGGGGCATATGGGAGACGTACTTCCGGGTCAGGAACAGGTCCTGGGCGGTAAGGCCCGCCTCGTTTATCCTGAAGTACCCCCGGCCCGCGCATTTAAAGGGGAGCGTGCGGGTTATCTTCTGCCTGGGCCCGGCGGTGAACACGTCCCGGCGGTAGGTCTGGTCGCTTAATGAGGAGTTCTCCTCGCTGGAAAAATGCAGCCGCCGGTCCATGTGAAAGCTAATCTCCAAAACCGGCAGGGGCAGGAGCTTGCGGTTCACGATGACCTCGGAGAGGTCCGAGGTCTCGTCCTCAACGGCGTACTCCCCCATAAAGGAGATACGGCAGGAGAGCCCCCTCTCCCAGAAGCGGTCATAGAGCCATCTGAGCAGCGTAAACAGCAGGAGCAGGACGCCCGCCGTTATTAGAATGGGGATAAGCATGGCTATCTCTGCCCCCAGTCCTCGGTGGGGACGGTGACGGAGCTGAGAAGGTCCGCCGCCGCCTTCTTCTGCCCGGATGTGCCCGAGACGCCGCTGACAGAGAGCCTGTGGGCTATAACCGGCTCGGCCACGGCCTTCACGTCCTCAGGGGCCACAAAGTCCCGGCCCTGTACCAGGGCGTAGGCCTGGGAGGCCCTGAGCATGGCAAGGGTACCCCGGGGGCTCACCCCCAGCTCCACGCCCTTCATGCTCCGGGAGGCCTGGGAGATTGAGGCGATATAGCCCAGCATTGTCTTATGCACAAATATCTCCCTGGCCTGCTTCTGAAGGGAGATTATCTCCTCCTGGGTGCAGACCGGCTCAAGGTCCGTAAGGGGCTCCGCGGACCGGAAGCGCTCAAGTATCGCCACCTCCTGCTCCGGGGAGGGCGGGGCCATGGAGATACGCATTAAGAAGCGGTCCAGCTGGGCCTCGGGCAGGGGGTAGGTGCCCAGGGTCTCAACAGGGTTCTGTGTGGCGATAACGAAGAACGGGGGCGGCAGCTCATAGGTCACGCCGTCCACTGTGACGGTGCCCTCGGCCATGCACTCCAGCAGGCTCGACTGGGTGCGGGGGGTCGCCCGGTTTATCTCGTCGGCCAGGAGAATATTGCAGAACACCGGGCCGGGCTGGAAGACAAATTTACTCTGCTGCTGGTCGAAGAAGTTAAGGCCTGTAACGTCCGAGGGCAGCAGGTCCGGGGTGAACTGCACCCGGCCGAACTTAGCGGAAATGGACCGGGAGAGGGCCCTTGCCATCACCGTCTTGCCCATGCCCGGCACGTCCTCCACCAGCACGTGGCCTCCGGCTATGAGGGCCGTGAGCAGCAGGTCCGTGACCGCCTCCTGGCCCACCAGGACCTTCTCAATATTCCGCTTTACAGCTGTGATTGGGGTTTGCATTGCTTTTTGCTCCTTTCCGGGATTTTTATTTTAAAAGCTCCTCTATGGCCTCAGAGTTTACTTTTTCAACGTCTATGAGCCGCCGGGTCTTCTCCATGAGCTCCCGGCGCCTTGGCAGCAGCTCAGCCGCGCGGTCTATGGCGGAGCACAGCCAGTCCTCGGTGACGGCGCTCAAATCTATCCACTCCCCATAGTCGAGATAGCGGATAAACGAGCCTATCTTCGGGTCGTAGCTGACCCCAACCAGGGGAGCCCCCGAGAGGGAGGAGAATATCAGGCCGTGCAGGCGCATGGACACCACCACGCTCATGCGGCCCAAAAGGGAGATGAGCAGCTCCGGGCTGCCTATGCCGTCGAGAAGCACGCCCGGCTCCTTCATCTTCCCCATGACCGCCCTTGCCGCCGCGCCGTCCTGAAGGGAGTTGATGGACAGGAACACCGGGGTGAGCCCCAGCTCCCTTTGGGCGTACTCGGCGGCGGCGGCCAGCACAGGGGCCTTTTCGTAAAAGCCCCACCAGGTGCGGAGGAGGAAGCAGATATACCTGCCCTCCGGGTCCAGCCCCCGGTCCGTGAGCAGCCTGTCCGCCTGGGGGAGGGGGGCCGGCTCAAGCACCAGCGCCGGGTCGCTGCCAAGGCGTATCCTGGGCCTGTTTACCCCGTAGCGCTCAAGCTCTCTTACGGAGTCGGGTTCCCTGAGGGTGATGGAGTCCACGGAGCTGTTCAGCACCCAGCTTGCCAGCTTCATGTTCCTGCCGCCCTTCACCGGGCCTATGCCGCACCCGTACATGGCGACCTTGCACCCCCGGCGCTTGGCGGCCCAGAGGGTGAAGAGATAGTACCACAGGCTCCTGTGGCTTGTGGCGTTCTGGATAAGGGTGCCCCCGCCGTTTATATAGAGCCGCGCCCCGCCCATATGCCGGAGTATGCTTGGAATATTGAAGGTGTGCACAGCGCCCACCCTGTAGCGCTCCTTTATGCTTAAAGGGTTCTTCGCCAGCACGGTTATGGGCACATACCTGTCCAGCTCCCGGACGGAATGGAGGATGGACTTGAGTATGGCGTCGTCCCCGGCGTTGCCGTACCCATAGGCCCCGCACACCACCACGCCGTCCCGGCGCTCCCGGCGGGTGCTCCGGCTCTTTATGCGCTCCTTTCTGGCCTCACGCTCCAGAATGCGGTCATATATCTCAAGCTGCCGCTTTACCATGCTCTCGATGGAATACTCCTCCCGGGCCTTCTCATAGAGCCTGTCCCCCAGCTCCTTACGGCGCTCCGGGTCCCCGGCCAGGGCCACAAGGTGTCCCGCAAGGGCCTTTTCGTCCCGGGGGGTGAAGAGTATGCCGGTCTCGCCGTCCTTTATCAGAGAGGGTATGCCGCCCACATTGGTGGAGATGGTTGCCCTGTGCATTCTGGCGCCCTCTGTGAGGGAGTAGGGGAAGCCCTCTGAAAGGGAGGTGAGAAGGGCAATGTCGATGGCCCCCAGAAAGGAGTTCACGTCCTTTATCCAGCCCGCGAAGCATACCCTGTCAGCGAGCCCCAGCTCTTTCGTGAGCTCCAAGAGCTTGTCCCTGTCCTCCCCGTCCCCGGCTATAGCCAGCTTTAGCCGGGGCTCCTTCTCACAGGCCAGCTTCATGGCCCTTAAAAGCGTGGGTATATCCTTCACCGGGGAGAGCCGGGCCACTATCCCTGCCACCACGTCGCCGGGCTCTGTCTCCATGCCGATTGAGCGGAGAAATTCCTCCCTGGGCACGCACTCAATAGGCGTGGCAAAGTCTATGCCGTTATGGATGTTCTCAATGCGGTCCACGTGAAAATTGCGCTGTATAAGAAGGTCCGTGATATTCTCGGACACGCCTATATAGTAGTTCATCCGTCGTAAAGCCACAAGATTTGTTGTGCCGTAGCTGAGTCTTGCCACCGGGCGGCCAAGATAGTCCAGCCTGTAGTCGCTGTGCACGGTGGTGACAACGGGGGCCTTGATAAAGTGCTTTAAAAGGTTCCCCATCAGGTTCCCCCTGGCCCCGTGGCAGTGGATGATGTCAACCTTGCGGCCCTCTAAGAGCTTTCTGAGCTCCCTAAGGCCGATAAGCGGGTTGCCGCTCTCTATCACGTGGATGGGTATGCCCATATTTTCCGCGTCGTCGGAGAACTCCCCCCTGCGAAAGCAGATGAGCTGCGCGTCTATTGAGCGGTTCAGCTCCCTCAAAAGGTGGAGCACATGGGTCTTTGCCCCGCCGGTGTCGCCGCCGCCGATAAGATGGATGACCCGCATTCTGCTCATACCTCTGCACCCGCCGGGGCCGTACTCAGCGTCTTCTCCATGTCCACATGGGGGCAGTGCTCGTCAAGGTACTCCTCCCCAGCCTGGACATAGCCCAGCTTGCTGTAGAAGCCCGCCGCCTGTACCTGGGCCGAGAGGACGGCCTTTTTCGCCCCTTTAAGGGCCAGTGCAGCCTCCGCCTCAGCCATGACCGCCTCCCCCAGGTGCTGCCCCCGGCGGTCCTTCTTAACGGCCACCCGGCCTATATGCCAGGAGTCCGGTCCGTCCGGGAACATGCGGCAGCAGGCTATGGCCTCCCCGCCGTCAAAGAGCACCAGGTGCAGGGCCCTGTTGTCTGTCTCGTCGAACTCATAGGAGAAGCCCTGCTCCTTCATGAAGACCTCCTGCCTAAGGGCCCGGGCCTCAGGGGGCAGGGTCACGGACATTTCAAATCTCAGCAAATTTATCTCTCCTTCTTATAAAACTCGTCTAAAAACCATACCTTAGGCACGGTGAAATCCATGCCGTTCAGGTACTCAAGGCCGGGTGTGGTAAACCGAAAGCCCAGCTTATATGAATACAGCGCCTGCCATTTGAACCCCAGGGCCTTGTTGACGCTGTTCCTGCCGTACTTGCCGTCCCCTGCAAGGGGGTGCCCGATGGAGGCCATATGGGCGCGTATCTGGTGGGTGCGGCCCGTGAGCAGGTCCACCTCCAAAAGGGAGAGCTCCCCCCGCTCCTCAAGGACCCGGTACTGTGTGCGGATGGTCTTCGCCCCGGGGGAGGGCTTACTGTCTATATATACCCTGTTCTGGGCCTCGTTCTTCACAAGATATCCGGTCAAAAGCGCCGATTTTTCCTTCAGCCTGCCGCATACTATACAGAGATAGAGCTTAATAAGCTCCCGGTCCTTTACCTTCTGGTTGAGCACCCTGAGGGACTCTGCGTTCTTTGCGGCCATCACTATGCCCCCGGTGTTGCGGTCTATGCGGTTGACCAATGCCGGGGCAAAGCTGTTCTCGTCCTCGGGCCTGTACTCCCCCTTATCGTATAGATAGCGCTGCACCCGGGCAATCAGGGAGTCGAAGTGGTAGTTCTCGTCCGGGTGGACTATGAGCCCGGGCTGCTTGTCCAGGAGCAGAATATTGTCGTCCTCATAGACTATGCTGAGCTTATTGGGGGCCCTGAGAAAGTCATAGTCCTTAGGGGCTGACTGAAAGTATTCCTCCTGCCAGAAGACCGTGAGCCGGTCCCCTGGGGAGAGCCGGGAGTCCGGCCGGCACCGGGCGCCGTTGAGCTTCACGTCCTTGGTGCGTATGCACTTATAGAGCGCCGCCTGGGGCAGGTTCGGGTACGCCTTCATAAGAAAGCGGTCCAGGCGCTGGCCGGCGTCGTTTGGAGCTATATCTATTGTTTTTCGGGGCAAGGTATCACCTCTTTTTCCGGTGGAATAAAAACGGCGGCAGGGACTGGACTATGCCCGTGCCAAGGGCTATGGCCACGGCAATCTTGATGGTCTCAAGGCCCTTCTGCAGGGCAACAGCGTCGCGGCCCATGAAGAAGTTATAGCCGGTATAGTATATCCCCGCCCCGGGCACTAAGGGGAATATGCCGCATATGAGAAAGACTGTGACAGGGGTCTTCCGGGAGAAGGAGAGGACCCTTGAGAGCCAGGCCAGGGCCAGCGTAGCCAGGAACGACGAGGCTACGACCCCGCTGCCCGCGGCCTGGGCCAGAAGGTACACCAGCCACCCGGTCCCGCCGGTGAGGCCGGTGAAGAACAGCTCCTTCCTGGGGGCGTGGAAAATGACGGCGAAGGCGATGGTGGAGACAAAGGCCACCAGGACCTGCAGGGCGCTTCCGGCAGCAGCCATAAGCCAGGTCATAGGAGAGCACCCCCAGTCAGCACCGAGAGCAGGCGGATTATGAAGCCCACGCCCACGGCTATGCAGCCGCCCACGAGAATGGCGTCCAGCATACGTATCGCCCCGGAGAGATAGTCGCCGCTGAAAAAGTCCCTTATGGAGTTCGTGAGGGCGACCCCGGGCACCAGCCGGATTATAGAGCCGATAATTATTTTGTCCATATTATCCCCCAGGCCCATGAGGAAGAAGGCCGCCCCGAAAAGGGTCACGAGGGCGCTTGCGGAGAGATTCGTCAAAAACTTCGAGAGCTTTTTCTTTGCCGCGAAGTCAAGGTATCCTTCAAGCACCAGCCCGCAGAAGAAGGCCACAACTGCGTCCACCCAGCTGCCGCCGAACAAAAAGCTGAAGGCGGCGCTGCCAACGGCGCAGCAGAACATCCGGGAGAGGAAGGGGGAATAGGGGAGGGTGCGTATATCAGAGAGGAGCTCCATGGCCTCCTCGGGGGTGTGCAGGCCCTCGGCTATCTCCCTTGAGAGCTGGTTCACGGCCATTATCCTGCCCAGGTGCACTGCCGTGCCGGGGACATATCTGAAGGTGGTGCTGTGGCTCACGCCGTCCTCCGTGGCCGTGGCGAAGATGGAGTTTGTGAGCACATAAACGTCGAAGCCGCCGATATCATAGGCCCGGGCCACCCGCTCCATTGTCTCCTGGACCCGGGATATCTCCGCGCCGTTTTCCAATAGGACCTGGCCCATCTGAAAGGGCAGCTCCAAGGGTGATGAGGGCATAAGTCTACTCCTTTCCATTGTTTCAGCCTCTCAGAAGGCGGAAAGCCGCCTCAAAGGCCTCCGCGGGGCCATTTTGAAAATACTCCCGGAGCTCCTGCTCCATTTCAATGAGCAGCCCGCCCCACACCGGGGAGAGCCTTGTGCCGGACTCCTTTTTCACCCTCTCAAGGGCCCCCTCAAGGGTCAGCGAACCCCGGGGCCCCGCCTCCATGTCGTCCATAAGCCGCACAAGGTGTATGGCGGCGCTCACAAGGTCCGTGAGCATGGCATTCGGGTCCTCCCGGCGGTCATATTCCTCGGGATAGCCCCCGCTGCCGTCAAAAAAGCGGTGGTGCCCAAGGGCGGCGTATACATAGGGCCTGGTGGACGGGCTCTGGGCGAGGAGCTTGGCCCCGGCGTACACATGGCCCCGTATCAGGTTCTCGTCCTCCTCAAGAAGGCTCCGGCCTATGCGCCGCCTGAAATTGCTGAGGGCCAAATCCCCCACATTGTGCAGAAGGCACGCCTCATATACAAACTCCTCCAGCCTGCCCCTGCCCGCCCAAAGGGACTCAGCGTCGTCTAGGCCCAGCGCCCCCAAGAGGGCCTCCGGGCAGTCCCTTAAGGCCCTTTTCACCATCATAACGGCTATCCGGGCGGCCATATACGAGGCGGCGTAGCCGTCCGGGCTGCGGCAGACTACCAGGGTCAGGATGAAATCCTTCTCCTGTATGCCGTCGGGGTACTCCACAAAGCTCTGCAGGCACGCGAGAAGGTTGCTGAGCGTGGCCTCGCTGAGCTGGTTGTCGGGCATCTTGCGCACATATTCCTCAAGCCGCCGGTACATAAAGCTGAGCACGTATTTCTTGCTGTACAGGTCCTCCCGGCTGTGGTCCAGATAGGAGGCGTAGAGGGCCGGGAGGAACATATTGCAGTAGAAGCCCTCAGGGGAGTAGTCCCCCTCGTCCCGCTCCATATACACCCCCTCCAGCCAGTTGAGCAGGTAAGACAGGGGCCGCACGCCGCAGTGGTACTGGGCGGCCTCATAGGCATAGCGCCAGCGAAGGGGCACGATGCCCCCGGGCCGGCGGCTGAGCTCGTCCATCACGTACTCGGCCGAGACCATCACCTCGTGCTGTATCTGAGGGTCCGCTGCCCCGGCCCGGAGCACCCCCAGCGCGGTAGTCCGCTCCTGGTGGGATTTCATTATATACAGCTTCCAGGGCAGGTCCGGGGATTTTTCGTGGTACACCGGGTCCTCGAGTATCTGAAGGGAGCGGCGTATGGCCGAGAGCTTACGCCGGCCGTCGGCCTCGTCAAGCCCCGCGTAGGCCAGGGCCAGGTTGCCCATGGCCCTGTGGATATACCCTCTCGAGTCCATATCCTCAATCTGGTCATACTCCTTGATAAAGGAGGCCGCCTCCCCAAAGAGCAGGCTCATCTTCCGGCAGTAGTCATTGCGCTCGGCCCGGCGGAGTATCTCCTGCATGTAAAAAAGGGACATGGCCCCGTGGTAAAGGTGCCTTATCAGCAGGTCCCGCTCCCCCCGGCGGCGGGCGTAGGTTATGATGGCGTTGTGCAGGTACCAGCACAGCACCAGGTCCAGGTACGCCCCCCTGTCGTTCATGCTGGCGGCAAACTCCTCAAGGTTATCTATCTCCTCCGGGGAGGCTGAGATAATATCGTCAAGCAGGGGAAAGAGCTCCCGGCGCAGCATGGCCGTGTTCTCAACGGAGAGCTCCCTCAGCTCCCGGGCTCTCCTGGCCCGGCTTTCTATATACTCCCCGGGGTCCGGGAGAACGGCGGGCACGGCGCTGAGCTCATAGACCCTTTTAAGGTTCCTTAGGTATTTCTCCTGGTACTCCCTCATGGCCGCCTCCCCCTTGTAAGGCTGTCTATGGTGGAGAGCACCTTGTCTATGTCCAGGGGCTTTGAGAGGTGCGCGTCCATGCCCGCCTCAAGGGACTTCTTCACGTCCTCCACAAAGGCGTTGGCGGTCATGGCTATTATGGGAATGGTCCCGGCGTCGGGCCGGGGGAGGGAGCGGAGCTTTGCCGTGGCCTCAAGGCCGTTCATTACGGGCATCTGCACGTCCATAAGTATGGCGTCATAGGTTCCGGGAGGGCTGGCGGCGAACATGTCAACGGCCTGCCGCCCGTCCTCGGCGCAGTCTATCACAGCCCCCGCGTCCCCGATAAGCTCCCCGGCTATCTCCCGGTTTAGCTCGTTGTCCTCGGCCAAAAGCAGCCGAAGGCCGCTCAAATCACAGCGGGCGGGCTCTTCCATGGCTTGGCGGCCCCCGCCGCCCAGGTAAGCCGAGAGGGAGGCCGCAAGCCTGCTCTTAAAAAGCGGCAGGGGTATATAGCCGTCAACCCCGGAGCGGGTGAAGACGTACTCTATCTGGCTCCAGTCGCTGGCGGTGAGCAGGAGTATGGGGAGCTTGGGCCCGAGCCGCCCCCGAAGCTCAGAGAGCAGTATGGTTATCTCGGCCCCCCGGAGCTTGTCCGCGGCCAGGAGGAACTGGTATTCGGTCCCGAAAATATCCGCGTCGTTCACAAGCATTACGGCGTCGTCCCCATTGTCCGCCCAGTCGCACTGGAGCCCCAGCTCCTTTAAGAGGGCGAGGGTGAGCTCCGCCTGCTTTTCATCGCTGTCAAGGAGCAGCACTTTACAGCCTCTCAGGGAGCCGTCGGGCTCAGGGTCCTCCCCGGCGGGGAAGGGGATGTCAAGGGTAAAGCAGCTGCCCTTGTCAGTCTCGCTCTGGACCTCTATATGCCCGCCCATGAGCTCCACTAAATTCTTTGTGATAGTCATGCCCAGGCCAGTGCCCTGTATCTTGTGCACGGAGCTCTTCTCCTCCCGCTCGAAGGGGGTGAAGAGCTTCATGAGAAACTCCCGGCTCATGCCCAGCCCGTTGTCCTTCACCTGTATGTGCATATTTACAGTATTGTCCCCGGCGGGCAGCACGGCAAAGCCCAGCTCCACCCGGCCCCCTCTTGGGGTGTACTTCACGGCGTTGGAGAGAAGGTTCAGGCAGACCTGCTTTAAGCGCACAGGGTCAAGGGTAAGGTTTTCACAGGCTATCCTGCCCATATTCAGCACAAATTCCAAGCCGCCGGAATCTGCCTGGGGCTTTGCAACGATGAGTATCTCATGGAGAAGGTCCGCTATATTTGTGGGCTCGGCCTGTATCTGCACCCGGCCGCTCTCTATCCTGGACATGTCCAGGACCTCATTTAAAAGGGACATCATATGCCCCGAGGCAATCTTTATCTTCTCAAGGCACTCCGTGACCTTTGTGGGGGCCCCCTCCTGGGCCAGGGCTATGTCCGTCAGGCCCACTATGGCCCCCATGGGCGTCCTTATGTCGTGGGACATTTCGGATAAAAACGTGGTCTTGGCCTGGCTTGCCATCAGGGCCTGGTCCAGGGTGTCCCGGGTGCGGTTATAGTAGGCGGTGACCTGCTGGAACAGGCAGCAGACGGCCCCCTCACCGGGGATGAGCAGGGGGTTATAGACCTCCCCGCCCGCGTGGAGGAAGACCGGGGCCTCCAAAGCGCCGTCCAGCGCGGCGGCAAAGGCCTCGGCCTCGGGCCCGGTAAGGCTCTCCGGGAAGCTCTCGGGGGAGAGGGGGGAGGCGGCGCTGTTATGGTAGAGCAGGGCGTGGGAGCCGGGGGCAAAGGCCATCACCGGCAGGGGGGAGCAGTCCCACTGGGCGAAGGGTCGGTTTGTCAGAGGGCATCAATCCTTAGTCTATAGTATACTTGGTATAATTATAATACGTATCCCCTGTAATTACAAGTATAAAGTTGCCTGACAAGGGCAATGCAGGAAAGGGGAGGGGAACTTTCATAACTGTAAAAATGCACAAAAAAGCGCATACAAATTTGTATTTTGCGTTATTGTATCTCAATTTGGCCTATCCATGCGGAAAAAGCTTGACAGTGCAACTATGCGGGTTTATAATTTGTTCATACAATATTTTGTGCAGGCTTTGGGAGCGGCCTTAAAAATGAAAGTTCTCAAAGCGAAATATGCGCGGGTTGCAAGAGTTATGGCCCAGGGGCTTTAGCTCTCAACATAGATTATTAGCAGAAAGGACGAAAATCAACATGAACAAGACAGTTAAGCGCG
Organism: Clostridiaceae bacterium; assembly: GCA_021769555.1. Lineage (GTDB taxonomy): Bacteria > Bacillota > Clostridia > Oscillospirales > Acutalibacteraceae > Acutalibacter. Next base: position 16,637 of record JAETSR010000020.1, read on the forward strand.
CTTTGGCGCTGATGCTGGCTATGCTGATGCTGGTGTCCGCGCTTGCCGCCTGCGGCGGTGACAGCGGAAATTCCTCCGGCAGCCAGGACAGCAGCCAGAGCAGCGAGGTGGAGGACAGCTCCGCTGAGGAGAGCAGCGACGCGGGCGACGAAGAGCCCACCGAGACAGGCTGGACCATCCCCAGCATTGACACCGACGACTACGACGAGATTTCCGACTACTACTACGACTTCAACCTCAAGGAGTTCCACGAGCTCTGCGAGGCCTACGCCGCCGAGATTGACGACCAGAACAAGCGCTGGGCCCTTGAGGCCCTGGCCGAGGCGAAGCTCATGGCCTCCGGCGTCATGCAGCCCACCCGCTGCGGCGGCGGCCAGTACGCCATCAGCGCCATCGCCCCCGGCTCCTGGACTTCCAACGGCTGGGGCTCCGACAGCAGCCGCCATCAGTACTCCCTTGTCACCGACAAGATTCTGAAGACCGAAGACCGCGACGCTCTGAAGAAGCTCCTCAACGAGAAGCGCGGCACCGGCGAGTACCGCGCGGCCGCCATTGAGTATCTTGAGTCCCACGGCTACAAGCTGAAGGACAGCCTGAACTTCTCCTTCGGCGAAATGCCCACCACCTATGATATGGTGAACACCAGCCGCGCCGGCGACGCCGAGTACTCCATCGGCAGCGTTGACAGCCTTCTGTACTACGACGGCGAGGACAGGGAGCTTCCCGCCCTTGCCGAGAGCTATGAGGTCTCTGAGGACGGCCTGACCTACACCTTCCACATCCGCAAGGGCGTGAAGTGGGTTGACAGCCAGGGCCGCGAGATTGGCGAGGTCACCGCCGACGACTGGATTGCCGGCACCCAGCATATGTTCGACGCCCTCTCAGGCCTGGAGGCCCTGTTTGTGGGCTATGTCACCGGCGTTCAGGATTATCTGGACGGCAAGTGCGGCATGGAGGGCGTTGGCATCAAGGCTGTTGACGACTACACCCTGGTTTACACCCTGGAGAAGAAGACTCCTTACTTCACCTCCATGCTCCACTACAGCCTGTCCTACCCCATGAGCCGCAGCTACTACACCTCTCAGGGCGGCAAGTTCGGCGAGGAGTTTGACGACGCCGACGAGAACTACATGTATGGCCGCGACCCGGACCATATCGCCTACTGCGGTCCCTTCCTGACCACCAACGTGACCGAGAACAACTCCATCACCTACAAGGCCAACCCCCTCTACTGGGACGCCGAGAACGTGACCATCAAGACCAAGGCCTATTACTTCAACGACGGCTCTGACCCCACCAAGGGCTATAACGACACCAAGGCCCGCACCATTGACAGCGTCAACATCAACAGCTCCACCCTGGTTATCGCCAAGGAGGAGACCTGGGAGGGCGACGACGCCAACGCCTTCGATACCTATGTGTACGTAACCTCTACCGGCGCCGACTCCTACTTCAACTTCCTCAACGTGAACCGCGCCGCCTGGGTCAACTCCACCGACGAGACCAAGGCCGTCTCAAAGCAGACCGACGAGCAGAAGGAAGTTACCCATGCCGCTATGAACAACGTGCACTTCCGGCGTGCCATTGTCTGCTCCGTTGACCGCACCACCTGGAACGCCCAGACTGTCGGCGACGACGTGGCCGTGCTCAGCCTTCGCAACTCCTACACTCCCGGCACCTTCGTTACCCTCTCTGAGGACGTGACCGTGCCTGTGAACGGCGTGGACACCACCTTCCCCGCGGGCACCGACTACGGCAAGATTATGCAGGCCCAGCTTGACGCCGACGGCGTGAAGATTCAGGTCTATAAGGACGACCCCAACGCCGAGAACGGCCGGGGCACCGGCGACGGCTTCGACGGCTGGTTCAATGTTGAGTACGCCCAGTCTGAGCTGGAGATAGCCCTTGAGGAGCTGGCTGCCAACGGCATTACCATTGACGAGAGCAACCCCGTGCACCTGGACTTCCCCTTCCCCGCTCAGAGCCCCACCCGCACCAACGCCGTCAACGCCTTCAAGCAGGACGTTGAGAAGAACCTGGGCGGCAAGGTCATCATCGACCCGGTCGAGTGCCAGGACAACAAGGAGTGGTACTACGCCGGCTACTATATCGAGCGCGGCTACGAGTCCAACTTCGACATGTACGACCTGTCCGGCTGGTCTCCTGACTTCCAGGACCCCTGCTCCTATGTTGACACCTTCCTGCCCGACTACATGGGCTATATGACTAGATGTATCGGTCTTTACTAATAGTAAAGGCACACACATGATATCTCTGATATCATGATAGAGTACTGAGAAAGAAGCCGGGCGCGCCCGGCCGAGCATAATGATAGACTTAGAGGTCTATCCGCTTATGAGAGTGGGCGATGGGGCCGTATGGCTCCATCCCCAATCTCTATATATACAAGAAATTTAACTTAGAAAGCAAACCGAAGATGATAATATGAAAAAGTAGATGATATTATGGCAAAATATATTCTGAAAAGATTCATTCACGGCCTTATCTCTATCGTCATAGTGGTGGCGATAGTCATGGTGCTGATATACACCCTTCTGGACCGCATGACAATCTTCGCCGAGGACGAGGTCTACCGCAAGCTCCAGAGCAACGCCAAGACTACCTACACCTACCGCCGCTGGCAGGACTACGGCTATCTTGACTATGTGAACTACTCCGAATGGCTCACCGCCCAGGTCCGCGAGGGCAATATGGACGCCGAGACCAGGGAGGCCGCCTCCAAGCTTGGCCGCAAGGCCGAGGACGACGACGAGGTGGTGGCAAAGTATGTCCAGGAGTTCACGGACTATTATAAGAGCAAGGGCTTCAACGTGGAGCGCCTCAAGGCCGTCACATCCAGAAGGAAGGTGGCCGCGGGAGGCCAGCCGGAGCTCTTCGCCCACAGGGACCGGCCCCTCAGTTCAAGGCTCATTGAGTATTTTTCCAGCATAGTCACTATCGACACCATCCACTATGTGGACGAGGAGACCGATATCGGCGAGCGCGGCCTCACCTTCACCACCCACGACCCGGTCTACGGCGGGGAGAAGTTCTCCCCGGCAATTATCGGCAACGGCACCAAGCATAAGTACCTTCTGTACTTCAACGACCGGTTCCCCTATCTGCACCAGAACCTTATCACCATAAACCTGGGCACCTCATACTCGGTGAACAAGGACCACGACGTTCTTGAGACCATGCTACAGACCCAGGGCGAGTATGTCACAAAGCAGATGACCTTCCCCACGAACCACACGGAGGAGAGCGCCGACGACCTGCACACGGCCACATATCTTGCGGGCTCCCTTGCAGGCTCCGAAATGCTTCAGACCCGCTTTGTGGACGACTACACCAACACCCTCACCACAAAGGGCGGCCGCTCCAAGATAGCCTTCTCCTTCAGCATAGGCATTATCGCCAGTATCCTGGCCTATGCCCTGGGCCTGCCCCTTGGAGTGTTCATGGCAAGGCATAAGGACGGCCTTGTGGACAAGCTGGGCACCTTCTATATCGTGTTCATAATGTCCGTGCCCTCCCTTGCGTATATCTTCCTCTTTAAGGCAATAGGCGGCTCACTTGGCCTGCCCACCACCTTCGACGTGAACCACGGCACAACGCTCATGTACGTGCTGCCTATAGTGTCCCTGGCCCTGCCGTCGGTGGCGAACCTGATGAAGTGGCTCAGGCGCTATATGATAGACCAGATGAACTCGGACTACGTGAAGTTCGCCCGGTCTGGGGGGCTCTCTGAAAACGAGATATTCGCAAAGCATATCTTAAAGAACGCGGCGATACCCATTGTCCACGGCATTCCCAGCACAATCCTTGGGGCCCTCACCGGCGCCATCATCACCGAGCGCGTCTACACCGTGCCCGGCACCGGCAACCTTCTGACCCAGGCCATCAACTTCTACGATAACGGCGTTATCGTGGGCGTGACCATGTTCTACGGCCTGCTGTCTGTGGTGTCCATCATTCTGGGCGACGTGCTCATGTCCGTGGTAGACCCGCGAATCTCGTTCTCAAATGAGAGCCGCTAATGAGGAGGTACAGTGATGAAATCAGAACTAAAAAACCTTAAAGGCCTGGGCGTGCCCGAGGAGGAGCTGTTCTCCTTTGTGGAGCACAGCGACGTGGAGGCCGAGAAGATAACCGCCCCCAGGTATTCCTACTGGCAGTCGGTGTTCCGGGTGTTCTTCAGGAAGAAGATAAATATAATCATGCTGGGGCTCCTGCTGCTGATAATCCTTTTCGCCTATGTGTACCCCACGCTCATAACCTACGACCGCTACGCCAATATAACAGACTCCTCCACAAAGCACCTCATGCCCGCCGCGGCCATTGAGAAGTTCGGCTTCAGCCTGAGCTGGATACTGGGCGCCGGCGGCTCCGGCGAGCCAACCTTCGACACCATATGGGTCGGCTCCCAGATATCCATATCCCTGGCCCTGATATGCGCCCTGATAAACCTCACCATCGGCATTCTGCTGGGCGCGGTATGGGGCTTCTCAAAAAAAGTGGACATCATCATGATGGAGGTCTATAACACCATCGCCAATATCCCCTACGTGCTGCTCATATCCGTGCTGGTGCTGACCCTCACGGCAAGCTTCTGGACCATGGTGTTCGCCCTTACGGTCACCGGCTGGCTGGGCGTGGCCTACTTCATCCGCACCCAGGTCATCATAATCCGTGACAGGGAGTATAACCTCGCCTCAAAATGCCTGGGCACGCCCATAAGCCGCATAGCCGTCAGGAATATCCTGCCCTTCATGACCTCTGTTATCGTGACCCTCGCGGCCACGGAGGTCCCCTCCTATATCTCCTACGAGGTGTTCCTTTCATATATCGGCGTGGGCCTCAAGGACATGTCCCTGGGCCGGCTGATATTTGAGGCTGAGCCCGCCATGGTGACAAACGGCTGGCAGTTCGAGTTCTGGAGCCCGGTTGTGGTGGCGTCCATAATCGCCGTGGTGTTGTACGTGGTCGGCCAGAACCTGGGCGACGCGTCCGACCCCAGGACCCATATGTAAGGAGGGCGTCTTCATGGAAATGAATAATCAGGATAGGAAAGTCCTGCTCTCCATAAAGGACCTTGAGGTAAAGTTCCGGGTGCGCGGGCGCGTGCTCACGGCCATACGCAATATCAGCCTGGACATCTTTGAAAACGAGTCCATCGCCATAGTGGGCGAGTCGGGCTCCGGCAAGTCCGTGTTCACAAAGACCTTCGCCGGTATGCTGGACTCAAACGGCTTTATAGACAACGGGAGCATTATCTTCAACGACGATGAGCTGGCCGACACCCACGTAAGGCTCATGGGCACTGCCCGCAACACCATTAAGAACACCCAGAAGCGCCTGGACGAGTACGCGAAGCTCGAGTACGGCGCGGTGACCTACAGGAAGATACTGGAGCTTGAGAGCGAGCGCAGGCAGAAGATGACCGTCAGCAGCCAGGAGGCGGAGGAGCATAAGGCAAAGATTGAGGAGCTCCGCTTCAAGCGGGCCGAGGCCTTCAACCTGCGCCAGACCCTGGACTCCCATGCGGACAGGGAGAAGATAAAAAAGCTGAGCAGCGAGATAAAGGGCCTTGACAACCAGATAAAGCGCCTTGAGCAGGAGTACCAGGCAAAGGTCAAAAGCAACGCCGCCAGCGTTAAGGGCGACAGCGGCTATCAGGCGGACTTCAATAAGCGCATGGAGGAGCTTCGGGCCCAGTACCGGAATGAGACCTCAGTGGAGATAAGCGCTGAGAAGAAAAAGCGCAACGAGATACTCGCAAAGGAGATATACCTCTCCGTGGGCCGCTACCCCTTCCATAAGCGGGTGAACCTTATCAGGGGGCTCCTAAAGGTGATAAAGAAGGCCATGCAGCTGGGCGAGGACCCAATGAGCGACGCGGTATTCGACCAGGTGGTCTTTAGGGTCCGGTATCTTGACGAGACCGCCGACACCCTCCACGGCACCTGCACACTGAACCTTGCCAACGTGAAGTTCGCCGGGGACTGGGCCCAGATACGCGGCAGAAGGATTGCCACCGTGTTCCAGGACCCAATGACCTCCCTGAACCCCATAATCACCATCGGCAAGCAGATAACCTCCATAATTTTGAAGCACCAGAACTGCTCCGAGGTGGAGGCCAGGGCCCGGGCCATCGAGCTCATGCACAAGGTGGGCATACCCAACGCCGAGGCCCGCTTCGACGACTACCCCTTCCAGTACTCCGGCGGCATGAGGCAGAGGATAGTTATAGCCATCGCCCTTAGCTGCCAGCCAAAGATACTCATATGCGACGAGCCCACAACAGCCCTGGACGTTACCATCCAGGCCCAGATAATCAAGCTCATTAAAGATTTGCAGAAGGAGTTCGGCTATACTATCGTGTTCATCACCCACGACCTGGGGGTTGTGGCAAACGTGGCGGACCGGGTGGCGGTGCTCTACGCCGGGCAGATAGTGGAGCTGGGCACAGTGGAGGATGTCTTCTACGACCCAAGGCACCCCTACACCTGGGCCCTGCTCTCAAGCCTCCCCCAGCTTGCCCAGCGCAACACAAAGCTCTACTCCATCACAGGCACGCCGCCCTCCCTGTATAACCAGATAGTGGGCGACCCCTTCGCCCCCAGGAACCCCTACTGCCTGAAGCTGGACACCCTTATGGAGCCCCCCATGTTCCCGGTCTCCGAGACCCACTTCGCAAAGACCTGGCTTCTGGACCCCAGGGCCCCCAAGACGGAGAAGCCCGAGCTTATACAGGACATCCACGAGAAGCTCATGCGAGCGTTCAATATATAGGAGGAACAGCATATGGCAACCACAACTGTTGATACCGGCGCCAAAACGCGCCATCTGCCGGAGCACGGGCCCATAGACCCCGTCACCGGCCGGGAGGTGCTGCTGTCCATCCGCAACGTGGACATCACCTTCGGCAAGGGGGACAGCGCCGTGAAGGCGGTGCAGAACGCCTCCTTCGACATATATAAGGGCGAGACCTTCTCCCTGGTGGGCGAGTCCGGCTCGGGCAAGACCACCATAGGCCGGGCGGTGATAAGGGTGAACCCCTGCGCCGCGGGGCAGATACTCTATAAGGGCGTGCAGATAAACGGCAGGATACCCAAGTCCCTGGACCGGGAGGTCATAAGGAATATACAGATGGTCTTCCAGGACCCGGCGGCCTCCCTTAACGAGCGCGCCACAGTGGACTATATCGTATCCGAGGGCCTTTATAACTTCCACCTCTTTGAGAACGAGGCCGACCGTGTGCAGAAGGTCAAGAACATGATAAACGAGGTGGGCCTGCTCCCAGAGCACCTGACCCGCTACCCCCACGAGTTCTCCGGCGGCCAGCGCCAGCGCATAGGCTTAGCCAGGGCCATGGTAATGGAGCCGGAGCTGGTGGTGGCAGACGAGCCCATATCCGCTCTGGACGTGTCCATCCGCGCCCAGGTGCTGAACCTCCTGAAGAAATTCCAGGAGGAGCGGGACGTGACCTACCTGTTCATCGCCCACGACCTCTCCATAGTCCGCTTTATCTCCGACAGGATAGGCGTTATCTATAAGGGCAACATCGTGGAGGTGGCCGAGGCCGAGGAGCTTTTCGACTTCCCCCTGCACCCCTACACCCGCTCCCTTATCTCGGCAATACCCATCCCGGACCCAATACTTGAGAAGAACAAGGTGCTCTTCACCTACGACCCGTCGGTGCACGACTACAGCACGGACAAGCCCGAGCTCACGGATATTGGGCATAACCACTTTGTCTACGGCAATAAGAAGGAGATAGAGGAGTACAAGGCCATACGCGAGAAGGGCGTGCCCATGAAGTCCATCACCATCCGGGACCCCAACTCCCCCGAGGAGGAGCATGAGGACGATGCCCCGGTAGACACAAGCAGCATATTGAGCGCGCCCCTGCACGATACGGGCAGCGTCTGGTATATGATACTCTCCCTGCTGCTGCCGGTGCTGGGCATTATAGCCGCGGTGATATTCAAAAAGAAGAACTATATCAAGAACTATAAGGCCTGCAGGAAGGGCGCAATAATCAGCTTCTGCATAATCGGAGGCATAATAGCCCTGTTCCTGCTCGCCCTGCTGTTCGCCGTCATATTCTGATGGGGGGCAGCGCAAGAAGAAAGCGCGAGCCGGCCATGCCTAAGGTGGAAAAGATTCACCTTGACGAGAGGCATATGGGCGCAAGGTTCATTGCCTTTGTACTATGCCTTACCCTGGGGCTCGGCGCCCTGGGGTTCGGCATTTACAGCCTGCTCTCCACAGAGCCGGGCTGGGCGGAGATAGAGGCCAGCTCCACAGAGGCCCGCTGCGCGGCGGATTTCAGCTTCCGGTATTACTTTAGGGGGGACGCCACAGCCGGGCGCAAGGCCCTTGTCACCCTCTACACCCAGGAGTGCATTAGGCTCACGAAGCTTTTCGACACCACGGAGTCCTATGAGGACTGCCCGGGGAACCTTTATGATATCAACACAAGCATAAACCAGGAGGTCCGGGCAGACCACGAGCTCTATGAAATTTTAGAGCAGCTCCACGACGACCCCGCCATCTATCAGGGGCTTCTGAACACCCATAGCCTGAACCTGTACTACGACGGCAGGGACATATTCGAGGATGACTGGAGTGAGCTTGCGGATATCGCCCTGGACCGCTCTGCTCTGAGCCTAGAGCTGTTGGGTGAGGACAGGGTACGGCTGAACGTCTCAAAGGAGTGCGAGGCCCTGGCCGGCGAGCTGGGCCTTAACTGCTACCTGGACCTGGGCTGGCTGAAAAACGCCGTGATACTAGACTCTCTCGCTGAGACTCTCAGCGCCCGGGGCTTCACAGACGGCATTATATCCAGCAGGGACGGCTTCACCCGCTCCCTGGGAGGGGACTTGGGGCCGGTGGCCCTGAGCCTCTATAAATGGGAGGACGGCAAAGCCGTTGAAACCGGCCGGGAGGAGCTTAAAACCCCGGTAAACGCCGCGGCGCTCACCTGTTTCCCCCTTCCCGGCGACGACGGCAGGGCCTATATCTCGCAGAACATCCTGAGGGCCGGGCGCTCCGGGGAGTATGCGCCGCCCCTCACCAAAACAATGCTCCTGACCTCAGAGAACGAGAGCTGCCTAGACCTGGCCCTCCAAGCAAAGGAAAACCTCCTTACCGAGTAACCCAAAAGTTTCGTCCACCTTTTCAAGAGGTGGATGAGTTATGCTTCGCATAACTCATGGGTTCTTAGGGGCAAAGCCCCTGAGCCGCCGGAGGCCCCAAATACCATCAAAAAACAAAGCCATTGCAGTTTCCTGCAATGGCTTTAAAATTACCCCAAAATATCAGAAAGAATATCAAGCATTAGGAACAATAGCATTATCATAGAACAGCACAGCCACAACGCTTGCCGCGCACCGCTCCGACGTCCCCTTAGGGTCAAAGCTGTTATTGCCGTTGCCGCTTACTATGCCCAGGGCCCGCATACGATAAACAGCTTCCTTAGCATATCCGCTAATCAAACCGTCGTCAGAGAACTTGTCCACCCCAGAGATATCAACATCCGTGACGCCCAGCACATTTGTAAGATACCTGTCCATCATTGAGCACATCTGCTCTCTGGGCAGCTTCTGATTGGGGTTGAACTTATCTCCGGGGGAGACAATGCCGCTTGCCACGGCCCAGGCCAGGTGCTTGGCGTAGTAGGCGTTATTCGGAACATCGGAGAAGCCGGGGATATCCCCGCCGAAGGCATAGGAGCTCACGTCCTCACCGGAGAGATTGGCCAGCACGATAACGAACTGGGCCCGGGTTATGGAGCCGTGGGGGTCAAACTTATTGTCCCCGGTGCCCCGGAACACGCCCATCTCAACAGCCCTGTCCACCTTGTCCGCAAACCAGGACTTATATGTAAAGTCGGTAAAGACCGTGCCGTTGCTCATGACCGTGGCGGTCGTGACAGGCCCCATGAGGCCGTTCTTTATGACCGCGGCCTTATATGTGCAGGACACCTGGGCCACAGGGGACACATAGGGGGTGGTGCTGAGGGTAAGGCTGCCCTCGGCGTCAAGGCCGGGCTCGGTATAGTCCAGGGTATAATATATGTCGTCGGAGGAGCCGGCGGCAGTGATTGTGACGGTCTCGCCGTCGGAGGTTATCTCCGGGGCGCTGAGGTGCAGCTCCACATAGGCCTCTGAAACAAAGCCCTCAAGGCCGGTAACAGTCACAACAGGGTACCACATGGAATAGCTCTGCCCGTGGGCCTTGACGGCCTCCCCCTCCACAGGGGTGCCCGCCTGAAGCTTCGTGCCCTTTGAGAGCAGACCCACCACGCCGGAGGCGGTGCTGGGCTCCAAGCGGAGGTTCACGTTGGAGGCGCTGACAGTGGCGTTATAGTCGAAGGGCACGTCGTTGGGGTCGTCGCTGCCGGTCCAGCCCTGGCTCTCCAGATACCCGGCGACCTCAGAGGCCGGGACCCATTCGCTGCTGAGAACGGCGCTGTCCACCGGGGCGGGGGAGCCGTCCTCGAGACAGGCGAAGCCGTCGCTGCCAATAAAGTAGCCGTCTATCTCCACATCAACGTCGTACTCGTAGCTGGTATAGTGGACCATTTTGCCGTCGAACTCATACCAGCCGTCCTTGGGGTACATTGTGCCGATATCAAAGACATGCCAGCCGTCCCAGTGCCGCTCCTCGACGGAGGCGCGCACCATATTGATGCCCTCCATGGAGTTGTCACAGGACTCGTTATTGCCGATATAAATGCCGATATGGGAGTACCCCCCCGGCTCGGAGTTGGTAAGGGCCAGGCCGTGAATCCTGGGCAGGCCCAGGCTCACGGGCCCGGAGAACACCGTGTTCTGGCGGACCTGGCTGGTGGCCCCGCCGGCACAGCCGGACACGCCGCAGTCGGAGTAGTAGGAGTAGAGGAGCCCGGCGCAGTCCGTGCCGCGCACGTCCCCGTACATGCCGCCCTTGCCGCCGTACACATACACCCAGCCCTCGTTATAGGCCGTAATGCCCTGCATGGCAAGGCCGAGGCTGGTGGGCGTACTTGCGGCCCTTGCGCCGAGGCTCCAAACCGGCAGGCTCACACAGAGCACGAGGGCCGCCATAATGAGCCCCAAAAGCCCCGCGCCCTTTTTGGTGACGCGCATATGCCTTGAACGGTAGTGACTATGTAACATAAAATGTACCTCTCAATCAAAGTCAGTTAAGTAATGGAACAGAAAGTCGGAATAGTTACAAAACGGTAACATTTTAACATACTTCCCGGGATTTTGCAAGCCCGGAGGAGGTATATTCACAGCTTATTAACATGGCGTTCATATTTGAGAATTTCCCATTGACAAGAGGGCATGTTTGGGGGATAATATATTAGTAATGCCAAACCAACTTCTGGAGGAATGAGTTATGCAAGCGAAGAAGAGAAGATTTCTTGCTCTATTACTGTCAGTACTGCTTATTGCCTGCCAGCCCGTCTGGGCGGCGGCGGTGGAGGGCCCTGCGGCTGCCGAGGACGTGGCGGAGTCCTTTGATACCTACGAGAGCGTTCCCATATACGTTCAGAGCTACGAGGGCACTGCCAACGGCACAGGCTCCCTCTACAACACCCTCACAGCCAGGCAGAAGGCCGCTTACAACGCGCTGAAGAACATCAGCTGGAGCCGCATAGCCTCCTCCGGGAACCACCAGGTGCAGGTGAACGTCCAGGGCATTAACGGGACGCCAATCACCGGTTACAGCTCAGGCGGGTATTTCCACGCCTCAGGCAGCGGGGTGAAGACATACCAGGACATACAGAACGACGTGAACGCCGCCATAGCGGCCCTCAGGTACGACAGGCCGGACATGCTGTGGCTCGACGGCACTGTCTCCCATTATTACAGCTTCATCGGCTATAACTCCACCGGCCGTTACAACATATCTTCCTTCTCCTTCGGCTTCCCCTATACCTATGGAGGCCAGGAGAACATCCTTCGGGAGCGCCTGATGGCGGAGGCCAGGTCCATTGCCGCTGCCGCCGGGCGGGAGAAGGATATGTACAGCAAGGTGAAGTATGTCCACGACAGGCTCGCGGAGCGCTCAAGCTATAACTACGCGGCAACGGAACCGTCGGGAGTGAGCGAGTATGAGTTCCGCATGGCCCATAACGCCTACGGCGGCATGTTCAAGGACCAGTACGAGCCTGTCTGCGAGGGCTACGCCAAGGCTTTGAAGATAGTCCTGAACCAGATGGATATCCCCTGTGTGCTGGCTGTCAGCGACGGGCATATGTGGAACAATGTAAAGATGGACGACGGCCTCTGGTACAACCTGGACCTGACCTGGGACGACTCCGGGGACAGGATAAAGTACGACTACTTCCTTGTGGGCTCAGGAACCAAAATAGGCTCCGAGACCTTTGCCAGCAGCCATAGGGAGGTGGACCCCTTTGACAACAACCGGGTAAGCGGGGCAAGGTACCCCAAGAAGAACTCTGTGGAATATAAGTACCTGGGGGAGGACTACCCCAAGACCACCTACCCCGATGTGCCCCGCTCGGACTACGCCTACGAATACGTGGAGAAGGTCTCGAAGCTGGGTTACTTCACCGGGGACAACAACGGGTATTTTAACCCCGGCAAGAATATCAACAGGGCTGAGTTCGCCACCGTTATGGCAAAGGCCATGGGAGTTGACCTGACGGTATATAAGGGCGTGTACAGCTTCTCCGACGTGGGCGTGACGAAGTGGTACGCCGCCGCGGCCTGCTGGGCAAGGGAGAGCGGCCTGATGGTGGGCAACGGGGTTAGGTTCAGGCCCGAGGCGCCTATCTCAAGGCAGGAGATGTGCTCGGTGCTCTCCCGGGCGCTGAACCTTGACGGCGTGCAGTCCGGGGGCTTCACCGACGACCGGAGCATAGACGGCTGGGCCAGGGAGGGCGTATACGCCTGCTATGCCGCCGGGCTCGTGACCGGCAGCACCAGCGGCAGCTTTAACCCCAAGGGCAGCACCTCCCGCCGGGACGCGGCTGTAGTCTTCGCCAGATACGCCGACAGGGTGGGCGCGGTCCCCTCCGGGGAACAGTGAGCTTACCTCCGAAATAATTACCGATAATCAAACGCTTTATATATAATAGTGTAACGGGAAGGATGATACGCAATGAGCAAGGAGCTCGCAAAGGCCTATGAGCCCCGGGAGGTGGAGGGCAGGATATATGATTTCTGGCTTAAAAACAAATACTTCCACGCCGAGGCTGACCCCGATAAGAAGCCGTACACCATCATGATGCCTCCCCCCAACGTCACCGACCAGCTCCACGTGGGCCACGCCATGACCATGACCACCCAGGACGTGCTTATCCGCTGGAAGCGTATGCAGGGCTTTTCGGCCCTCTGGCTCCCCGGCACGGACCACGCGGCCCTTGCCACCGAGGTAAAGATAGTTGAGGCCATGGCCAAGGAGGGTATCAAAAAGGAGGACCTGGGCCGGGAGAAGTTCATGGAGCGGGCCTGGGCCTGGAATGAAAAGTACGGCGGCAGGATTACAGAGCAGTTAAAACTGCTGGGCAGCTCCGCGGACTGGGACAGGCAGAGGTTCACCCTGGACGAGGGCTGCTCAAAGGCCGTGCGCCACGTGTTCGTGAAGCTCTACGAGAAGGGGCTCATATACCGGGGCGAGCGCATGACAAACTACTGCGCCCACTGCGGCACCGCCCTCTCGGACGCGGAGGTGGAGTTCGAGGAAAAGGAGGGCAGCTTCTGGCACCTGAAGTACCCCCTCTCAGACGGCTCCGGCTATGTTCAGCTCGCGACGACGCGCCCCGAGACCATGCTTGGGGACACCGCCGTGGCCGTGCACCCGGAGGATGAGCGCTATAAGGATATTATCGGTAAGACGGTTATCCTGCCCCTTGTGAATAAGGAGATACCAGTAGTCGCCGACGAGTACGTGGAGATGGACTTCGGCACAGGCGTTGTAAAGATAACCCCCGCCCACGACCCCAACGACTTCCTGGTGGGCCAGCGCCACGGCCTGCTGGTAATCACCATCATGGACGAGGCCGGGAACATCAACGAGAACGGCGGGAAGTACCGGGGGCTCAGTATGCTCGAGGCCAGAAAGCAGATTGTCAAGGACCTTGAGGATGGTGGTTACCTTATCAAAGTGGAGCCAATCAAGCACAACGTGGGCACATGCCACCGCTGCCACACCCCGGTGGAGCCGAGAGTATCTACCCAGTGGTGGGTGAAGATGGAGTCTCTGGCAAAGCCCGCCATTGAGGCAGTGCGGAGTAAGAAGATTAAGATAATCCCCGAGCGCATGGAGAAGGTCTACTATAACTGGATGGAAAACATCAAGGACTGGTGTATCTCCCGGCAGATATGGTGGGGGCACCAGATACCCGCCTGGTACTGTGACGGCTGCGGGGAGATATTCGTAAGCGAAGACGATTTGACCCTCTGCCCCAAATGCGGCAGGCCCCTCAGAAGGGACGAGGACACCCTGGACACCTGGTTCAGCTCGGCGCTCTGGCCCTTCTCCACCCTGGGCTGGCCTGAGGACACCGAGGACCTTCGGTACTTTTATCCCACAAATACCCTTGTAACCGCCTATGATATTATATTCTTCTGGGTCGCCAGAATGATATTCTCCGGCATAGAGCAGATGGGGGAGATACCCTTTGACACCGTGCTCTTCCACGGCCTTGTCAGGGACGCCCAGGGCCGCAAGATGTCGAAGTCCCTTGGAAACGGCGTGGACCCGGTGGAGGTCATCGACAAGTACGGCGCGGACGCCCTGCGCCTGACAATAATCACCGGCACCAGCCCCGGCAACGACACCCGGTACTCCGATGAGAAGGTTGCCGCCAGCAGGAATTTTGCCAACAAGATTTGGAACGCCGCCCGGTTCATCCACATGAACATCGGCGGCCATGATGTGCCCCCGGCGCTCCCGGAGGAGCTGGCCCTTGAGGATAAGTGGATAGTCAGCAAGTTTAACAGAGTGGCAAGGGACATGACTGAGAACCTGGACAAGTTCGAGCTGGGCGTGGCCGTGCAGAAGGTCTACGACTTCATGTGGGGGGACTTCTGCGACTGGTATATCGAGCTCTCCAAGGGCCGCATGAACGGCGGGGACGAGGGGTCGGCCCAGAACGCGCGGCAGGTCCTCTGCTGGGTGTTGAGCAATACCCTCAAGCTCCTGCACCCCTTCATGCCCTTCATCACCGAGGAGATTTGGCAGAGCCTGCCCCATGAGGGTGAGGCCATCATGGTCTCGAAGTGGCCAGAGTTTGACCCGGGCCTGGACTTCCCCGCCGAAGAAGCGGAGATGGAGAAGGTGATGGAGCTCATCACAGCAGTGCGCACCAGGCGCAGCGAGATGAACGTGCCCCCAAGCCGCCGGGCCCACCTCTATATCGAGACCAAAGACCCAGGGGCCTTTGACACAGAGAGGGAGTCCATCGCCCGCCTGGCCTACTGCTCCGGGGTGGAGACAGGGGAGAGCTTTGAGCTGCCAGGGGCCGTTACCGTTGTGACCTCCGGCTGCCGGGCCTATCTCCCTATGGACGACCTTATCGACCGTGAGGCCGAGCGAAAGCGCCTTACAAAGGAGCTTGAATCCGCTAAAAAGCAGCTGGCTACAGTCGAGGGCAAGCTCACCAACGAGACGTTCATGAGCAAGGCCCCGCGGAACGTAATAGACGGCGTGCGCCAGAACGGGGAGAAGCTCAAAGAGAAGGTACAGCGCATAGAGGAGTCCCTGGACTCACTAAAATAAAAGGAGATATATCAACATGAGAGACGAGACAAAATGCCTGCACTCAGGCTATACCCCCAAAAACGGCGAGCCCCGGGTGCTGCCCATAGTCCAGAGCACCACCTATGTGTACGAATCCGCCGCTGAGGTAGCCGCCATATTCGACGACCCCACAAAGGGCCTCTGCTACTCCCGCTTCGGCAACCCCACGGTTATGGCGGTCGAGGCCAAGATAGCTGACCTTGAGGGGGGAGTGGGGGCCATGTGCACCACCTCCGGCCAGGCGGCCAGCCTCCTTGCCATACTCAATATCTGCAAGGCCGGGGACAGTATCGTGAGCCTGCCCACAATTTACGGCGGCACCATAAACCTATTCAGCTTCACCCTGAAGAAGCTGGGTATTGAGTGCATATATGTTGACGGTAATTTGAGCGACGGGGAGATTAAGGCAAGCTTCAAGGAGAACACCAAGCTCTTCTTCGGGGAGACTATAGCAAACCCCGCTTTGAAGGTCCTGGACATAGAGCGCTTTGCAAATATCGCCCACGAGATGGGCGTGCCCATGATAGTTGACAACACCTTCGCAACCCCGGTCCTGTGCAAGCCCTTTGACTTCGGAGCGGACATAATCATCCACTCCACCACCAAGTACATGGACGGCCACGCGGTGCAGGTGGGCGGCGTTATAGTGGACAGCGGGAAGTTTGACTGGACAAACGGCAAGTTCCCCGAGCTCACCGAGCCCGACGAGTCCTACCACGGCATATCCTACACCAAGGCCTACGGCAGTATGGCCTATATTATCAAGGCCCGTATGCAGCTTATGCGCGACTTCGGGGTGTACCCGGCGGCCCATTCCGCCTTCCTTCTGAACTTAGGGCTGGAGACCCTCCCGGTGCGCATGAGGCAGTACTGCGAGAACGCCCAGGCCGTCGCGGAGTTCCTTGAGAGCTCTGATAAGGTGGAGAGCGTCATCTACCCCGGCCTCAAGTCCAGCCCGGACTATGAGCTTGCTAAAAAGTACCTTAAAGGCGCCAGCGGGGTCACATCCTTTATCATCAAGGGCGGCAGGGAGGCCGCGGCCAGGTTCATGGACGCAGTGCGCCTCGCCTCCAACGAGGTCCACGTGGCCGACATACGCACCTGTGTGCTCCACCCCGCCAGCGAGACCCACCGCCAGCTCACCGACGAGCAGCTTAAAGCGGCGGGTATCGACGGGGGCATGATACGCCTGTCAGTGGGGCTTGAGAACATCGATGACATTTTGGAGGATATCAAGGGGGCCCTGGCGGCGGTCTGAGGCGCTTAAAGGTGGGGCAGGCTTTTGCGGTAATCCCGGAGCTTTTCCTCACCGGCGGTTTTAATAATAGTATCTATCTCTCTTATAAGAGGCTCCTTGTCTTCGGGCAGGGAGCCTCTGAGCGTGAAGGGGTTGGAAGCGCCCAGGGCGGCGAACTCCGTGGGAATAGTAAGGCTCTCTATGAGCGCGCGCAGCTCAATGTATTTCTCCGTCTCGCCCGCCTCCCGCCAGCGGCCCAGGAGTATCTCCTTGTGAAGCTCTGAGCCGGGAAAGACAGTGAGCATATTCGCGCCGATGAGCTTTGGACGGAGCCGATTGCATACGGCGGCGGTAGACTTTGCGCCTTGCTCACACCGGCCCGCGCCTGATATGCCAGCCAGGTAGAAAAAGCTATAGCTGACGCCGGCTTTGTCCAGCCTGCCGCACTGCTCCAAAATATCAGCGGAAGAGTACCCCTTGTTCATAAAGCCCAGGGCCTTGTCGTCGCCGGTCTCAATGCCGATGGTGAGGCCGTTATACCCGGCTTCAGCCAGCGAAAGGAGCTCGCCGTCAGATTTCAGGGAGACGTCCGTCACCCGGGCAAAGCAGCCGATGGTCCTGACAGAGGGGATATATTTTCCGATAAGCCCGGCTATGGCAAGCAGGCGGGATGTTTTTAGCACAAAGGGGTTGGCCCCGGTGAGAAAGACACGCTGAAAGCCCCTGGGCTTGGAGAGGCCCTGCAGGCGCGCGGCCATTGAAGCAAAAGGGTCGGTGTTCCACAGCTGGGCCTCCTGCAGGTCGCGCTCAATATCCTCAAGAGGGGACATCCTGAACTTAAAGGGCAGGCCATCGTATAGGGTGCAGAATTTGCACTTATGATGTGTGCAGCCCGCCGAGGCCTCCAGCAGAAGGGACTCCGATTCGTATGGGGGCCGCCATATAGTTCCTGTAAAATGCATGATAAAAACCTCCTTCGTTTTCCCAATTATAACTCTGCGCCGGGATAATTCAAGTACTGTACTTTTTTAAAGTACCTTGATTATCCGGGCATAAAGAGCTATAATTGGGTCGAGGGAGGTTTTGATTATGAGAAAAACAGAGCTTGCCATAGAGCGCTGTAAAACCATGTCGGCATTGCAAAAAATCCTTGGGGGCAAGTGGAAGCTTGAGATACTTTACTACATCGCCTTTCACAATATCAACAGGTTCGGGGCCCTTCGGCGGCAGCTGGGGGAGATAACCGAGTCCTCGCTTACAAAGCAGCTTCGGGAGCTGGAAGCCGACGGCTTTCTTGTCCGTCACGATTTCCACGAGGTGCCGCCCAGGGTCGAGTACACATTAACGGAGCTCGGCAGGAGCTTTATGGATGTGATAGCCTATATGAAAGCCTGGGGGGAGAAGAACCTGCCCTGAGGAGAGAGGACAGCGCTAGGGGAGAATACGGCAGGAAAGCTCCGCGCCCAGGCGCGCCGCCTTTACTGAGAAAACTATAGCATTTTTCAGGGAGGCTGTCAATGATGGAGCGCGGGAAGGAAATTATTCCGGGCGAAGGCAAAATTTTTCTTGACGAACAGGCGGGTTTATGCTATAATATCACGGTGGACAAGGGGAACGGTTCGCGCGGCTTGCCCATAGTTAGCTGCGGGTGTAGTTCAGTGGTAGAACTCCAGCCTTCCAAGCTGGTCGTGTGGGTTCGATTCCCATCACCCGCTCCAAAGCCCGAAAGCGGGCTGAATATGTTCTTTGGCCAAGGGGACATGCGCCAATAGCTCAGCTGGATAGAGCAACTGCCTTCTAAGCAGTAGGCCAGGGGTTCGAGTCCCTTTTGGCGCGCCATATGGTGGACGTAGCTTAGCTGGTCAAAGCGCCAGATTGTGGCTCTGGAGACCGTGGGTTCGAATCCCACCGCCCACCCCACATAAGAAAAAGAGTTCCTGAAATCTCTGATTTCAGGAACTCGGCATATTGGGCTGTCGCCAAGCGGTAAGGCAACGGACTTTGACTCCGTCATCCCGTGGGTTCGAATCCCGCCAGCCCAGCCATGTTTACACATCTTAACAGATGCCACCCCCGAAAAACCGCGCGGTTGCGCGGTTTTTCGACGTTCAGAGGGCTAAAAAACGACCGTCACGGCGTGACGTGTTTTTGGGGATGCCACCCCTGATTTTGGGAGCTGAACCCGCGTGGTTAGCAAAAAGCAAGCCGGAGCAAAAGAAAAGCAAAAAATTTTTTGAGAGGGATCAAAGAGAAATCTTTGGTCCCTCTTCGCGTTTACAGAGGGAAAAACAAGGAGGGGTGTAAAGTGCCTAACTTTACAGAAAGTAAGACCGACCGTGCTTACGAGAGCTTAATGAGACGCGTTCCCAACTTCAGCCGGGACCCACCCGAAGCTGAAACCATCCAGAAAGACTTAAACAACAGCCAGAAGCAGAAAGGAGAAACACTTCATGACAAATCAGAATGAGCAGCCCATCCCCGGCTGCAAAGCCATGAGCAAGGACGGTTTCTGGAACCTGATCTCAGAGGTCAAAGCCGCCCAAGGCCAGGAAGATTACATAGACATCCTCATTACCCGCCTCAAGGAGCTGGGACCTGACCATGCCCAGGACTTTTACGATATCGTCCAGGTTTACAAAGACTTGGCCAATAAATTCGGCCTCTGGAGCGCTGCAAGCCTCATTGGGTACATCTCTGAAGATGGCTTTACCAATTTCCGTGCCTGGCTCATTTCTCAGGGCAAGGAGGTGTACTTCGCAGCCCTCAAGGACCCGAACGCACTGGCGGACCTGGACCCCGGCGATGGATACTGGTTCGAGTTATTCACAGATGCGCCATACTGACGGAGCCACATACGAAAAGATGACAGAGGCGCTGAAAGCTGATATCGAGTACGGCGAGGGTATCAACTACCCCTACGAGTGGGAGGAGCTCGCGGATTACTTTCCCCGGTGGTACGAGCGCCATCTTCACGAAAGCGAGGACGTTTCCTATGTAGGCAGCTGGAACTACAAGAACCCGGCAGTAGCGGAGGCAAGGCAGGCCGGGCCGCCGCCGAAGCCGCAAAATAATATGGAGATGGGTGGGATGTAGAATGATTTTCCGCAATGATAACCACGGCGTGCTGTTCGAGAAGGAGATAAGGTATCACAAGGGCTGTAGTCGAAAGATGGCTGCGGCCCTTTATTTATTGACAGCCGATTCCCGGCTCTGGCGGCAGGCCGAGAATCACATCGGGACTAATGAAATCGACATCGCCGCCATAAAGCCCAGGCGGCTGGACGCTATGGCATATGTCTGCTACGCACTGGCCCGGGACATCATCACCGGGAGTAAGACGGTGGCGCTGACGGAGCTGGCCGACCCCAGCCTGCTCTCGCCCAAATATTTCATGGTGATACAGACGTCCATGCTCATCCGGGGGTATGGGCTGAATGCAGCGGATAGAGTGCTCTTTACGTAAGGGAGGAAATCAGAATGAACTTCGACCGGAATAGGGTTGGGATGATGAGACGGCAGTACCCGGTAGGAACGCGTATCCAGTTGGACAGCCTATGCACCAATGAGCAAGATGATGCCTTCAATATTGCCCTGCGGGCAAATTGTGGCTTATGCGGGACTGTAATCGGCGTGGACGACCAGCCGAGCTTGCTCATGAAGTGGGACAACGGCAGATCGCTGAGCCTTCTGCCCTTTGAGGACAGTTTCACTGTGATCCATAAGGTACAGCGGGGTACGCTGTACGATGAGCAGGTCCAGGCTCTGTTAGAACTGCCGGACGTTCAGTGGACGTTCGGCATCGGATTGATCGAGGACGAGCTGGACCGGGACGAGGAACTGCTGAGAAATTAGCAGGAGGGCACAGAGCAGGCCGAGGAAGAAAACGAGGACTTCGGCATGAACATGGCTATGTAAAGGAGGGCTTCACATGAGCGCAACCATCGGCGCGGCGCTGAAAAAGATAGCCGTCGCCATACTTTTGGACAAGAGAAATTGGGAGAAAATAGCCTGCCTGCTGGTGGCATTATTTATGCT
>JAETSR010000006.1 GCA_021769555.1 Clostridiaceae bacterium
AAACTTTTATCTTCCCTCAAAAAACACGGCTTGCGCTCCAAATTCCCCAAGCCTCAGGGTGAGGCCGTTCTCCTCAAGCCCTGCCCCGGTGAAGCTGCCAAACTCCTCTCCGTCTGAGGAAACTGCGCGGTACACTCTCGCGCGCTCCAGGCCCCGGGGATATATCGTCTTTTCATTCTCCCCTCCTCTGGCGCGGTAGACCATCATCACTCCGCGTCCTCTGTCCTCGGTCACAGCTTCAATGGCGTCCCATCCCCAGCCTCCGCCGGGGATATTGCTGTCCGGGCGGAGCAGGTGCAGAACCTTCCCCTGGCGGGTGATTTCCCGGAGCCGCTTATAGAGCTCCACTGCCTTCCGGGTATCCTCCATCTCCGTCTCGGTCCAGTCTGTGACCCGGTGCATAAGGATAAGCGGACCGCCGAAAATAGAGCTGTAAAGTGTGTACCTGCTGGGGCTGTCCTGCATATAGCGCACGCTGTATCTGAGGGAAAAGGGATATGACGCGCCGAAAACTCCCTGGCGGGTAGAGTATGCGTCGATATTGTCCACAGTAATGCTTGTGTGGTAAAGGCGCACCATCTTGTATGTCATCATGCAGCCGCCGTCTTCACAGTTTTCTATCACCAGGCCGGGGTGCCTCTCCCTAAGGCCGCTGAGCACAATATCCAGGCCATACTGGGAATTGGAGTAGTTGCTGTCCCCATATCCATGGGTGTGGTTTTCGCAAAGGCAGCGCTTTACCATGTCCTCGCCGTCCTGTACGATATAGTCTATCCCCTCCTCTTCCACAAGCCTTGAGAGGGCCTCTGTCAGCCACTCCCTGCACGGCTCGTTCCCAAGGCAGAGAGGCGCCGCGCCGTAATAGTCCACCTCACGGTGGACCAGCCAGTCCGGGTGCTCCTTTGCTATTGGCGCCTCAAGGCTGCACTGGGCCAGCGCCACATGCACCCCGAAGCGCATACCGTATGACCTGGCCCTCTCCACAAGAGGCCGAAGGCCATGGGGGAACTTCACCGGGTCCGGCCGCCAGTCGCCTATATTCCTGGCCCAGCCCAGGTCCAGCACCGCAAGCTCAAGCCCCAGCTCTCCACAGCGGTCGATGGCCCTCAGCTGCTGTTCCTCGCATATGTCCTGGCCGTATGCCCAGGAGTTGTACTGGGCCCAGGGATATCTGCCGTCCGGCATTGGCGGGTGCACATATGCCTCGGCAAACCTCTGTGTGGCATATCCCGCTTCATCCCAGCCGCCATGGAAACGGCCTATAAACGCGGCGGGCAGCTCAAAAACCGCCCCGGGTTCCAGCCTATGACGCAGCTCGTCTATACTGCTGACAGCCCAAGCCTTCCCATTGTCCGCTCCGGCAGTTACCCGGCTTTTGCCATTGAACTCTATTCCGCACACCAGGCCGTTACCATCCTCAGGCGGCTCGTCGAACCATCCCGGCTTGTCGGAGAGCATTGCAAACCATGCACAGCTTGTGGGCCCCCAGTACATGGACGGAAATGAGCCCATCCGTATCTCATGGGGCGCCCGGCCATCTATGAGCCTGGCAGTTACGGGCCTGAAAAAGTCGCGGGCATATTTGGCGCTGAACTGCTCTACATGGAACAGCGCCAGAGGCAGGCTGCATATTGGACGCAGCGAAAGAATTTCGCATCCGTCCAGAACAGTCTCTTTTTTACCGGTATTCAGTATGCTCCCGCTGATTCTAAGAAACGGGTGGTCAGGATAGACCTCGATTCTCTGTGTAAGACGCAGGGAGCTACGGGCATTTTCGAGAGTCAGGGTCATGCTTTGCGCGCCATCCTGCCCAACAGACTCTTCACAGCTGGTCAGCTGTTCCCAAACTACCTTCTCCCCACTCTGTGTGACGCTGCCTAAAGACGGCAGCTTGAAATCCATTCCGGGGGCCGTCCCTTCTACATTAACAGACAGATTTCCGTCTGCCCAAAAGATAGCGGCAGTTATGCCGCCTGTCCCCAGCTTCCGGCTTCTGTCAAGCCCTTCGCTCCCTGTGCCATTCATCATTATTCCTCCATGTTAGTTCACATATAAGAACCTTATTTATATTTACGTCTATAAAACCATTATATCTTTTCTGTAGGATTTGTCAATAGGAGATTTTACCAGAGCGCCGCCTAAACCTGCGACAGCCTGCCCCACACAAAAAAAGGCCCCGCACCACCCCAGTGCGAGGGCCAAACTTATGTAAAAACTCAAGCAAAGCTTATTTCAGCAGTTCCTCCGGCGACTTCTCAATCATCGGGCTCTCAAGCTTCTCCTTCCAAACCACCGGCGCGGCCCAGCGGACAGCGTTTTCGATGATTTTAATTACAATAGGATTATGATAGGAGGGGAAGGTCTCATGTCCCGGCTGGAAATAGAATATTTTGCCGTTTCCCCTGGTCCATGTCGCGCCGCTACGGAAAATCTCGCCGCCGCGGTACCAGTTTGTGAACAGCAGGTCATCGGGCTTTGGCACGTCGAAGCACTCGCAATAGACCTCCTCGCGCTCGAGCTCAAAGTATTCGGGCACACCCTGAGTTATCGGATGGGTCGGGCAGAGGTTGTAGACCCTGGTGAAATCCACCTCGCGCCACTTTAAGTTGCCGCTGGTGCCAAGAAGATAGCGGAAGGGCTTACTGAGATGGGCAGAGTGCAGAGCAATAAAGCCCATGCCCCTCTGGACCCGAGCCACTACCTTGAAGGCCAGCTCATCGGGCACGGCATGATGGGCCATATGACCCCACCAGATAAGCACGTCGGTCTTGTCCAGCAGTTCATCGGGCAGGCCGTACTCAGAGTCATAGAGGGTGGTATAGGTGACGTTCATATCATCGTTTTTGCGAAGGTGCCCGGAGAGGGTGTTCAGCAGACCGTCGGGGTAGGCCTCGGCGACCCCGGCTGAAGATTTTTTCAGAAAACCTTCCATTTTGTCCCGGAACTCCTCAGGCATTCCGGGGTCTACAAATTCCGGGCGAAGCTCGCCCTTCTCTTCAAGCGCTTCGTACCAAACAGTTACATTTATCATGGGTAATCAGTCCTTTCTTACTAAGAATTATACACTATTCAGCCTGAAATTGCAACAGTTTTTTGTAGGAATATTTGCCCCATCCCCGGCACATTCTATTATCAGCTTTTCAACATGTTTCAGAAAGGGTGGTCCGTCTATGAAAACCGCGAAGCCTCAGGAATACGCAAAGGCAGTCAAGGCTGCATCACCGCCATCGCCGGTGGTGAAGGACTGTATCTGGGCCTTCCTTGTTGGTGGTTTTATATGTACTATAGGCCAGGTTTTATGCAATTTATACCAAAATATAGGTCTTGAACTGCCGCAGGCCCGAATGGCGGTGTCCATCAGCCTCATATTGATTTCCGCGACCCTCACCGCGCTGGGATGGTATGACGACCTCTCAAAGCACGCGGGGGCAGGTATGCTGGTGCCTATTACAGGGTTTGCCAATTCCATGGTCTCTCCTGCAATGGAGTTTAAAAGTGAGAAGCTGATTACCGGCAGTTCAACTAAAATCTTCTCTATTTCCGGTCCGGTTTTAGTATTTGGAATATGTGCCAGCGTTATATATGGATTGATAATCTTTATATTTCAATTTTAGACGCTGTAAAGCCTACCCTATAAAGGTAGGCTTTATGTATTGTTACCTTGTTTCAAGCGTTTTTAGAGCTAATCCTGACTTGCCGGGGCTTCAGGCGCAAAAGTTCCAGGCATAATCACCCTTGAATGCCATTTCTCACCGCACAGCACCGTCTGCTGTGCGGTAACGGCTCTCTCCTGCTCCGCCCAGCACCCGGGCAGGTTTGTGTGTACCGCATACTGAGGGAAGTCTGACGAGGATACATCCAGCCTCAGCCTTGAGCCCGCCCGGAGGGTGAAGGCCACGGCCCACATGGATATGGTGAGCCTGCGGATATGCCCGGGCGTATAGGGCTCCTTATGTGCTAAAGTCGCGATGGAGCCGCGGATATTGTAGGCTCTGCCGTCGGGTGTGACCTCCATGAGCTTTGCAGTGAAGGCCGTGTCGGCGGCAGTGCTCATTACGTAAAGTTCAACCTCTATTCCGCCGAGCAGCGGCAGGTCCTGCTCCAGGGGAGCGGAGACAAAGCTCAACACATCGGAGCGCCAGTTCGGTCCCGGCTGTTCCAGGCTGCCCACCTCTTTGAAGGTGGCGAACAGGGACTCCGCGCCGTGAGATGGAACGGGGTCATTCGGGTCATAGGTATATGCGGCAGAGCTTTCCCCTGCCGGCGACAGCTCAAGCGTACCTTTTCCCGCGTCCAGATAGAAGCTCAGTCTTTCCTGAGGGCTTGGGATATCCGGGAAGCTCCGCCAGCGGTCCTCGCCGATTACGTACCAGTCCACCCTCCTCTCCGGCAGCTTCTTCTCCATGAGGGTCTCCCCAAACCATGAGAGCACCTGGTGCACCTCGTCGTTTTGCAGGTTCTCCTGGACCCTTCCCTCCGAGCACGGTCCGAAGCCGTGGTTCCAGCAGCCCACTATAAGCCTGCTGTGGGCTGCTGCTTCCGGGGAGAGGTTGCCGAAGGACTGCAGAGCGCTGCCCAGATGATGGTCGTACCAGCCCTCAACTATACATACCGGCACTTTCACCTTGCCGGGAGCGTCCGACATAAATTTCCAGAAGCCGTCTTTCCAATAGGGGTCGTCCCTGTGGGTATTTGTTATCCAATCCCTGTACCATTGCAGCCTGCCTCCCCAAAGGGCCTCGTCCACCTGCACATGGGGCCTGTAGCGGCAGGAGTCAATATAATCGGCCTCAATCTTTCGCCCGGCGTTTCCCATGGCCCAGGCGGTGAGTATGTCGTGCCTGAACAGCCCTCTCTCATAGGCCGATGTAAACCGCTCTGTTCCGTAATGGGACAGGAGCATTGACTTCACCTTAGGGGTAAGCTCACCGGTTATGGCCCAGCCGGTGGAGGCAAGATATGAGCAGCCCCAGTAGCCGATACTCTCCACCCACTCCAGGGAATCGGCCCAGCGGATGAAGTCCGCGCCGTCATCGGGTTCGTTCACGTTTGGCTCCCATATTCCCTCTGAGCCTCCGGTGCCCCGGCAGTACTGGCAGATGTAGGCATAGCCCCGCTTTGCCAGCTCCTGTCCGTGGAGCCTGTAGGCCTCGTGGGCGTGGGGATAGCAGCTGCGCTGCACTATGGCAGGCCATGGGCCGGCGCCCTTCGGCCTGAACCAGAAGGTGCGAAGCTTCACGCCGTCCCGGCAGGGTACGTTCTCCTCCCCCTCGTCACAGCTCTCATATACCTCCGGAACGCCGGAGGATTTATAGCTGTCTATTATTGCCTTCATTCTCTCGTCCATGAAATTACCTCCCTAAATACTCACCCCGCCGGTCAGCACGGCGGTAATAAGCATGATGACCGTCAGCGCCAGGGCAAAGGGTATTGTCCGCTTCTGGTGCTCCCCCAGGTCAACGCCGCTGAGCCCCACCAGCAGGAAGGTCGCCGGGGACAGGGGCGACACCGGGAAACCCGTCGTCATCTGGCCCAATATTGCCGCCCGGCCCACTGCCAGCGGGTCGGCGCCGAAGCCCTTTGCCGTCTCGGAGAGTATGGGCAGCACTCCGTAGTAGAAGGAGTCCGGGTCAAAGACCAGCGAGGACGGCATTGATATGATTCCGGTGATAAGTGGGAAAAACCGGCCCAGTGAAGCTGGCATTACCGATACAAGGGCCTGCGCCATAGAGCCTATCATGCCGGTGCCCTTCATAATGCCGCAAAAGCACCCGGCTGCGAACAGCACCGAGCACATCATCATGGCGCTTTGGGCATGGGCGTCTACTCTTCTTTTCGACTCCTCAACGCTGGGGTAGTTTATGACCGTTGCCAGCACATAGAACACCATGAACACCACTGCCGGGGCAAAGCCCGAAAACAGCAGGCAGAGTATGGCCAGGACTATCATCCCCAGGTTTACCCAAAAGAGCTTTGGCCTGAGAAGCTCCTCCTCTTCATGGCTCAGCTCCGGTGCGGCATATTCCTTCCCGGCAGCCGTCACCGGCCCGAGCCGGGATTTTTCCATCACCCCAAGCATTGCCGAAAAGCCCAGCACTCCCAGAAGCCCCACAAGCACAGCGGGCAGCACCGGCAGGAAAAATCCCACCGGGTCACTGCCAAGCCCCAGGGCGCTGGCGGCGCGGATGGTCGGCCCTCCCCAGGGCAGTATGTTCATAGTGCCGGCGGCCATGGCAACGGTGGCGGCCAAGGTGGTGCGCCTCATGCCCATAGCGTCGTATAACGGCACAAGGGGCGGCACGCATATCAGAAAGGTGACTGCCCCAGAGCCGTCCAGGTGCACACACATGGCTAAGAGGGCCGTGCCCAGGGTTATAAGCACAGGGTTTGCGCCCATGCTCTTTACTATCCCGGAAATTATGGGCCGGAAGGTCCCCGCGTCTGTGAGCACCCCGAAGAACAGTATGGAGAAGAGGAACATCACCCCGGTCGAGGCCACTGAGCCTATGCCCCCCGCTCCGGTTATCATGCCGCCGAGGCTTTTGAAGTTAGCCCAAAAGTCCGCCTGACCCGGCGCACCTTCAGGGTCCGTAACAAAGAAGCCGCAGGCGATAATGCCTGTTGCCAGCGGCACGGCGATAAGGGCCACCGTTGGCGAAAGCTTCTTTGTGAGTATAAGCGCCAGCATCAGCGCCACGGTGAGAAAGCCCAGAAACGCCAGCAACTCCATCTCCCCCTCTCTTACTTAAAAAATTACTCTTTCACATATATAAAGGACGCGCCGCCGTACTGTGCCCGCTCAAGGGCGCCGAGGCTTGCAAAGCCCGTGCCCTCAACGCTGGGAGCCCAGCCGAAGCCCGCGAGATTGGGCATAATCTGAGCCCTGCCCGCGAGTATGTTCTCACTGAGAGTGATATAGTCGTCGATATAGCTCTTATAGAGCCCCGGGCCGTTATGGGCGGGGTATATGGTGTCGAACTCATCCCAGTGGGCCTTCAGCTTCTTCATATTATTCATATGGTTTTGGACAACCTCTTTTAGTGGCAGAAGCTCATTGCGCACAAAAAGCAGCACCTGTCCGGCCTCAAGTTCGTCTCCGCTGTATATGGCCCGCCCCTTGCGGTCCAAGAGGGCTATGCTGCTCTCATGGTGAGCGGGAATTTCAATGACCTCAAGCTCCCTGCCGCCCAGGTCGAAGATATGGCCCTCTCTGACGGTGTTCACCTTATAGTCCGGGTGGGGCTTTTTGTTGAAGTCCTCCTGCATCTCGGGGCTGAAAGCCTTCTTCATTCCCGCTTCCGCCCCAGGACCAGCGTAGACCTCATCCCACCAGGGGTTGCCGCCGGTGTGGTCGAAGTGGCCGTGTGAGTTCACTACTATCAGGGGCTTATCTGTAATGCCCTCCACAAATTCCCGGAGATTGCCTATTCCATAGGCCGTATCGAACAGCAGGGCGCGCTCACCGCCAATAATAAGATAGCAGTAGACGCCGCCGCCAAAGCTGATGGTCCAGGTGTCAGGGGCGGTCATCCACTTGCCGTACATCATGCCGCGCTCGTTGATATTGGGGTTATCATAGTTCATTTTGTGTGCCTCCTATTTTATAATTAGTTTGTGGTACAATTATAGCAGATTTTTTTGGGAATTGCTAGCAATATTCAGAGGTATATTGTTGCAGAGAAGAGGTTGCCGGGATTTCTTGCATTCACTTTGGAAATATGTTAAAATAATGTAAACTGGAGGTGCTGATACATGGATATCCTGCTGGTGGATGACGACCTTGATATAATAGACGGCATTCTTGACGGCGTTGACTTTGACGGCCTTGGCTGCCGGTGCGTACATGTGGCCACTACCGGCCAGCAGGCCAGGGAGATACTGGAGTCCCAGGATATCGCCGTAATGCTCACGGATATTGAAATGCCAGGAGGCAGCGGTTTGGAGCTGCTGGAATGGGTCCGTGACAGCGGCAGGGATATTATAACCATGTTCTATACCAGCTTCCCCTATTTCGACTATGCAAAGAAGGCCATTGAGCTGCACAGTTTCGGCTATTTTCTAAAGCCTATAGCGTACCCTGAGCTGCAGGAGCATCTGCATAAGGCCCTTTGCGAGGCACAAAAGATGAGACTAAGCGCGAAGGACGATATCTGGGAGAAAAAGCAGAAGCTCTGGCATGAGATAGCCCTCACCAGGGAGCAGCGGCCGGAGAGCCTTAGCGTCTCTATGTACCCGCCGGGCGTTAAGTTCGTCATTGCCGCAATGTTCTTTGGCGGCGGCTCGGTCCAGTGGAAGCGCTACGCTCTGCGAAACGTGCTGTACGAAATGGCCGCGGACCTTGGCTTTACTGTTGAGGCCCTTTTCGGAATACAGGCTGAAACGGCGTGCGTGGTGCTGACGGAACCCCCAAAGCAGGGAAAGCCCGAAGAACTGTTCAGGCGGGCGGACGACTTTTCCAGAAAATATCTGGGAGGCAGGACAAACTTCTACTACCTGTCAGGCGCAGACCTTCAGAAGGCACATTCAGAGTTTCCAAGGGTTCTGGCCTGTATGGAGGACGACGTCTGCCGGGGACAGGCCGTCTGCTCTGTAAATGACCGCATAGTCAGAAAGCTCAGCTACAGCTGCCCTAAGATGTCCGGCTGGGGCGACATGGTCCTTGCGGGACAGCACGCCCAGGTTGAGGCGGAGATATGCTCTGAGCTGGACCGGCTGGCGGCTCTTGGCGAGCTGAATATGCCGTATATCAAAGCCATGCGCATTGACCTTATGCAGACCATTCACGCCCGGCTGCAGCAAAAGCAGATATCGGCCTATGACCTGTTCTCAGACGAGCGCTTTGACGCTCTTAGAGAGGGGTCGCTCCTCTCGGTAGAACATATGAAGGAGTACCTCTCCTATGTGGTGCGCACGGCTGGCGAGTACATAGAGTATACCCGGGAGTCCGGCTCCGTGGCGGGCAGGATAAGGGAGTATATCGACAGCCACTACAGCGAGGACATAACCCGGAGCACCCTATCAAAGGTATTCTTTTTGAACTCGGACTATCTTGGACGGCTCTTTAAGAAGGAGACCGGCCTCTCGGTCAGCGGCTACCTGCAGGAGGTGCGCATAGAGGAGGCAAAGCGCCTGCTCTCGGGCACCTCGGTGCAGATAAACGAGATAGCCGCCCGGGTGGGCTATGACAACTTCTCCTATTTCTCCCATATCTTCCGTGAGAAGACCGGGCTTACGCCCATAGAATACCGGCGCGGCCGGCAGTAAAAATACGGGACCCGGCCTCACCGAAGCGGAGCCGGGTCCCGTGCTCATATATATTGGGAGTGTGATTGAGCTCTATATCTGACGCTTCCCGGCTATTGCATAGCCGTCAGTCCTTGGCAGCCAGTCCAGGAACTTCTCTATCTCCAGGTTCCAGAACCGCCACTCGTGGCCGTAGTCCGGGTGCTCGTCCCAGGTGAGGTCCGCGCCCAGCTCTATGAGCTTATCCCTGAACTTCTGGTTTGCCTCATAGAGGAAGTCCT
The DNA here is from genome assembly GCA_021769555.1 of Clostridiaceae bacterium. Lineage (GTDB taxonomy): Bacteria > Bacillota > Clostridia > Oscillospirales > Acutalibacteraceae > Acutalibacter. The sequence goes on from JAETSR010000006.1 coordinate 9,525, forward strand.
TGGCTCCGCAGGCGATATAGGCCTTGGGGATGGCCTTCCCCTCCCCCGCCAGCTTTTCGGCGAGGGACTCCGGGTCAAGGGCCGGGTTTATGGGCTTCTCATTGGTGGCGTCCGCGCCGCCGGATATGAGCGCCTCCGGGTTCAGCTGCACAGCCGCCGAGAACGCCCCGAAGGCCTTGAAGCGCTCCGGATGATTTAAGGCGTGCACAAGGGTGCCGTAGCCGCCCATGGAGAGCCCGGCGATGTAGGTGTGCTCCGGCTCCCTTGAGACCGGGAACATGCCGCAGACAAAATCGGGCAGCTCTTCGGAGACGAAGGTGAAGAAGTCGTCGCCGCCGATTTTCACGTAGCTCTTGTTCTCCGCTGAAATGTTCACAACGGCTATCTGCCGCTCCTCGGCGAAGAGCTCCACGTTGGTGTAGCCCGTCCAGGTGGCGTGGTTATTGCCCATGCCGTGGAGAAGGTAGAGCACAGGGTACTTCTCCTTGGGGGTATGGGAGCAGGGCTCGCCGCCGCCCATACCCATGGACTCGGGGATGGTGGGGCTCGGGATTATCACCGTGATGTCAACGGTGCGCTTGAGTGTGTAAGAGATAAAATTGCAGGTAAATTTTGCCATGATATTCTCTCCTTTCAGCCTTTAACGGCGCCTAACATTATACCGCTTGCGAAGTACTTTTGCAAGAAGGGGTATACTATCAATATGGGCAGTATAGCGACGAAGGCTATAGCCATGCGTATGGACACCTGAGGTATCTGCATGAGCGAGCCGGAGTTGGCCGTTGAGTGGGCTGCCAGGGCCTGTATATCCTGTATCATCCTGTTCAGAAGGGTCTGAATGCTGAACATATTTGATTTATTGATATAGTACAGGCCGTTTGTCCAGTCGTTCCAGTAGGAGAGGCCGGTGAAAAGCCCAATGGTAACAAGTATGGGCTTGCCAAGGGGCATGACTATCCTCCAGTATATGGTGAGGTACCCGGCGCCGTCTATCTTTGCCGCCTCGTATATGTCGGCGGGTATGCTGGTGGTAAAGAATGTGCGCACCAGTATGATGTTGAAGGCCCCAAGAAGGAAATTTGGGAAGATATAGGCCCAGAGGGTATTCCTTATGCCGAAGGTGGTGGTCCACATGATGTAGGAGGGCACCAGGCCTCCTGAGAACAGCATGGTGAAGAACACATAGAAGGTTATCACCCTGCGCCCGGGCAAATCTTTAAGGGACAGCGGGAAAGCCATCAGCGAGGCCAGGATTATGCTTAGAGACGTGCCTATCACCGTTACAAGCACGGTTATCCCATAGGCCCTGAACACCGTCGCCGAGTTCTGCATGATGTACTCATAGGCCCCCGCGCTGAACTGTGCGGGGAAAAATGAGTATCCGTTCGCCACCAGGGTGTTTTCCTCAGTGATAGAGGACATGAACAGCAGCACCAGAGGCAGAATCATGCACAGGGACACGATTATCAGGATGATATTTATTACAGCTTGGTATGCCTTGCGGCCTTTTGACATTATCACTATGCTCCGCCTCCTTTAGAAAATAGCGTTCTCAGCGCTGGCCTTGCGCACAACCATATTGGAAACAATCACCAGGGTGAAGCCTACCACGGACTGCAGCAGTCCCGCCGCGGAGGAGCGCCCGAAGCCGCCGGTGCTCATAAGGGCCCTGTACACATAGGTGTCGATGGTGTTTGTAACAGGGTACAGAGAGCCTGAGTTCTGGGGCACCTGATAGAACAGACCGAAGTCGGAATAGAATATGCGGCCGATGTTCATGATAAGCAGGGTAATGATTGACGGTATCAGGCAGGGCAGGGTTATACGGGTTATCTGCTGCCACTTGCTGGCCCCGTCCAGGTCAGCCGCCTCATAGAAGCTCTGGTCTATTCCGGCTATGGCAGCTATGTATATGAGCGTGCCGTAGCCCACGCCCTTCCAGCAGTTGGTGACAATGAGTATCACCGGCCACCAGGTGGTGTCGTTGTACCACTGTACAGGCTCCATGCCCAGCATGGGCAGAAGCCCCTTGTTGAACATGCCGTTCTCGTGGCTTAAAAGGGCGAACACTATGTAGCTCACCACCACGATTGAGATAAGGAACGGCAGGAGTATGGAGCTCTGGTACAGCTTCTTCATGCGGGTGTTCATCACGTCGGAGATAAATATGGCAAGCATTATGCCCACCACCGTGTTCACGATGATAAACGCCACGTTATAGAGCAGGGTGTTTCGTATGATGACGGCCGCCTCGTTGGTTCCGAACAGGAACTCGAAGTTCTTTAGCCCGGCCCAGGGGCTGTGAAAAATGCCGTCGTTGACGTTATAGGTCTTAAAGGCCACAACTATGCCCGCCATGGGTATATAGTTGTTGATGAACAGGTATACCGCCCCGGGCAGCAGCATGATATAAAGGGGGATAAACTGCTTGAACCGGGCGAAATTCATTTTCTTTTTTTCCATGTCCTTCCTCCTCAGCCGCCCTTAAAATGGGTCACTGGGCGTCCAGCCACGCGTCAAGCTGCTTCTGCTTCTCGTCCATTACCGTCTGCAGTCCGGCGGCGTACAGGGCGTCGTTAAACTCCTTGAGCTTGGACTCTATATCCACAACGCCGAAAGCCAGGTCCTTGCTGTACTGCTCATATACAGAGGCAAGCTGGGCCTCCTCGTTTGTAACGGGAGTGGAGTCGAAGGTGAAGCCGTAGGCCTTGGAGGTCATCATCTCGCTGTTGTACTTCTCGTACTGCTCCCAAATGTCAATCGGGTTGCCTTCCCAGGCGTGGCCCGCGAACTGGTTGGGATAGATATAGCCCATATCATTGTGGTAGCTGACGCTGGTGGCGTCAACGCCGTCGGGGTAGGCGGCCAGGTTATCCTCGGTGAGCACCCAGTCCTCGCCCTCAATGCCCCAGTTGATGAGGTCGTTGAACTCCTGGCTGATATAGGTCCAGTTCATGAACTGCACGGCCTTCTGGGGGTCCTCGGCGGAGTTCGCCACAGAGAGCATGGCTGAGGTGACAGCGGAGGTGCTCTTAGAGCAGTTGCCGCCCACGGGGATAACAGCCACGTCGTAGCCGGTCTGGGCCTTCTTCTCGATGTCGGTGTTGGGCTTAATAGCTGTGATGAAGGAGAAGCAGTTGCCGGCCTTCATCTTTATCTCGCCGGAGTCGGAGTTCACGGCGATGTCCTGAGAGGAGTATCCGTTCTTGAACCAGCGGCTGCCTATCTCGCAGAAGTTCTTGTACTGCTCGGACTCAAACCAGTTGGTGATGGTAGTGGTCTGACCGTAGTTCTCAAGAACGCCGAAATTGTCGCCGAGGTTGTCGAACCAGTCGATGGTCTGCAGGGCCATGATAGATGTGCCGTCCAGGCAGACCATATCGGGATGGGCCTCCTTCACCTTGGCAAAGAGCTCGTCAAGCTGCTCAAAGGAAGAGTAGTCCTCCACTGTGACGTTGAAGTCCTCCACCTTATAGCCCAGCTCGTCAAAGATGTCCTTGCGGGCCACAAGGCCGGTTGGGTAGCCGCGCTCCTTCATCTGGCCCAGGCCGATGAGGAAGTCGCCGATATAGCCGCAGTTAAAGTCCACTCCCAGGACCTCCTTGGCGTCCTTCAGGTCGTCCAGGTAGTCGGCCATATTTACCACATACTGGGACTCGATGTAGGTGGAGAAGTTGCCGGAGAAGGCCGGGAAGATGTCCAGAGGCTCGCCGGCCGCCAGCATCATGGAAATCTGAGAGTTATAGGTGCCCCAGGTCATGGGGATGACGTTCACCTTCATGTTCAGCTCCTTCTGAGCCAGCTCGTTTATTGCCTCGTTTACCTTAGTCTGGTTGGGGCCCTCCTGGGCTATCATGTACAGGTAGTTGACCTCATACCCGCCGCCGTCCACCTTGCCGGTGCTTTCGGCCTCGCTTTCGCCCTCGTCGGAGCTGTTTTCGCTCTGCTGGGTCTCTGAGGACTGCTGTGTTTCGGAGCTGCTCTCCTGGGAGCTCTCCTTGCCGCCGTCCCCGCCGCACCCGGCGAACAGGGCGCAGACTAAGGCCAGCGCCAGCAGAAGGCTGATGATTCTTTTAGCTTTCATATATTTTCCCTCCATATTCCGGCTGTTATCGCGCCGGTTATTTGTGCAAATATAATACCAAATTTCCCCCGGAAAAAAATATAAGCAGATGGTAGATGAATTGTCAGAAATAAGACATTTTGCCCCATGTCTCTCGTCAAACCGGTAAAACAGCGATATAATGGGGTCGACAGTAATTCGGGGCATACAGGGGGTATATAGTTATGAAAGGAAGGCAGATGCCCGCGCTTCGCAAGGTTTTTATCTGGCTGCTATGCCTGTTCGGGGCAATACTGACCGTTGGGCTCACTATGCTGGCCGCCGCGGACATGACAGGGCGCAAGGCCCAATGGGAGAGGGCAGTAAAATCAGCGAGGGGGCAGCTGGACGGGCTCGAGACCTCCCTTTCGGAGATAAATATGTACCTTACGGACCTGCTCCAGAATAACAGCGAGGTCAAGGCCCTCCTCGAGGAGACCGACACACAGCGCCGTAACAACGCCGCAAGGAAGCTTGGCGAGAAAATGAGCGCCCAGAACCGGGGCAGGCCAATCAGGTACAACTTCTTTTTCTATGCCCCGGACTCGGGCACCGAGAGCTTCTGCTACGATGGCTATTCGGACTACTCCGACTGCATGGCGCTCAGAGAGCTTATAAAGGAGCAGCTTGGAAGCTCCGGACAGTCCAAAGCCGGCTTTGTGTGGACGCCTGTTTCAGTAAATGACAGGTTGTACCTGCTGCAGTGCTACCGGCTTGGCGGGGCCGTGGCCGCGGGCTGGCTGCCCAGCGCCAGGGCCTTCTCCTTCCTGTCGGGGTACGACGGCGGGTATATGCTCAGCGGCCGGGACGGAAGCCGTCTGCCCACTGAGGAAAGCGCGGTGGACGAGCCCGGGCAGGGCTGGGGTGAATTAACCGAGAAGATTGATATGCGCTATGCCGCCGTGACTATCACCCTGGTCGACCGCCCCAGCAGGTTTTTGGGCACACAGATGGTGGTGCTGTGCTTTCTGGTGCTGGTGCTTATTATAGTCGCCGCCTTTTCCCTTTACACCCTCACATATTTTCAGCGGTTTATCCAGCGGCCCTTTGCCCAGCTTCAGAGCCATGTGGACTGCTATGTCCGGGAGCGGGACACTGCCAAGCGCCGGGGCTTCGCGGAGCTGAACAGGGCCATGGAGGCCTTCGATTCGCTGGAAAGGCAGCTGAACTCCCTGAAAATAGAGCAGTATGAAGAAAAGCTGGCCCTTGAGAAGACCCAGCTTGACTATTTCCAGCTTCAAATTAAACCGCACTTCTTTGTGAACACCTTCAGCATACTCCACGGCATGGCCCAGAAAAGGGATTACGAGCGAATACAGGAGTTCTGCCTTAAGCTCTCAGACTATGTGCGGTATCTGTTCAGGGACGGCCTGAGCACAGTGTCCCTTGAAGATGAGCTCAAGGTGGTGAGGGATTATCTCGAGGTCCAGAACATACGCTACCGCACCCATAGCATAGTTGATGAGAACATCCCTCAAGAGCTTCTCTCCTTCCAGACCCCGCCGGTGCTGCTGCTGACATTTGTGGAGAACACCGTAAAGCACGCCCGCCGCGACCTGTCCCAGCTGGTTGTAACTGTGCGGGTAACCCCTTTTCTTAGGGATGGGGCGCGGTTCATACGGCTGTATGTCTCCGGAAGCTGCTCCGCCTTCACTGCAGAGGACCTGGAAGCCCTCAACTCCCCCGCCGCGGACAGTACCGGCGGCCAGCATCTGGGCATACAAAACGTGCGCCGCCGTATGCGGCTGATGTATGGTGACGAGGCCAGCCTCCGCTTCTTCAATGAGCAGGGGCAGTCGGTGGTGGAAATCGTGCTGCCTGAGAGGGAGGCGTTTACTTTGGCAAGATGAGCGCTTTAGTGTTTTATCAAAAGTAAAGACACAGGCTGAAAGCCCGTGTCTTTACTTTTTTAGAAATCAGTTTAAAATTTTATTTTGAAAAGAGCCCTGTTATCCGGTCCCACAAGCTCTCCTGTTCCCGCTGTTCCTCCTCATGCTGAGAGGCGTCCTGTGAATCCGTCTCCTGAGGCTTCACAGCTGTCTTCATAACAAAGCGTGTAGTGACCTTCGCGCCCTTTGGAGCTCCGGAGAAGCTGCCGTAGTCCTCAAGACGCTGACGCATGGCGGTAGTCAGCTCCTTGAGCGCGGGCAGCTTTTCGGTGTCGATACTGCCTGTCAGTTTGCTGATACCCTCGGAGTCGAAGCGTTTCAGGCCGCTGTTCAGGTCCTCGGCGCCTTTGCGCAGCTCAGACGCGCCGCTCTGCAAATCAAGGGCCCCCTGGTTCAGGGTCTGCACGCCGCTTATCAGCTCAGAGACGCCCCTTGCCAGGTCGTCCGTGCCCTTTGCCAGGCGCTCAGCTCCCTCGGCCAGGGAAGCATTGCCCTGGGACAGGCTCCCCGCCCCGGCATATAGCTGGCTTGAGCCGGCCTCTAAGCGGTCCACGCCGTTCATCAGCGCGGGAAGGTTCTGGGACATCTGATTAAGGCCAGCGTTCAGCCGGGCCGCTCCGGACGCCGCCTCTGCAACGCCCTTGCCATAGGCCTCCATACCGGGGGCAAGGCCCTTTGCGCCGTTTACACTCTCCTGCAAATCATCCATTCCTGCGCTGACCTGCTGCATTCCGGAAAGCACCTTGGCATAATTGGCGTTGAGCTCGTTCAGAATTTCAGCCTCTGCGGCTGCCGCATAATATGCCCCGCTGTATGCGGAAAGGAGCTGGGAGGGGTCGGCGACGCCCGCAAGCTGTAACATAGCGGCGTAGTCCTCTGGGGGCAAAAGCTCCGGTGAAACATTTCCCGCTGCCCCCTGCAGGGCTTCTCCAAAGGCCTGGGCTCCCTCGGCAGCGGCAGCGACGCCTGTATGCAGCGTGTCTACTCCTACAGCCAGTTTTGATATGCCGTCCAGTATTGGCTGGCCCTGGTCCTTTAAAGTGTTCAGCCCGGCCGAAAGATTAGCGCTGCCGGTCTGAAGCTGGCTGATGCCCCCGGACAGTGCTCCTGCGCCGCTCTTCAAATCACTCAGCCCTGAGGCCAGGCTTCCCGCCCCCTCCTGCAGCGCCGCCGCACCGTCCCGGGCCTCCGCCGCGCCGGCGCTCAGCTGACGAGCTCCTGTCTGCAGCTGGGCTGTGCCGTCCATCAGCCGGCGGGCTCCGTCGGAAAGAGCGCTTATGCCGGCAGAAAGTGCTGCCGTGCCGTTTTCCAGCGCCCGCGCGCCATCAGCCAGGCGGTCCGCGCCGTCCAGAAGTTCGTCCATCCCCTCCCTTAGGCTGTTCATATCGTCGTCCAGCCCTTCAAGCTCGTCAAGCTCAGTGAGGCCGTTTTCTCTGAGGGTTTCAGTGTCTGTGGCACAGGCTATGATGATATCGGGCGCCGTGAAGCCGGTAACTTCGCCCTCTATGCTCACCTGGTCCAGCAGGTGGTCCTCAAGCTCCTCAAGCTTCTCTGAGCCGAGCTCTTCCAGGCACTCCCTCACTCCCGGCAGGCACACGAAGCCTGCCGCTTGGGTGCCGCCGGCTCCTGTTATCTTTCCGTGCTCAGCGGAGATATCTGTCCAGCCCTCGCCTATTACGGCGGCAACCATGGTTACAAAGGGCGTGCACACCTTCCGGCTCCTGCCGTCTATCTGAATCGTACCGGTCTCGGTGTTCTCAAGATATACAGTCAGCTTCATATGGCCTGATTTGCCTGCGAGCTCGGAGGCCGGGAGCTCTTTTCCGTCCAGCTCATATTTGACCCGGACTTTAATTGGAGCCTCGCGGGCCGTCACGCCTTTGTAATAGACATCGGGGCCCTCAGTATCCCAGGTCAGTTCCTCGCCGTTTTGGGTGAAGGCTGTAGTGTCATGGGTGTTCTCAATTTCAGTAAGGGACGTGCGGTCGGTAACGCCGGAGAGACCGTTTTCATTGTGCAGGTGAGCGCTCACCGTTTGGCTTCTGACGGAGCCGTCCTCCTCCAAAACCACGTATACGGTCTCGCTCTTCTTGGTTATATTCTCAGAAGCCAGGGCTGGAATGGCACAGCCCGTTACCAGCAGAACAGATAGTCCCGTGCTTATAATACGCTTATATAGTTTCATATTGAGTATTCCTTTCTTTATTGTACTGTTATAGGCTCTGAAACGGGCTCGCCGCTATTTTCGTTTTTCTGCTTTTTACCAAGCCAGTGCAGGGTCGTGTACCTAATGAGCGGGTCCAGAAGCTGAAGCAGGCAGGGCAGAATCACGATTATCACAAACATGCTGATGAGCGCGCCCCTGGATATAAGCAGGCAGATACTTTTCAGCAGCTCCATCCTGCTGATTGCCGCCACGCCGATGGTGGCCGCGAAGAAGGTGAGGCCGCTGGACAAAATGCTCTGGCTGCAGAACCGGCAGGCTGTCCCGGCGGCTTCCTTCGGGCTGAGCCCGCGCCGGCGCTCCTCACGAAAGCGTGTCGTCATAAGGATGGCGTAGTCCACCGTGGCCCCAAGCTGTACTGTGCCGATAACAATGCTGGCGATAAACGGCAGGGAGGTCCCGGAAAAATAAGGTATGCCCATGTTTATAAATATTGCGCTCTCTATGGACAGCACTAGCAGCATTGGAATTGATACGCTTCGGAAGGTGAGCAAGATTATGAGGAATACCGCCGCAATGGAGGCTGCGTTCACATTGGCAAAGTCTGTGTCGGCTATCTCTATAAGGTCTTTCGTCATAGCGCCCTCGCCTGTGATTACCCCGCTCGGGTCCACGGCCTTAATCAGGTTGTTCATCTCATTCAGCTGGGCTGTAAGCTCCTCTGTGCCGCTCTTATATTCTGAGTTTGCCAGGATAAGCTTCCTCCCCCCGGACTGGGCCAGCTGAGCTATATCCTCCGGCAGCAGCTCTGAGTCAAAGCCCGCGGGCAGCAGTCCGCTGACAGAGGCGGCCTGGCTGATACCCTCGACACCCTCTAAATCGCGGCATAGCGCTTTCATATCCTCATCGCTTATGTCTTTATCCACCAGGATAAAGTGAGAGGTAGTCATGCCGAAATCATCCTTCAGCTTATTTGTTCCGACTATGCCCGTCAGGTCCTGGGGACGGCTGTCAAACAGTGTGTAATATACGCCTGTCTTGCTCTGAGCCAAGGTGAATGGCACCATGATTATCAGGAATACCGCTAAAATCGGGCCGGGATGGCGGGTGATAAACTGGCTGACCCTTTTGAGCTGCGGTATGACCGCTTTATGCCGGTGCCTCTCTACGGCCCGGTCGAAGGTCAGGATAAGGGCCGGCAGTATGGTGATTGTACAGACAACTCCCAGCGCCACTCCCTTTGCCATGACGATTCCGATATCTCTGCCCAAGGTCAGCCGCATGGTGCACAGGGCCAAAAATCCCGCTATGGTCGTAAGGCTTGAGGCTGTGACTGACGAAAAGGTGTTTACAATAGCCGTGGCCATGGCCTGCTCCTTATCAGGGCTGTGCTTCTTTTCCTCCTCGTAACGGTGCAGAAGGAAAATCGAGAAGTCCATAGTCACGCCCAGCTGCAGGACGGTGGACAGCGCCTGGGTGATATAGCTTATCTGCCCCAGGAAGTAGTTTGTGCCGAAGTTATAAAGTATCGGGAACAGCAGCCCAAGCATAAACAGCACCGGAACCAGGGTGCTCTCCATTGCAAGAAACAAGATAATCAAGCTGGCTCCTACAGCACACAGGATGTACAGCGGCATTTCCTTATCTACTAAAGCCTTGGTATCCTGTAGTATAACGCTCATGCCCCCCATAAAGCTGTGCTCCCGCAAGAGGGATTTCAGCTCAGCTACAGCGTTCATGGTGCTTTCGCTTGCAGAGGGCTCTGAGAACCGCACCAGCATAAGGGTGGCGTTCTCCCCATACATTGCCCGACGGATTCCCTCCGGGAGCATTTCCCGGGGGATTGCCGGGTCAATAAGGTCGCTGAGCCAGAATACCTGCTCTACCCCTTCGACCTGCTCCATCTCTGATTTCATATTGAGCAGCTCTCCCAGGGGCATACCCTCCACGGTCACCATGCCGGTGGACGCCAGATTAAAGTCGTTTTCCAGAGCGGCCTCCCCCAGCATGGAGTCCAGCTCCGGGGGCAGGTAAGTGAGGATATCGTAGTTTATGCGCGTTGCCGCCGCGCCCAGCAGTGCCGGTATCAGCAGCAGGACCGCTATAGTCAGCACCAGCTTACGGTGGCGGACAATAGCCTGTGAAATCTTTTCCAAAACAAAATCCTTCCTTTCTCTATGATGATTTGTATAATAGAGGCTTACTGCGCCTTCACCTATACAGCCGTTCTCTCATCCTCGGCCTCCGACAGCTGCTGTGCCTCCTTTTCCCTGCACGAGCACTGCCACAGCCGCTCTGCCGAGGAAGTCCAGTTTTTGGCGTACTCCCGGCATTTATCACATAGGTGCTCCGCGCTCTCCGGAGACTGCAAATCTGTTGAATGGGCCCCGGTGAGCTCTACCATTTCCAGAAGCTTATCGGGATTCTCAAGCATTGGGCAGGGACGGAGGTGGTTGCCGTTGAAGGGCTGGCCGTCGTGGTAGGCCATAAAGATTGGGGAGCGGAGCACGTCTAAAAGGCTCATGTCCCGGATATTTGCGTTGGAGTAGTGGATGAACACACAGGGGTCACAGTCTCCGTTGGCGTTGATGTGGAAGTACCGCCGCCCGCCGGCTATGCAGCCCCCCACAAACTCGCCGTCATTCTGAAAGTCCATGGCGAAGATGGGCTTTGTCCGCCGGGCCTCGCGTATCTTGTGGTACATGAACTCCCTCTGCTCAGGCGTTGGCAGGAGCTCCGGCGCGGCGTCGTTTCCGATGGGCATATAGTGAAAGTACCAGACAAAGGACGCGCCCCACTCTATCATCTGGTCGAAGTATTCGTCGCTGCTGATAGAGTCAAAGTTTCGGCTGGTATAGCAGCAGCTGATACCGAAGGGAAGCTTCTTGCTTTTTAACAGCGACATGGCCTCCACTACTTTTTTATATGTCCCCTCTCCCCTTCGCCCGTCCGTGGCGCTCTCAAAGCCCTCTACGCTTATGGCCGGAATAAAGTTCTTAACGCTGAGCATTTCATCTGCAAAATCCTCGTCTATGAGGGTGGCGTTGGTGAAGCACAGGAACTGACAGTCGTTATGCTTGCGGCACAGGGCTATCAGGTCGCTCTTTCTCACCATGGGCTCGCCGCCGGTATATATGTAGATATATACCCCCAGCTCCTTGCCCTGGGTGATTATGCTGTCAATTTCATCAAAGCTCAGATTCAGCTTATTTCCGTACTCCGCCGCCCAGCAGCCGGTGCAGTGGAGGTTGCAGGCGCTGGTGGGGTCCAGCAGGATTGCCCAGGGAATATTGCAGCCGTACTCCTCCCTCAGCTCCTCCTGCCTGGGCCAGCCCACCAGGTTGCCGTTGATTATGAAATTCTCGAACACGGCTTTGAGCACGTCCTTGTCGGTTTCAGTAAACACGCGGTACATCAGCTTGTGCATGGCACAGTCCGGGTCCTCGATAACTTTGCGAAACGCCGCCCGCTGGACCGGAAAGCCCCGCTCGCCGCCGGGGGCAAAGCGGTCCACCCAGTCCATAAGCTTCGGGAGGTTTTCCTCAGGGTCCCGCTCGATAAATCCAAAGGCCTTTTTTAATCCGTAGCGCACGATTTTATTTGACGTGTCCATAAACTTACCTCCTGATGATTTTTGGTATCTTATGGAGGTAATTATAATCTCAGTTGTATTAAACATCAATCAACAAAAGAGGGCCTCTGTCCAAAAACCAGACAGAGACCCTCTTTTGTATAAATATTATGATTTGAACTTATCAAGCACGTAGCCTATGCTGCCGTCCAAAATGATGAAATAGTCGTCCAGGCGCACGTGGCGCTGGTCTGGCATACCCTCTTCTATCCACTCCAAGAGAAGTCCGGCAATAGTGCGGGAATATACGCGGCAGATGAAGCTCTTCCTTCCCTCATCAACATCAGCCGCCTGGGTATAGCTCTCCATCTTCTCACGAACCAGGGGCGACACCCATTTTATGGCCGCGCGCTCATACTGCATTCTGTTCGTGGCGTCGTAGCCGTGCAGGATTACCGTGCGGTGCAGATAGAAAAAGTGGAAGAGCTGGCGTATCTGCTCCATCCAGTCCATCCCTGCCGTAAGGCTCTGCTCGGCGTACTGTTCAATGCTGTCCGCCAGGGCCCACTCCATCAGGTCGTAGATATCGTGAAAATGATAATAAAAGGTCTGGCGGTTCACGCCGCACTCTGTAACGATATCCTTCACCGTTATCTTATCTATGTTCCGGGTCTCCAGCAGCATTTCCAGGGTCTCGGCTAAGGCCTCCTTCGTAGTCTGCCTCATTACGCTTCACGCTCCACCCTGGCTATCGCCTCGGACACCGTGCGCACGGCCTCCTCCGCTGTCATGCTCCCAAGCTTTGTGCGCCAGGGCTCGAAGGGCTCAGCCATATACAGGGCGTTATTGGGATGGCTTCTGAACCGCGCCAGCACGGTCTTTGCGTCTATCACCCCGCTGACCCCGGGCAGGCGGCGCTCCATATCCTTCTGCTGGTCGAAGGAGCGGCCAAGCACCCCATCGCTTATATGTACTGCCACAAGCCGGTCTATATTCTGCTCCATGAGCATTACATCGTCCATGGCTCCGTTCTGTGAGCAGTACCAGTGGAACACGTCGAAGGCTATCCCGACCCCTCCCCCGGCGGCGTCCGCCAGGGCCAGCGCCCCTGAGAGGGAGTGGATAAACTCATGCTCAGCAAATTTGCGGAGCTCGTGAGGGCCTAAAAACTCAAGGCCGTATGAGACGCCGTTTTCCCGGAGAATACCGTTCACGGCCCTGATACGCTCTACTGTCCAGGAGAAATTCTCATCGAACTCCCGGCTGCTGCAGGGCCATACATGGTTATATGCGTGGGTGACGCCCAGCACCCGGGCCGCGTCCGCCCAGCGGCGCAGGACCTCAAGGGCCTGTTCAAATGCACTGCCGTCCAGCTCCCAGTGGTAGAAGTCGGCAGGCAGTGGCATTAGGCCCCAGGAGAGCCCGCTGTCAAGAAGGGCTGCCTCTGCCTCCCTGGCGGCGTTTTTGTCCTCAAGCACCTGCCGAGGGGCGCTGACTGCCTGGAAGCCGTATTTTGCGGCATATGGAGCAAGCTCTTTTATGGGGTGCGTAAGGCCTAGCATGGATGGGTCTAAGGTTCGGAGCATAGTGTTTTCCTCCCGGAAAGTAGTTGTTTTGGTTATTCTACTACGGAACAATCGGATTGTCAATCTGCCGCCAGCGGCTTCTTCTGTTATGCAGAGAAAATGTTCTTGACTACCGGCTGCACATGAGTATAATAATATTACGTTCAAAATACAATAATCATAACAATATTTAGAAATTTAATAACTATTGTTCAGGCTTGGAGGTTTCCCGCTATGCAGCTGACCGTGAAGAAGGACCACTCGGAGCAGTTTACGTACAATTTCACAGACTTTCCAGTTTATATTGGCAAGGGCTGCGCTGCCGACTTTCCCAACTATACGGCGCTTGGCCACTGGCATGAGGATTTGGAGTTCAGCGTAGTGCTTAACGGACGCATGTACTATAATGTCAACGGCGATACAGTGTCTGTTGACGAAGGCGAAGGGATTTTTATAAATACCCGGCAAATGCACTATAACTTCTCCCGGGAGAACAGGGACGCAGAGTATATCTGCATTCTCCTGCACCCAATGCTCTTGTGCACGTCCCGGCTTGTAGAGCGCAGATTCGTCGAGCCGCTGCTCTCTGACCCCTCCCACCCCTGCTATGTGTTCCGCCGGGATAATACAGCGATATGTGAGAAGCTTCTGTACATATACGAGGTTAGGGACGACCCACTGGCGCCCATGCTGATTCAGGCGGCGTCCTTTCAGATATGGAGCGAGCTCTATCAGAATATCCCTCCAACCCGGGAAAAGGCCGGGCCCGTGAGCCAGAAGCTCAGCGCTCTAAATGATATGGTGGCTTTTATCCAGAAGCACTATCGGGAAAGGCTGTCCCTTGAGGAGATAGCCCGGGCAGGCGGCGTTGGCAAAACCAGCTGCTGCAATATATTTCAGAGGTATATAAACCAAAGCCCAAATGCCTATCTTATCGAGTACCGCCTGCGAAAGGGCATAGAACTGCTCTGCTCCACAGATATGACCGTTGCGGAAATATGCTATGCGGTGGGCTTTAACGGCCCAAGCTACTTCAGCGAGAGCTTTAGAAAGGTTTTCGGGTGCAGTCCGCTTGAATACAGGAAAAGAGAAGGAAAGTATTAAAGGGGCCGCCGCTCTGACGGCCTCCCCTTTACCTCACTTTCCGCGTTATTCTTATGACTGGCCATTTATGCTGCCTATGTAGTCCTCAAGCCGCATAAGCACTGCCGCCGCCTGAGCCCGGGTAGTGTTCCCCAGCGGCTGGAACTCGTTCTTTCCATTGCCCTGAAGCAGACCTGCATAGGACATAAAGCCCACTGCCTCCTTTGCCCAAGACGATATCTTATCCTCGTCAGCATAGCTCCATGACCCTGTCCCGGCATCATCAGGAATAAGCTGTCTGTAATTCAGGAAGTTATAGAATATCACAGCCATCTCCTGCCTTGAAACGCCGCGCCCGGGATGAAACAGGCCGTCGCCGCATCCGCTAACAAGGCCATTATTATGGGCCCAGGCCACCGGCTCCGCATAGTATTTGCCCGGAGCTATGTCGTCGAAGGGAATGGGTAAATCCGCGCCTTCTTCAATGGATTCGCCTGAATACCTGTACAGCAGGGTCACAAGGTCCCCTCTGGTGATATTTTTTGCGGGAGCAAAAATTCCGCTGCCGCTGCCGGACATGCAGCCCTCGGCGGCGGCCCGGTCCATGGCGTCATAGTACCACTGGCCGGGGAACACGTCGCGGAAAAAAGTGCCTCTCTCTGAGAATGAGGCCCGTACCTGCTCGCTGTCAAGATGTCCCCGGCAGGAGGAATAAGCGGTAATCTCTGTACCGGGCTCAATAGGCATTTCGCCTGTATACAGCTGCCAGCCGCCGCTGTCCTGGGCCCCGGTGAGGGTGTAGTGGATTTCCGTGTCGGAAGCTGCACATTCAATGGTCAGTATGCCTTCGCTCACTATAATATCGGGCTGCTTTGCCTTTGGCATGGTGAAGGTCTCCGTCACTGTCTCGCTGCGGCTGCCGTTCATATTGTATGCCGCCACGGCCTGAAGCCTGCAGGGATAGTCCGTCAGGAATGAGCCGGTATAGCGGGCGCTGTTTTGATTCAGGCCTCCGGAGCCGGTGGTATAGTATATGGCCGCCCCCGGCTGGGCCTTGATGGTAACACGGAGCCTGCCGTTCTCTGTCTCGCCGGTTATAATCGGCGCCTCCACCGGGCCGGCGTCACTCCCGGTTGAGCGGCAGCTGCTGTACTGTACGCCGTTCTTCATGGACTGTCCCCTTCTCCGGAACAGCTCGCGTACAGTGACAAATTCATAGCCCTGGCGCTTCAAATAATCAATAGCGGCAAGAGAGCCGGGGATTGACGTGGAGTGTATGTCGTGGACAAGTATTATCGCGCCGTCGTGAGCATTGCGTATTATGTTGTTTTTCACGGTCTCGGCATTGCGGTAGAGCCAGTCCTGCGGGTCCACCGACCAAAATATCAGAGGGGCCCCCGCTCCCCGGGACACATTGGAGTTCATGCTGCCGTAGGGCGCACGCACCATATAATCGGTGCCGGAGCCGCATGTCTTGTCTAAAAGCCGGTTTGTGGACTGTATCTGGCTGCGCACGCCGCTTTCAGACAGGTTTGCAAGGTTGCTGTGGTCGTAGCTGTGGTTTGCAAGCTGATGGCCTTCCCTGTACATCCGTGCTACTGTGGAGCTATAGGAAGCCACCCGGTTTCCCAGCATAAAGAATGTGGCCTTGACTCCCCGGGCTTTAAGTCCGTCAAGGAGGCTGTCGGTATACGGTCCCGGGCCGTCGTCGTAGGTTATGGCAATAAGCTTCTTTCCCGCCGCTTTTGCAGCGGGAGGCGCGGTTATCACGCCTGTAAGCATGAGCGCTGCAAGCAGTAAAGATATGACGCGTTTCATAGTACCCTCTCCCCTGGTAAAACTTTATCTTCTCAAATAAAAGCATTATCATTATACCATATTTTGCCAGGAAAAAGCAATACTCTTTTGAATTTTAACCCGCCTCCCTGCGCCCGGCAGCGAAAAGCTGCACCCCAAGCGCCAGGGCAAGCAAACAGGCAGGCCCGCCATATCGCAGCCTGGCCAGCAGGAGCTCCAGCCTGTGGGCGGCTTCTGTCAGCACCTCACGGTTCTCTATGGAGAATCCCAGCTCCCCCAGCCAGGTCTCGTCAAGGCCGCTCACATCACTGCCGTCCATCATGACCCTCAGGGTCTGGGAATCCCCAAGGGTCATGGAGGTTCCCTTGGTTATGGCGGCGGCACCAGGCAGCTCCACGCACATGGAAAACGCGCCGCCTACGCTCTCCTCACCATCAAGGCAGGTGAGCCGCGCCGGGGACGCCGTTCCTGCTCCGCAAAAGGATATGAAGGCCTCACGGCCCAGGAAAAACTCTCTGCCCGAACCGGAGGATGTAAGCCCGAAACAGGTGCTGATATATTCCGGGGATATCTCAATTACGTCCAGTGACCTGCCGCCGCATGTAAGGACATACTCCCTCTGGCGGCTTGCGCATATCACTCCTTCACGCTGGCGGAGCGACTGAAGCCTGCCCTCAAGCACCGCTCCCCCTGCACCTGACGTGAGCACGTATTCAACCGGCTTCGACGTCTCTATGAAAAAATCGGCAGTCCCCGAGACAACGTCTGCTCCAAGCAGAGTACCCAGCAGGAACAGCAGCAGCGCTGCTTTCACCTTATCGCTCCTTTTTCTCAGCCGGAGCAGTTCCTTTAGCCTGTTCATGCTTTACGTGCCCTTACTGCCCGAATCACCAGCACGGTAATCAGAGCCAGAAGCACAGCCCCCACTGCAGCGAGCACTATCCAGAACTGTCCGGGGTCGTCCTTTTCTTCTGGCTTATCACTGGAAAAGGGTGATTTTATGCTCAGGGTGAAGCTGGCGGTCTCGGTTAGCTCCTGGCCGCTGCCGTCTTCATAGATATAGGTGACTGTGCCGTTTGTAGGGCCGTAGGAGGTCTCGCTCTGGGTGAGCCCGGTAATGGTTATCTGCAATGGCTTTTCTCCGGACGTGCCGCCCTCAAGGTCGCCGATAAAAGCCGTGCCTGAGGGCACAAGGCCGTCCCCCTCCAATGTGGCCCGGACATTATAGGCCTTGGTATGGCTGAGGTTTATGGCCTGGACGTTTATCTCCAGCATATCTGAAACCACGGCCTCATCAGGCATATGTCCCAGGGAAAACTCCATCTTCAGGGGCTGTGAGATGTTCACCCGGGCGCTGCCGGCGCCTGAGGCGGTCTCGCCCTTATTATAGGCGAAGTCGTAGGTTATGGGGATAGTATACTGCCCGGCAGGGGTCTCTGGCGATACCTGATAGTCGTATATCACATCGGCTGTGCCGCCTGCCCCCATAGTGCCGATATAGACGCTGTCTGAGGAGCTGAGCAGAGAAAAGCTCTCCCCGGGAGAGGCCGCCGTTACAGCCATATTCTCAAGTGCCTCAGACTGGCTGGTGTTTATGAGAGTTATTGTGACACGCATATGGTCCCCGGCGTTTACAACTCCCGGCTGGGCGTCGGACTCCATGGATATGGCCTGGCAGGACTGTACAAGCACCTTCGGGCCCAGCACTACGGGAGGCGCCGGCTCCGGGGTAGGTGCAGGCTCAGGCTTTGGGGTGGCGTTTGGGTCCCTTCCGTCTGTTATGCCGGCATAGACGGTAAAATCCTCCTTTATCTCAAGGCCTGTCAGGTCTGTGCCGGTGACGGAGAGGGTCACAGGATAGCTGCCGTTCATTCGGTCCTTCTCAAGCTGCAGAGGCAGGGTTATGCAGTACCCTGACACCTTCTGCTTACCGTCGTTTACCTTATGCTCTTTAAGCTCCACCGTCTGCTCATAGTTCTTTGTGACAAAGGGCCCGCCCGGGTCGAAGACAGCCTTTGCCCTGATGATGTTCCCGCGCATTTCTCCATGGCAGAGAAGGGGCAGGACTATAGTAACTGTGCCGTTTTTCACCGTTGGAATATAGCCCTGGGAGTAGGTCCTCGACATGTTTGCATAGAGGTTCCTGTTGTCGATATAGAGCTTTGCTGTCTCCTTTACCGGCTCGGGGGATGGTGTGAGCTCAGGGACCGGGGATGAATCTGCCGTCGGAGCGTCCGAAGTCACAGCCTCCGGAGAGGGCTCCGCGTCCGCCATAGCAGGCAGGCCCAGAGCGAAAAGCATACCAAGGGCTGCTATGAAGGCGATAATATATCTCATGCAGGCTCCCTCCTTTGCACATCCATCTCGTGCACCCGGTCACATAGCTCACGGATATCCTGGGCGTTATGGCTCGCGAGCATTATTGCCTTGCCGCTGTCCCTAAGGTCCAGCAAAAGCCCGCGCATATCTTCAACCGTGGACTTATCCAGGCCGTTGAAGGGTTCGTCTAAAATGAGCACCGCCGGGTCCTCCATAATGGCCTGGGCTATCCCCAGGCGCTGGCGCATTCCAAGTGAATACTTTGCAACTGCCTTTCGGGCGCTTTTAGCCAGGCCGACTCTGTCCAAAACAGCCAGTATCTCCTTTTTTCCTATAATCCCCTTCAGCGCCGCAAGAGTTTTCAGGTTTCTGTAGCCGCTCATGCCCGGGATAAAGCCCGGTGTCTCAATGATTATCCCAATGCTCTCGGGGAAATCCCGGTCCTTCCCCACCCTGACGCCGTTTACGGTGACGCTCCCTTTATCCGGGCGCAGAAAACCGCATATGCACTTCATCAGGACAGTCTTGCCGCTGCCGTTATTTCCCACAACGCCAACTATCTCCCCCGGCGGCACGGACAGGCTCACATCTTTGAGCACAGTTTCTTTTCCGAAGGATTTACATACGCCTTCAACGATTATCCCGTTATGCTCCATAGTCAGCGCTCCGTTCCGGTAAAATTGAATGAGTATTTTCTCACCCGCCAGAATGCCAGAAGATATATCAGAAGGCTCGCGGCGGCGAAGAAGCCGTAGGAGTCTATTAGGCGGGGGAGGTTGTCGTAGCCGAAGTTGTGCATATAGTAGGTGGCGTGGTTTAAGGGTGACAGCCAGCCGAACAGTATGTTGGCTATGTTCTCCTGCATGGTGCTCAGGTGAAACCAGTCGCTTATCACCTTGGGCGTTAGAAAGAAGCCGAAGCCGCTGAAAACTGCTCCCGCCAGCATACCCATGCGGCCCTTTAACAGGTTGAAGAAAAATATCAGCGCCGAGAGCACCAGGGAGTAACCCAGCATCAGGCCGAAGATATGCAGGGTACAGGGGTACGGGAAGGTGAGCTCAAGCACCTTTACAAAGGCCGGGACAGCTATGCTCTCCCCTATTCTCGAGTATCCTAATATCGCCGCCGTCTCGCTCCACATATTTCCCGGGAAAGCCCTGGTCCCGCACAGCAGACAGGTGGAAATAAGTATGAAGCCCACAAAGGCGGCAGTGGCAAGGATAAGGTACAGTATCTGCCCCGCCATCCAGCAGAAGCGGCTGGTGCGCACGAGAAGGAGGGGCACCTCGTTGTTCAGGTTGGGCAGGTCCGCGAAGAGCAGAAGCAGGCACAGGGATATGAGCAGGATTGAGTTCGCGTCTCCGAAGGTCCAGATGAACGGCTCAAAGAGCTGCAGAACGGTCTCCTGCTCGCCGGCGAAATCCACAACTTTCCCCGAGAGAAGAAAGCAGGCTATAAATCCCAGGCAGAAGCTCAGCCATATCTGTGGGCTTCCTGGCCAGCGGCTGAAATTTGTCATTGAAATTACTACTATCTGCCGAAGCTTAGCCATGTTCAATCCTCCCCTTCAGGATAATATAGTACCAGAGCGCCAGGGTCAGTATTAGCCCCGAGAGGAGCACTGCCACTCCCGCGCTCCCAAAGGGCCAGGTATGCTTTAGCTCCAGCCATTCATACGGATACAGGCAGTAGAGCCAGGGCCAGTAGCGCTCACATATTATCACAAGAAAATAGCACACCACAAAGGCCCCGCCATATGCCAGGTACTTGCTGTCCGACAGCGCCGCCAGCACAGCCGCCGCTGCCGCCCAGAGGGCCGCCGTAAGGAAGGTCCCGCCATAGTCCCAGGGGATATCCTCAGCTTTTACAGTGACATACAGCCGCGCGGCCAATGCCTCAGCCCCGCCCCCGGCTATTATGCAGGCAAGGAATTTGCCAAGGATGTACCCCCTCATGCTACCGCGTATTAAAGAAAGCTTTACGAAGCCCGACTTGTACTCGTCCAGCCACCCTCCGGCGTAGGGAAGGGTGCACACCAGTGGAATGCTCATTTTGTATAGCTGGGAACCCTGGCCCTCAAAGAGCAGTATTCCCAGCTGCAAAGCTACGGCAATTATAAACCGTATGGACAGCACTGCCCGCCTCAGGTCTGTTTCAAAGCTGTTCATCGTATCACCGCAAAATAAAAAGATGCCAAACTTCAGGTATACCTAAAGTTTAACACCTTTTAGTTAATCAAGTATTCAGGAAAACATCATCAAAATGTAAACACTCAGCTCTTTTCCACAGTTACACGGGTCCCATGCCCCAGGCGGCTCTCTATTCTGAGCCTCATGCCGTGCCGCCGAAGTATCGCCGCCGTCAGCGCAAGACCCATCCCCGCCCCGCCGCTCTGACGGCTTCGGGACTTGTCCACCATGTAGAAAGCCTCCGTCAGGCGGGTTATCTCATCCTCAGGAATGCCGCACCCGTTGTCCTCAACTGCAATGCGCCCCTCCCGGGCGTATATACGCACCGTACCGCCGCTTTTGCAGGCTTTCACTCCGTTATCCGTAAGATTCACAATGACCTCGGTCATCAGGTCCTTGTCACAGGATATATCCCCCTCCAAAGCGCCGGTTTCTATCGCCACACCTTTTTCCTTAGCTGCGGGCAGACAGGTCTCCCTTGCCGCATTGGCCAGCTCCGATATTGGGGCTGGTTCAAGTATCAGGGGAGTTTCCCTGTCCAGTTCAAGGAGCCGGAGCATTTTTTTTGAAAGCCTGTCCAGCCTGCCGCTCTCCCGGCAGATGTACATAAGGGCTGTGTCCCTGTCCTCGTCGCTGAGCTTCGCGTAGCGGAGGGTCTGGCCGTAGCCGGATATGGCCGTCAGCGGGGTCTTCAGCTCGTGGGTGAGGCTCGCCATGAACATGGTCTTCTGCTCCTCGCTCTCCTCCACCCTCCGGATATGCTCTTCAACGGCAGCGGCCATACGGTTGAAGTCGCGGCCCAGCCCGGCCAGTTCATCCCTCCCGGATTCCGGAACGCGCTGGCCGTAGGCCCCAGCCGCTATTGAGTTTGCCCCGTCCGACAGGGCCTGCAGGGGGTGGAGCGCACGGCGGATAATTATAAACACGGCTGTTACCGCGCCGGCCAGTATCACCGCCGACAGCAGTGCTTCCTGGGCGGCAAGGCGGTACAGGCTGAGATAGGTGTCCGTTACGTCCACAAGATGGATAAAGGTGTACTGGGCCGCGCTGTTAAAGCTGTACACTAAAATCCGACGCCCATGGTAGAGCCCGGCCTCCTCGGTGCCGTATTTTGGAGGGTGGTTCTCTTTGAGACACGCCGGGTCCAGCACTGTACGGTTATAGACCGGCTCATCTTCCCTTAGGAGTATGCTGTACTCCTGGTTCTGGGATTTCAGCCAGTATATCCCCGCCGAAGGGCTCACCACCCCGGTCACGCGGCTGCAGTAGCTCTCAAAACTCTGAAATGCCGCCTGGCTCTGGGCATAGGCGCCCCTTGCGGCCTCATCCAGTATAGTACGCCGGCTGATGGAAAAGCTCAGGCCAATGCAGAGAATGGTCGCCAGCAAGAGCACCGCCCCCGCAAGCAGAGACAGCTTGACTCTCAGCTTCATAGGCTGTCATCCTCAAGCCTGTAGCCAAGCTTCGGCACGGTCTTTATGGCCTTTTGCAGCCCCAGCTTCTTTCTCAGCTGGCCGATATGCACGTCCACTGTTCGGGTCTCCCCAAGATAACCGCTGCCCCAGACCATGCCTATCAGGTCCTCCCTTGAGACGGCGATATTCCTGTTCTTTGCCAGCACCACCAATAGGTCAAACTCCATAGGCTTCAATGCTGTCTCCACCCCATTTTTACGGACCTTATGGCCGTCCAGGTCTATTTCCAGGTCCAGCACCCGAAGCACGTCCCTTCCGGCTGTTCTTGCAAGCACCTTCTCCACCCGCACGAGCAGCTCAAGCACCTGGAAGGGCTTTACCATATAGTCCTCCGCGCCGCCGGTGAGCCCGTGGAGCTTGGACTCAAGGTCGTCCTTGGCTGTTAAAAATATCACTGGTATTTTATATGGCCTCAGGTCCTCAAAGACCTTGAAACCGTCCCGCCCGGGCACCATCACGTCCAAAACAGCCAGGTCATAGCCGTGGTCCCCAGCCAGGGACTGCTGAAGCTTCAGGCCGTCATTGAACACTGCCGGCTCCATGCCCGCCACTTTCAGGTTCATGGCTATCATGCTGGCGATAGCCTCATCGTCTTCCAGCACAAGAATGCGCTTTGCCATGATTTCGCCCTCCTTATAAAACAGCGGTAGAGCCTGCGCAATACAGGCCCTGCCAAAATGTAATTTAGTACCCCAGGTTCGCGTCTATCACCGAGCCGTCGATGGCGTTTATGGCAATAAGCGTGCCGCTGTTTTCATCCATCTGGTACTCCTCGCTGTACGCCGAGGCCTTGCCCTCGAAGCTCCATACAGGAACTATCAGGCCGGTATCAAAGCTGTCCTTTTCGCTTATGCGGGAATAGCTCAGGCGCACCCGGTCGACCTCCGCCTTATACTCATAATCGCTGTCCGCCAGCACCATCGGGACCATCTGCTCAAATATTTCCTTGACTTCATCAAACCCCTTGAGGGAGGTGCCCTCCACAACTGTTTCGGTTATCTCAAGGGGGGCGTTGTACTGGAAGCCTATAATGCCCCTGTCGTTTATGCGTATCTCTATGCTCTCACCGGGCCACATCTGCTTGCGGTTTGGGTTGCTGCTGTCCGCGCCGATTACGAACTTTGCCCCGCTGGACTGTGTAAGCATAACTCCGTCCAGCTCCCGGTTGTAACGGAGGATATATGAAACATCATATAAAAAATCTGTTCCAACTCCGTCTCCGCCCAGAAGCTCGCTGTATTTACCGCCTTCGCTGAACTTGAAATCAGTAAGGCCGAGCTTATTCAGCAGCTCCTCCGCTTTCGCCTGGGCCTCCTCCTGGCTGAAGCTTATATCCGTTTTATCAATGGGTTTGAACGTGAAGCTGTCTTCCAGGACATAGCTATTGGTGATAACCGGGGTGGGCACACCCTTTTTCTGCCAGAAGCTGTCTAAGTTCTGGCCCAGCCCCATCTCTCTTGAGGTAAACGAAGGGTTCAGCGCGGTATCCTCTACTATTACCCCGCCCATATGCTTATAGAACCTCAGGTTGTCATAGTAGGCAATTTTGTTGCTGTAGTCGGCGTTATTCTGCACCACCAGCCTCCGGTAGTGGCCGTCGCTGCCGTCGGAGGCGCTGTCAAACAAAGCGTCACCTTCATCGTCACACAGCGCCAGCCCTGACTCATAGCTCTCCGGGTCGGACTCGTAAAGCTCCCGGTAAAGATGGATTTTGTAGTCGGTGGGGTAGTCTGCAAAGTTCACTTCATCGGGGGCAGTTTCGTACTCCTCCTGGCGCTCGTCTATATCACTTTGCGTCATCTGGCGGTAATCCTCTATGCTGGCGTTCACCTCCTCCTCGGTGGGTCGGTACTCCTCCTCGAGATTCGGGTCACTCAGCATCTGTCTTTCCTGGGCAGCATACTCCTCTACCGACTGCCTGAGAAAGTTTATATCAGCCTCAATATCCTTTTTGGTGCGTACGCTCAGAGCCTTGCCGTCAAACAGCTCCACGTCCCCGCAGAGCTCCGCCCGCACCTTGTCGAGAAGCTCCTGGTCGATGGGCTTCTGCCGCACGCGGTAAATCGACAGCTTGTCAACTCCCGGCAGGTCAACCTGTGCGTCAACCTCCACATTAACTTTTAGATTTGGCCTGTCTATAGTGGTCTTATATGTCTCTGTCTTTTTAGCGTCCTCAATAAGCTCCTCGGCGTCTACCCGGCTCTCGCCGCCGCTCTCGGCCCCCTCTGATATGAGCTTGTCCATATCCTTATTGGCGATTATGGAGCCCTCCGGGTTTTCCTGGCAGGCCGGGAGAGTGAGAAGCAGCGCCGCGCACAGGGCTGCCGCAAGCTTTTTCATTGTCCTTTTTCGCATATATAGTCCTCCTGTCACTTAGTTTATTGTATCATAACAGGAAGAACATCATCAAGTATTCAGGGAAACATCATCAAAATGTAAATCTTGGGATAATTATATCTCCTTACATGAGGAACTTCCTAAGAACCTCCATCAGCAGCTCTATGTCCAGAGGCTTGGATATGTGGGCGTTCATCCCGTTTTTAAGGGCCGCCTCCTTATCCTCCTCCATGGCGTTAGCTGTCATCGCTATGATGGGCATGGATTTCACGTCCCGGCGGTTCATGGCCCTTATGGTCTTTGTCGCCTCATAGCCGTTCATCACCGGCATCTGCACATCCATCAGTACCGCGTCATAGTAGCCCTCCTCCGAGCGCTCCATCATGGACACCGCGTCTGTGCCGTCGGGGGCGGCCTCTATCACGAAGCCGGCCTCCTCAAGTATCACCGTGGCTATCTCCCGGTTGAGCTCATTGTCCTCAACCAGCAGGAGCCGCCTGCCCGCAAAATCGTCCCTGGTCCAGACGGCGCTCTCCGCCTCCTCCACGCCGCCGATATTGTTGGCCGCAAGCAGGGCTGACCTGAGGTCCGACATGAACAGGGGCTTGGCGCAGAAGGCTGTTACCCCGGCGTCCTTGGCCTCCTCCTCGATGTCGGTCCAATCGTAGGCTGTGAGGATGATTATGGGCGCGTCGTTGCCCACCACGCTCCTTATCCTCCTTGCGGTCTCTATGCCGCTGGTCTCAGGCATCTGCCAGTCGATGATATAGGTGTGGTAGGGGTCGCCGTCCTCATAGGCAGACTTCGCCCTGTACACTGCCTCGCGCCCTGAGGTGGTCCACTCCGAGCGCATCCCTATGCTCCCCAGCATTTTGCTGACGCTGTCACAGACATTGAAGTCATCGTCCACCACCATGGAGCGCAGGCCTTCCAGCTCCTTTATCTCCTGGGCGCTCTTCTCCGTGTCCTGCAGCTGCAACGGTATTCTCACAGAGAATGTGCTGCCCCTGCCCACCTCGCTCTCAACGGTTATCTCGCCGTCCATCATGTCCACAATGCTCTTGGTTATGGCCATGCCCAGCCCAGCGCCCTGTATGCCGCTTCTGGTGGCTGTGGACTCACGCTCGAAGGGCTCGAAGATATGCTCGACAAACTCCTTTGACATGCCGATTCCGTTGTCCTTGACTATGAACACATACTCCCCCCAGCCGTGCCGGAAAGCCGGCCGCTGGGTTATCCTGAAGCTCACGGTCCCGCCCGCGGGAGTGTACTTGACGGCGTTGCCCATCAGGTTTATGAATATCTGGTTGAGCTTTAAGGGGTCCGCTATAACGTCCTCGTTTACCACCTCAAAGGTGTCTATAAACATCTCAAGCTGCTTGGACTTCACCTGGGGCTGTATTATATTCACAAGGTTGTGCATGAGCTCGGGGATATTGCACTCCTGGGTATGTATCTGCAGCTTGCCGCTTTCTATCCTGCTCATGTCCAGTATATCGTTGATGAGCCCCAATAAGTGGTTGCTGGATGAGAGTATCTTCTGCAGGCAGTCCTTCACCTGGTCAGTGCGCTCCATATGGCTGGCGGCTATGGTTGCAAAGCCTATTATAGCGTTCATAGGCGTCCGTATATCGTGGCTCATGTTTGACAGGAAGGTAGTCTTGGCCTGGTTCGCGTGCTGGGCCTGCATGAGGGCGTCCTGAAGGGCCTGGGTCTGCCGGCGCTTCTCCTTTTCCTGCTCGGTTATGTCCTTTGAAACTACCATGGCTATAAGGTCCCCAGTGTCCTCGTCCCTGGCCAGGAGGAAGGACTGGCGCAGACAGCAGGGCTCCGCGTCCTCTGTCTCCCCGGCCTCCCAGTAGTCCACGTCTATCTCCATGTTCCCCCGCTCGAACTGGGCTTTTAGGTAGTCAACATCCACGCTCTGCGCATAGGCCTCCCGGGACTCCGGCAGCACCTCCTGGGCCCAGCGCCTGAAGCACTCCGAGGCCCTGCACGGCGCCTTGAGCCCCACAGCCTCCAGGGCTGAGGAGGCCTTACCGTCCCTCAGCCTCAGCACATCCTGCTCTATCAGGTCGTTCGACAGGTTGCACTCAAAGGCGCTGACAGCGTTGGACATAATGGCAAGCCTGTACTGTCTTGCCTTGCGGTTGAGAACGGAGCGCTCGCGCTGCTCTCTGAGCTCCTTTCGCTTGAGCTCAGTCACGTTCTGGCGCACGTACAGCACCCTGACGGGCACGCCGTCCCGGCGTTCCAGGCAGACCACTATAAGGTGCTCCCATTCCTCCCTGCCCTTGCGGCGCACATGGCACTCGTGCACAAGGGAGTCAGTCTCTCTAAGGCTTCTCCTCAGGTTCTCCGGCTGGGAGAACTGGCGGAAAGCGGCCCTGTCCTCCTCGCCAATCACATCCGCCGCATGGGTGGGTATGACGCTCTCAGTATACTTTCCCTCCATTGGCAGGGCGGTGTTCAGCGGACCGGCTCCGGCCATATATGAGTAGCTGTCCTCGTCCAGGTCTACTATAAGGTATCTTGATGAAAACAGTATGTTTATGCCCCTGAGCACATCGCCGAAGGTCTTGTTCTCCTTCTCAAGCTTTTTTCGCTGCCTTCCCGCCCTCAGCACCAGGAAGATAACGTACAGCACGAAAAGGGCGATAAGGCATATCTCAAGCCAAATGCCCGCGCTGTTGGCCCGCCTCACCATGCCCTGGGTTATCTCCCTGGGGAAGGCCTGGACCAGCACATAGTCATACCCCGGCAGGCTGACGGCGCATATGTTGTCGATGTCGCTCTCCTTATTGCAGAAGACCGATATCCTGCCGCCCTCTTCAAAGGCTGTTCTGTTAATGCTGGCGGCTGTGCCCCGGTCAATGACGCCCGCCCCCGCCAGGTTATCCAGGAGGCTCCCCATATTTGCCCCACCGGCTGAGCTTGCGATTATGCTGCCGTCCCGATTACAGAGGTATACCTGGGCCTGCTCCCCGAAGTATGTGGCGTTAAGCATGGAGCGCATATAGTCCTCGGCGAAGTACAGCCCCAAGAACATGCCGGCAATGTCTCCATCCACCCTTATGGGCGAGAAGAACGCCATCATAGGCTCGCCGGTTATCCTGGACTCGGCCACGGCCTCTATGCCGCTCTCCCCGCTCATGCCCCGGGCAAAGTAGTCTCTGTCTGAGCTGTCGCTGGTACTGCCGTCTGAGGCCAGGTTAAGGCCGTCGGCGTTGGTAAAGCGGATGGCGTCGAAGGTAGTGTTGTGCTCCATCTCCCCAAGCATGACCGCGTCTATCCCGGGGTCCTCCCCGTCTGTGCTAACAAGATAGGCGCAGTTCTCTATGCGCTGCAGAGCGTTGTCAAACTCGCTGCCTATGCGCTCAGCGGTCTGCCGGGCGCAGTCCTCGGCATAGACCCTGTTCTGTTCCTGTATGCGCCTTCGGTTCTGGTCGGTATATATTGAAAAAATTATCGACACCACCGCCAGGAAAATAAAGGCGTAAGACACCGTCTGCCAGACGGGCCTGTTCCGCTGCTGCATAAGCTCACTCCTTCTTTTTGGGTATATCCGATTTATTATACCACAGAAGAACTAAGCTTGCAAGGGATGTATTTTGCTTTCAGCCTTCGTCTTTGCCGCTCCCGCTTTTAGTGTTCGTCCGCTTGCGGATAAATTCATAGTCCTCCGGCGTGAGCTCGATGACGCCGTGCCTTTTCTCAAAGCGGGCTACATGGACGCGGACAAGCTGCTCGATTTCCCTGTTTGCGGAGCGCCCGCTGTATTCCGCAATGTATTTCAGCTTGTCCATCAGTTCTTCGGGAATACGGAGCGTATATTGCGGATTGCGATAATATCCATTGGGCATGATAGGCACTCCCCACCTTAAGTTATTGATGGTAAATAGTTTATCACGCAAAAAACCGCATATACCATCTTGACTTCTGGTAGATGTCTATATTATAATGTTGGTGACCTAATTTTACATTAAATAAACGCGAATGGGGATACGGAAAGAATGGATACCTATAAACAAAATCTCGGAGCCATGCTGCGCACGCTCCGCCTGTCTAAAAACGCAACCCAGACCACCGTTGCCGGGCTTCTGGGCATAACCCGCTCCGCCTACTCCTACTACGAGTCCGGCAAGATAATGCCCGATATGCTGTCCCTCCGGCTGCTGGCTGAATTTTTCGGCATACCGCCACAGGATTTTTTCTATCCCGAGCTGTACGCGTGTCCTGACAATTTTAATCTTAAGGCACATAAAAAGAAACCGTCAAAAAGCACTTGACAGTTGCCAACTTCTGGTATATAATATACTAAAATCATATTTGGAGGTATTATTATGAAAAACAAAGCTGTTAGTTTGATGTTGGCCATTGTTCTCCTGCTTACTCTCACGTCCCCAAGTGCTTATGCTACAAGTTCGACCGGCACATCTATGCCACTCTCTGAACAAATCCGAAAAGAAAAAATCGATGCCCTAATGGATGAAAGGGTATATTTTCAAATCGAGCATCCTGATGATGTTGTCGGTCTGAGCGAAATTGACGACCAACTCATGGCGTTGGGTGTTGATTTTCTAAATGAATATGAAGTTCAGCAACTAATGCAGGATGAAATCTCTGGACAAGCTGCCCCCTACGCTTTGGTTCCGGATACATCCCCTAATAATACATGGATGACTTATACAACAAGTAACTGTTTATATAATGGAAAAAAATATAATATTCAAACTGTTGTCGTAAATCCTAAAAATAATAAATCAAAACTGGCTAATGAAGGAAATGCGACCCTTGAGTATTCAGATAATGTCCAATTTAATCTTAGTGCCGGTGCAGTATCTTTAATAAAGCAGTTTGCGGCATACATAGGTGGTGAAGTTTCTAGTAGATTCACTGTTATAGTATCTTTAATAGACGCATTAAAAGCGTCTATTAGCGATTTACAAACGGTATCTATTGTGAAATGTCCAATGATATCTTACACCTATGATATAAAGTTATCTGCAACCTTTGAGTTTTGCCGGTTGGAAAATGAACCGGACTCAAGACAAATTTTAACACATATTAGCACTAAGGCTATCGGCGGTATTACAGCAGTTATGAACGGAGGAAATTACCGCCGTCAGGGTTCTTTGGGAGCTTGGGAAAATTACGGACAGATAACCTATTCTGGGCGCGTCTATGCTTACCCGGGGTATGATTATTCTGGTTTTCCAGAAGTTTCTCCAGCAATTTATGGCCATGTAAATGGGAAGATAGTAAAATCGTGTGTATCTTCTATGGATATATATGGCCCGAACGATAAAACCGATAAAGATTTGTCTATCACATTTACTGTACCTAATAATATGCTCGATTGTGAATGAAAAGAAAACTCATTCTCTCAACCAAAGTTGCACTGGTTTTGCTTGCCGTCGTTGCCTTGTTGATACTATCAACCCCATTTGATGTTTCCCTCCTTTTTTGCGGACTCTCATGGAATAACCCGGATATTGTCGACGATTTCATCGACACCCAAGGCCAGCATATTCGTATTGTTCAGGCTACATCTGATGGCAAGAGCGTACTTTTGAAACTACGAGAGACTCCCTTCAGAATATGGCTCACAGACGAAAAATCCTGTGCCGGGGAAGACGGTTTACCCATCAGTTGCTTAACTCACACTTCCACTCCCAAGGCCACCAGCTATCTATCCCCCGGTGGTCACTGGGTTTTTGGGTCCCAGGTTTGGGAAATCAGAGTCTATCTTTTTGCGGATGAGGCCGAGTATTTAGTAAACATACCGGATTCGATACTGCACCCCAATCAGACTGCAGAGGTCAGGCAGTACAACTCGGCGTATGTAGTCAAGATACATTCCTATGAGCAGGCAGAGGATAACGGAATATCTCCACATGCCATGGACACTGTGCGGGATATATATGACTTGCTCGCTAAACAGTACTCACAGTAATAAGAATGATATATCATAAGAGACTGCCTTTCCCCGGGCAGTCTCTTTTTGACAGCTATTCTTCGCTATTATCCGGCTGGTCAGGCTTCTGCATATTGCGCTCAAGCCACTGGGTGTATGTCATGAGCACCTGGCGGGGCTTTGAGCCCTCGTGGGGGCCCACAATGCCCAGCTGCTCCATCTCGTCTATGAGCCGCCCGGCCCGGGCGTAGCCAAGGCGCAGCCGCCGCTGCAAGAGCGAGGTGCTGGCCTGACCGGCCTCTACGACCACCTTTATGGCCTCGTCCATCATGGGGTCGGCGTCGCCGGTGCGCTCGCCTGAATCGTCCTTCTGGTCTCCGGTGCTGGCGGCGTTGCGCTCTATTTCTTCGATAACATCATTATCGTAGTCCATCTGCTTGGTCTTCTTTACGAACTCGACTATGGAAGAAATTTCCTCGTCGCTCACAAAGCAGCCCTGGACACGCACGGGCTTATTACTGCCCACCGGGGCAAAGAGCATGTCCCCCTGTCCCAGGAGCTTGTCGGCGCCCACGGTGTCTATAATGGTGCGGGAGTCCACCGCCGTTGAGACGGTGAGGGCAATCCTACTTGGGATATTGGCTTTGATAAGGCCGGTGACAACGTCCACCGAGGGGCGCTGGGTGGCCACAACCAGGTGCATACCGGCGGCCCGGGCCAGCTGGGCAAGGCGGCATATGGAGTCCTCAACCTCTTTGGGGGTGGCCATCATCAGGTCGGCGAGCTCGTCGATAATTATTACTATCTGGGGCATGGCGGGCATGGGCTGGCCGTTCTCGTCCTCGTAGTTCTGGGCCTCGGCGAGGTTATTATAGCCCTGGAGGTTGCGGACGTTGTTCTCTGAGAATATCTTATAGCGCTTCATCATCTCATTCACAGCCCAGCCCAGGGCTCCCGCGGCCTTATGTGGGTCGGTGACAACGGGCACCAGCATATGGGGCAGGCCGTTATAGCCTGTGAGCTCCACGGCCTTGGGGTCTATCATTAGGAATCGGACCTCGTCGGGGCTGGCCTTATAGAGCATACTGATTATCATGGAGTTGGTGCAGACGGATTTACCGGAGCCGGTGGTGCCGGCTATGAGTATATGGGGCATCCGGGCAAGGTCGGCTACTACCGGCTGTCCGGCTATGTCTCTCCCCAGGGCCACGGAGAGCTTGCTCTTTGAGGTCTGGAAGGCGTTTGACTGTATCAGGTCCCGCATACGCACGGAGCTTCTGGCGCGGTTGGGTACCTCTATGCCCACCGCCGCCTTACCGGGTATCGGGGCCTCTATCCTCACGCCTGTGGCCGCAAGGTTCAGGGCGAGGTCGTCGGCAAGGGAGGTTATCTTGCTTATCTTCACGCCTGCCGCCGGCTGTATCTCATATCTTGTGACAGAGGGGCCCCGGCAGATGTCCATTATCTTGGTGCTGACCCCAAAGCTGTTGAGGGTGTCCACAAGTATCTTGCCGTTGGTCTGAAGCTCCTCGGTCTCCTTGGCCCTGTCAACCTGGGGGCTCATCGCAAGCATGGTGACCGGCGGGAAGCAGTATGTCCCCGGGGTCTGCATCTGGTCCAGGGCCTGATATAGGGCGTTCTCCTGGGGAGTGGCCTGCCTTGGCTCCGGTTCCTGCATTCTCGGCTTCGGCATGGGTATTTCAGGCTCGGGCTCAGGCTCCTTATCCTGCTCGGGAGCTCTTTCCTCAGGCTTTGGGGGCTCATTCTCAATCTTCTCAGGGGCCGGTACCGGGTCGGGTTCGGCTGTGGGCATCGGCGGGTTCGGGGAGAACACCGGATTGGCCGGGAGCTCGTCCTCGGACTTTTCGGGCGGCTCCTGCTCAGGCTCCGGCTGCAGCTCCGGGCGGGGGGCCTCTATGCCGAAGACCCTCTCAAGCTTATCCAGCTTATCGCTTCTCCCTGGCTTCTTCCTTGGTTCAACCGGCGGGAACAGCGCCGATGGCTTGCTGCTCAAAGGCCCTGAGGGAAGGCTGGGTTCCAGGGGCACGTCGATTGCCGAGCGCTGCTCCCAGTCCTCCTGAAGTATAACCCGCTCCTCCTCCCGGCGCTGGCGGGCGGTCTGTATGCCCTCGTTCACTGCCTCTACAGGCTTCTTGATGGTACGGAACAGGCCAATCAATGTGGTGCCGGTGAGAATCATCACGCTGACAAATAGTAACAGCAGTATGATTATCTTGGCCCCGGTTTTTCCCGCCGCGCTTATGAGCAGCTGGCCCAGAAGACCGCCCAGTACGCCGCCGCCCACCCCGGCGTTGGTACGGTACAGCGCGGTTATGTAGTCGAAGACCGAGAGGCCGTCGGATATCTTTGCCCCGCCGAAGATGAAGCCTGTGGCACAGAACAGAAGTATCACCACTGCCGTCAGCCAGACCTTCCCGCTTATTGAGCCCATCGGCCGGTCGAGAGTGGTTATTACTGCCACATATATCATCAGCACCGGCCAGAGCATGGCCCAGCCTCCGAAAAGGCCCAGGATGGCGTTATGGGCCCATTTCCACAGGCTGTCCCCCTCGAATATCGTCAGGCACCCGAAAAAGATGGCGCACGCAAAGAGCACCACTGCCCGCACCTGGTTGCGCTGGCGTATCTCCTCGGCGGTTGGCTTCGGCGGGGCATGTCTCTTTGCCACGGGCTTCTTATTTTTCGCGGCCCCGCTCTGGGTGGTCCTTGCGGGCGCGCGCTTCTTGGTAGTGCGATTAGCCGGGGTGCTCCCGGCTGACGGCTTCTTCTGTTCAGCCAAGTTTTCTTCCTCCCTGTCCCTCAATTTTTACGTCTTAAAATCTTTATTGAACTCTAAAGGGGCCTGCCTGTGAACAGGTTCTTCCCAATGCTCATCTCGTAAACGGCAATGCCCGTCACTGCCAGCCCGGCAATAAGCGTGTATATGGCGAATATGCTGAGCTTATTGGTGGTGACTATCCATTTGAGCAGCTTTATTGCCAAGAAGCCCACTACGGCGGCTGTTATAACACCCACTATCAGCGTCGCCGTGCCGATGGCCTCCCCCTCTGAACCCGCGTCCTTTATGGACAGCAGGGCCGCTGCCGCTATGGAGGGTATTCCCAGCACGAAGGAGTAGTCAAGGGCCGTCTGCTGGTCTATGCCCCGCATGAGCCCCACGGACATGGTGGAACCGGAGCGGGAGAGCCCCGGGAACACTGCCGCCAGGCACTGGGTAACGCCGGTTATTACAGCGTCGGCCGCCGTATACTGGGTCCGTCCGGCCTTTGCGCCCCTGGCCCAGTGCTTTCCGGGGGCGAGGGCGGCGGCTGTGCGCCGGTTCGCCCATATGCCCAGAAACAGCATAAGGCTTGTAGCCAGGAGCGCCAAGCCCTCCACCAATATGCTGCTGTCTGAGGCAAGCTGCTCCGAGAGGTCCTTTATCTTCATATCCGTGCCGGGGATGGGCAGGAAAAGCAGGAACAGGGGCAGAAGGCCTATTATCAGCATGAATATCAGCCGCCGGTCTTCGTTCATGGCATTCCACTTAAAGCGGCCCCTGCACAGGTCGGCGATAAGCAGTCCGAACTCTTTTAACAGGCGCCAGATAAGCTTTCTGTATACGAACACCACGGCTATCAGCGTGCCCAGATGGAGCATAACGTCAAATAAAATTCCCGGCAGCTCTATGCCGAAGATATGCTGGGATATGGACAGATGGCCGGAGCTTGATACCGGCAGAAATTCCGTTGCGCCCTGGATGACGCCCTGGATTATCGCGTCTAAAATTGTCATAAGCTCTCCTTATGTAAGGCGGCCGCTCCACAAAAATGCGGGCCGCCTTTACTTATTCTGATTTTTTCTTTGGCCGGCCGGGGCCTCGTTTCTTTTTGCCCTTTTCTATCATTGAATTCAGGCAGTCCATGGCGTCCGAGAGGGAGCCGAGGGAGTCTATAAGACCCTCCTCAACGGCGTCCGGGCCGTCGAGAACCGTGCCCACGTCCATCACCAGCTCCTGGGTGTTCATGGAGAGGGTGGTGAAGCGCTCCTTTGTGATGTTTGAGTTCTGGGTTACAAAGTTTGTAATGCGGTCCTGCATGCGCCGGAAGTACTCAAGGGTCTGGGGTATGCCCAGCACAAGGCCGTTCATGCGCACCGGGTGGATGGTCATTGAAGCGGACTCGGCTATAAACGAGCGCTTCGCCGCCACTGCCAGCGGCACCCCGATGGAGTGCCCCCCGCCCAACACCAGGGATACTGTTGGCTTCTTCATGCCCGCCACAAGCTCCGCAAGGGCAAGCCCGGCCTCAACGTCGCCGCCCACGGTGTTCAGCAGCATTAAAAGGCCGTCTATCTCCGGGTCCTCCTCAACGGCCACTATCTGGGGTATCACATGCTCATACTTTGTGGTCTTGTTCTGGGAGGGGGAGATATAGTGGCCCTCTATCTGGCCGATAATGGTGAGGCAGTGGATGGTGTGGCCGTTATTGTGGGTAACAACGGAGCCGCTCTCGTTTATCTGCTTCTGCTGGTCGCACCAGCCCTCCTGCTCGGGGGCCTCCATGCCCTCGTCGGAGTTCTTCGCGGACTTTATCTGTTCCTTCTTAGATACAGCTTTTTTCATAGCACAGCACTCTCCTTTACTGAGAGAGTCTGCCCTGTTTGCCGTCACGTTATGTATTATAGCACTTTTTTTCCAGTTGGGCAAGCCTGAGAGCAGAGGAAAAGCGCATTAAAAATACATAAAATTATAATTGAAAAGAATTTGTAAGAAAAATGAGGGGCCGAAGCCCCCCATCCGTCATTTTCCGCCGCCGATGATGGTTATCTTATCCGCGGTGAGCCCGGTCTGCTCCATAACCGCCTCCTGGATAATGAGCATGTCTGTGTCCTTCAGCTCCCCTGAGACCAGGACGCTGCACTGCTCCGGGGCTATGTACGCCACGCACTCCTCAAAGCCCTTGGCCTTCAGCACGCCCTCTACGTTCGTCTCCTTCAGAATGCTCTGGGCCATGGCCGAGGCCTCCTCTACCGCCGCTTTCTTGGCGTCGCTGTCCGCGTCCACGTCCTCAAGCACCTTGTCCAGAAGCTCCAGGGCCTCGTCTCTTGAGGACTGGCGGTCCATGCGCGCCTGGGCGAAGCTGTCGGTCTTGGTGTTCGCCTGCTCGGAGCCTGTGAGGTCGTCGGTGACCGTTTCAACATAGGCGTTGTTCACCAGCTGGGCAGCGCCGAGCTGGCTGCTGGTGCTGCTGCCGCTGTCGCCGACCGGCAGCTTGCCTGTTCCCGCGAACTGCCAGTTAAGGTACACTGCCGCGCCCAGCGCAAGCACCAGGGACGCCAATACCAGCTGTTTTCTTCCTAGCTTCTTCATCATTGAATGACCCACCTTTTTGCTTTAAATTATAGCTTGGCTTGCTTACCTGCCCTCCACCACGCATATGCGCCCGGCGCTCACCCCCAGCACAGCCCGGGCGGTGTTCACCAGCTTCTCCCGAAAGGCAGGGTCCCCCGCCCCCCGGCTGACTATCACCACCCCCAGCACCCGGGGCTGACTTTGGCGAAGTGAAAGGCCGTGCTCCGAACCGCTGCTGTCCTTCAGGACAACGTAGGAGCTCTCGCCCTCCGCGGAGCCTTCGCCGGAGGACTCTCTGCGGTCCTGGGCGTATACCCCTGCTCCGGAGTCCTCGAGGGTTATCATCACCTGAGGGTTCTGGTCGCCGGTGACTGCCCGGACTATCCTCGCAAGGTCCTCCTCCAGCTCCCGGCGGTACTGGGCCTCGGTGAGCTCCGTACCCTCTGGGGCCGCGGATGAGCCGGGCTCCCGGCCCGGTGAAAGGGTGGACAGCCAGATGAGCGCTATCCCCGCCATGCCCAGGATAAGGGCTATCCGCGTGAGCTTTTGGTCCTTCGAGGCCTTTTGAAGCCAGCCCCTAAGCTTTGAAAGCCCCAGCTTATCAAGCTCCATCCACGGTCACCTCCAGGGGCACATCCTCGAGAGCGCCTGAGAGCACCGCCCGGGCCCGTCTGGCCTCGCTCTCGAAGGCAAAGGTCAGGCTGGCCTTTGTACATGATATGCTGCCGTCCTCCGTTATATGGATATCCGCGCGTATTTTTTTTGCCTCAATCCCGGCGGCGGCTAAAAGGCCGCTTATATAGTCCTCCATATCCTTCCTTGCGGCTTCGGCATACTGGTCCTCCATGTACTCATTAAGCTCCCGGTTCTGCCCTGCTTTTTCATGGTCTATCTGCCAGTCCCAGTCCGCGGACATTGCGCTCGCGCACAGCGAGGCTATTAGCGCAAGGGCTGTGAGGCCCCTTACAAAGCCCAGCATTTTGTCCTTTGGGCAGAGCTTTGAAAGGAGCTCCGAGGCGATGAGCACGCCGCATACAGCTCCGGCCGACTGTAAAGCTTCGGTCATTATACAGGCACCTCCCTTTTGTTGTCATCCTCCGGCCAGGAGCACCGCCGCCGCGCTTGCCACGCATACCACGCAAATGCTGCCCTGCAGCGCCAGCACCATCTTTGCCGCCGACGCCGCCGAGTTCATAAGCCCGCTTATCTCTTTGGCCCCGAACAGGTCTCCCAGCCCCTTGCCCGCCATGCACACCCCCGCCCATAGGGCGCACTCGGCCATGGCGGGGGCGAAGATACACAGGGCCGCCAGCATTCCGAAGGCTCCCGCCCCGGACTTAACTATATGCACGCTGTTCTGTATTGCCGTCACCGCGTCCCCAAGGGCCCCGCCCACTATGGGCAGGCCGGTTGAAAGCGCCAGCTTTGCGGCCTTGCCTGTGGCGGCGTCCACCTGGGCGTTTACGGCGGTCTGCACGGAGAGTATGGCCGCGAATATAGTGACCAGGGTAGTCAGGGCCCACTTTCCCAGGCGGTACAAGGTATCCGCCAGCCCGCCCAGCTCCGTCCCCGAGACCGCCCCTGCTATGGAGAGGCCCAGGTATATTTGCAGCATAGGCAAGAACACCCCGGTCGAGAGGACGGGTATCGCCGTGCCAGCCAGCATGGTGAGGAAGCTGTAGCCGCTGCCTGTGGCAAGGTTTCCCCCAGCCGTCAGCAGGCCCGCGTATACAGGCACCGCCGCCGTCAGGAAAGCCGACGCTGCTCCCGAGACCCGGCGGCAGGTCGTGAGTATCCCCAAAAGCGGCGCGGAAAGTATCAGCCCGCATGCCGCAGCGCCCACCAGCGTGGATATGCTGTCACCGTCCCCAAGCCCTGTGGAGAGCCTGCACAGGAGCACTATCCCCAATATAGCCGCCAGAGCTTTTATTGGGGCCGAGAGCTTGTCTCTTAGAAGTGAGGATATCATCTCGAATATCCCCTCTCCCGAAAGCCCGCCGGTCACGTCGGCGCCGTCCACCCCTAAATCTCCAAGAAGCTTTTTTGTGTCATCGTCCAGGCTGTCAAAAAGCCCGGGGGCTCCGCTCTTTTCATACAGCTCATCGGCCTGGGCTGAGGCGGCAGGTGTATACAGAACAGCCGAAGCAATAAATATTATTATGATTATAATTGACTTCCCCACTTTTTTGACGCTCATATGCTCATGATATCTCCCAGAAATTCAAACAGCCTTGACAGCAGGGGCATTGCCGCGCCCAGCACGGCTATTTTTGCCGCCAGCTCCACCCCATAGCCAAGGGCGCTCTCGCCCGCGTCCTTACACAGGCGCGAGGCCAGCTGGCCCACCACCGTCAGGCCCACGGCCTTGAGCATAACTGTCATGCAAAGCTCGAACAGGCCGCTCATAGCTGAAAGGTGGTCTTAATGGCCTCGAACAGGGCGTCTATCTCGTTTATTATCATCATCAGCACCACGATAAGCCCCGCCAGCGTTGTCATCAGCGCCTGCTCCTCCCTGCCCGAGCGGATGAGCAGCTGGTTTAGAACTGCCACTATTATCCCGATGGCGGCTATCTTGAAGATAAGCTCCACTTCCATTGCTTTTTCGGCCTCCCGTGTCTTAAATTAGCAGCACCCAGGCTCCCAGCCCCAGCAGCGCCCCCAGCCCCGGATATAAGCGGGAGCGCTCTTTATATTCCCCCCGGGCCTCGGAGAGGAGCTGGCGGGTCCGGGCGGCACAGAGCTCCAGGTGGTCCTGCTGTCCCTGCGCGCCGCTGGCTCCAAGGCCCGCCGTAAAGTCCCTCATAAGCTCCCGGTCCTTATCATTTCGCAAAAGCCCTGCCCCGGCCCTGTACAGCGCTCCGCAGGGGTCTAAGGAAAAATCCGGCTGCCTGACGGCCCCTTTGCAGAATGGGCCGTCCCCGGCCCTTATCAGCTCAGCCAGAGGGCGCGCGGAGTAGGCTATCCCGGCGCCAAGCCATTGTATCAGCACCTCAAGCTGGGATAAATACGCCACTCTCTGGCTGAGCTCCCGCGTGCGGCCAAGGCCCCATATGAGCCCTGCCAGCACCAGTAAAACTGAACCCGCCAGCTTCATCAGCCCGCACGGCTTTCCGGAAGGCGGGAAGCCTCCCCCGCCCCCTGCTCGATGAATGCCGGCTCGCAGGGGAACTCCCGGCCCCGAAGGGCTATGAGGGCGCTGAATGCCCCTGTGCTCAGAAGGTCCCGGCAGAGGGGGCGGCTTCTGGGGTCGGAGCCGCTGTGCACTGTGGCTATAATGCCCACGCCGGCCTGGGCGGCGCTCTCCACAGCCTCCATGTCTCCCGGGGCCAGCTCGTCGCACAGAATTATCTCCGGGGAGAGGCTTCTCAGGGCCATCTCAAAGCCCGGGCCCTTTGGGCAGCTTCTCAGCACATCGGCGCATGGGCCAAGGTCAAATTCTCCCAGCTCCCCCCTGCTGTCCAGCACGGCTATTCGCCTGCCGGGACCGAAGCGGCCCATTGAGAGGGAGCGGGCAATGTCCCGGAGCAGGGTGGTCTTGCCGCTGCCTGGTTCTCCCGCTATGAGAGCTCCCTTTGTAAAGTCAATTCCCGAGAGGAAAAGCCTGTCCCCGCAGCCGGGGCTGTCCCGGGGAATCCTGAAGACAATGGAAGTGATGTCCCTGAGGCTCTTTACCCTGTCCCCTTCCAGCACCGCCGTGCCGCATATGCCCGCCCGGCAGAGGCTGTCCACCTGGACATAGCCCTGGCGTATCTCCTCCTCGTGGCTGAAGACGGACTGCCCGCAGATGTGCATAAAAAGCTCCTGGAGTTCTGGGGCGCTCAGAGCGGGCTGTCCGGGGGCAGGGGCGCGGGTAACGCCTCTGTTCTTTAGGAAAAATATACCCTCCATGCCGCATACGGTTATGGGATAGCCGGCTTTGAAGCGGATATCCCGGGCCTGGGCCTTTACCCGGTCCGGCAGGGCAAGAAGCTCGTCCTTATACAGGGGGATATGGCTGGCAATTCGGTCAAAAGCTCTCATTATAGAGCACCCGCTTTCTCAATTCGTGGACTAGTCCATATGTATGGGCTTTGGAGGGAAAATAGAACAGGCCCCGCCAAAAGACGGAGCCTGTTACGTCCTGTGTCACTTTCTTCGGCGGTACAGCACGGCAAGGACCGCCAGCAGCGCCGACGCGCCCACTGATACCGCCACAAACCCCCAAAGCATGTAAAAGAAGCTCACCCCATCCCCCTTACGCCGGAGGTATGGCCTCCTGCCAGGGGCCCTCGCCCAGGGGCTGGGCCTGGGCCAGCACATAGAGCTGCTGCTGGGGGCTTATATCCCTCAGGGCCGTCAGGGCTTCCGGGTCTATCCGGGCGTTCAGGCGCACCGCCGTGTACAGCGGCGGGGTCTCCCGGCCCGGGGGCAGCAGGTCTTCTGTCCGGCTGTTTTTGTAGTATAGATATGCGCCCCGGGCCTCCCAGTATTCCCCGGCGCCCTCATCCTCGCTGCCGGATTCCAGAAAATCCCCGGAGCGGATATGCCCGGCCTCCAGCACCGGCTGGCCGTCTATCATGGACCCGCATACCCGCGCCCGGAGCCTGCAGCCGGCGAGGCCGTTATTCACAAAGCTGAGGCTTGAGTCTGTAATATCCCCCGGCTGCAGCACCGGCGCGGATTCGCCGTCCTCAGAGCCCATGGCCACTACCTCTATCGCCGCCGGTTCCTCATGGGGGCCCAAAACAAAGCAGAGCCCCCACAGCCCGGCTAAAAGGGCCAGCATCAGGGCCGTCAGCAGTCTGCCTGGCTTCATTTTCCCGCCCCCAGTCTGAAGCTGCCCCCAAGGGCCGCGTTTGCGGAGCCGCCCAGGGTGAAGCGCACCATGCCGCTGTTTAGCCCCGGGTCTATGATATCGCTCTCCTCACTCATTCCAAGGCTGCATGTCTCCTGCTCATCCTGGCCCACGGCGGTTATGGCATACGTGCCAAAGGGCAGGCCTGTGAACTCAGCCGCAAGGCGGGCCATGCCGCTCTGCGGGTCCGGGTCTGGGCGGGCCTCAGCGTAGAGGCGGAGGCCCCGGCCCTCAAGCTCCAGCAGCACAGAGCCGGTCTGTACGCAGGGGCCCTCAGCCAGGACACGTATGCTTCCGGATTCTACGTCTATATGGTAGAGAAGGTCTCTCCATGTGTCGCCGCCATTCTTTTTGTGGAGCACCGCTGATATATGGTAGTCGGTCTCCTTTCGCGGGCGCTCAAGTGCAAGCTCTTCCAGCTCCTTCTGACCCTGCGGGCTCATCCACCAGCATTCTGCCTCGCCGGGCTCGTCCCCAAAGGCCTTTGCCGCCTGGTCCCTGAGATGTATGCCGTTCACCCTGAGGGGCACGGCCTCTCCCAGGAACAGGGTCTCGCTAAGCCACACCGCGTCCGCCGCGGAGCTGCCGGGAGATATGTATAGGAGTGCCGCGCATACTGCCAGCGGCATGAACCGCACCAGCCGCTTTATCCTTGCGTACATACTTGATTCTCCTTTCCAGGAATAAGTTTTAGGATAAAATACCATGTTTTTCATGAGAAAGCTGTCTAACTGTGGAATGTGCGGGGAGTGGGACTGGAAAAAGCTTGCAACGGGAACAGTTTTGGGCTATAATATGTCAGATACTGTTGCGAGAGGTGCTACCGATGTAATCATTAAAATTTATTCATAATTATTTTAATATATTTAGAATGGAGAGTATATCATGCCAGATAACAGAGCTGAAATAGAAAAGCGCCGGACGTTCGCCATAATCTCCCACCCGGACGCGGGCAAGACTACGCTTACGGAAAAATTCCTGCTTTATGGCGGGGCAATAGCCCTGGCGGGTATGGTCAAGGGCAAGCGCAACTCAAGGCACGCCGTATCAGACTGGATGGAGATAGAGAAGCAGAGGGGCATATCGGTCACCTCGTCGGTAATGCAGTTCCAGTATGACGGCTTCTGCATAAATATTCTGGACACCCCGGGACACCAGGATTTCTCTGAGGACACCTACCGCACGCTTATGGCCGCGGACTCCGCCGTAATGGTGATTGACGCGGGCAAGGGCGTTGAGGCCCAGACTCGCAAGCTCTTTAAGGTGTGCGTTATGAGGGATATTCCCATCTTCACCTTCATAAACAAGATGGACCGGGACTCCCGGAGCCCCTACGATTTGCTGGACGAGATAGAGAAGGAGCTGGGCATAGGCACCTACCCCATGAATTGGCCCATCGGCTCCGGGGTGGACTTTAAGGGGGTCTATGACCGGGAGAAGGATAAGGTGCTGAGATTTATCCCCGAGGAGAGCGGCGCGGGCAGGCGGGAGGTCCAGGAGGAGGATTTTGCTTTGGACGACCCGGGGCTGCCGGGGGCAATCGGCGAGTACCTTTACGGCACGCTGAAAGACGATGTGGAGCTCTTGGACGGCGCGGGGTATGAGTTCGATTTGGAGCGGGTGCGCCACGGGAAGCTCTCGCCGGTATTCTTCGGCTCGGCGCTCACTAACTTCGGGGTGGAGCCTTTCCTTGAGCAGTTTTTGAAGCTTACCCCGCCTCCCCTGTCGAGGCAGGCCGAGGGCGCTGTGGTGGACCCGTTCAGCGATGATTTCTCAGCCTTTGTCTTCAAGATACAGGCCAACATGAACAAGGCCCATCGAGACAGGATAGCCTTTATAAGAATATGCAGCGGCAGATTCGAGAAGGGCATGGAGGTGGAGCACGTCCAGGGCGGGCGGCGGATGAAGCTCAGCCAGCCCCAGCAGCTTATGGCCCAGAGCCGGGAGATAATCGAGGAGGCATACGCAGGGGACATCATCGGCGTGTTCGACCCGGGGGTGTTCTCTATCGGGGACACACTCTGCGCCCCGGGGAAGAAGCTCCGGTTCCAGGGGATACCCACCTTTGCGCCCGAGCTGTTCAGTTTGGTGCGGCAGAAGGACACCATGAAGCGCAAGCAGTTCGTCAAGGGGGCAAACCAGATAGCCCAGGAGGGCGCCATACAGATTTTCCAGGAGATAAACTCCGGCATGGAGGAAATTATTGTGGGCGTTGTGGGCAGTCTGCAGTTTGACGTGTTCCAGTACAGGATGGAGAACGAGTACAACGTGGAGGTGTATATGCAGACACTCC
This sequence comes from Clostridiaceae bacterium, assembly GCA_021769555.1. GTDB lineage: Bacteria > Bacillota > Clostridia > Oscillospirales > Acutalibacteraceae > Acutalibacter. The sequence goes on from JAETSR010000006.1 coordinate 52,415, forward strand.
CCTACTCCTTCATACGCTGGATAGACAACGAGGGGCTGGACGAGGCGGCGCTCCGCAAGCTGAACCTCACCTCCGACACCAAGAAGGTGCAGGATTTGAAGGGGAGGTATTTGCTGCTGTTTTCCAATCAGTGGAGCATTAACTGGGCGCTGGAAAGGAACGAGGGACTGCTGCTGTCAGAGTTCAGTGAAAACTGAGAATTGAGGGAAATATGAAGCTTATCATAACCGACCTTGAAACCCTCCCCTGCAAGGTGGAGGGGGAATATAAACTCATAAAGCCAGCAGGTGATATCCGTCACTGCGTTGGGTGCTTCGGGTGCTGGGTGAAGACCCCGGGGGAATGCGTTATCCGCGACGGATACCAGCTCACCGGCAGGGACCTTAGCAGGTGCGGGGAGCTGATACTGATAAGCCGGTGTGTATACGGCAGCGTGAGTCCATTTGTGAAAAACGTGCTGGACCGGGCCATCTCCTATATCCACCCGGATTTTGTCATACGCCAGGGGGAAATGCACCATAAAAGAAGATATGATAACCGCCTTAATATTACCGCCTGTTTCTACGGCGACGATATTACCCCTGCGGAGCGGAGCACGGCCGAAAGGCTGACAGCGGCTAACTCGGTGAACTACGACGGCTCGGCCTTAGTGCGGTTTTTTAAGAGTCCGGAGGAACTAAGGGAGGTGGTACTGTGACGGCACTGATAAACGGCAGCCCAAAGCTCAGCAGGAGCACAAGCGGTACTCTTTTGGGCATATTGAAGGAGCATATGGGCGGCGGTTTTTTGGAAACGGCCCTGCACGGCCCAGAGCCTGGGGACGGCTGTATTGAGGCGCTGGCAGGCGCAGGCGCCTGGGTATTCGCTTTTCCGCTGTATGTGGACGGCGTGCCCTCCCACCTGCTGAGCTGCCTTTGTAAGCTCCAAAGCCTGGCGGGAGAAAAGCGGCCCAGGGTCTACGCTATAGTAAACTGCGGCTTTTATGAGGGGGAGCAGAACCGCCTGGCGCTCTCAGTTATGGAAAACTTCTGCATGAGGGCCGGGTGCCGCTGGTGCGGCGGCGTGGGTACCGGGGGCGGGGGAGCCATTAGTATGCTGCCCAGGGTCCCCGGGGAGAAAGGTCCCCTCGGCCCGGTTGAGCGGGCGCTCAGGGAGCTTGGGGAGAACATATCCTCCGGGGCGGCCCAGGATAACCGGTATGTGACGGTGGCAGTCCCGCGAATCATGTATAAGCTGGCCGGGCAGATGGGCTGGCGCAAGATGATAAAGGCCAACGGCGGCAGGGCCGGGGACCTGGGTAAGCGGATGAGCTAGACGAAAAGAATCACCCCCTCCGGCACATACCCGGAGGGGGCTTCCATTACCTATTTATAATTTTCACAAAGATACGCGTAGGTAGCGGGCATTTCCTTTGTGACGCGGAAAACGCCTTCCTTTCCCCCGTCGTCATCATGTGTCAAGAGTTTCAGGCGCATGCCCTCCGCCGGGACGTATTTCATCTCCCTGTTCAGCCAGAGGACGCCGCCTCTGGCGGTGAACTCGCCGTCGTAGCTCAGCTCATACACAGGGTAGTCGGCCTTCTGCACACCGGACACGGTAGAATATCTGCACGCTTTGAAGTCCTCCCGCATGGCGGCTTCAAGGCCCTTTAAAAAATCTTTGGGAAACTCTTCAACGGGCCTGGGGTCGTTGACTTCATAGAGCCTTCCCCAGCAGACTCCGCTGCCATCCTCTATATTCTCAAGGCTGTCCACAGCGGACACGGCGTCTATGGCGTTCAGGTATGGTATGCTGTTTACGTATTCGTCGCTTGCGGCTATTTCAAGCCTCAGAGCCTTCAGTTCCTCATAGATGGGCTCGGTCTTGGCGTTAAGGGGGCCTCTATAGTTAATATAACCTCTGACATATTCCTCATTTTTATAGAGGTTGTAGCTAATTAAATCCTCCTCTATCTGCTCGTAGGCGCTTCGCCCGGGAAGGTATGGGTACTGGGCCGCCCGCTCAAGCTCAATGTACTTCTCGTGAAGCTCGTGTACCTTATCCAGCATTTGGGGGCTGTGTACAATGTTGCGAAGGTCAACAATGTCGTCTTCAACTTCTATATTCCAGTAGCCTCTCATCCCAGTGTTATTCATTGGGTAATAGCAATGTACATCTGCAATTCTAATCTGCGATACCTCTGGCACGGCCGTGTCCAGCCCAAGGCCGGTGGATATGACGCCGGTGGTGACGGCCAGGGCGATGGCGGCTTTGACCAGTGTAACAGCGCTGGATTTCATGCTCTTTAGATTACGGTGCCATATCAGCTCAAGTACGATGTAGGCGAGAATCAGCGCCAGGGGCATACATAACAGTGTGAATGGTATGCCCAGCCCGCCCATCTTGCAGTCCCGGGCTATGGCCGCCATAGTGTTCGTGCCTATCACCCCGGCTGTGAAGGTTAGCTCGGTGCGAAGGAACAGCTCCGCCGGGCGGCACTGCCCGAAGTGCCCGGCCTGCTCGCTCCTGCGGCGCTTATAGAGGATATACCCGGCGGCTGAGCAGAGGGCGCCGAGGATTGGCAGCCACAGGAGAATGATTGTGCGGACCTCGTTATCGTAGCCACCCATTATCTCAATGCCGAAGGGCGCAAAGAGGAAACGGAAGACAGGCATATATCTACTGTGTGTGTTTGCCCCGGGAACAATACTGTTTATCCATAACTGTACCATCTCCACCAGGAGGAGCCATGCCGCCATATGGGTGATTATTCCTATGATGTAGCCGTGGTACGTGCCGCATGCTGCGGCCGCCATGAAGGTGAAGCCCAGCAGGGCTATGGATATCATAACCAGGGTTCTGATATGGTAGCCGCCCTCGATGTAGAGGAATTTCCAGTTGGTCACCCAGGTGGTATAGAGCCTGCATGGGATTATGGGCAGTATCAGCTGCCACATGGAGTTTATGAGGGCCGCAAGATAGAACTGCCCTCTGGGGATGGGCAGGGCGTGGATGTAGTCCGCGTGCTTTCTTGAGAAGCAGTCGTTCAGGTGGATTATGGGCATGAGGACCGCGAAGCAGGTTATCAGAATCTCCATGGCCCTGACGTTGTCCGCGAAGCCGTGGCCCATGAACCAGTCCCAGAGGGTGACTACTGCCATCAGCGCCCAGTAGAGTATGGCAGCGGGCATAGTGCGCTTTAGCTGCCAGGTGAATACGGCCATGAAGCCGCCGCGCTTATCCGAGGATTTTGTCAATGTCATAACCAGCCGCCTCCATTTCGCTTATAAATACTTCCTCAAGGGACAGGGGCACCGTCTCCTTAAAGGTTGGGCCAAACTGCTCGAGAGCTGCCAGAACATCCTCCCGGGTGCCCCGGGCCACGAAGGTGATGAGGGAGCCTGTCTGCTCATAGGTAGTGATACAGAGCTTCTGCTCAAGGGCTTCTATTGGCGGCATTTCGGTGAACACCGCCTGTACCCGCTGCAGGTGCAGGGAGAGGTCGTCAAGCTCCTTTTCGAGAATCAGGCCGCCCTTGTGCAGCAACGCTAAAGTGTCGCAGAAGTCCTCCATCTCCCGGAGATTGTGGGAGGCCAGCACCACGGTCATCCGCCGGTCGGCAACCTCCTGGACGATTAGCTGCTTTACAAGCCTTCTGACTACCGGGTCTATGCCGTCGAAGACCTCGTCCAAAAGCAGCAGCTCCGGGCGGCTGGACAAGGCCAGTATGAACCCGGCCTGGCGCCTGTTCCCCTTGCTCAGGGACTGAAAGCGGGCTTTCTCGTTTACCGGGAAGCGCTGGCAAAGTTCTGTAAACCAGGCTTCGTCCCAGGTCTCATATAGTTTTGAAAGCTCCCTGCCCATGGAGAGCAGTGTGTGGGTGGGCGGCAGCACAAGCTCGTCGGGCATGAAGCGGGTGCGGGCCTTTACCTCCCGCTCCTCAAAGACCGGCATGTCGTTTACTGAGACCTCTCCCCCGTCCGGGCGATATACGCCCGCGAGAGTGCGCAGGAGCGTGGACTTGCCGGCGCCGTTTGAGCCCACGAGACCGAATATGCTGCCGGTCTGTATGCTCAGGTCCACGCTGTCCAGGGCTTTGAGCTCCCCGAAGCGCTTGGTAAGCTGTTTGCATTTTATCATAGATTTCCCTCCTTTTCTGGGTCCGGCAGGCCGGAAAGAAGCTCTGTGAGCTCCTGCCGGGTCACACCACAATCCAGCGCCTCCCTCATGGCCGCAGACGCAGCATTTAGTGCGTCACGCCTCCGCTTATCCACCGCCTCCTGGGGCTTTGTCAGGAACGAGCCCTTACCTGGCAGGGAGTGTATGAGGCCGTCGCGCTCCAGCATGGAATAGGCCTTCTGGACGGTGTTGGGGTTGACCCCCAGCTCCTTCGCCACGGCCCGCACCGAGGGCAGCTGACCGCTCTCCCCAAAGGCCCCGGCGGCCCCCAGGGTGATTACTGAGCGGTAAATCTGCTCAAATATGGGCAGGCCGCATTTGTAGTCGATGGCGAACATTTTGCACCTCCATCTGTACTAGTTCAATTAGTACAGTTAAAGCATACACCTATACGGCTGATTTGTCAAGAGGAAAATTGAAAAAAATTACAAGCCCCTGATTTATTTTATCAGGAGCTTGCATTATGTCAATTACGGTAAACTTAATTAAATTATGGTAAACTCTCAGCCGTTGGGATACATCTCCCTGAGAAGCGGTATCTGGGAGGCCCTTGGGGTGCCTTCAAGGCGCTTGATGTAGCTTTCCAGCATTCCCCTGGCGTGCTCCGGACCACCCTCGCGCATTACTGTCCACATTGGGTATATGTCAAACTCAGACTTTTTCATCTGCTCGTCCACCCAGTTCAGAATCAGCCTTGCGCCCTTGTCACATAAATCCGGGCGCTCCCCGGCTAAATTGTGGAGCTGATGGGGGTCGTTCTTCACATCATACAGCTGCTCACTGGGGAAAAGGTGGTAGCCTCCATGGACCGTGCGAAGGTAGAGGTAGTTGTCAAAACGCGCACTCCGCTGGCAGACGTGGGCGCACTGGGTGAGCACTAGATGGTCCTTGCCGCAGTCTGCACCCTCGGTGATGGTCTTGGCGTAGGACACGCCGTCATAGTCATATTCGCCAACAAATTTTGTGTTCAGGAGCTCCTGAATCGTGGGGGCCAAGTCTACATTATCGTGGAAACCTGAGGCGGTCTCTCCCTTCGCCCCGCCGGGCCATTTGATAATCATGGGGATATGGCAGGTAGGCTCATCGGCAGTGCCGTGCTCGGCGTAGAGCCCCTGCTCGCCCAGGTTCTCGCCGTGGTCGGAGGTGATGATTATGGCGGCGTCCTCGTATATACCCATCTCTTTCAGCAGGCTGACTATTTGTCCGATATTGTCATCGGCGTAGCGTATGCCGCAATCGTAGCTGTCGATGAAATCCCGCATGTCCTGCATGGTCCGCACCGCTCCGGGGTGGCGGGGATATTGGTCGAAGTGGGTGTCGTCCCACATATTGATTTCATTTGCGCCGTGAGGCCCAACATGCAGCAGGTGCTCGGCAAATATCTTATCGTCTATCCAATCGTCCGGCAATGGCACGTCTTTAAACGGGTTGCCGAACTCCTCGGGGGCCCGATAGGGAGTGTGTGGGTCCCAGTAGTTTATGTGCATGAACCAGTTGTCCTCAGAGCCCCTGCGCTTGAGCCAGTCCAGCACATGAGGGGTTATTTCGCCCGCCAGCTCGTTGCCGCATTTGCCAAAGTTCATGCACTCGTTGAAGCCCGCGTTAAACCACCAGGAGGAGTGGCGCTCGGCGAAGGAGGAGAAGCTGACCGTGTGCATACCGGCCCGCCTGAACTGCATGAAAAGGCCGTTCTCGCTGACGCTGTCCCTGAAATGCCTGGTCGTCCCCTGCAGGCGCATGTCGGCGGCAGTGCCTCCATGGCCCACAACGCCGGTGCGAATGCCGTAGCGCCCGGAGACAAGGGAGGCGCGGCTGGGCAGGCAGGGGGCGTTGGGGCAGTAGTAGTTGTCAAAACGCAAACCATCGGCGGCAATGCTGTCTATCACCGGGGAGGTGTCCCTGGCATAGCCGTAGCAGCCCAGGTGGTCCGGGCGAAGGGTGTCGATGTCGAACATGATGATACGCATAGGCGCACGCTCCTTTTTGGAGATATTTGCCTATAATTATAGCATATTTTTCAGTAAATTTCTATAATTTCTGGAAATTATTTTCAAATTTTCAGGCTCACAGCATTTTAGGGTACCCCGCCCAGACCAGCGCCCGGTCCAGCACAGCCTTATACCTGCGGGCATAGACCTGGGTGAACTCTCCGGCGTATACCTCCAGCCTGCCGTTGAAGCCGGTCTTGAACCTGTACACGCCATTGTTGGGATGGTCCGGGTCGTACCAATGGGGCACGCCGCCGAAGTCGTAGGTGTGGCAGCCGCTTTCCACCGCCCAGCGAATCATCTCCCACTGCATGAGATAATTTGGCATGACTTCCCTATGGGCGGCGGTAGACGCTCCGTAAAGGTAGGTCGTCCTGCCGCCGTACTGAACACATATGGCTCCTGAGAGGGCTTGTCCCTGATACTCACAGAGATAGAGCCGGCAGTGCCCGCCAAGGGAGTCCATCATCCTGGCAAAATATGACTCGCTTCTCATATCAAAGCCGTCCCGGTCCTTGGTCTCCTCCATCAGGCTGCAAAAATCAGACAAGCGCTCATTGCCATAAATTTTGCAGGTTACTCCCCTGCGCTGCGCAAGCCTGATATTATACCGGCACTTGCTCTTAAAGGAGGCGAGCAGCTCATCCTCCGAGCGGCCGTCTATGTCAAGCACATAGTTATTGCGGCACTGTATGGTAAAATCGTCCGGCTGCCAGGGAGTGAAGCCAAGGCCCGCGGTCCTGAGAGCGTACACGGCCCTGCTGTCTGTCTCGTCGATTGGCGGGTCCAGCTTGCAGGTGTAGGCGTGATACCTATGGGCAAGCTCCTCTAGTCCCTGAAGGATGTCCTTCAGGGACTCACTATCTGTGACGTCACAGACCGGCCCCCTGGGGCAGTATAGAAACGGCCTGAACGGCGGAGGGAAACGCTTTACCAGTACCAGCGCCGAGGCCCTGATATTCCCGCTGCTGTCCCGGGAGATGATGGCCTCGTGCTTCCAGCGGTGCTTCACCCCAGCCCATAGGGTAGACTGCAAAAAGTGGGCGCTTCTGCTGCTTAAAAATGCCTCGTATTCCTCTACGGCGGCTATATTATTAAAATCAAGGTATTCCATCACTTTCCACTCCTTTCACCTATTAGACGGCTTAGGTGCGGGGATGGTAAGGCGATGTATGTAAGTATGTTGTAAGTATTTTATGTTCGATATGTAAACATAATGAAGGAGTCCGGGCAATGCACCCGGGCTCCTTTTATTGCTTAAATTCAGTCTCAGCTCTCCATTATCTGCTTGTACAGCTTGATGTACTCTCCTGCCGAACGGCCCCAGCTGTTGTCGCAGCCCATGGCCCGGTCTACCAGGACCCCCCAGCCCTCCTTATCGGAGTTATAGGCGTAGATGGCCCGGTGCAGGCTGTGGAGCATGTCGCCGGCGTTGTATGTCATGAAGGTGAAGCCGTTGCCCTCGCCGTCGCCGCTGTCGGTGATGGAGTCCTTCAGGCCGCCGGTCTCCCGAACCACCGGGATTGTGCCGTAGCGAAGGGCTATCATCTGGGACAGGCCGCAGGGCTCGGACTTGCTGGGCATAAGGAAGATGTCGGCCCCCGCGTATATCTTGCGGGAAAGCTCGGGAACGAAGCCAAGGCATAGCACGAACCTTCCTGGGTACTTCTCCTGCATCCATTTAAAGTAGTTCTCATACTCCAGGTCGCCGCTGCCTAAGATAACTATCTGGGCATTGGAGTACTCCATCACGTTGTCCACGGCCTCCTTCACCAGGTCCAGGCCCTTATGGGACACAAGGCGGGTGACCATGCCGATAAGGGGCAGGTCCGGGTCAACCTCAATGCAGAGGCGCTCCTGGAGCTTCTGCTTGTTCACTGCCTTATTGGCCTTGTCCTCCTTGCTGTAGTTGGCAAAGAGGTCCTTATCAGTCTCGGGGTCGTAGCCCACGGTGTCTATACCGTTCAAAATGCCTGAGAGTTTCCAGGAACGCTCCCGGAGAATCGGGTCCAGCTTATGGGAGAACCATGGGTCCAGTATCTCCTGGGCGTAGGTGGGGCTCACGGTGGAGACCCAGTTTGCGCACTCGATAGCGCCTTTCATCAGGTTCACGTCCCGGTTGAACTCCAAAAGCTGGCTCTCATAGGCCGGGATACCGAAGACATCCTCAAGGATATCCTTGCCGTACTGGCCCTGGTACTGGATGTTGTGGATTGTAAAGAGGGTCTTAATTCCGGAGTACCAGTCGTTGTTTGCGTAGAACAGCCTGTAGTACACAGGCACCAGGGCGCACTGCCAGTCGTTGGCGTGGATAACGTCGGGCTTATAGTCGATATAGGGCAGCATTTCCAAGACCGCCCTTGAGAAGAAGGCGAAGCGCTCCGCGTCGTCGAAGTGGCCGTAGAGGCTGCCGCGCTTGAAGTAGTACTGGTTATCTATCAAATAGTAGGTCACAGCGCCTATCTTTGCCTCGAAAATGCCGCAGTACTGCCGCCGCCATGCCACCGGCACGGAGATACTGGTGACAAACTTCATCTTGTCCCGAAGCTCCTGGGAGACGTTGTCATACAGCGGCACCACCACCCGGCAGCCCACCATCCGGGCGCGGAGGGCCTGGGGCAGCGAGCCCGAAACATCAGCCAGGCCGCCTGTTGCGGAGAAGGGCAGGGCCTCGCTTGCACAATATAAAATCTTCATAATCGATAGTTCCTTTCTGCCTCAAGTTTTACTCAGACCCTGCTCCCCTTGGCTACGTAAACCGGGTAGCTTGACGAGCCGGACATATTGCGGTTCATGTCGAACTCCACGTTCTTGTCGGCCACAACATACTCAAGCTTCGTGCCCTCGCCTATTATGCAGTCCTGCATGATGACGCAGTTCTTCAGCTTCGCTCCCTTCTTAACCCGCACGCCGCGGAAGAGCACGCAGTTCTCCACTTCGCCGTCTATTACACAGCCGTCGGCCACGATGGAGTTCTCCACCGAGGAGCCCAGGCCGTACTTGGCGGGCATATCGTCCCGGACCTTTGTGTAGATGGGATGGGCCGCCGGGAACAGCTGAGCGCGGACCTTGGGGTCCATCAGGGCCATATTGGCCTCGAAGTAGTCCTTGAAGGAGGTGATGGTGTAGGCGGCGCCGGTATACTCGTAGCCGTAGACCTTCATGTCCTTGAGGTTGCGCTGCATAATGTCCCTGTCGAAATCGTAGAGGTTGCGGCTCATGGCCTCGTCCACCAGGTCCATGAGCTTCTGGCGGCGGATTATGCACTTTCCTATGCCGTAGTTGCAGTTCTGGTCGCTGCCGCGCTTGATGAGCATATCCCGCACATAGCCCTCTGGGTCCACAGTATAGACCACGTTCTTATCGGTCTCGGGAGATGTGCCGTGACGGTATATAACGGTGATATCCGCGTTCTTCTCGGAGTGGAAGCGGAAGACATCCCTGTAGTCTATGTTGGAGACTGTATCACAGTTGGAGATGAGCACATACTCCTCTTTGGAATTTCTTAAAAAGCGGTGAATGGACGCAAGGCTGGAAATGAGGCCGTCGGTACGGCTTATCTCCGCGCCGAAGGGGGGCAGCAGGTACAACCCCTCACGCTTGCGCGAAAGGTTCCAGGCCTTGCCTGAGCCCAGGTGGTCCATCAGGGACTGGTAGTTCTGCTCGGTGATAACGCCCACCTTGTTTACCCCGGAGTTCACCAGGTTGGAAAGGGCGAAATCCACCAGCCTGTAGCGGCCGCCGTAGGGTATGGAGGCCATCACCCGGTTCTCCGTCAGTTCTCTTACACGCTCCTCATGCACATACGCAAAGAGGATGCCGATAACTTCATTGCCGCGCATCATATGGACCATCTCCCTTTCGTTTCAGTCATAGTATTCAGCAGTTTACTCATTTAGCGGCCTCCTCAGCGTCCAGCATTTCCTTGGGGGCTACGCTGCCGCCGGGGGGCACCTTGCAGCCGGGGCCGACTACCGCCACGCCCCACTCGTCCTTATTCTCCACGTCCTCGGGCTTCTGGCCCACCACAGCGCCCGCGCCTACGACGGCGTCCTCGGCGACTATGGCGTACTGTACCCTCGCGCCCTCCTCAATGCGGGCGCCGGGCATGATGATGGAGGAATGGACCTCAGCGCCGGGGGCAACGTACACCCCCGCGAAGAGCACTGAGAACTCCAAATCGCCGTACACATTGCAACCCTCGGCAACGGTAGAGTTCTGCACATGGGCTCCCTTGGCTATGTAGTGGGGGGGCATGACCGGGTTGCGGCTGTAGATACGCCAGTCGGGGTCGGAGAGGTCCAGGGGCACGTTGGGGTCCAGGATGTCCATATTGGACTCCCAGAGGCTGTCTATGGTGCCAACGTCCTTCCAGTAGCCGTTGAAGCGGTAGGCGTACATGCGCTCGCCGGCGTTCAGCATGGCGGGCAGCACGTTCTTACCGAAGTCGTTGGAGCTCTTTGGGTCCTCCTCGTCGGCTAAGAGGAACTTTCTAAGCTTCTCCCAGCTGAACACATATATGCCCATGTTGGCAAGGTCGTTCTTGGGCTTCTTGGGCTTCTCGTCGAACTCGTAGATGGAGTCGTCCTCATTGGTGTTCAGAATGCCGAAGCGGCTGGCCTCTGCCATGGGCACCTGCTGCACGGCAATGGTGACGGCGGCCTCCTTCTCCTTGTGGAAGGCTATCATCTTGGAGTAGTCCATCTTATAGATATGGTCCCCGGAGAGCACCAGCACGTAGTCGGGGTTATAGCGGTCGATAAAGGGGATGTTCTGGGTGATGGCGTTGGCCGTGCCCTTGTACCAGTCGGTCTTCTTGCGCTTCTCATAGGGCGAGAGCACGTGCACGCCGCCGTTCATGCTGTCCAGGTCCCAGGGCTGGCCGGAGCCGATGTACTCGTTGAGCTCCAGGGGCTGGTACTGGGTGAGCACGCCCACTGTCTCTACACCGGAATTGACACAGTTGGAGAGGGGAAAATCTATAATGCGGTACTTCCCCCCGAAGGGCACGGCGGGCTTTGCGATGTCCTTTGTGAGCACACCCAGCCTGCTGCCCTGGCCGCCCGCAAGCAGCATGGCTACGACCTCTTGTTTGGGTAACATTGTTCGTCCTCCTGTATAATCATATTTATATATCTCAAAAGCCTCCGCGATGGGAAACGGCGCTTTCCTGCCGAAAAATCAGGCGCTGGCCGAGGCCGCGTGCCTGCCGGTCTCTGTGACTATCACCGGCTCGGGCTTCTCCTTCTTCACTTCCTTGGGCTTAGGCTTCACACCAGGCTTTGTGCACTCCAGGAAGAAGACGGTGTTTGCGGGCAGCGTCAGCTCGACGCACTGCTCACATCCGTGCATGGGCTCGTCTATGGTCTGGATATTTTTGCCGTTGGTGACGCCGCCGCCGCCGAAGGAGCTGTCGTCTGAGGTAAACACCTCGCTCCAGGTGCCCCACTGGGGAATGCCTATCTTGTAGTGCTCCCGCTGGACAGGCACGAAGTTGCACACGCACACAAGCTCCTTGCCCTCCTTGGACTTGCGCCTGAAGGCGATGACGCTCTGGGTGTAGTCGTCGTTAGAAATCCACTCGAAGCCTTCCCAGGAGAAGTCAACCTCCCAGAGCTCGGGGCGGCTGAGGTAGAAGTGGTTCACAGCCTTGAAGAAGTTCTGGGCGTCCTTATGCTCCTTGTACTGCAAAAGATACCACTCAAGCTCCTTCTCGTAGTTCCACTCGTCCTTCTGGGCGAACTCAGTGCCCATAAACTGCAGCTTTTTGCCGGGATGGCCCATCATATAGGTGACAAAGCACCTCATGCCCGCGGCCTTCTGTTCATCGGTGCCGGGCATTTTGTTTATCAGCGAACCCTTGCCGTAGACCACCTCGTCGTGGGAAATGGGCAGAATAAAATTCTCGGAGAAGGCGTAGAAGAAGGAGAAGGTGAGGCTGTTATGGTTTCCGCTCCTAAATAAGGGGTCCATTGACATGTACCGGAGCATGTCGTTCATCCAGCCCATGTTCCACTTATAGTTGAAGCCAAGGCCGCCCATGAAGGTGGGCTTGGAGACCATGGGCCAGGAGGTGCTCTCCTCGGCTATCATCATGGGGTCCAGGACCTCGGAGAAGGCCGCCTCGTTGAGGGCCTGCAAGAAGGCCACAGCCTCAAGGTTCTCCTTGCCGCCGTCCTTATTGGGTACCCACTCCCCATCCCGGCGGTTATAGTCCAGGTACAGCATGGAGGCCACCGCGTCCACTCTCAGGCCGTCCACATGGTATTCTTTAAGCCAAAATACCGCGCTGGACACTAAGAAGCTTATGACCTCGGGCTTGCCGTAGTCGAAGACCAGCGTGCCCCACTCCTTATGCTCGCCCTTTCTCGGGTCTTCATACTCATAGCAGGGGGTGCCGTCGAACTTGGCGAGGCCCGCCGCGTCCCTGGGGAAATGGGCCGGGACCCAGTCCATGATAACGCCTATGCCCGCCTGATGGCAGCGGTCCACAAAGCGCATGAAATCCTTGGGCTGGCCGTAGCGGGAGGTTGGGGCAAAGTAGCCCATCACCTGGTAGCCCCAGGAGCCGTCGTAGGGGTACTCAGTCAGGGGCATAAACTCGATATGAGTGAAGCCCATCTCCTTAACATAGGGTATCAGCTCATCCCCCAGCTTATCATAGGAGAACACAGAGCCGTCGGCGTATTTGCGCCAGGAGCCCGCGTGCATCTCGTATATGTTCACCGGCAGATTATAGTGCTTGTCTTTCTCCTTTTTCTTCTGCCAGGCGGAATCCTCCCAGGCGTAGCCCTCAAGCTCATACCAGCGGGAGGCCGTGCCGGGCCGGGTCTCGGTGTGCCAGGCGAAGGGGTCGGCCTTATAGGTGTCCTCGCCGGAGGCCGTCTTGATATAGAACTTGTACATCTCATAGGGCTGAAACTCAAAATCAGTATAGCACTCCCAGACGCTGTCGTCCACCTTCTTCATGGGGTACTTGGCGCTGTCCCAGTTGCAGAAATTGCCAACCAGGGACACAGCCCGGGCCTTGGGGGCCCAGACCCTTGCCACCATGCACTTTTTCCCGTTATGGGTGGCCTTATGTACGCCCAGATACTCATATAGGCGCCGGTTCTTGCCGCTGTGGAACAAAAACAGAGGCACCTGTGCCGGGTCGTCCTTCTGCTGTGCGTCAGCAGGGACCTTCTTCCCGCCGGTCAGTTCAGTATTCATAGCCGCAATCACGTTCCTTTCTTTTGACCGAAAGCAGTCATGCGGGCAAAAATGCCGCCATACAGCCGGTCATACTAAAGGGTAGATTTCCCTGTTCTTATAATACCATATCTAAAAAAAATTTCAAGTGGTTTTTAGTTATTTTTTGGAAAGTTTGCGTCATAAAACCCTCAACTTTGTAAAAGTTTACAAAATTCGACCGGGTTCTATGTGTAACTATTCCCCAGGCATGAAAAAGCGCCGCTCAAATGAGCAGCGCCGGCGAACTATATTATCTGCTTATCCCCAAAGTGGGGTGGGATATTCTCCCTTTTCTGTAAGTTCCCCTAGAGCGTCCACCACGGACTGCTTATCCACCCTATAGGTCACTCCATACCATTTGCCTTTGGTCTCAAGCACCCTTACCTTTGCCCTGCCCTGCTGTAGCATGGCGTTTACGGCGAAGGGCAGGTAGAACTCACCCTTCAGCGGGTTCTTCGGAAGGTCCTCCTTAAAGAAGCGGGCGTACTCCTCCTCAAGGGACTTAGTGAAGCCCGGGGTGAAGCCCCAGAACTGCATGGAAACCGGGGTCTCGGGGGGGAGCTCTGTCCAGGTCTCGCCGTCGTCCTCGCTGTAGCCGATGAAGCCTTCCGGAGTGCGGCCGATTTTGGTGCGCTCCACCACCTGGGTGAGCATACCGCCCTCGGTAGCGCATACCCCTCTGGCGACATAGCCGTTCTCGGAGATGGTATTTTTAACCTGGTAGCCCACCATGCACAAATCCAGAACAGGGCTCTCGAGGTCAGCTGATTTCAGGAATTGATACAGCTTCTCGTATGCCTCCCGGCCGTAGAAATCGTCGGCGTTTATAACGGCATAGGGCGCGTTCCCGCAGAGCCTTGCCCCGCAAAGAGCCGCGTGGCCGGTGCCCCAGGGTTTTTCCCGGCCCTCGGGGATGTCACAGCCATTGGGTATGTCGTCAAGCTCCTGAAAGGCGTAGTCTATCTGCATGTACTTTTCGATGGGGGCGGCTATCTCCTTCTTGAAATCCTCAAGCATACCCCGCTTAATAACGCACACTACCTTTCTGAACCCCGCCTTATACGCGTCGTACATGGAGAAGTCGATTATCCTCTCCCCGCATGGGCCCACCGGGTCCACCTGCTTGAGCCCCCCGCCGCCGTAGCGGCTGCCAAGGCCGGCGGCCATTATGACCAGTACAGGTTCACTCATATGTTGTCCTCCTTTTAGTTAATCGCCGTAAATAAACTTATGCAGGTGCTCCCGCATCAGCTCCTCATCGAAGCCGATAACGTCCTGCCCCGCCTCGTTTTCGGCGTTGTAAATCCCCTCATCTTCACTGGGGAAGGTCATGCTCTCAATCTCGATGTGCTCGATTGCAAAGGGCGCCAGCTTTACCATATCCATGAAACCCAGCGATGTCTCACAGTGGGGCACGACGCCGTGGACTATGGAGGGCCAGGCGAATACCGTGCGCTGCTTTGCCCGCTGCAGCAGGCCTTTAAGCACATCATGCTGGCGGCTGGTGCGCTGGCCGTCCCCGCCGATGTACCTTATGCGGGAGTAGGCAACTGCCTGCGCTCCGTTGAGCAGATAACTGCCGCCGACGAACTCCCCGTCTATCATATTATGCGTGCCGTCGGTGGCGGTGAAGTAGTCGTCATGCTTTATGGGGGCTTTGGAGCCCTCCTTCTCGGCCTCGCGGCTGAGATTAAAAAGGTTGCGGTTCACCTCAAGCATTTCCTCGCCTGTAAGCTCAAGCTCAACGCCCCCGAAGGCGTCCACTATCTCGGTCATGTCGTAAAAATTCACGGTAACATAGTCTGTGATGTCCAGGTGGAAATTCTGGTTCAATGTGCGCACGGCGAGCTCAGGGCCGCCGTAGGCATAGGCATGGGTGAGCTTTTCGTAGCCGTAGCCCTCGATATACACATTGCTGTCCCGCATAAACGAGGCCATCTTCAGCTTATGGCTGCGGCTGTCTATGCTCAGCACCATAACCGCGTCCGAGCGGCCTATATTCTCCCCGTCCCGGCTGTCAACGCCGAACATGGCGATATTCTTTACCCCGGCCTGTCCCGCCGACACAGCCAGGTCCCCTTCAAGGTCCGTCACCTTCAGGCCTGAGAACATATAGATGAACAGCCCCACCCCGCCTATCACCAGCAGGAACAGCGCCCAGGCTATGAGCGCCCCCGTCTTTATCCGGCGCTTTGGTTTTGGAGTGGGCCTCCCTCTTCGGGGAGGCTCCCTTCTCTGGGGAACCTGCTTCGCCCGCTTTACGGCGGCCCGGTCCAGCCTGCGGCGGGACTCGGAGGAATAGCTGGATACATCCTCGAACTGCCTGTTTTCGTCATAGTAGTAATTGTCGTGAAGGGCCTCGCGCTTTGGCCTCTCCCTGCCCCTGGGGGCGGCATGGCGGCCTGCAGGCCTGTTATCTCTTTTCTGTCCCATTCATCATTTCCCTATAGTTAAATTTTGGCTATTTCTTTGAGCTTGCCACTATGTCCTTGTACTCCTCCCAATAGGGCGAGCCCTCCTCAAACATGAAGGCGCTCATGCGCTTGGCGGCGTTCTCAAGGTCATAGACCAGGTCGTATTTGATGTCCTGCAGGTCCGTCTCGGCGTCGGGGTCCGGGACGGATATTCGCTCCACCTTCAAATCCGTGGCGAGTATTGGGAGCATTCCGATGATGTCGTCAATAGAGAGGCTTGTGTCAATGTATGGCGCGAGCTTCTTCACCAGATTGGGGTACTCGGCCACGCCGAAGGTCTTCACCCGGCCAATTAAAGCCGTGAGCACCTTCTGCTGACGCTCCACCCGGCCGAAGTCGCTGCCGATATTTCTGATGCGCCCGTAGGACACGGCCTGGTTGCCGTTGAGGAGGTAGGTGTCCACGTCGCCGGTGGCGTACATGAAGTCGCTGTCTACCACCTGGGGGTAGTTTGTATTTTCAATTCCATTATAGTAGTCCTTGTTTTTCTGGTCTTCAACCTCCCAGATAAGGTTGCGGAGATTTAGGTTTATCTCGTCTACCTCATCGTAGGTAACCTCCATCTCAACGCCCCCGAAAGCATCCACGATAGCCGCCATGTTCACAAAGTTGATGGTGACGTAGTCCTCTATGCGCAGGCCGAAGTTCTGGTTCAAGGTGCGGATAGCCATCTCCGGGCCGCCCCAGGAGTAGGAAGCGTTTATCTTAGTGTCAACGTCATAGTAGGAGCCGCCGTAGCCCTCGCCCTCGATGTGCACAAGGCTGTCACGGAGGACAGAGGTCATCTTGATGGTGTCGTGCTTATTGTCCACGGTGAGTATCATGGTAACGTCCGAGAGGCCCCGAAACTCGCTGTTTCTTGAGTCCACGCCGAACATGGCGATATTCACTATGCTGTCGTCGTCATTGGCGTAGTCTACTACGGCGTTCTCCTTGTCGATTCCAAGCAGCGCCGGGTCCTTGGTGATGGTGGTGGTGCTAAGTTCGCTGATAACATCCATGGATATGTATATCAGCGCCGAGCCGAAGAGTATCATCACAACGCACAGAAAACACGCCACGCATTGAAGCGCCAGCCTTACCCGGCGGCCCTTGCGCCTCTTCCTGCCCTCGCCGCCGGAATAGCTGGAAACATCCTGAAACGTCTGCTTACTTTTTCTATTTGCCATTAGGGTCCTCCCCCTTGCCCGACTGCCCCTGATTGCGGAACACGAAGAGCTTGCTGAAAATATAGTTTGCGATGATTACCAGCACGCTGGCAGTCACCTTTATGGCTTTATCGTTAATGTGAAGCATATCCACTCCCACAAACATGACTAGCATGTTAAGCAGAAGCGACGCGCCCCTGGCCCCGAAAAACTTCGCCATCTCCAGGGCCACCGCCCCCACCCCGTGCACCCTGCTCTCAAAGACAAAGCGCCGGTTGGTCACGTAGGCGAAGAGTATTGACAGGACCTGGGATAAAAACGCCGCCGTCATGTACGGCACGTGCAGAAGGTCTGTCATGAGCCAGTAGCCCACCCAGTCCACCAAGGTGGTGAGCCCTCCGAAAAACACGTACAGTATGAGCTCGCGGTACTTTTCAAAGAGTGTTCGCAAATACGCCGCCTCCCCGAAAACAGTATGCCCGGAAATTGGCAGGAAAATCACGCGATAGCTTGTCCCCGCCGGATATACCGCTATATTATAACTCCTTTTCCAAAAAAAAGCAAGTATCCGTTTGGCACAACAAAAACCGCCCGGGAAATTCCGGGCGGCAGCCCACTATACCCTGCCTGCAAGCTTAGGATAGGGGCGCTTTCTCTTGAAAAATTCGTACACCGAGCAGCCTTTGTCCACAAGGGTCACCACCGCGCCCTCGCGGTACCTTGGGGGCCGGGGAGTCACAGGAAACATGTGGGTGCGGATTATGTCGGCCTCAATACCGGTGAGCTCCAGCTCTTTTGAGGCGTTGCGCCAGGCTATGTCAGGGTGGCGGGACCAGTGCTTTTTGTGGGCGGGGTCGCCGTCCTGGGCGTCGTAAAAGAAGTAGTCGTGGAAGAGGGCTCCCCTTGCCATATCGCGCATATGGAACCTTCCGCCCAATAGCGCCGCCAGACGGCAGCTATAGTATGCAACAGCCACGCTGTGCAGCAGACGGCAGGTGTTTCCGTGCTGAGGGTATCCGGCCATGCTCCCCAGGTTGGAGCCGCTGATTAGGTCGGTGTAATAACTCCAGAAAGCGTCGGAGTTCCAGTGTTTTGCCATTCATATGCCTCCTGATGTATGGTATATACACGTATTATACATCATATTTGGGATAATTTCAAGGCGAAGTTTCTGGAAACGGGATAAAAATACAAAAAGAAAAGTCCCCGGTAGCGACCCGGGGACCTGTTATTTATCGATGAAGTTTAACACTCTCTGTGAACTTTTCAAAGAACGCTCAACAGCCCATTGGCATATCTTCCTTTTCCGGCATATCTGTACCAATCTATCTGCCCCGCATCTAAATTTAAGATTCGCTTTATCAAGCTATGTAACTTGCGGCGCCCGATTAGATCCATGCCTGCTGGTCATTCCGGGATTTAAATCTGTCCAACCCTTTTTGACCTGCCTTTCTATGTTCTGTTGTTTCAGGGCTTCATCTATATTTATTTGCGGGCTGCGAGCCCGCCGTGCTGTGATTCGATATTACTGTCCATTGGACTCGCCCGCCTTTCCGTCAATGATTCTGCCGCCTTACTGGACGCCGCCTGCACCCGGCCTTATCTTTCACTCCATCCTGGAGCTACCTGCCGGTCTTTTTCTGCTTGCTCTGCGGCTCGTTCTCTCTCCCCGCCGTTTTCACCAATGCCTCCAGATTTTATCCCGGCGCCCTGCTACTTCCGGCCCATTCGGCTTGCAGCTGACTTGAAGATTTTGTTTATCTTCCTTTGTTGTGGCTTTATTATACACCGTGCCCTCAGATTTGTCAATAGCTTTTTTGAAAATTTTTGAAAAATTTCTGCCAGATATTACAAAGGGCTCAAAGTGCGGCTATTTTGCAGAAAATTTGGGCAGATTATCTCCCGGCGGCAAAATTTCAGCTTGACTTTCCGACAGTTTTTATGTACAATAGGCGTATCGGAAAGGAGCTGTTAGCTTGGACACTGGATTTGAAGCAGACCTCATAACCCTCATAGACGATGAGGGCCAGGAGCATGAGTTTGAGATTATCGACGAGCTGGAGACTGACGACGGCCACTTCATGGCCCTGGTCCCCACACGGCAGGACCCTGAGGATATGGCCTCTGACGCCGAGACCTACTACATCTTCGAGGTGATAGAGGAGGACGGCGAAGAGCAGCTGCAGGAGCTTGAAGACGACGAGCTTTTGGATAAGCTGGCCGAAATTTTCGAGACCCGCTTCAACGAGGCCTATTACGACGAGCCGGAAGACTGACCCCGGGCCTATTCGGCAGTACCCGGCTTTGTGCCGCTGAACTTTCTGCCCCCAAAGCCGCGAAGTCCTCGGCCGGGGCGCTTACTGCCTGCCTGATACGCGAACTGTGCACATATAACCCTACACTCATCAATTAGGGAGCCCCCCTCCGCATGGGGATTGCAGACCTCCCGGCGCGGCTTTGACCGTGGCTGGACGAAGGGAGCGTGAAACATGCGGGAGGGCACCCACCTGTTTCCTCTGTAGGCAGGTTATTGAGACGCACATTACGGTCAGGCGGGTTTTTTTGCAGATTAAAGCCCACCGTTCTATGATTTGAACGGCGGGCTTTTTGTATTGGTTATATGTTAGTCCGTGAACTTTGTGAAAAGGTCCGTGAGCAGGGCGTCGCGGTTGATATGGTATACGTAGCGCATAAGGTGCGACGCTGGGCAGCGCTCGTACTGGCCGTCGTAAGCGGGAAGGCTCACCGGCTGCAGGCGGGACAGCATGAAGCGGTCCCCGCGGTTCAGAAGCCAGGCCACAGCCGTCACGTCCCATATCACCCGGCTCCAGGCGGTCCCGGAGGCGTAGCTCTCCGCGGCCTCGATTGTGTTGCGGCAGAGGTAGTCGGCGAGGGGGTTCTTCCCCTTCAGCCAATATTCCAGCTCCGGGCGGCTGGTGGAGAAAGCCGTCACCACTCCATAGCAGGGCAGCTGTACAAAGGGAACCCCGCTGCCCATGACAACCCTTGCCGCGGCAACGTCCTGTATCAGGTTGAACTCCTTGGTGTCGTGGAAATCCATGCCGTGGCCGCCCAGCCATACCACTGCTATGCGGCCGGTTATGCCCGGGTCCATGAGTATGGCCGAAGCTATGTTGGTGATGGCGCCTATAGCCACTACATACAGCCGCCGCTCCGGAGTATACTCCTTGGCCCTGCGGCACAGGTCCTCGGCAGCAGGGGATATCACCGGGGTCTTCTCATCGGCCAGATAGCCCGCCGAGCCCTTATATACCTCTGTGCTCTCCCCCATCAGCCCAAGCACCTTGAATATTTCGTCATAGCTCCTGAGCATTCCGTCCTCAGGCCCCGAGGACTTCTCATTGAAGAATGGGGCGGCATATATGGCCTTGGTGCAGAGCTCCGGGGAGCGCATAAGGTACGCGATGGCGAACTGGTCGTCTATCTCGTTATACGCGTCTGTGTCCAGCACCACGTCCACAGGCCCCTCGGGGACGTTCAGCGCCTTAATAAGCTCACTCAAATTCAACGGATGTACCCCTCTTGTCTGACTCCAGCGCGGCTTCCATCAGCTTCAGGATACGCAGAGCCTCCTCGTTCTTCACTATCTGCTCGCCCTCTCCAAGCACAACGTCGCACAGATTGGAGTACAGCTCGTTGCGGTCGTAGGTGAAGTCCGGAAGGGGCATATCGTCCATTGTATCGCTGCTTCTGGGGGCCATGGTCTTGGAGAGGCCCTCGCCCATAAGTATAGGCGTGGCGTCCTTGTCCTCCCAGCTTCTCAGGAGCACCATATGTCCCTTGTCCTGGAAGTCCTGGATTATGGCCGTGCCCTTGGTGCCGGTCATGTACCAGTGGGGCAGGCCGATAAAGTTGCAGGTGCCCACCTCAACAGTTGCGGTAATGCCGCTCTCAAAGGTCATGTTCATGATGAAGCCGTCGTCCACCTCGTCGTTTGTGACATGGGTCATCTTGGCGTAGACAGTCTTTATTTTGCCGGGTATCATCATCACCATGCGGTCAAGAAGGTGCACGCCCCAGTCGAACATCATGCCGCCGCCCTTCTCCTTAATGCCCCGCCAGTCGCCGGGTATGCCGCGGCTGCCGTGGTAGCGGGACTCGATGTGGAACACGTCCCCAAGGGTCTTCTCATCAAAGAGCTTCTTCATGGTGAGATAGTCCTTGTCCCAGCGGCGGTTCTGCCGGGGGTAAAACACCTTGCCGGTCTCCTTGGCAACCTCTATAACATCCTCGAAATCCTTGCTGTTCATCATCACCGGCTTCTCGCACAGCACATGCTTTCCGGCGCGCATGGAGCGGATAGCCAGGTCCTTATGGCTGTCGTTGGGAGTGGCTATCAGAACTACATCGACCTTGGGGTCGTCCAGTATCTCCTCAAAGCTGTTGTAGGTGTTGAAGCCCTGCCTGCGGGCCCACTCCTGGCGCTCCTCCTTCACATCGTATGTGCCGGAGAGGGACATCTTTGTTTTAAGGTCCGTGTCCCCGGGGGCGAGCTCGCGGCCCTTGGAGCCGTCGGTCATCCAGAGGGCCTGGCCGCTGCCGGTGGCGATGGCTACGGCGTGGCCGCCGCCCATGCCGCCGCAGCCTACAATAGCCACATTAACTATCTTTGACATAAGTACATTCCTCCATAGATTGTTTTTTATTATAGTAATACCGGCCGGGGATTTGGCCGGTATCTGTGCTCGTTATGATTATATCATGGAAAAAAATATTGTGCAAGGGGTAAAACCCTTAAATTCCCAGAACAGCCTTTGCCACGTTAAAGTAAATCATGAGCACCACCGCGTCCACAATAGTGGTGATAAGTGGGCTGGCGGTCACTGTGGGGTCCAGGCCTAAGCGCTTTGCCAATATGGGCAGGCTGCTCCCCACCACGTTGGCTACAAGTATCGCGGCCACAAGGGTGACGCACACCACGGCGGCGACTGTCAGGGAGACCCGGTCTATAAGCAGAAGCTTCACAAAGTTCGCCATAGCAAGTGTCCCGCCGCACAGCATGGCCACGCTGCACTCCTTTAAGAGGACCCTGGGCACATCCCTGTACTGTATCTCACCCAAAGACAGCCCGCGGATTATTGTGGCCGAGCTCTGGCCCCCGGAGTTGCCGCCGGTGTCCATGAGCATGGGGATGAAATTTGTCAGCACCATGCTGGCGGCCAGAGCCCCCTCGAAGGAGGCCAGTATGCCGCTGGTGAAGGTTGCCGAAATCATCAGGAACAGGAGCCACGGAACACGCTTGCGCCAGGTGGCGAAGACGCCGGTCTTCATATAGGGCCTGTCTGAGGGGGCGATAGCCGCCATCTTCTCGATATCCTCGGTGGCCTCCTCCTGGATAACGTCTATGGCGTCGTCAACGGTGACAATACCCACCAGCCGCCCCTCAGCGTCCACCACCGGCAGAGCCAGGAAGTCGTACTTGCTCAGAGCCCTTGCGGCCTCTTCCTGGTCGGTATGGGTGCTGACGAACTTCACATTCGTCTCCATGATATTCTTTATGACTTCATCTTTCCTTGCAAGCAGCAGGTCCTTTACCGTCACTATGCCCAGAAGCTTCCTTCTGCTGTCTGTGACATAGCAGGTGTAGATGGTCTCCTTCTCAACCCCGGTCCTTCTTATCCGCTCGAAGGCCTGTTCAACGGTCATGCCCCTTTTCAGGTCCACATACTCCATTGTCATAATGCTCCCGGCGCTGTCCCTGGGGTAGTTCAGCACCTGGTTTATCATGCGGCGTGTCTCGCTGTCCACATGCCGGAGTATCTTTTTCACCACATTGGCAGGCATTTCCTCTATCATGTCCACCGTGTCATCAAGAAAGAGCTGCTCCATCACCTCGTCCAGCTCCCTGTCGCTGAAGCCCCGGACCAGCACCTCCTGGCTCTCGGGGGACATATAGGCGAAGGCGTCGGCGGCAAGCTCCTTTGGCAGCAGCCGGAATAGTATCGGCATTCTCTGCTCGGGCAGCTCCTCTAAGAGCACCGCCGCGTCGGCGGGGTTCATGTCCTTCACAATGGCACCGGCCCCGCTGAATTTTCTCTCCTCAAGCAGGCCCTCCAGCTCCCGCGCCTGCTCCACTATCACATTGTTTTCCATCGGTGTGTACCTCCTTCATTTGAGAGTGAAATGAGAAGCATACAGCACCGTCCCCGCAGAACTCAGTCCGCTTTTATTATTGGGTATATTCTGACAGGCGAGCCTGAGCTTGGTTCTCGGGGTTCAGCGCTGTCATTACTTCGTGGAACGTTCACTCGGCTCACCTCTGCTTTATTTTGGATTTGGGCTTTCGCCCCATAGGTATAGAGTAGCCCTTTTTCCCTGAAATGTCAAGTATGTTCTCTATTAATATATTGAAATATCTCTCGCTTTGGTATACAATGGTTATATCACATCACATGAAAGGGGCCCGGAATATGAGCGAATACATACTGACACAGGCCCAGTACCTTCTCCGCATACTGATAGCCGCCCTTTGCGGGCTTGTGATAGGCTATGAGCGCGAGTCCCGGTCAAAGATGGCGGGCGTGCGCACCCATACGATAATAGCCATGGCCGCTGCCCTGATGGTTGTAATATCAAAGTACGGCTTCTTTGACGTGATAGAGCTCGACGGCGTGTCTGTTGACGCCTCCCGCATAGCCGCCAGCGTCGTTACAGGCATAGGCTTTCTTGGGGCGGGGATAATCCTCAACAACAAGCGGAGCATCAGCGGGGTAACTACCTCGGCGGGCATATGGGCTACCCTGGGCATCGGCATGGCCATAGGCGCGGGGATGTGGGCCCTCGGGGTTGGCAGCGCGCTGCTGCTTATCGGCATACAGTTCTTCTTCCACAAGCACCGCCGGCTTTTGAACAGCTCCAACGACGGCAAAATCATCCTGCACATGAAAAAGGGCGACGATACCCGGGAACGGATAGTCAGCGCCCTCACAAGCATGAACATCCGGGTGATATCCACCCACATGAATATATACGATAACTCCTTCATAGAGGTGAGCCTCACAGTGGCCTTCCCAAAGGATTTCAGCGCGGAGAACACCATGACCCTCATGACGAATTATCCGGAGATAGCGTCTATCGACCTCTGACCCCCAGCACCAGCCATCTCAGCACCGGCACCCGCCTAATAACCCAGTACAACGCCGGGGTCACTATCACTCCCACCAAAAGCGTCACCAGATAGTTTACTATAGCCGGGAACCGGCAGTATGTGCACAGCAGGTACCCTGTCGTAAGGAGCACCGGATAGTGAAGTATATACACCCCAAAGCTTGAGGGGACAATGAGCTTCGTAAATGCCGTCTCCCGGTCGAGATACCTCTTCCCGCACCCGATAACGGCCAGCACCGTGACCCACAGATAGACGTTAGTCAAATGGCTTTTGAGGCACTGGGGCTCGGTGAAGTTTTGGCCGTGGAAAAGCAAAAGATAGGCTGTCCCGTACCCTATGGCCGCAACGACAAGGGTCGAGGAGTTTTCCCGGAGCTTCTCCTGGGCGCTCTCGTGGGAGAGCACGAAGCAGCCTATTATAAACGAGACAAAGTAGATACCGAAGCGGTACATGGTGAGCACCGGCAGGTTGAGCACCTGGGCCCCCAGGAATATGGGCAGGAACATCAGCGCGATTGCCGTCACCCCGCACCTGCCGCAGAGCTTATAAAACCGGTCGTTTTTGTCCAGCTTCTTTATCAGCACCAGCAGGCAGGAGAAGATAAAGAGCATTTGGATAAACCATAGCGGTCCGGTGCCGCTGAGGGCGGCTATCGGGTATATGAGGGCGGGAGGTATGTATTCGAGCCCCCCGCCCATCTTTATATTCAGATAACCGGTGACCCAGTGCAGGGCAAGCAGCCCCAAGGTGGACGGCACAAGCAGCTTTACCGCCCGCTCACGGATAAACTGCCGGGCTGAGCGCTTAACAAGGGAGTACCGGGCGCTCATGCCCGCTATCACGAACAGCAGCACCATGAACCAAGGGTATACTACACTCGCGGCTGTGTCCATTGCCGGGATGTTCGGCGAGCCGGGTATTCCCCCTGGAATGCCCACGCCGTTATAGAGGTAGCAGACGTGATATATAACCACCAGCCAGACAGTTCCCGCTCTCAGATTGTCAAGATAAGCTTTTCTCATGCCCTCACCTCATTTATCGGCCTCAGTCTCGAAAACGGCTGAGATAAATTTTGCGAACTCCGCCTTTGGCGGTATTGCAAGCCCCCGCTCCTCGTCCCCAAGGACAATCAGTGTGTCCCCCGGCTTTATGCCGAAGACCTCTCGGGCCTGTTTCGGTATGACTATCTGCCCCTTCTCCCCCACTGTCACTGTCCAGGCGTATTTTCCTGCCGGTCTGCCCATAGCTGTTTCCTCCCGTTTGAAAAGTATGATTTGTACAACTAATCATACTGCCACTGATGTGAAAAGTCAAGAGGCGGAAGAAAAATAATTCTGCCGCCACTTGACAACTCCGCCGCGCGGTACTATGATAGAAGCCGCAATAAACAAAGGAGAGCCATGCTTATGACAAATATTCTTACAAAAGCTCTGAGCGCAGTTATGTCCCTGGCGCTGATAGTTTTATCCTGCCCTTCTGCAATCGCCGATACCGCCGCTTTCCCTGACGTTAAACCCGGCAGCTGGTATGCAGACGACGTAAACGAGCTGGCGGCGAGGGGCCTGATAAGCGGCTGCGGCGACGGCAAATTCCATCCCGGAGATACAATCACTGCCGCTCAGTTTGTCACTATCGTGGCCCGCTGTGCGGGGATAACGGACAAACCCGCCGTCTCCGGGCACTGGGCCGCGCCCTTTATGTCGGCGGGGCTTAGCCGCGGCTGGTACGACTGGGACGAAATACCGCCCACCGGCGAGAAATTTGAAAAGCCAATCGTAAGGCAGCTTGCCGCAAAGATACTTATGCGCGCGCTTCTGCCCGATAAGCGCGGGGACTATAACACCGACTCCGCGAAGATGACGGATTTTTCCCAGCTCGACGGCAGGTACTACGAGAGCGTTCTGGCCGGGTATTCCTGCGGAATATTCGCCGGGGACGATAAGGGGCGCTTTAAGCCGAAGTCGGGCCTCACCCGGGCTGAGGCCTGCGCCATAGTCATACGGGCGCTAAAGTGCATGGACGGCCTGCCGCCTATAGACCCCTCCCCTGCGCCAGGTCCGGCAGTGGACGGCGGGGTCAGCGAAAACGGCTGGCTGCAGGTGAAGGGGACCCAGCTCTGTAATGAGAAGGGCGAGCCTGTCGTCCTCCACGGCATGAGCAGCCAGGGGATTCAATGGTTCGGGCAGTACACAGGCGAACAGTCAATCAAAAATACCGCAGAGTACGGAGCAAATCTTTTCAGAGTCGCAATGTACACCGGCGAGGGCGGTTATCTCAGCCAGCCGGAGAGTGTTAAGAAGCTGGCGCTAGCCGCTATAGACGCTGCCATAAAGCAGGACATGTACGTTATCATTGACTGGCATATCCTCTCCGACGGCAATCCGATGGACCATGTAAATGAGTCGAAAGCCTTTTTCAGTGAAATAGCGGAGCGCTATAAAGACGAGCCTGCCGTGCTCTATGAAATATGCAACGAGCCCAACGGCTCCATCACCTGGGCAGGGGACGTCAAGCCATACGCGCAGGAGCTGGTGAAGACCATAAGGGCTCAGTCTGAAAAGGGCATAATCCTCATTGGCAGCAGCACCTGGAGCCAGGACGTACATCTGGCGGCGGCCGACCCGGTAGCTGGTGATAACCTGATGTATACCCTCCACTTCTACGCCGGGACCCATGGGCAGTGGCTTCGGGACCGTGCGGACTCGGCCATAAAGTCCGGCCTGCCCATATTCGTCACTGAGTGGGGCACGAGCTCTGCGAACGGGAGCGACGGGGTGTTTTTGGATGAGTCCCGGCGCTGGATAGACTTTATGAGTGAGCGGGGCATAAGCTGGGCCAACTGGTCCCTCTGTGACAAGGACGAGACCTCGGCGGCGCTGAAGCCCGGAACAAGCCCGGATAAGTCATGGAGCAAAAATGACATGAGCGAGTCCGGTAAATTCGTATTTGATAATTTCTAATTAACATAATTTTTATGGAGGCATAATGAAATGACCAAGGAATATTATAAGGGAAACCGGGAGCGGCTCTATTCTGGGATGAAGGAGGGCTCCATGCTGGTGCTGTTCTCCGGCTCCCCGGTGCGCAAGACCAACGATGAGTTCTATCCCTTCTACACCAACCGGAACTTCCTCTACCTCACGGGCCTGGACCAGCAGGAGCTGGCCTTTATCGCCTGCAAGGAACCGGGCGGCTCCGTGACCGAGAAGGCATATATTCTCCCTCCGGACATGATGGCCGAGCGCTGGACCGGCGAGAGGATAAAGCCTCAGGAGGCCGCCGATATCTCCGGCATTGAAAATATCTCCTTTGTGGAGGGCTTCGAGGCCGATTTACATAAACTCTCCACAAGCGGCAGGTATGGGCACATATATTTGGACCTTTTCAGGGTCTCCCCCGAGGACCGGGATGAGCCCGCCCATATGCTCCTAAAGCGCGTGCACAGGGATTACCCCTTTATGAGCATTGAGAACGCCAATATACTTATAAGAAGGCTGCGCACCATAAAGCAGCCCTGTGAGCTGGAGGCCATGAGGAAGGCCGAGGAGATAACCTGCGCGGGGATAACATCAATGATGAAAGCCTCAAGGCCCGGGATGTACGAGTACCAGTACAAGGCAGTCTTTGACTATGCCATAGGCCAGTATGGTCCCCAGGGGCCCGGGTTCCCCTCCATTATCTCAGCCGGGAAGAACAATTTCTGTATACATTATTATTTCTATAAGGGCCAGGCCCTGGACGGCGATATGGTGCTAAACGATGTGGGCGCGTGGCACGACCATATGATGACCGACGTGTCAAGGGGATGGCCCTGCAGCGGCAGGTTCAGTGAGCGGCAGAGACAGCTATATGAAATGGCGCTGGACACTTCAAACCATATGTTCAGCATAATAAAGCCCGGCATGAAGATGGCCGATGTGGACGGTGAGTCCCATAGGTACTGCGCGGAGCTGATGAAGGACGCTGGGCTTTTGGACGATGTGAAAAATATCGGCAGGTATATGTGGCACGGCGGGGCCCATCACGTGGGCTATGACGTGCACGACGCTGTAGAGGCCCCGGAGGTCATTGCGCCAAACATGGTGTTCTGCGTGGACATCGGCATATATCACGAGGAGTTCGGCATTGGCTTCAGGCTTGAAGACAACTGCCTTGTTACCGAAAACGGCTGTGAAAACCTCTCAGCCATGACCCCCCGGACTATCCCCGAGATTGAGGATATGATGAAGAAAGACTTTGTGTTCTAACAATTTTATAAAACAAGCATGAATGAAGTATTGATGATAATTATGGCTGCCGGGGCCCTGCTTGGGGGCTTCGACAGGCTGAGGGGAAATAAGTGGGGCTATGGGGACAAGTTTGAGACAGGCTTCATGCTCCTTGGCTCCATGGGCCTCAGCATGGCGGGGATGATATGCCTCTCCCCTGTGCTGGCCGACGTCCTGGGCAGGGTGATAGTGCCGCTGTATAAGCTCATCGGCGTGGACCCGGCTATGTTCGGCAGCCTGCTGGCCATAGACATGGGCGGCTATCAGCTGGCGAAGGAGCTATGCGAGGACCCGGCTGTTGGCAGCTACGCGGGCTTAGTTGTCTCGGCTATATTCGGCTGCACAATAGTCTTTACGATACCTGTGGGCATGGGCATGATACCTAAAGCGGACCGGGAGGCCTTTGCCCGGGGGATAATGCTGGGGCTCTCAGCTATGCCTGTGGGCTTGGTTGTAGGCGGGCTTTTGGCGGGCATACCGGCGCTCAGCTGCCTGCACCAGAACATACCGGTGTTCCTCCTGGCGCTCCTGCTGTTAATAGGGCTGAGGCTGTCGCCGGGGAAGATGATAAAGGGGTTCTGCATACTGGCTGAGGGCATACGCTGGGTGGTCACAATCGGCCTTGCGCTGGCGGCAGTTGAAAGCATGACCGGCTTCTCCATACTTCCGGGGATGGCCCCGATAAGCGAGGCCATGGCGGTCGTAGCCTCTATCGGGGTGGTCATGCTGGGCAGCTTGCCGGCGGCTGAGCTCTTGCGGCGGCTTCTGGTGAGGCCTTTCGCGTGGCTGGGAGAGAAGCTTGGGATGAAGCCCCAGAGCCTTACCGGTATGCTGGTGGGGCTGGTGAGCGCTATGCCCACGCTCTCCATGTATAAGGATATGGACAGCCGGGGGAAGGTTGCCGCCGGGGCGTTTTTAGTCAGCGGGACGAGCCTGCTTGCCGCGCATATGGGCTTTGTGATTAGCACGGAGCCGGAGCTGCTGGGCGCGCTTATCGCCGGGAAGCTCAGCGGGGCCATAGCCGCGGTGGTGCTGGCGCTGTGCGTTCAGAAGGCCGAGCCCGCCCGCTCTTGACATCCTCACCCGGCTATGGTATAATTTCCCCATGAAAAATCACATCTTTGGCAGTAATAGAGATAACAAAAAAATAAGCCCCAAAGCCGAGCTTGCCGGGTTCCTGTGCCTCCTGCTGGCCCTGGGGCTTTTTTGCGTTGGGGCGGCTCGGGTGCTCACGCCCAAGCGCCAGGACTACGGCGCCACATGGGCGATGTACCTTGAGGAGGAGCCAAATACTGTGGACGTGCTGTTTATGGGCTCGTCCCTGGCATATTGTGACGTTGTGCCCGGGGTGCTGTATGAGGAATCGGGCGTTACCTCCTATGTAATGGCAGGGCCCCGCCAGCCTATGTCCATCACATACTATTACTTGCGGGAATGCTGCAAAACCCAATCGCCGGGCACCGTTTTTATCGAGTGTACCGGCTTTATTTTTGAGAGTGAATACTCAGCAAATACTGATATAAAGCCCAACCTCACCTTCATGCCCTGGACCGAAAACAGGCTCAGGCCCACTTTGGACTATACTGAGGGGGACACGCTAATTGGCCTTTTATGGCCCCTCTATGCCTATCACGGCCGCTGGACTGAGGCGGGGCTGAGCGATTTGAAGCCTCAGGGGGCCGACCCTCTCTGCGGGTACACCTATCTTGAGGAGATATGCCCCCTGGATGAGTTCACGGAGCGGAATGTCTCTGAGGAGCTTGACAATGGGGCCTATGACGAGAATTTGGAGTTTGCGGGAAAGATACTGGATTTCTGCCAGGAGCGGGGCATACGGCCGGTGTTCTATATCACCCCCTCAGTGGGCCGCCTGCCCGATGTGTGGCGGGAGCGGATAGAGAAGGACTTACATGGGCTGGGGGTTGAGCTGGTTGACTTTAACCGGGAGTTTGACTCCTTCGGCTTTGACTTACAGACAGACTTTTTTGACAGCTTTCACCTGAACTGCCGGGGGGCTGAGAAGTTCTCAAAGGCTCTCGGGGCCCGCATAAACCAGTGGGCCTCCCCTGCCGCCGCCCATGATAAGGAGCTCTGGCAGAGCCGTGGGGAGATTTTTCACGACCGGCTTGAGGGCACGCTTGCCTCTGAGCCCAATTATAAAAACGACTCGACTGCCGCCAACGCTACGGCTGATAAAGATGATAAGGAGGGTGAAAATTGAATTTTAACTCCCTCCAGTATATTATATTTTTGATATTAAATATATTTTTATATTATATTATCCCACATCGGTGCAGAAATTATCTTTTGCTTATTTCCAGCTACTATTTTTATATGTGCTGGAACCCGAAGTACGCCCTGTTAATGCTGCTGTCCACGGTGATAACCTATGCCTGCGGGCTGCTGGTATCGGGGGCGGTCTGGGGCAAGAGAAAGCTGTGGCTGGCGCTGAGCTTTGGGGCTAATCTCTCAATACTGTTCTTTTTCAAGTATTATAACTTCGCGTCAAGCCTGTTTACCAGGGTGTCGGGGTTATTGGGGCTGGGGACGTCTGCCCCCCTTCTGGACGTGCTGCTGCCGGTGGGTATCTCCTTTTACACCTTCCAGGCTTTGGGGTACACTATGGATGTGTACAGAAAGGACGTGCCCGCCGAGAGGAATTTTGCGGACTACGCCCTGTTTGTCTCCTTCTTCCCCCAGCTTGTGGCAGGGCCCATTGAGCGCTCGGGGAATATTCTGCACCAGCTTAAAGAGGTGCATGAGTTTGACTTTGAGAATATCCGGGCGGGGGTGATGCCGGTGCTCTGGGGCATGTTCAAAAAGGTGGTGCTGGCAGACAACCTGGCGGTCATTGTCAACACCGTATATGACGCCCCCTCAGAGCATAACGGCCCCCAGCTGGCGCTGGCGACCGGGGCCTTTGCCATACAGATTTTCTGTGATTTCTCGGCTTACTCTGACATTGCCCGGGGCTCTGCCAAAATGCTGGGCTTTGAGCTGATGGAGAACTTCCACTGCCCGTATCTTGCCACGTCCATACAGGACTTCTGGCGGCGCTGGCATATCTCCCTGTCCTCGTGGTTCAAGGACTATCTCTATTTCCCCCTGGGCGGGAGCCGGTGCGGGAAATGGCGGCGCATATTGAACCTGCTTATCGTATTTGCCGTCAGCGGGCTATGGCACGGCGCCGCCCTGACGTTTGTGGCCTGGGGGCTGTTGAACGGCCTGTACCAGGCGGTCTCGATTCTCCTGAGGCCTGTAAGGGACAGGGTATTTAAGCTTCTGCATGTGCCGGAGAAGGCCTGGTGGCTGACGGCCATAAGGGTGGTTATCACCTTCTCCCTCACCTGCCTTGCCTGGGTGCTGTTCAGGGCCAACTCCTTCTCCGACGCTGCAGCGGTCTATTCCAGCATATTCGGCTGGCTTGCACATCTGCCGGAGCTGGGGCTCTCGGGGCTCTTCTCAGCCGGGGGCGGGCTGGGGCTTGGTACGCGGGCCCTGTGCATGGCGGGGCTGTTCTCTGCGGGGACTCTTGCGGCGGATTGGTTCGTCTGTGAGAAGCGCCTGGGCGAAAGGCTAAACCGTGGGGTCGTGCTCCGGTACTGTGTGTACTTCTGCCTTATCTGCGCCATAATTATCTTCGGCTCATACGGCAGCGGGTACGACCCCCAGGACTTTGCCTACTTCCAGTTCTAAGCCTATCTGAAGCACCTGAGAATGCGCCAGAGCTGCATAACCGTGAGCAGCAGGGCCGGGCTTATCATAACGTAAAGGTACCTTCCCCTGTGGAAGGTGCTTTTTATTTGAGGCAGGCGCAGAAGGTACAGCAGCGGGAACAGCACCGGCAGCAGCCAGCGCCCCTGGAAACCGGTTATCCACGTCTGCCCGGCGGGGGTGCATATGAGGTATGTACAAAGGATGATGACTCCGACACAGAAGCAGAGCCCGGCAAACAATCCTGCCCTCAGAGGGACGGAGACCTTCAGCGGCTCCTCCTCAGGCTCAGTGAGGGCCGTTATGCCCAGGGCGGCAAGGAACAGCATGGCCCCCGGTACGCGCGCTGTGAGGGTTGAGAGGTTCCCCAGCTCTGTCATGAAGCCGGAGCCTAAGAGGTCCTTGAGTATGAATCTTGCGAACATTTTCACTGCTCCCAGAGGGTTCGAGAGAATATTTGATACCTGGTCCCCTGCCGTTACAGGGAGCTTTCCGCCCAGAGCCGCGGCCGGGGTCATAAACGCGGCCAGGACTATGGCGGCTATGAGCCCGGACTTTATGAGTATGGAGCGGGTGTCCCTCTCCCCCTCGGGCCGCCTGAACAGTAAGACTGTACACAGCATTGCCAGGGCCATGGCAATGCCCCCCGGGCTGTAGGTGGAGGCCTGGAACAGTGCCGAGGGCAGAAGGCTCACGACACAGAGCAGCACCCTCCCCCGCCGGGCAAGCTTTATTGCAAGGCAGACTATGAGGGCATAGGCCAAAAGGTTCACGGCCCGGCCCAGGGCATAGCCCACAACGAAATGCATACCGAAGAAGCGCCCGAGCCACAGGCCGAAAGCCCCCGGCAGGTACAGGGGCGACGGATAGCTCAGGGGGCTCTCCTCCATTATATACAGCGCACCCTTTGAGACATGGGCCCGCATATGGTCGAAGTATATCCCATTATATGAGTTGCTTGAGTAGACCGGAAATTCTATCAGCCCCATAAGGCTGCGCTCGGCCTTGGTGATATAGGCCTGTCCGCCGTAGGAGAGGGAGAGGGCGTGGCGGTAATGTATGCCGCCGTCCCCGGGGATATAGGACGTTAGGGGCGAGGCCGCTATGAACATGAGCCCAATTCCAAGGCATACCAGGGCAAAGACCCTCTGGGGGTGCTCAGCCGCATGATTTCTAAAAAGCCAGAGCCCATATATCATTGCGCCCAGCAGCAGAAAGAAGGCTGCGTGCTGCCAGGTATAGGGTATTCCCCGAAAGCTGCACAGCGGCCAGGCAGCCAGCGCGAGGATAACGCCTGCCCCCAGAAGCTTCAAAAAGCCAATGCCCAGGGACTTACGGGCCTTTATCAGCGCCCGGAGCTTTTCAGAGAGCCGGGGCCAAATATGCAGTATCAGCTCGCCCAGAGCAAGCAGTATGAAGAACGGTATTGCAAAATCCCTGATTCTAAAGGGCGGGATAACGTGGGTAGCGGCGTTCAGGGGGCTTGGGGAGACCAGTATCTCCCCCGGCACAAAATCTGCCGGTATGCCAAGGCGCAAGAAGCTGTACTCCTTTGGGGGCATTGTGAACAGATACTCCGTCATGCCCTCGCTGGCCTCGGCCTCCTCCATCCTGTCCGGGCTCAGCCCTCCGGAGGCGTCCGGGTAGTGGAGGGTGAGGATGGTGCCGGAGGGCAGCTGGGAATTGACCCTCACTGACACCGACTGGATTTTTCCGCGAAAGCCTCTCAGCAGTATATATGAGCCTTCGCTCCCCGCCTTGAGGAATTTTCCCTTTTCCTCATAGCCGTACATCTGCCAGTTCTCCCTCTCAACAGCCTGTCCGTCCCCCGGGAAGCTCTCGGGGTTCAGCTCCGGCGTGCGGGCCCAGTTTATCAGCCATATTGACAAAGACAGTGCCAGCACCGTCACCAGCAATATGCTCTGGCTGCGGAAGTTTCTCCCTTTCATATGCTCAAACGCCCCTTACTCAAATAATATCCTCCGGCATATTATAGCATTATGATTTGTTGACTGCAAGTGGGAGATGTGATATACTTTGTATTTAAGGGCATAAAGGTATTTAAAGGGGAGCGGTGATTGGGAAATGGAGCGTTTTGAGATAGCAAGGAGGCCGGCGGGTATAAAGAAACGCGTCTGGGCCCGTAACCTGGGGCTTATACTTATGGGCCTTTTGTTCACCCTGGGGGCTGTGGTGTATGCGGCTGTGGGCTGGATGGACAGGACTCTCCGCATACAGTTCGGCGAGCTTATATATACCCTCACTACCCCTCTGAAGGGCTCGAACATGGACATGGTGGCCCAGTGCATACACGCCAGCGGCACACAGATAACGCTGCTGATTCTATACTTTGCAGCCATCACGGCGGTGCTCTTTTTCCAGCGGAGATATACGGTGGTGTACCACTCCGAGAAGCGGGGAGACATGGATATCCTGAGGCTCTCCCGGAGAGTGCTCATGTGCGCGGGGGCGGTCTCCCTTGTGATGGCACTGCTGTTCACCGAGCGGACATTTAAGGTGATAGAATATGTACAGCTCCGCATGTCTCCCTCAAACCTTTATGAGGAGAACTATGTTGACCCGCTGGATGTGAGCATTACCGGCGAGGGAAAAAATCTCATTTATATTTACCTTGAGAGCATGGAGACGGTCTATGCCGACACCGCCTCGGGCGGGGCCCAGCCGGATGTGAATTATATCCCCGGCCTTACGGAGCTTGCAAACGCGAATATCAGCTTCTCAAGCTCGGATAAGCTTGGGGGCTTTCACGCCATAAACGGCACCACCTGGACCATGGGCGCGCTTCTGGCCACTACCTCCGGGGTGCCGTACTCCTTCCCCACAGAGCGCAACTCCATGGGCAAATGGGAGGAGTTCGCCGGGGGACTCACAACTCTGGGGGACGTGCTCGAGTCCAAGGGGTATAAAAATGAGTTCCTATGCGGCTCCAATTCGGACTTTGCCGGGAGAAGGAGCTATTTTGAGCAGCACGGGAACTATCAAATATTTGACCTGTACACTGCCCAGAACCGGGAGTATATCCCCAGGAACTACTTCGTGTGGTGGGGGTATGAGGACCTGTATCTCTATGAGATAGCGAAGGACGAGCTCACGGAGCTTGCGGGTTCCGGGGAGCCCTTCAACTTCACCATGCTCACCGTTGACACCCACTATGTGGGCGGCTATGTGTGCAGCCTGTGCAAAAACGAGTATGAGGTGCCCACGGCAAATATCGTGGCCTGCGCGGACAGGCAGCTGATGGATTTTCTCAGCTGGTGCGGGGAACAGGATTTCTATGAGGACAGCGTAATTATAATTTCCGGCGACCATCCCCGCATGGACACTTTCCTGGTGGAGAGCGTTGAGGATTACTATGACCGCACTGTGTACAACTGCTTTATAAACAGCGCGAAGGAGCCCTCGGGCAGCACTGTAAACCGGGATTTTACAGCCCTTGACATGTTCCCCACAATACTCTCGGCCATGGGCTTCGACATAGAGGGAAACCGGCTGGGGCTGGGCGTGGACATGTTCAGCGGCGAGCCCACGCTCTGTGAGACTATGGGCTTTGATGAGCTTGAGGCAGAGACCAAGAAGTATTCAAAATATTATATTGAAAATTTCTCGTAGGGGGAATCAGCATGTGGATAGCTGCTGCCGCGGGGTCGGCGCTGTTTGCGGGGCTCACGGCCATACTGGCAAAATGCGGGATAAAGAAGACGGGCTCCGACGCGGCCACGGCCCTCAGGACCATAGTGGTGCTGATATTCTCCTGGGTGATGGTGTTCATTGCGGGCTCGCAGGGGGGCATGACCGAGATAGCGCCCCGGTCCCTTTTGTTCCTGGTGCTGTCCGGCCTTGCCACAGGGGCCTCTTGGCTGTGCTACTTCAAGGCCCTCTCGCTGGGGGACGTGAACAGGGTGGCGCCCATCGATAAATCCAGCACCATACTTTCGGTCCTACTGGCGATAATATGCTTTGGAGAGACCGGCGGCCTTGCGCTGAAGCTTCTGTGCACAGCGGTCCTGGGTGCAGGAATCTTCCTGATGGTAGAGAAAAAAGCCGGCGAGACTAAGGAGGCCCGCTCGGGATGGATGGCGTACGCTGTGCTCTCGGCAGTGTTCGCGGCGCTGACCTCCATACTTGCAAAGGCAGGCATAAGCGGCGTGGAGTCGAATCTGGCTACGGCGCTTCGCACCGGTGTAGTGCTTATAATGGCCTGGGCAATGGTGTTCATCAAGGGCGAGGCCTCAGAGCTCAGAAGCATAGACCGGAAGGAACTCCTTTTCATCGGGCTCTCAGGCCTTGCTACAGGCTGTTCCTGGCTGTGCTACTACTACGCCATACAGAACGGCATTGTGAGCATAGTCGTCCCAATTGACAAGCTGAGCATTGTGGTGACGGTGCTGTTCTCGTACATAGTGTTTGGAGAGAAGCTTACCCGGAAGTCCCTCCTGGGCCTCTGCCTGATGGTGCTTGCCACTGTCTGCATGGCGGTCTTCTGCTAAAATATTATTGAAAGTCAGCCGGCCCTCTCATCCTCGCTGAGCCTGCCGTCCTTCATGCGGTAGATAACGTCGGCCTGGGCGGCAATGCCCTGGTCGTGGGTGACTACGATTATGCAGCGGTCCTCGTCCTTCGCAAGGCGCTTCAGCAAATCTATCACCATCTGGCCGTTCTCAGAGTCCAGGTTGCCCGTGGGCTCGTCGGCCAGTATCACAGGGCTGGAGCTTGCAAGGGCCCTCGCTATCGCCACGCGCTGCTGCTGCCCGCCGGAGAGCATTGCGGGGAGCTTGCGGGTGTCCACGTCCTCCAGGCCCACTGCAGCCAGAAGCTCCTTTGCCCGGGCCTTAGCCCTGCCGGCCTGGGACTTCTGTATCATCATCGGGTACATGACGTTTTCCAAAATGTTAAGGCTCGGAAACAGGTTAAAGGCCTGATATATCACGGACACATTCTCCCGGCGGTGGCGCTCGCTGCCGAAATCCTTCACGGACTGGCCGTTGGCTATGACCTCTCCCTCATTGGGGCTGCCAAGGCCCGCAAGCATGGACAGGAGCGTGGTCTTGCCCGAACCGGACTGCCCCACTATCGCGTAGAACTTCCCCGCCTCAAAGTCACAGGTCACCTCGTCGAGGGCCTTCACCTGCTGGTATTTGCTCTGGTATACATAGGTCACGTTTTCAGCTTTAAGAACGCTCATTTTAGTCACTCCATTTCCGGCGCGCTGGCCTGGTTGATTACTGTTAAGTATATTGTACCAGCTTTTTGTCATTTGTGCAATATGATAAAACACATTAACATACTTCCTGCTCTCTTCTATAGACTGTACAAAAAAGAGAAATTTCATATTTTTAAAAAATTTTTTGAAAAATATGCAGCCAAAAAGTGAAAACGTGACTTCTTATAGGTGTATAGGTGTGTTCTGCCCTGGGGGGATAAATTTGTCTTGCTTAAAATATTAAAATATGGTAAGATTATGTATAAAAAATTGCCAAAGGAGAAATCACTATGCCAAACCTAACCCCTACCCCCCATAACGCCGCGACCCCAGATAAAATCGCAAAGACCGTACTCATGCCCGGCGACCCCCTTAGGGCCAAGTTCATAGCCGAGAATTTCCTCACGGACGCGGTTTGCGTTAGCACTGTGCGCAATATGCTCTGCTATACCGGCAGCTATAACGGTAAACAGGTCACAGTCATGGGCGGCGGCATGGGTATGCCCTCTGTGGGAATCTATACCTATGAGCTCTTCAACTTTTACGGCGTGGAGAAGATAATCCGAATCGGCTCCGCCGGCACCCTGAACGAGCGCGCGGGCCTTCGGGACGTGGTTATCGGCGTGGGCGCCAGCACCGACTCAAACTATGCCCATCAGTTCGGCCTCCCCGGGACCTTCGCGCCCATAGCCGACTTTGACCTTGCCAGGGCTGCGGCGGAGGCCGGCAAGCGCCTGGGGATAAAGACTGTTGCGGGGAATATCCTGTCCTCGGACGTGTTCTACTCCGACGACGCGGACAGCCTCAAGAAATGGCAGAAGATGGGTATCCTGGCCGTAGAGATGGAGGCCGCCGCCCTGTATATGAACGCCGCTAGGGCGGGCAAAAAAGCCCTCTGCCTTCTGACTATCTCCGACTGCCCTGAGTCCGGTGAGGCGCTCTCGGCCGAGGAGCGCCAGAACAGCTTTACCGACATGATGAAGCTGGCCCTTGAGATTGCCTGAGGCCGTTTGTTATGAGAAAGTATAAGCGGATATTTATAATCGTCATAGACTCCCTGGGGATTGGGGCCATGCCGGACGCTGAACAGTTCGGCGACGAGGGGGCCGATACCCTTGGGCATATCGCCGAAACGGCGGGGCTTAGCATACCCAGCCTGCGCCGCCTGGGGCTTGGTAATCTTCGGCACCTTAAAGGGCTCTCCCCCTGTGACGACCCTATCGGGTACCGCATGGTCCTGGAGGAGGCAAGCAGCGGCAAGGACACCATGACCGGCCACTGGGAGATGATGGGTCTGCACATCACCACGCCATTCAAGACTTTCACAGGCACCGGCTTCCCTCCTGAGCTCATCTCTGAGCTTGAGCGGCTCACCGGGCGCAGGATAATCGGCAATAGGAGCGCCAGCGGCACGGAGATTTTAGAGGAACTGGGTGAGGAGGAAATCGGGAAGGGACATCTCATCGTGTACACCTCCGCTGACTCCGTGCTGCAGATTTGCGGCAATGAGGAGACAATGGGCCTTGAGACCCTGTATCATTACTGCGAGCTGGCCCGGGAGCTCACCATGCGTGAGGAGTGGCGGGTAGGCAGGGTGATAGCAAGGCCGTATGTAGGCAGAAAGCGCGGGGAGTTCAGGCGCACCTCCAACCGGCATGACTACGCGCTGAAGCCCTATGGCAAAACCTGCCTGGACGCCCTTAAAGAAGCGGGCCTGGATGTGATATCCGTGGGGAAAATCTATGATATCTTCGACGGAGAGGGCCTGACAAAGGCCTTCCGCTCCAAGAGCTCAGTCCACGGCATGGAGCAGACGATAGAGCTCCTGGGCACAGACTTCACCGGGCTCTGCTTTGTGAACCTTGTGGACTTCGACGCCCTCTGGGGACACCGCCGGGACCCCTACGGCTACGCCACCGAGCTTGAGCGCTTCGACGAAAAGCTTGGCATAGCCCTCCCAATGCTCCGGGAGGACGACCTGCTGATGATAACCGCCGACCATGGCAACGACCCCACTTTTAAGGGCACCGACCACACCCGGGAGCGCGTGCCGCTGCTGATGTACTCCCCCGGCATGGCCGGCGGCGGTCAGCTGGACACAGAAAAGTGCTTCGCTGTGATAGGCGCTGCTGTGGCTGATAACTTCGGCATCCCTATGCCTGAGGGAACTATCGGGCACTCAATACTGGGTAAGCTTGTATAAATGTAAAACCCCTGGAAATCCAGGGGTTTTTCTCTTAGTGGTACTTAGGGAGCCAGTCGCCGTGGGTGGCGATAAGGTCGTCCACCATCTTGATGATGGTATCGATATCAAGCTCGCTGCCGGTATGGGGGTCCAGCATGGCGGCCTGGTAGATATGCTCTTTCTTCTTAGTGACGGCGGCCTCGATAGTCAGAAGCTGCACGTTGATGTTCGTCATGTTCATGGCCGCGCACTGGACGGGCAGGCGGCCCACCCGGCAGGGGTTCACGCCCCGGCCGTCCACAAGGCAGGGCACCTCTACACAGGCGTCATGGGGCAGGTTCTCGATGAGCCCGCCGGTGTTCAGCACGTTGCCGCCTATCTTATAGGGATTGCCGGTCATGATGGACTCCATGATATAGCTCGCGTACTCGCGGCTGCGCTTATGGTCCAGCTGATGGCTCTCCCTAAGCTGGTCCCGCTCCTTGGCCCAGCCCTCTATCTGGTTCACGCAGCGGCGGGGGTACTCGTCCAGGGGGATATTGTAGCGGTCGATAAGCTCGAGGTATTTTGACTTGATGTAGAACATATTGTACTCGGAGTTATGCTCGCTGGACTCGGTGCAGTAGTAGCCGAACTTGTCTATGTACTCGAAGCGTATCATGTCGTCGTGCTTCTCTGAGGCGTTCTTCTCCTTTGCCCGGCGGCGTATCTCGGGATACAGGTCGTTGCCGTCCTTGTCCTTTATCTCCAGGAGCCAGCCCATGTGGTTTATGCCCGCGATGAACTCTTTCCTGCCCTCGAGCTTGTCCTCCATCCCCAGCTTCTTTAAAAGGCCCTCGGAGCAGACCTGCACGCTGTGGCAGAGGCCAACGGTCTTCACGCCGGTGTAGCGCTGCATATAGCCTGAGAGCATTGCCATGGGGTTCGTGTAGTTGAGGAACCAGGCGTCGGGGCAGACCTCCTCCATGTCCTTGGCAAAATCGTCCATTACAGGGATTGTGCGAAGGGCGCGCATAATGCCGCCTATGCCTAAGGTATCGCCTATAGTCTGGCGAAGACCGTACTTCTTGGGCACCTCGAAGTCGATTATGGTGCAGGGGTCGTAGAGTCCCACCTGGATGGCGTTTACAACGAAGGTTGCGCCCCTGAGAGCCTCCTTGCGGTTCTCAACCCCCAGGAAGGTGGTAATTTTGCTGCGGCCTCCCAGGGTCTCGTTCATAGCCCCAAGTATCTCCGCGCTCTCCTGCAGGCGCTGGCCGTCGATGTCATAGAGGGCGAACTCCGCCTCCCGGAGGGTCTCGCTGCACATGCAGTCGCCGATTACGTTCCGGGCGAAGACGGTGCTGCCCGCGCCCATAAATGTGATTTTCAACATAAGCCTCTGTTTCCTTTCATTTGGTTTCCTCAAGAATAGCACAGCCGGCCTGAAATAGCAAGAGGGTATTTTTTAGATTTGCATGGTTATTTTACGGTTTTCAGAAAAACCTCCTGCCTGCGATGGATTTCCCCCGGGTTTACTCAACCCTAATCAGCCGTACAGCCATGTATTCTTTCCCCGGAAGCTTTATACGGAATTTTCCCTCATGCACTCCCCCGTCGGTGACGGTCATCTCCCAAGTGTCGATTATCTCCGCCTTCCACCTGCCCTCGGGCTTCACAAAGTCTCGGAAGCTGGGCCTGCCGAAGCCGTAGTAGTGTATCTCATAGCCCGCGCCTGCGCCAAAGGTCAGGAAGTCTATGCCGTCCGGAACGCCTACGGTCTCATCGAAGCTCCCCTGGCCGCGCCTCAGGCCGTAGCCGGGGGTCTCGCACAAAATCCTGTGCAGGAATTTTATGCGCGCGGGACTCTCCCCATGGAGCTGGCCGCCGTGGCTCCACCAGAGGATATCATTCTCCTCGTCTATAAACGTCTCCCCATGGCCCGCGTAGCCGCCCCTGAGGGAGGCCTCCCAGAAGCGCCTGGTGAGCTCCTGGCCAGAGATATTGCCCCAGCCCATGTCGATATTTCCCTCATAGGATATCTCATCCCAGACTATGGGCTTACCCCAGCGGGTCCTGTATTCGTCGGTGTATTCCACATGCCGGTACAGGTCCTGCCGCTGAAGGGAGCAGTGGGTTATCCACGGCCTTGAGTGGTCGTAGAAGGCCATGCAGTTATGTATGCCCCTCAGGTGGTTATACGGGTCTTTCTCACAGATTATCCCGGCATAGCGCTCCCAGTCCTCAAGCTTCTTATCAAACAGCAGGTCATACTCGTTGGCAAGGCTCCACCACACGTTGCGGTACGCCGCAAACCTGGCGATAGCGTATTTCCAGTACAGGTCGTCCTGCTGGGCGGTCATGGACTTAAAGCCCCAGCGGTCGTATGGGTGCATGACGATGATATCAGCTTCTATGCCCCGCTCCATCAGCTCCGCAATGCAGCGCTCTATGCGCCGGAAGTGCTCGGGGTTGAAGCGGGTAAAATCCCAGCGGTTGCCGGAGGTGTCAATCTCATAGGTAAAAGTCTCTTCATTCAGCCCGGAGTTATCCATTGGCGTGCCCTCATAGGGAAAGGTCTCCGGGTCCCGGAAATTGTGGATATAGTGCTTGGGGAACACACAGAAGCGCATTTTATTGAAATATCCCCGGTCCAGCTCCTTGAGGGTCTGTTGATGTATCTCCTCGGGCTGATGGGCCCAGGCGTAGCAGGTGGTGCCCACGGAGTAGTATGGCGTTGTGTCCTCGTAGGCAAAGTGAAATTGATTCACCACCCGCATGGGGCCGTGGTTCCCCTCCCCGGGCGCGGTCACGGTAAACTCCCCGGCGGCAGGCTCGCCGAATGTCCCGGACATCTCATAGGTGTATTCTCCTTCAAAACTGGGCATGAAGCGGGCCTTATATATGCCGCCGCCATCGTAGAACCCATCCACGGTAACGGTCTCGTTTTTGCCCTTGAATACGGCGGTGCAGGTATAGTCGGTAAAGGGGTTTCCTTCGGTCCTGCCCGGGGCGCTCACCTCGAGCATACCCCATTTCTCTACAGTTCTCATAGCGCTTTTCCTCCTGTTAAAGCAGCATGTCTATTGCGTTTTTCCATCCGTTCAGGCGTCTTTCCCGCCATTCCCCGCTCTGTTCGGGAATGTATGCTTTAAAGTTCATTTGAGAATATATGTCATTCACGTACAGACCTGCGGCTATCCCCGCACAGTACCCTGCGCCGATTCCCGAAAGCTCCTCACGCTCCGGCACGGCAACCGGAATGCCCAGAATATCGCTCTGGAACTGCATGAGATAGCTGTCCCGGGTAGGGCCGCCGTCGGCCCGGAGCTCTGTGAGGGCC
Organism: Clostridiaceae bacterium; assembly: GCA_021769555.1. GTDB lineage: Bacteria > Bacillota > Clostridia > Oscillospirales > Acutalibacteraceae > Acutalibacter. The sequence continues at coordinate 95,255 of JAETSR010000006.1, forward strand.
ACGCCTTCGCGTGCCATGGCATTGACAATATCTGCAATCTGAAATCCAATGCTCTCCTCCGCCGCTTTGACTATCTCCGCTCGCCCGGTGCTGCGTCCCATGCCGCAAATCACCGCCCGGGCGTCGGACTTCCAATAGGGCGCGCCCAGTCCGGTGAAGGCTGGTACCAGATATGTGCTGTCATTCAGGTCGGCAGCGGCGGCGATTTTTCCTGCCTCTTTTGACGAGCCCAGCAGCTTTACATCGTCTGTGAGCCACTTTATAACAGAGCCGGTATAGTTGATATTGCCCTCCAGCACATAGCTGACCCTGCCGCCCATGCCCCACGCAAGAGAGGTTACCAGGCCTCTCCCGCTGAAAACAGGCTTTTCCCCGATGTTTACCATAACCGAAGAGCCTGTACCATAAGTCGCCTTACCCATGCCGGGCTTGACGCACCCCTGGCCGAACAACGCGCCGTGAGAATCGCCCAAAACGCCATATATGCGTATCTTTTCTGGCAGAACGCCGCCTATATCGGTATTCCCGAAGTGACTGTCGCTCATACAGACCTCTGGAAGCATATCTGAGGCTACGCCGAATAATTTACATAAATCTTCGTCCCAGCTCAGTGTGTTAATATTGAAAAGCTGGGTGCGGCTGGCGTTTGAATAGTCGGTTTTGAAATTGCCGGTGAGCTTAAAGATAAGCCAGCTGTCTATAGTCCCAGCGCATAAATCCCGCCCGGATATGTCCGGAGCGTTCTCTAAAATCCAAGCCCACTTGGCCGCCGGGAAGTATGGGGACAGCCGCAGGCCGGTCTTTTTGCGGACAGCTTCGGCATGGGCCTCCAGTCGGTCGCAGATGGGCTGGGCCCGGCCGCACTGCCACACTACGGCGTCGGCGATGGGCTCGCCGGTATTTCTGTCCCAGATAAGCGCCGTCTCCCGCTGGTTGCTGATACCGAGAGCAGCTATCTGCGACACGCTGATACGCTGTGTATCAATCAATATTTTGACGACATTTATTGTATTTCTGTAGATTTCCATAGGGTCGTGGCTTACCCAGCCCCGCTCGTTTATTTTCTGCTCGTGGGGCAGGTCAGCACGGCCTAAAAGCGCTCCGTTTTCATCCAAAAGCAGGGCCTTTGTCCCGGAGGTGCTCTGGTCGATACTGAGAATATATTTCACTTTAGTATACCCTCCACTGCAGCGGCAATGCCCTCACCGGTCAGCCCATAGTGGGCGAAGACCTCAGATGATGTGCCGGTAATTACAGGCGCGTCCGGCAGGGCCAGGCACTTCACCCGGCGGGGGCAGTGCCCGCCCACCACCTGGGCTACCATGCTGCCCAGGCCCCCATATGGTGAGTGCTCCTCCATCGTCACAACAATATCTGCTGATTTTGCTGCCTCAATGACCGCCTCCCTGTCCAGGGGCTTCACGCAGTACATGTCTAAAACGCTGGCGGCAAGGCCGTCCTTTTCAAGAATTTCAGCAGCCTCCAACGCCGGGCGCACCATCTCTCCACAGGCAATCAGCGCAGCTTTCACCTTCTGTCCCCTGGCTTTCAGCCAAGTCGCCTTGTCTATCTCAAAGGGACAGTCATTGTCAGAGTAGATGTCTTCCACCGGGTTGCGGCCCACCCGGATATAGGCGGGCTTCTCGTCCTCCAGAAGCGCCTCTATTAAGCGTTTGGTCTGGTGGCGGTCGCTGGGGAGGTACACTCTCATGTTGGGCAGGGCGCTCATGGCCGCAATATCTTGTGCCGAGTGGTGGCTCATGCCCAGGGCACCATAGCTCACCCCTCCGGATATACCGATGAGCTTCACGTTGGTGCCCGAGTAGGCGCAGTCCACCTTGGCCTGCTCGTATGAGCGGGTGCTGAGAAAGCACGCCGGGGACGCTGCAAAAGCCTTTTTCCCGCAGGCGGCGAGGCCGGCGGCAATGCTCACAAGGTTCTGTTCGGCAATGCCTGCTTCCACGAACTGCTCCGGGAATTTCTCGGCGAATGGGGCGAGAGACGCACTTCCCCGGCTGTCGCTGCACAGCACGAAAATGTCCGGGTCGCAGGCGGCACGAGCCATGAGGGTCTCGCAGATGGCCTGCCGGTTGGGAATTGTATTAGCCATTCTGGGCTGCCTCCTTTCTCTGGGCAAAGTCCCGCTTGATTTGCTCGTACTCCTCCGGGGTGGGCAGGTGGTGATGCCAGCCCGCCTTGTTCTCCATCAGCGGGGAGCCATAGCCTTTTGTTGTGTTGGAAATGATAACGGTAGGTTTGTCCTTAACCTCTTTCGCCTGGGCATAGGCACTGTCCATCTGGGCAATGCTGTCGCCGTTTATCTCCATGACATTCCAGCCAAAGGCGGCGAAGCGTTCATTCAAAGGCTCGTGGCTCATGACCTCCTCGGTGGGACCGGATATCTGTAATTTATTGCGGTCCACCACCGCGCAGAGGTTGTCCAGCTTGTAGTGCCCCGCGGCCATTGCGCCCTCCCAGACGGAGCCCTCGGCCAGCTCGCCGTCACCCATGATGGTGTACACCCGGTAGCTTTTCCCGCTCCTTTTGCCGGCCAGAGCCATTCCCACGCATACCGGCAGGCCGTGGCCCAGGGAGCCGGAGTTCATCTCAATACCCGGCAGATTGTTATTTGGATGGCCGATATAGGGTGAGCCAAACTTGGAGAATTTTGCGGTCACGTCCTCTAAATCCAGAAATCCCCTATGGCAGAGTATGGCATAATACGCCTCCATCGAGTGGCCTTTTGAGAGCACAAAGCGGTCGCGGTCCGGGTCGTTGACAGTTTCCGGGGTTATGCTCAGGTGGTTCACATAGAGCACCAGAAGGGCGTTCATAAGGCTCATATCCCCGCCGATATGCCCGCCTCCCCCGGCCATGATGATGTCCAGTGTCTGTTGCCGCAGGTCCCAGGAGAGGACCTCCAAATCATGCAGATTCACGTTCATTCTCCCCTCAGATATGCCTTGATTTCCGACTCGTTCTCATCGTACAGGTCGGGCTTAATGCCCATATATTTGCAGGCCTCATACAGCACCGGCACAACATTCCTGTGTATGCCCACGCAGTGGTGGATGTAGGGCCCTTCCACAATTTTTGCCTCCAGGCGCTTGATGTTCTCCACCTCGACCCAGAGGTATGTGCCCATGCCCTTTGGACCGTCCACGCCCTTGGCGCTGCCCAGGAGCAGGCTGTACTCGCCGTTGTCGCCGTCGAACCGGCACAGGGTCAAATCGCCGTGCTTAGCCTCGGCGGTGATGGCCCCGGGGTAGTCGAAGGCCAGTGGGTATGTTATACAGGGCTTACATCCCGCCACTGAGAGGGGCCAGGGGCCGCAGTGCTGCAAAAGCTCGCCGTTCTCGATGTCCGGGTGGCGGATGGTCCAGTCGGCGAAGAAGCCCCGGGTGCCGTCGTTGGCGGCCGCCTCGGCCAGGAGGGCCGTCACTGCGCCGTGGATGTCCGTCTCGCACACCACCGGGATACCCTTGTCGTTAAGCAGGGCGTTGGCGGCGCAGGGCATTATGCCAAGCTCCCCCTGCAAGGCGTTCCAGCACTGGATGGCGGCAGCGTTACAGTGATATTTTTTCACAAGATGTTCCATAGCCACTGCCAGGCCCGCCACGTTTGTCAGCTGTTCATCAGTGACGTTTATCTCCATATGCTCCCGGCAGTAGGCGATAGTGGCCTGCACCTCGACCCCATCAGTAACAGCCTTTTTGACCTCTGTGGTCAGCTCCGGCAGGGGGATGGGCGCCAGCTGGATATTGAACTTTTCCAGCAGCTCGCCCTCATTGCACATGGTGGACCAGAAGTCGAAGGGCCGGGGGCCAATCTGCAATATCTTGATATTACGGAAGGTTTTCACCACATTGCACACGGCCAAAAAGTCTTTGACGCCTCGCTCGAACACCGGGTCGCTCAGGCGGCAGTTAGTCATGTATGTAAATGGAACTTGAAAGCGCCTAAGCACCTTTCCCGTGGCGAACAGCCCGCACTGGGTGTCTCTGAGGCGCGTGCCGTCAGGCTCAGGGCGCTCGTCCAGGGGTCCCCAGAGAAGTACCGGGACGTTCAAATCTTTTGCCAGCCGGGCACAGACGTACTCTGTGCCGAAGTTGCAGTGGGGCAGGAACAGGCCGTCCACCCCCGCCGCCCTGAACTTTTCCAGAACCTTCAGCCGGTCGTCCTCGCTGTAGAGCAGGCCCTCCCCATTGATGTCGTCGATGTCCACGAACTCCACGCCCAGCTCTTTAAGGCGCTCTGCCGTCAGCCCCCGGTACTTCACCGCGTCCGGGGCGCTGAAAATGCTCCGCCGGGTGGGGGCGAAGCCTATTCTGATATTTGCCATATGTTCCTCCTTAGCTTTTCTCCCCGGCTCTCCCGCCGGCTTTCCTATGCCTAAGTATACCAGAACGCAAGCTTAATTGGCAGAAAAAATTAAGCTTTTCTTGACTTAATTTACTTAATCTGCTACACTTTCCTGAGAGGTGAGATTTATGGCGATAACAGCAAAGGAGCTTGCGGCAAGGCTGGGCCTCTCCCCGGCGGCGGTGTCCATGGCGCTTAATAATAAGCCGGGGGTCAGCACTGCCACCCGCCGCCGGGTGATAGAGGCCGCCCGCGAAATGGGGTATGATTTCTCAAAAAAGGCCGTTTCCCGGGAGGGGCTGCAGGGGCAGCTCTGCCTGGCGGTGTATAGGCGCAACGGCGCTGTGGTCGGCGATACGCCGTTCTTTGCCGACCTTATAAGCGGGGTCAGCGTGGGCTGCAAGAAAGCCCGGTATGATTTGGTGATACGCTATCTCTATGATGACGAGGATTTCCCGGACCAGCTCTACACACTGGAGTCATCGGGCTTTCAGGGAATAATACTGCTGGCCACTGAGCTGGACGCGCCGGGCCTCTCCCGCTTCTCCAGGCTGAGCGCGCCGCTGCTGGTGCTGGACGCTTACTTTGAGGCCCATGACTATAACTATGTGCTCATCAATAACATCCAGGGGGCGTTCCAGGCCACAAGCTATCTTATCTCCAAGCGCCGTACCCAGCCGGGGTATCTCCGCTCCTCCTACCCCATAAGCAACTTTGAGGAGCGCGCCGACGGCTTCTATAAGGCAATACGCGCCGGGGGCATGTCTACCTCCAAATCCCTTGTGCACCTGCTGACGCCCTCTCAGGAGGGGGCCTATGCAGACATGAAGGCCCTCCTTGACGGCGGTGAGGAAATTGCCAAGTGCTACTTTGCGGACAACGACCTCATAGCCATCGGCGCTGTCGCCGCCCTCAGGGAGGCAGGCTACCGTGTTCCTGAGGACGTAGCCGTGGTGGGCTTCGACGACCTCCCCATATGCGAATACATGGACCCTCCCCTAACCACCGTCCGGGTCCCCGCGCACTCAATGGGCGAGACTGCCGTGCGCCGGCTGGCGGAAATGCTCGAGGGCAGCGAGCCGGTATCCATGAAGGTGGAGATACGCACTCAGCTGGTCCGGCGCAAAAGCGTGTAGCATAAATAGGCATAAAAACGGCCGGCCGTAGTTTTACCTGCGGCCGGCCTGATATTTTATCTATCTTTTCTGTTCGCGCCGTACTTCTTCCATATCCGGGATAGAGGTCTGTGCCCCCTTGCGGGTCACCACAATACCCGAAACGCATATGGCGAGCTCCAGGGCCTCATGAAGGCCCCGGCCCTCCGCGAGCCCATAGGCCAGGGCAGCGGTGAAGCTGTCCCCGGCGGCGGTGGTGTCCACAGCTTTCATAGTGCCGTTTGCGGGGAGCGAGCAGGTGCCGCCACTGTCATCCAGCAGGAACGCCCCCTTGCTGCCAAGAGTGACGACCACGTTCCTAACGCCCCTGGCCTGAAGGACAGAGGCGGATTCCTCAAGATGGCTCTCCGCCTGGCTGTCACCGATAAGCATACCCAGCTCCACCTCATTGGGCTTGATATAGTCCACGCATTTATAGAGCTCTGGGGGGATGTCCGAGCGGGCGGGGGCCGGGTCCAGTATCACTGTCCTGCCCAGCTCCTTTGCCCTTTTCGCCGAGTACACTACGGTCTCCATAGGTATCTCCATCTGGAGCAGCACTATATCCGAGGCCGCAAGAATATCGTCGTTTTCCTTGATGTACGGCACGTCCACCGTACTGTTTGCCCCCTGCACAACAATTATGCTGTTGCCTCCGGAGCTGTCCACGGTGATGAAAGCCGTGCCAGTGCTCTCGCCCTTAACGCTTTTCAGCCGGGACACGTCAACGCCCACTCCCCGGAGATTCTCCCGGAGCATTGAGCCCGGGCCGTCGTCCCCGACAGCCCCCAGCATTGTTACAGCCCCGCCCAGCTTTCCCAGGGCATAGGCCTGATTTGCCCCCTTGCCGCCGGGTATCATCTCAAAGCCGTCGCAGATTAGGGTCTCCCCTATCTTAGGCATTTTCTGCACATTTATCACATAGTCACAGTTAAGGCTGCCTATCACAAGAACCTTCTTCATGCGTTAATCATGCCCCCTTACGGACAGGTCCCTATAGAGACAGTGGCTGCCACCCCGCACGGACACTCCCACAGAGCCGGTGAGCAGGGGACGCTCCGTGTCACGGTGCTCCAAAAGCTTCACGCCGTCCACATATACCTCAAGAGTGTCCCCCCGCGCGGTGACCTTCAGCCTGTACTCTTTTCCGGGCTCAACGGCAAACTCAGTATCGCAGAGGGTGCCGTACCCATAGAGGTTCTTGTCCAGCACCAGCCGCCCATTTGAGAAGCCCGCCGCGTAGGAGCGCATTGCCCCCTGGACCCGGACATTCAGGAAACATTCACTGCCGGTCATGGGCTTTATGGTCCCCTCAAAGCTGCAGTCCGTCCAGTTATAGTGCCCGGTGTACATCTCGCCGAAGTCCCCGCAGGACAGGCTCAGCCAGCCGTCCTCAAGATAGGTGTGCCCCTTGAGCCGGGCAAACTGGTGCACGTCCTGATGGAGGTTGTGCCAGACGGCCATGGTCTCTTTGTTAAAGTCAATTTTATAGTCAGGCTGCCCGTCATAGTAGAGGTCGTCAAGATAGGCCGTGATGGGGTCCATGGCAAAGCCCTTTGCCGTGCAGGAGAGTATCACGCCGGTCTCGTCCACCCTGTCTGAAAGCCCGGCGGGTATGGCAAGAGAGAGCTCCTTCCAGCCGGGCTCGGCGGCGCTGACCTTATCCCCCCGGAGAATCTCCCCGCTTATCCCCAGCTTCACATAGGGCTGGGCGAAGACCTCAACGCCGTTCCCGCCCTGTTTCAGCAGGACGCTCATATGCACCGTCTGCCCGGGATAGCATAAGGGCGAGAAGAAGGGGTCGTATCTTGAATCGTCGAAGTCCTCCGGGCCGTAATAGGTCTGTTTATAGAAATAGTGCTCGGTGCCGGGCCTGCCGTTGAAGACGGTTATCTTCAGGGAGCGGGAGCCGGTATGGGCCTGCTCGCCGGTGTTCATTATGTGGAAACGGCTCTGGCTCCTGCCCCTTATGGCGTGGGTGCTTGTGGGGTACTCAAAGTGGCAGCTGTCTATGCGGCCGTTAAGTATACCCTGCCACTCCTTTGGAGGCTCCTCCCCTGCCAGCATGTAGCCGAGCTTTGCAAAATAGCTGGCTCCAAAGGGCAGGTCGGTCACGTTCAGGGAGCCGATAACGCTTGAAGAGGCCAGGAAGTCGTTGATAGGCGCGGCGTATTTCTCATAGTCTATGCCCTCAATGCCCACGAGCACGCCCATTATGCACCCGGCATTGCCCACGTTGCAATCCGTGTCCCAGCCGCACATATTGCAGATATTTATGGTGTCGGAATAGCTGCCATTGCCATAGAGCAGGGCGAGGGCGATAACTCCGGCGTTGGGGATGATATGGCAGTTGCCGGGGTATTTGTCGTAGCCGAAGTTATCGTGGAGGAAGTCAAAGCATGCCCGCCAGTCGCCGGGGTTTTTGTCGTAGAAGTCCATAACTGCCCTGACTACCCTTGTATACTCGCAGCCGGCGGGGATGTACCCGAGGGCCTTCTCCATCACCGTGCGGATATCCTTCTCCACAAAGGCCAGGCTCACACAGCAGGCGATAAATACGCCGCCGTACACGCCGTTGCCCCCATGGGTGACGCTTGCGGCCTTCTCCGCAAGCTTTGCCGCAAGCTCCGGGTTACCGGGGGCTACAAGGCCCCAGGGGTCTATGAATATCTGCCCGCCAATCTGCTCGGCCATGGTGGAGCCGTTCTGCTCAATACTGCCGCTTCTCGGGGCGGGAATGCCGTTTCTCAGGTTGAGATATGCCGTGTGCTCGGTGGAGACGCCGTAGCCGCCCCACCAGAAAAAGCCGTGCTCGAAGGGGGCGTAGTTCAACAGGGCGTTGGCAACGTCCCCGGCGTCGAACTTTTCTATGTCCTCGCAGTCCTCAAGGGCGCGGATGAAGAACAGGGGGCCGTTGCTGTCGTCGTCCGCCGCGAAGTTTTTGTAGCTTGCGGGATAGCCGTTAAGCTCCCCGAAGGTGTTCTTTATCATCTCATAGGACCAGCCCTCGATGGGCGCGCCGAGCCTGATGCCGATGACCTTTCCAAGCCACCCTGCGTATACCCGCTCTAAATAGTCCTGAGGTATTTTCATGATTTATTGCTCCTTTCTAAAATATAATAGTTTACTCTTTCAGGCCGCTCATGACTATTCCCTGCACGAAGTACTTCTGTGCGAAGATATACAGCACCAGCACAGGCACCATGGTTATCAGCGCCCCTGCCATCATCTGGTTCCACTGGGTCACATATGTGCCCTGGAACTTGGCAAGGCCCATTGAGAGGGTCCAGAGGGAGTCGTCGTTCAGGAATATCAGCGGGCGCTGGAAGTCGTTCCAGGTGTTCATAAAGGTGAAGACCACCAGGGTTATTATGGCGGGCTTGGAGTTCTTGATAACTATCTCCCAGAATATCCTTGGGTACCCGCACCCGTCTATCTTGGCAGCCTCCTCAAGCTCCTTGGGGATAGTCTGGAAGAACTGGCGCAGGAGGAACGTCCCGAAGGCGTTGAATATGCCGGGGACTATCAGGGACCAGTGGGTGTTCACCAGCCCCAGTATCTTCACTATCTTGAACTGGGGTATCATGACTACCTGGAAGGGTATCATCATCGTGCCAAGATATATCAGGAAGATAAGGTTGCGCCCCTTAAAGCGAAGTCGGGCGAAGGCGTAGGCCGCCATGCTGCAGGTTATCAGCTGGCCGGCTATAGTCAGCGCGGAGATAAAGAAGGTGTTGCCGAAATACCGCATCCAGGGCGCGGCCTGGAGCATATAGGTATAGTTCTCCCAGGCCACATACCGGGGTATCCATGTGGGCGGCGAGGCGAACATCTCCTGGGTGGTCTTTAGTGAGCTTGATATCATCCACAGGAACGGCACCAGCATGGTGACGGACAGTATGATGAGTACGATGTGCAGAACGGTTTTATAGACTATCTTCTTGGTTTTGCCCTGATTCATGACCGTCCCCCCTCTCAAAGCTCGCTGTTCTTTTCGCTGACCTTCAGCTGTATGACGCTGGCAGCGAAAATGATGATGAACAGTATATAGGCCATAGCGGAGGCGTAGCCCTGCTTAAAGTACTGGAAGGCGTTCATGTATATGAGATAGCATACCACCTCGGTTGCGCGCCCGGGCCCGCCGCTTGTCATAATATATATCTGGTCGAAGGCCTGCAGCGCGCCTATCATGCTGGTGAGCAGCACGAACATCATGGTGGGGCGTATCATGGGCAGGGTGATTCGGGTGAAGCGCTGAATGGCGCTTGCCCCGTCTATCTCAGCCGCCTCATATAGGGATGGGGAGATACCCTGGAGCCCCGCCAGGAGTATGACGCCGTTATACCCCAGGCCCTTCCAAATGGTCATGATTATCACCGAGGGCATGGCAAGCTCCTCTGTGGCGAGCCATCCCGGCTGTGGAAGTCCCATGGCTCCAAGAACGGAGTTTATCAGTCCATAATCCTGATTATACATCCATTGCCAAACCATTGCAATAGCAACATAGGAAACTATGCAGGGAATGAAGAACGCGGAGCGGTAGAGGCTCTGGGCCTTTATCTTCTGGTTTAAGAGTATCGCCACCAAAAGAGCCAAAAAAGCTCCAAGAGGGACGGTGCCGACTGTAAAGTACACTGAGTTTAAAAGCGCGTGGCCGAACTCGCCGTTCTGGAACAGGTCGATATAGTTGCTGAACCCCACGAACTTCGGGTCGGTTATGCCGTCGTAGTTAGTTAAGCTGTAGTATAGGGATACTACTACAGGAACCGCCGTAAAGACCAGAAAGCCGATTATGACGGGGGCTAAAAACACATACCCCCAGAAGGTCTCGTTTGTCCCAAGGGGCTTTCTCGGTTTTTTGACGGCCCTAGCGGAATTTGTCACTTTATAACCCTCCTTAAAAAACGGAGGGGAGCCTCTCCCATGAGCCTCCCCTCTCACATAAAATCCGTCAGCCGGCCAGAATCTTATTTATCTGAGATATAAGCTCCTGCTGTGTCTCCTCCGGGCTGCGCTTGCCGATGAGCATTTCGTCGATGGTCTTCCCAAGGGCGGTGTTGACCTCGGTGCGGTATACGGAGAGCTCGTCCACCAGGTCGCAGTCGTCCACAGAGGCGATGAACGCCTCCACATTGTCGCATACCTTCGCGTCGCGCACTATCTGCAGGGCCTCCTCGTCGGTGCTGCCGGGCAGCGCCATATTGGCCTTTGCAACTATCTTCTGGCCCTCGGGGCCCACCAGGTACTTAAGAAGCTCCCAGGCCTCGTCCTTATGCTTGCTGGAAGCGGAAATGCCCCAGTTGAGCACGCCGGCCTTTACCTTCTGGGTCTTGTTCTTGGGGAAGCGCACCACGTCCCACTCGAAGTCCAGGCCCTCAGCCTGATACTGGGGCAGCATCCACAGGCCCGCAGCCTGCATTGCCACCTGCTGGTTCTGGAACATGGAGTCGGCGGTCTTGCCCATGGAGGTGAGCTCGGCGGGGTTGGGGGACACCTTGTCCTCCACTACCATCTTGTAGAGGAAGTTGAGGGCGTCCAGGGCCTCGGGAGTCTCAAGACCCTTCTGCTCGGTGCCGCTGATGTCGAAGGTCACGCCCGCTGTGGCTATCCAGTTCAGGTCCTGGTCCGCCCAGTTGCCGGGGTGGCGGTAGCCGTATACCTTCTTCTCGGGGTCTGTAAGGGCCTTTGCCGCGGCGTAGAAGTCGTCCCAGGTCCAGTCGTCAGTGGGCAGGGGCACGCCGGCGTTCTCAAACATGGTCTTATTGTAGTACATGCAGTAGGGAGAAATCTCCTGGGGGAAGGCATAGAGCTTGTCCTCAAAGCGCAGCGGAGTCAGCAGGGACTCGGGGTAGACAGAGGTGTCAAAGCTGTCCCTCTCCACATACTCGTCCAGGGGCTCAAGAGCGCCCTTATTGGCGAACACGTAGGTCCACTCGTTCAGGTAGATGATGTCGGGGGCGGTGCCGGAGCCGATGAGGGTCATCAGCTTCTGGGCGCGCTCGCTGCCGATGTCAACGGGCTCGACCTTGATGTTCGGGTGCTCCTTCATGAAGCCGTCGAACTTCTCCTGATGGATGTCCAGCTCCTGAGCGCTGCCGCTTACGGCTATCTGGATGGTAACGGCGTCTCCGCTGCCCTTATTATCGGCAGTGGATGAGGTCTTCCCATCGTTCGAGCCGGAGCTCTTGTCGGCGCTGCCTTCTGTATTGCCGCATGCAGCCATGGTCAGCAGCAGCGCAAGGGCCAGCAGCAGTGATGTAATTTTCTTCATTGATTTCGTCCTCCTTTATTTTGTATGGAACTAGTATATGAGTGAACGGACGCAATGTCCGACGCCTCCTGGTCAGTATGCCCGGAATTGACGTGAAATTCCAGGGTCGGCTGGTCTATCAGCCCCGCGCAGGCCCCCAGCTTAACTGTTGAAAACCCTGCCGCGAAGTTGGCGTTGCGTATGGCGGTCTCCATCTGCTCGCCCCTTATAAGGCACGCTACGAGGGCAGCTGCAAAGGCGTCGGCCGCCCCGGTGGTATCCACCGCGCTGAAGCTGGCGGCCTTAAAGTACTGGGACCTCACCCCGTCGCTCCAATAGCACCCCCTGCTCCCCAGGGTAATTATCACGTTCTTTACCCCTTTTTTGAGGAAGTAACCGGCCTTATCCTCGTAGGTGTCCCCGCCGGGGCAGAGCCTTCCAATTTCGTTCTCGTTTGGCAGAAATATAAATACCTTTTGCAAAAGGCTGTCCGGAACAGAGTCGATGGCCGAGGGCTTGAGCAGTATCCTCACATGCTCGTTATAGGCAAGCCTCGCGGCGTACTCCACCGCGTCCATGCTCACCTCCGTCTGCAGAAGGCAGAAGCTCGCTATCTGAAAGACAAAAATGTTCTGGGAAATATCGTGGGCCGTGAGCATATCGTTTGCGCCCCGGTATATGGCTATGCCGCCCTCGCCGTCCCCCTGGATGTGTATATACGCCCGCCCGGTGCTGGCCCTGGAGGTATGGGAGACGCCGTCGGTGCTCACATGCTGGTCTTTAAGGTAGTTGAAGGCGTCGGCCCCGTCGTAGTCCTTGCCTATCTTGGCGATAAGGTAGGCCTCCAGCCCAAGCCTTGATATGCCCACCGCCTGATTAAGGCCCTTCCCTCCAGGGGTTACCGCCACGCTCTGTACGAGGGTGGTCTCCCCCATCTGGGGAAACCTCTCCAGTGATATCAGCGTGTCCATATTTATTGAGCCTACTACCACCACTTTTTTCTTTTGCAGGTCAAAGGGCACATCCACGCTCTGGCCGGGAATGATTTTGGGCTTTGCCCCAAAGGCCGCCTCTATGGCCCTGAAACCGTCCATATCCGCCGTGAGCCTGTAGCAGACGTTCGCGGACAGCTCTTTATAGGGCAGCAGCACCGAGGTGAGCCCGGGCTGCAGGTAATTGTCCCTGTCGCTGCCGCGCACACCTATGACCGAGAGGTATTTGGGCACCCGGCGGTTTTTCGACGCCGAGACCTCATAGAGATACGCCGCCGTGTCCTCTGAGAAGCACACGGCCCCGGTGCTCCCAAGCAGCAGCCTGCCGGGCACCTCGCCGTCCTGCTCCTCAAGCACGCATATGGCGCTCTCCCCCGCCGCGACGCCCCTGTTAAGGCACGCAACCTGAAATCCCTGGAAAAACCGGCTCTCCGGATACCCCCGCCGCCTGGCAAGGCAGAACAGCTGGGTATGCTTTCTCTCAATAAGGTACTGTGCGGCAGTATAGCCCGCCTGCCAGAAGTCAATGCAGGAATTGTTGGGCGAGGGAGGCGAGTGGGAGTCTATCAGGTGGAAGCGGATGTCCCTGGACCTTATCATCTCAAGGCAGCCCTCAAGGGAGTCCTCCCGCTTGTCCCAGACAAGGCCGTCCGGGTTATAGCCGCACATTGCCGTGAGATTCCTGAACTCCTCCTGGGCGCTCCCCGAGCGGCACACCAGGGTGGAATACCCCTCGCGCCTGAAATCCTCCATTAAGAGGGTGCCCAGATATTCGTGGTCCTGGGAGGCGTCCAGGGCTATGGCAACCAAGAAGGTCTTCCCCTCCCGCCGTTTCGTTACCCCGGCGTACGGCGTATAGTTATACTCCTTGACTATCTTCAGGACCTTTCGCCGGGTGTCGTCGCTGATGTTCTGGTCCTTCTTGTTTATAACCTTTGAAACCGTTGCAACTGATACTCCGGCCAGCTTCGCTATCTCTCTGATGTTCATAAGTTTTCTCTTTCTGCAGACCGGATATTATCCTAACGGACAAGGAAAATGTTTCGCAAACCGTTTTGGCGGCTACATTATACACAAAACCTTCAACTTGTCAAGCCCGCTGATTGAATTATTTTATATTTTTTCGTAAAAATACGCTCTGAAAGCAAATATTTAAGAAAATTTTTGAGGAAAACTGTTTCCTAAACAACCAGACAAAAGAGCTCTTGCACAGGCCGGGGCAGCTATGCTAAAATATGCATTGAACGCTATAACCATTTCCAGGAGGAAGCATTATGATAAAGGCAGCGTTTTTTGATATTGACGGCACTCTTCTCGACCACTCAGGCGAGAGCAGCGTCTTCCCGAAATCCACCGAGGCGGCTTTAGCCGCGCTGCAGCGAAGGGGAGTCAGGGTGTTCATCTCCACGGGCCGCTCCCCGGCCATGCTGGGCACCGTGGCCGAGGACATCCCCGCCATCCGGGACCTGTTCCCCTTCGACGGCTTCTGCACCTTCAACGGCCAGCTGGTGCTCGGGCGGGACGGCACCGTGATACACCGCCTGGCCCATGACCCGGACGAGGTGCGCCGGTTCATAGCGCTGGCAAAGGAGCATGGGCTGAGAAGCTTTGTGCTGGAGGAGGAGCTCAGCTTTCCCATAACGGACTGCCCTGAGATACGCCGGCACTATGAGTGGCTGGGCGTGCCCTTCCCTGCCCTTTACGACGATTCCAGGCTCCCGGAGCATCCGGTGATTCAGTTTAACATATTCCTGCCCCTTAAGGAGGGCAGAAAGCTGCTGGCTCCTTTAAGCCGGATAGAGATAACCAGCTCCGGCTTCGACGTTCTGGACATAATCCCAAAAGGCGGCGGCAAGGAGGCCGGGCTCAGCGCCGCGGCAAGGCACTACGGCATACGCCGGGAGGAGACTATCGCCTTCGGGGACGGGCTCAATGACGTCGGAATGCTCCGCTGGGCAGGTATCGGGGTGGCTATGGGCAACGCTCCGGAGGAGGTCAAGGCCGAGGCTGATTATGTCACTTCGCCGGTGTCTGCGGACGGAGTGAAAAACGCGCTGCTGGGGCTGGGAGTGCTTGGAGAGGAAGATTTTTTGCAATGAAAAGAGGACGGCTGAAAGCCGCCCTCTTTTTATAACAGATAAAAAGTTTATTTGTAAATCAGCCTCTCCAGCAGGCTCTCCCCATCGGCCCCTGCCAGCCTTACCACAGTCTCCGGGGCCGCGTCCAGTTCCAAGGGCCTGCTGCCGGGCCCCGCCGTGCCGAGGCTTCGGCCGTCCTGGAAGACCTCAACTGTCCCCGAGGCTCCCTCGGCGAACACGACCTCCACCGTGCTGCCTTTTACAGCGTTATAAAGAGTGTACTCCGCATACTCCCCGGGCCTGAGGCTAAGCTTGAACGCGTCCCAGCGGCAGTCAAAGCCGAAGCGCTTCTCCTGCATTATCTCCGGCTCCACTATCTTCATTCCGGACCCCTTACGGAAGCCGCTCAGCGCGTCGGAGGTATCTATGCCCCGGCAGCCGCCCTCGTCAAAGTCCGCAGCCCTGAGAGAACAGCCCGGCTCCCGCCGGACGCTGGCGCTGACTGCCGGGCGCTCCTCGCAGTTCTCTATCCTGATATTCTCAAGATACCTGTCGAACATTTTCACCGCCTCCTCATAGGACGGCCTCTCCCCGCCGCTTGTGTAAGCGGTGAACTTCTCCCAGCCCTCGGGCTTTTTCACTGAATAGGGCGAGTTCTCACAGTCCATCTTCTTCCAGGGCCACACGTTATACCCCACCCCCAGCTTCGCACCCAGGGGATAGAGCGCCGCGAACCACTCCGGGGTATTCTCCCCGCTCTCCCCGAGCCAGAGGGGCTTGTCCCAGCGCTTTGAGAGCTCCAAAAACTCCCTGTACGCGCTGATATCAGGCAGGACCGCGTAGCGGTGGAAATGTATCACCATATTATCGTCGTAATCCTCACAGAACACCGCCGGGTCCGTGGACCAGCTGCTGCCCTCGATAGAGAGCATATGCCGCTTATCATGCCTGCGAATCTCCCCGGCAGCCTCCCTATAGAACTCCCTCAGCTTCGGCAGAAGGTACTGGCAGGGCCTGCGCCCGTCGTCCGGGCGCAGGGGCTCGTTAAGGATGTCGTAGCCACCCACTATCCAGCGGTCCTTATATCTTTCCGCAAGCTCTCCCCAGAGGGCAATGGCCTTGTCCCAGCTGTCCTTATCGGTAAAGAGCCTGGGGAAATCGTCCACACAGTCGTCGATATTTGCCCCGGTCTGGCCTCCGGGAGCGCCGTGCAGGTCCAAAAAGGCGTATATACCGGCCTCCTCGCACCAGTCGAGCAGCCGGTCGATGAGCCTGAAGCCCTCTTCACTAAAGCGCACCCCTGGCTCCTCCTCCATGAGCACCCGCCAGCCGATGGGCACCCGCACGGAGTTATAGCCCAGCTCCGCCATGCGCTGTATGTCCTCCCGGCGCACATAATTCTCCCGGAACTTGGGCCAGAACCCGGCGGCATATTCGCTCCCCGCCAGCTCCCGCAAAACCTCCTCGAGCCTGCGGGGGCGGTCGGCCCTGGGCCCCGCCTTCCACATATACCCCTCGGGCAGCAGCCAGTTTCCAAGCCCCCAGCCGGATAAAATTATGGGCTCGCCATTTTCGTTGACTATCTCCCGGCCTCTCGCCCGGAGAAATCCGCTTACCCGGTCCCGCGACAGCTTTTCATATGTATTCATGACTATTTCCCCTTTATTTATATTTATTATGTGTTCTTCAAACCCCGCTCAAAATTTTTCCTTGCCGTGTCCAGCATATCCGGGAACGGCAGCAGGCAGCGCCGCGCGTAGGAGTACCATATCCCCCAGAATATCCGCGCCATCCTGCCGAATTGGTCGTCCTCAGGCAGCGGAAAGCCCGCGCTCTCAAGAGCCAGGGCTGTGTCCAGGGCCAGAGGCCCCCGCATGGGCCGCTGCCAGTCCAAAATGTACCGCAGCTCCCCGCCTTCCGCGATTATGTTATCACCGGTCAAATCCCCGTGCAATAAGCCCACCGGCTGGTCCCGGTAACATAATTTGGCGCTGTCTTCGGCCCAGCGGTGCAGGCTTGTGAGCAGTTCATCCTCCTCGGTAAACGCCCCCAGCGCATTCTCCAGCAGCTCGATAAACTTATCATGGGTGGAGATATCGAAATATACCGGCACATCCGTCAGCTCTTGGAGCATTTTGCTCCAACGGGCCGTATGCTCCCGGAGCTCGTCCCCGGACCCGGGCCTGTACTTTTTGTGCTCCACATATGGCAGCCCCAGGGCCGCCCAGCCCTCCCCCTGCTCTGAGAAGACGGGCTTTAGCAGAAAGTCCGCTGTTACCCTGGAATAGAACTCATTTTCAACGCTTGCGGCGGCGCGCTGAGCCTTATATACAAGCCTTCTGCCGTCAGCGAGCTCCACCTTCTCCACATATGACAGGGGCCAGTGGTGCAGTTTCTCCCTGGAGAGCACCCTGCACCCGGCAAGCCCTGAGAGCTCTTCATCGTCATAAACCTGTATATTCAGAAATTCTTCCCGCATGATTCTCCCTCCTTTTTAGTGTATTGTATCATGCAGTAGGTCTATAATCAAGAGGTGATAATTATCTTGACACACGCTTTCCGACCTGCTATAGTAATTATAATCAGAGATTTCAGAAGGAGTGGTTTTCATGCAGCCCTCAAAGGACTGGATAAAGGACCTTGTTATATATCAGATATACCCCCGGAGCTTCTGCGACTCCAACGGCGACGGCATAGGCGACCTGCCGGGCATACTCTCAAAGCTGGACCACCTGTCAGACCTTGGAGTGAACGCCCTGTGGCTCTCGCCGGTGTACCGCTCCCCAAACGACGATAACGGCTACGATATCTCCGGATACCAGGAGATAATGGAGGAGTTCGGCACAATGGAGGACTGGGACAGGCTTCGTAACGCCTGCCGGGAGCGGGGCATTAAGATAATTATGGACATGGTTGTAAACCACTCCTCGGACGAGCACCCATGGTTTATAGAGTCCAGGTCTTCCAGGGACAATCCCAAAAGCGAATACTATATCTGGCGTGACCCTGTGGACGGCCATGAGCCCAATAACTGGGCCTCCTGCTTTGGAGGCAGCGCCTGGGAGTTTGTGCCGGAGCGCGGGCAGTATTACTTCCACTATTTTTCAAAGAAGCAGCCTGACCTGAACTGGGCCTGCCCGGAGCTCAGGGAGGAGATATTCAGCATGATGGACTGGTGGGTGCAAAAGGGCGTAGAGGGCTTTAGGGTGGACGCCATCAGCTATCTGGATAAGCCTCAGGATTTTCCGGACTCGAAGCTCCCTCCCCGTCCGGACGGCTACTCCTTCCCTGACTACCTCTCCGGACGACCGGGCACCCATGCCTATATCAGAGAGATGAACAGGCGGGTATATGCCCCGGGGAACGTGATGACCGTTGGCGAGGTGTCGGCGCCCACGGTGGAGGAGCTGGGGAATTATGTGCGCACGGAGCGGGAGGAGTTCGATATGGCCATCCCCTTTGTGCCGCCCATTGATGAGATAAACAGCTGGTCCCCGGAAAAGCTCAGAAACGACGCCTGGGAGAGCTATATACTCATGCCGAAGGACGGCTGGTGGGCCAGGTTCCTCTCGAACCACGACAAGCCCCGGCAGGTCTCCCTCTACGGCGACGACGGCGAATACTGGGAGGCCTCGGCAAAGCTTCTCGCCATGTTTATCCACACCCTCCCCGGCACGCCCTTTATATATCAGGGGGAGGAGATAGGCATGACGAACGTGAGCTTCCCCTCCATTGAGGACTATGACGACCTAAGCACCAGGGATAACTATAATCAGTACATACTCTCCGGCATGGACCCCCGCAGGGCCCTCTCCTTAGTTAGGCTTGAGAGCCGGGACAACGCCCGCACGCCCATGCAGTGGGATTCCTCCGAGAACGCCGGGTTTACTGCCGGGAGGCCCTGGCTGAAGGTAAACCCAAACTATACAAAAATAAATGTGGAGGCCCAAAAGCAGGACCCCCGCTCTGTCTACAGCTGTTATAAAAAGCTCATCACCATGCGCGGGAAATCAGCCGCCCTGTCCCGGGGAGACCTCCGTTTCCTGGACGCCGGCTGCCCTGAGCTTATCGGCCTTGCCCGGAGCTTTGAGGGAGAGGGACTTCTGGTATTCCTCAACTTCTCAAAAGAAAGCCATACGATTCCCGCCGGGCTTCTTGAGAGCGCCGGGGATGTGCTCATGTCCTCCTACGACCGGGAAGACGGGTACCGCGGGCCGGAGCTCCGGCCCTATGAGGCGGTCATCTTCAAGATAAAAGCTTAAAGGAGGCCCATTATGTCAAACATCCGGTTACCGCTCTGCATTGCCTTCGCTCCGTGCAAGGTTTGAGGACAATGCACGGAGCATAGAGGCTTGGGGCCGCGCCCCGCTGTCCTCAGACTTTGCAAATTTGATTATAGTAAATTATAAATTTATTTAACGTATCAAAGGAGCAAAGTCACATGAAAAAATATAAAGATTTGAAATCACTGCGTCCGTACTTACTGCTGTGGAGCACGCAGTCCCTGTCGTCCCTGGGCAGCGCCATGACCGGCTACGCGCTTATCCTATGGCTCTACCGTCAGAACGGCTCCGCCCTGGAGACCGCCCTGCTCTCTGTCTGCTCATACGCGCCCTACGTGCTCATGAGCATTTTTGCCGGGGCCCTCAGCGACCGCTGGAACAAGAAGCGCACCATGCTGGTATGTGACCTGCTGGCGGCGGTCAGCACAGTCGCGGTGCTGGCTCTGCTGAAGGGCGGGCTGCTCGTGCCATGGCATATATACCTGCTCAACGCCGTGAACGGCCTGATGAATACCGTACAGCAGCCGGCAGGCGAGGTCGCCGCCACGCTGCTGGTGCCAAAGGAGCACTATCAGCGGACAAGCGGCCTGAGGTCGCTGTCGTCATCCCTTAACACCATACTGCACCCGGTGATAGCCTCGGCGCTATTTGCCTTCTTCGGCATGGAAACAGTGATAGCTGTTGACCTTATCACATTTCTCATTGCTTTTGTCACTCTGCTCTGCTTTATCTCTATCCCCGAGGCCCCCGGTGAGAACGATGTCCCGGAAGGGCTGCTGTCATCGGCAAAGGCCGGGCTTGCCTGGCTCCGGGTGAATCCGCTTATTCTCAAGCTGATACTGTTCCTGGCGTTCATCAACCTGGTGGCCTCAGCCTACAGCGCCGCCCTGCCAGCAATGCTTATCAGCCGGGAGAACGGCGGGGAGACCGTGCTGGGCCTTGTGAACACTGCTGCCGGCGCCGCCTCCCTTCTGGGCGGGATAATAGTCACATTTCTTCCGGCGCCAAAGGACCGGGTGCGGGCAGTCTGCCTCTCGCTGACTGTCTCCATGGGCACTGAAAACTTCATGCTGGCCTTTGGTCGCACACCGGCGGTGTGGTGCATGGGAGCGGTGCTGGGGTGGCTGCTGATACCCCTGATGAACGCCAATATGGACGTAATCTTCCGCTCCACCATCCCCGCCGCCATGCAGGGGCGGGTCTTCTCCTGCCGCAACACCCTGCAGTTTTTCACCATTCCTCTGGGCTATCTTCTCGGCGGCCTGCTGGTGGACCGCGCCTTTGAGCCCCTTATGGCCTCGGCCTCTCCGGACAGCGCGCTCGCTCTCCTGTTCGGCCAGGGAAAGGGCTCAGGCGCGGCGGCGCTGTTCGCTGTGCTGGGGGCGGCGGGGGTCATAGTCTGCCTTGTTTTCTACTGTCTTTTGAAAAAATACCACTGGAAAGAGGATGGGCCGATGTGACCGCCCCCTTGGGGCAGACAGCCTTGCACTTCCCGCAGCGTATGCACTCGGCGCTGTTTATATCCTTCGTCACCTCTACCCCCATGGGGCAGCTCTCCTCGCATTTTTTGCAGCCTATGCACTTGCTTTTGTCCAGCTTCATCTGATAGAAGCCGAAGCGGTTAAAGAGGGAGTAGAACGCTCCCAGCGGGCAGAGATACCGGCAGAAGGCCCGGGGGATAAATATGCAGGCTGCAATGACCGCCGCCAGCACCAGGGCCTTCCAACTGAACAGCGCCCCTATAAGGGCGCGAAGAGAGGGGTTTGTGAGCAGCAGCGGCACGCCGCCCTCCAGGGTGCCCGCCGGGCAGATATACTTGCAGAAGTACGGCGGGTTTACCCCTGTTTCCGTCACGGCGAAGGCAGGGAGCAGTATCACTGTCACCACAAGAACTATGTATTTTAGCCAGCGAAGCTGGCGGTCGACTTTTTTCGGCACTCTGAGCTTTGGAGTTGGTATCTTGTGGAGCAGGTCCTGCAAAAGGCCGAATGGGCATAAGAGCCCGCAGACGAGCCTGCCCAGCACCACGCCGAACAGCATTAAGAGCCCAAGCACATAGAATGGGAACCTATGCCCCGCGCCGCCCAGGGCTGACTGCAGGGAGCCTATTGGGCAGGCCCCCAATGCTCCCGGACAGGAGTAGCAGTTGAGCACAGGCACGCAGACGGCCTTTGTGCCGCCGGTGAATATTTTCCCCTTGGCAAAGCCTATGGCGTAGCCGTTTACGAGCACGGCCGAAATCAGCTGCACCCTGCGCTGAAAGCTGAGCTTACCCTTTTTCAGCCTATCCCTATACATTCCAGGCATATCCTCACCGCCTTCTGTAAGACATCAATATGCTCCCGCTGTAATAAGCCTAGGGCTATGAATATTACAGCCAGGGCCAGTACGCCGTACCGCGCTGCTGTGGCTGCTTTACTTTTCAAGGCTTATCTCCGCCTTTCCCAGCTCTTTCAGGGCGCTGTTCACAGCGGAAAGATAGGCGCTCTCAAGGTCCGGCTGCATACCAAGTATCTCCTCGCCTATCTGTTCCCCGTCTGGTCCCACAAAAATCGTTACCGGCACAGCCTGTGCCACTTCCAACATTTTATTGAAAGCCTCGTCGCCGCTTGTGAGGGTGACTCCCTCATAGCCCGCATAGCTGACGAGTTCCTTTGCAGTTTCCTCATTGCCCTGGGCGTCCACACAGACGGTAATAAGCTGCACGTTATCAGGCAGGGCTTTCTCAAATGCCGCCAAATCAGGCATTTCCGCAATGCACGGCGGGCAGAAGGTACCCCAGAAGTTTATGATTGTCAGGTCTTTCTTTTCAATATCCTTGCCGGTGAATTTGCCTCCGTCCAGTGTGGCGGCTGAGAATGAGCCGAACCTGCCGCTCTCGGAGCAGCCGGCCGCTGCAAGGCATAGGATGAGCAGGGCGCTCAGAATAGGCAAAAATGCGCGCTTGTTTTTCATGTTTAAGTACCTCTTTTCTCAGTTATGCAGGGGCTCTGCCCCCAGCTATTATTATACACATAATTATGCAAATAGCAAGCTCTATCCAAAAAGAGAAGCCCCGGGTGACTCCGGGGCTTCTCTCTCAGCTCAGGCCCTTGGGGGAGCTGGGCAGGTCGCCTAAGTTATTGCTCTCGTCGCCGTCGGGCAGGGAGCGCAGGTACTCGCTGCCGTTGCGGCTGGCAATGGCTACCCCCCTTATGCCCCCCTGCTTTGCAAGGGCCACGCCCTCGCGCTTTGAGAGCACACGGCCGTCTGAGAGCTGATAACCGGCTATCTTGCCGTTCTTGCGCACAAGCTGGGTGATGGACTTTGCGTCCTTATTGGGCACCGGGTTCATGATGTTGATATTGGCAGGCAGATTTCCTATCCTGCCGTCTGCTTTTAGCGGCATACTTATCCTTCCTTTCGGTTTCTGTATAGATACATCCATATTGTGAGGCTTTATATGGGAAAATATGCGAAAATACACAACTGAAAAAACCTTTCAAAATAATTCTTTATTAAAATTAAATATTGAAAAAACAGGCGATATAGTATATAATATCGACTATATGCGCACATTTACATAAGGAGGGGTCTCGATGGTTGCAAAAACTTACAGCATGGGCACCTTCGGTCTGGAGGCTTTCCCTGTGGAGGTGGAGACGGACCTCTCCCAGGGGCTCCCTGCCTTTGAGGTGGTGGGCCTGCCGGACGCGGCGGTAAAGGAGTCAAGGGACCGGGTGCGGGCCGCGATGAAGAATTGCGGCTTCGACTTCCCTGTTGGGCGCATAGTCATGAATCTGGCCCCAGCAGACAAGCGCAAGGAGGGCCCGATATATGACCTCCCCCTGCTGCTGTCCCTCCTGAAGGCCTCGGGCCAGCTGGCCTGTGACACAGACGGCGCTGTGTTTTTGGGGGAGCTCTCCCTCTCCGGGGAGGTCAGGCGCATCTATGGTGTGCTTGCCATGGCTGTGAAGGCGAAGGAAGCCGGGTTCTCGGAGCTCTTCGTGCCTGCGGCCAATGCCGGGGAGGGCTCAGTTATACGGGGCCTCCGGGTGTACCCGGTGGAGAACGTGCGGCAGCTGGTGGACCACCTTACGGGCAGAAAGCTTATCTCCCCCGCCGAGAGCTCTCTGTCGGAGAGCACCGCTGACACCATGCTGGACTTTGCCGACGTGCGGGGCCAGTATGAGGTGAAGCGGGCCCTGGAGATAGCCGCCAGCGGGGGCCACAGCGTCATCATGGTGGGCACCCCGGGCTCCGGCAAGAGCATGATGGCAAAGCGCATACCCTCCATACTCCCGGAGATGACCTTTAGGGAGGCCCTTGAGGCAACCATGATACACTCCATTGCTGGAAAGCTCCCTGATGGCAGCGCGCTGCTGGGCTCCCGGCCCTTCAGGGCCCCGCACCACACCATTTCGGCGGCGGGGCTCTCAGGGGGCGGCAGCTCGCCAAAGCCCGGGGAGATTTCCCTGGCCCATAACGGCGTACTGTTCCTGGACGAGCTCCCTGAGTTCACCAGGCCCGCTATGGAGATACTGCGCCAGCCTATGGAGGACGGGGAGGTCACCATCTCAAGGGTGGGCGGCAACGCCACCTTCCCATGCCGGTTCATGCTTGTGGCGGCCATGAATCCATGTCCCTGCGGCTATCACGGGCACCCCACCAGGCCCTGCACCTGCTCTCCAAGGGCAGTGGAGCGATACCGGGCCAGAATATCCGGGCCGCTCCTTGAGCGCATTGACCTGCACATACAGGTGCTGCCTGTGGAGTTCCAGCAGCTCTCAGGCAAAAATACCGGGGAGTCCTCGGCGGTCATACGCCAGAGGGTAAATGAGGCCAGGCAGCTGCAGGTGGAGCGGTTTTCCGGGCTGGGCTACGCCTGCAACGCGGACATCCCCTCATCCCAGCTCGAGGACATGTGCAGGGCCACCCACGAGGCCTATGCCCTTTTGGAGTCGGCCTTTGAGCGCTTCGGCTTCTCGGCCAGGAGCTACACCCGGGTGCTTCGAGTTGCCCGGACCATCGCCGACCTTGAGGGCAGCGAGACCGTCCAGGACGACCATGTGGCCGAGGCCATACAGTACCGCACCCTGGACAGAAAGGGCGGCCTATGACCTATGACAAAATCATCCCCGGCGTATTTATATCCAGGCCGAACCGGTTCATCGCCCATGTGGAGACGGCCGGGGGATTGGAGGTCTGCCATGTAAAGAATACCGGGCGGTGCCGGGAGCTGCTTGTGAAGGGCGCAAGGGTTTATCTCTCAGAGAGCGCCAATCCCGCGAGGAAGACCCGGTTCGACCTGGTGGCTGTGGAGAAGGGGCGCCTGCTCATAAACATGGACAGCCAGGCCCCGAATAAGGCCGCCGCCGAGTATATGCCAGCCCTCCTTCCGGGCCTCACGCTGCTGCGGCCGGAGACAAGGTTCGGCGGCTCACGGTTCGACTTTTACGCCGAGGCCGCCGGGGAGCGGTGGTTCGTGGAGGTCAAGGGGGTCACTCTGGAGCGGGACGGGCTCACCCTGTTCCCGGACGCGCCCACCGCAAGGGGCACAAAGCACCTCCGGGAGCTCTGCAGCTGTGTTGAGGCGGGCTATAAGGCCTGCGTGCTGTTTGTGGTGCAGATGTCTGGCGTGCGGGGCTTTACCCCGAATCTTGAGACAGACCCGGAATTTGCAAAGGCCCTTCTTGAGGCTGAAAAATCCGGCGTGCGGCTGGAGGCAGCGGACTGCCGTGTCACCCCCGGCAGCCTCACAATTCGGCAGAAATTGCCAATATTCCTTCCTTTTGAAAAATTTCTTCAACAAAATTGAAAAATATTTTCAAAAATCCGTTTTAATTCTCTAAAAGTAATTGACTTTTCTTAGCATTGCATTTATACTACATGTAAGCTATACAGAACATTGGGTTCGTATCACTTATTATTAACCTGGGAGGTTCCCATCATGAACACCGAACATCCGCGATATTTCAGGCTCACCAAGTCCGAAAACGAGATTATGGAGCTGATGTGGAAAGAGGGGCATCCGCTCTCACGCTCGGAGATAATCGAGTTGACTCCCGAACGCACATGGAAGCCCTCCTCCATCCATATTCTCCTAAACTCCATGCTGGAAAAGAATGCCATCGAGGTGGCAGGCTTTGTCCAGAGCACCAAGAACTACGCACGCACCTTCACCCCTTGTGTGTCCTCAGACACCTATGCCATCATGCAGATAAAAAACAGCCCCGCGTTCTCACAGGACTCAGTGCCCTCCCTTGTGACGGCGCTGGTAGAAGACGTTACGGAGCTGGATATCCTTGGGCAGCTTGAGGACATAATCAAGGCCAGGCGCAACGAATTGTAATCAATGCAATACATGAAGAAAAAGAGCGGACAACTGTTATTGTCCGCTCTTTTCCGTGCAGGCTTCAGCGCCTGAGCATCAGCTCGTCTATGAGCCGGCGCATGTCGGCCTCGCTGTGAATCTCCTTCTGCCTCTCCTCAAGGGCAGACCAGATTTCCTCGGGCAGGTCGTGATAGCCCGGATAGTCAACAGGCAGAAGCCCTGCCATCA
Source organism: Clostridiaceae bacterium (assembly GCA_021769555.1). Classification (GTDB taxonomy): domain Bacteria; phylum Bacillota; class Clostridia; order Oscillospirales; family Acutalibacteraceae; genus Acutalibacter. The sequence continues at coordinate 120,915 of JAETSR010000006.1, forward strand.
TGCCGCTCCCGGGATAGCCTACGAATGTGCTGCCTCCCCACTGATACGGAAACATAAAATCACCCCCGATGGCTAGTATGCGCCGGCTGGGGGTGATTTTGCCTGTGAAAATTTACCGTATTTTTCTGGCAATTATGCGCTCATAGGCGTGCTCATGGTGAATGCCGCCCGGGTGGGTATCTTTGAAAGTGCCCTCGAGGTGGTGTACTGTCTCCCAGCCGTCATACTTTGCAGGGAGCTCGCCCACGTCAAAAAGGCTGTGGGTAAACGGGGCGTTGTCCGGCGTTGCGGGCAGGCGGTTGGTGAAAACGCCTATCGCATTATAGCCGCCGGTCCTTGTGTGCTCCTGCATTTTTTCTATGAAGCAGTCGCGGATTTCTTTTTCAGGCAGATGAAGCACACCGTGGGAAAGTATCACGTCGTAGTCCTTCTGAAACTCGAAAGCAGCCAAATCCTGGCAAAAGAAGCTGACCTCAGCACCCATCGCCTTCGCTGTTTCCTTGGCCTTGGCTATGCCGTTCTCCGAGATATCGAAAGCGTCAACAATGTGCCCAAGCTTTGCAAGGAATATAGAGTTTCTCCCTTCGCCGCACCCCACGTCCAGGACCAGTGAGCCCGGCCGGAATATGCCGTAGTACTCCCCCACGTCAACAGTCGGGCCTTTGGAAAATGTGGACACGTCCGCATTGCCATATGTCTGCTCCCAGAAGGGCTTTTCCTGCATTTTTATACCTCCTCAGTTTTCAAAAAACTTCGAGTGTATGGCCTCCACCGCCCGGTCGCTGTCAGACTTATGCACCAGGACGGAAATCTTTATCTCGCTGGTAGAAATCATCTGTATGTTCACGTTGCGGCTGAAGAGGGCCTCGAACATCTCGGCGGCAACGCCCGGGTGGGTCTCCATGCCCGCGCCGACTATGGAGACCTTAGACACGTTGTCGTCGGCTACCAGGCTCGTGGCGCCAAGCTTCTCAGTGTACTCCTTCAAAAGCTCGATGGTGTCCTCCATGCGGTCCTTCTCCACGGTGAAGCTGATGTCTTTGGTGCCGTTGCGCCCGATGGACTGCAGTATTATGTCCACGTTCGTCCCCTTTGATGAGAGCTTCGAGAAAATCTTATAGGCAAGGCCGGGCTTATCCGGCACGCCGATTATTGAAATGCGGGCGATATTGTCGTCCTTTGCCACGCCGCTTAATAGCATCTGTTCCACGCTGTTATCCTCCTTCACAATGGTCCCCTTTGCGCCGGTGAGGCTTGACAGGACCTCGAGCTCGATATTATACTTTTTCGCCATCTCAACAGAGCGGTTATGGAGCACCTGGGCCCCCAGTGTAGCCAGCTCCAGCATTTCGTCGTAGGTGATGGAGTCAAGCTTCTTCGCCCCGGGTATCTTTCTGGGGTCGGCGGTGTATACGCCGTCCACGTCGGTGTATATCTGGCACAAGTCCGCGTGCATGGCCGCCGCCATAGCCACGGCACTGGTATCAGAGCCGCCGCGGCCCAGGGTAGTCATGTCGCCGTAGCGGTTCACCCCCTGGAAGCCGGTTATCACCACTATGCGGCGCTTATCCAGCTCCTTCTTCACCCGGGAGGTGTCTATCTTCTTAATGCGCGCGTTCCCGTAGTCCGAGGTGGTGTCAAACCCCGCCTGCCAGCCCAGCAGGGATACAACGGGATATCCCATGCGCTCAATGGCCATAGCGAGAAGCGCCGCCGATATCTGCTCACCTGAGGAGAGCAGCATATCCATCTCCCGCTTGCTGGGCCGCTGGTTCACCTCCGCGGCCTTGGCGATAAGGTCGTCGGTGGTGTCACCCTGGGCGGAGACTACCACCAGCACATCATTGCCGCCCTTATAGGCGTTCGTGACAATATTTGCCACATTGTCAATGCGCTGGGCGTCCCGAACAGAGGTGCCGCCGAATTTCTGTACGATTAAAGCCATATACAACCCCTCTAAGCTTTGATTTTAGCGTATTATAGCGCTAATAGAAATTTCTGTCAATATGCGCCGGGAAATTCCGGCAGTTTATACATTCGTATGCGTGGAAGGGGAAAATCTTGCGGTCAGGTTTTACGCCCTTTTCTCAGCGCACGGTTCCCTCTCCAGAGCAGCCAGCTTATAAGCAGCAGGCCGGCTGCCGCCGCCAGGATAAAGATAACTGTATATTTTATTCCAACCTGCCCATAGTCCAGGAAGAAATAGATATAGTTTCCAGAAGCCGCTCCGAATATCAGGGCGAACAGCAGGTATGCCCCGGGCATTATGAGCGCCGCGGGCACCAATTTCAGCGGGACCTCCCGCATATTGGCGGCAAGGGTAAAGTATGCCGCCGCTGCCAGAGGGTTTATCAGGTGCAGGAACAGAAACGCGCCGTTGAAGCTGAAATTTCCTGAGAACGCAAGGCAAGTCCCCATTACAAGCAGGAGCAGCACCGTGAAACAGAGATACAGCACCTGGGGCGCTCTCCTGCCCATAAGCGTACAGACTCCCGCTGTCAGGAAGAAAATACCCGCAATAAAATTGCTCATAAATGTCAGCTCATACATGAACCGCAGGTACTGCCAGTACAGGGCCAGGGCTGAGGCTGTGAGCAGTATGCCTATAGCCAGCTGTGCTATGGCCCCTATGTCTTTCTTTGTCACTCTATTACCACCTTCGCACCCTCCTGGTCGGCCTGGAGAATCTCCACCCGCCAGCCGGTAATGCCCTTGTCCTCCAGGTGCGAGATACAGTTTTTGCCGAAGGCGCCTGCGTTTTCTGTCTCTATCATTGCAATAATGGTCGGCCCGGCGCCGCTGACATATGTTCCGAGGCTGCCCAGCTCATAGCTCATCCTGAACACGTTGTCGTAGTTCTCAATGAGCCCGGAGCGGTAGGGCTGGTGTATGCGGTCCTGAACGGCAACGCGCAAATTATGGAGCTCCCCTGAGAACAGGGAGGCGGTCATTAGCCCCGAGCGGGAGAGGTTATACACCGCGTCCTCCCGGCTGTACTCCTTTGGGAGGGCGGCCCTGGCCTTCTCGGTTTTCAGCTCGAATGGGGGTATCATCACGGCAAAGCGTATCTTGTCGCTAACGGGCACGCTGACGCTGTAGACCCTCTCCCCCTCCATGGCCGAGGCAACCAGGCCTCCCGAGAGGGCGGGGCTGGTGTTGTCCGGGTGGCCCTCTATCTTGGCCGCGAGGTTTATAAGGTCCGTGTGGGACAATGGGTTGCCCATAAACCTGTTGGCCGCCAGAATGCCAGCGACTATGCAGGCAGAGCTGCTCCCAAGCCCTCTTGCCATGGGTATGTTGTTCTCCTGGATTATCTTGAGCCCCGGCAGCTTCTTGCCGCAGATATCATACAGGTGGCTGGCCGCCCAGAAGATTAGGTTGCTCTCGTCTTTCGGCACCTCCAAGCCGTCTGTGCAGCTTATGTCAAGGCCGTCGTATTCCTCCACCCACACCCTGTTCTTCATAGTGAGGGCTATCCCCAGCGAGTCGAAGCCGGAGCCGAGGTTGGCGCTGGTGGCCGGTACATCAATCCGTATCATCTGTGCGCCCCCTTAAAAATCAGATATCCTGACGCGGTTCAGGACCCTTACGCCGGTTTCCTCAAGCCTTTTGACGCACTCCTCGAGCTGCGCCTCGGTTATGTTCTTCACGGCCGCTCCCGCCTCTCCGGGGGCCTCCTCACGGCGGACTATCCTCGCCGCCCCGGGCAGGAGCTCCGCTGCCTTTGCAAAGGCCTCGTCCGACGAGCCAGGGCCCTGGACGCGGAGGAAACAGTCCCCGGTGATATTCTCGAAGGGCTCGATATAGTCGGGCTTCGCGTCCTCCCAGAAGAGGTACTTCCTGGCCTTCATATGCTTTACGCAGTCGATAACATCCGCTACAACGGCGCTGGCCGTAGGCAGCTTGCCCGCGCCCTTGCCGTAAAACACCACGTCCCCGGTGGCGTCGCCCCTGACTAAAATGCCGTTGAACACGTCGTCAACATTTGCAAGCTGGCTCTCCCGGCTGATGAACATGGGGGCTACCATGATGGCTATGCGTCCGTTTTGTAGCATGCTCACCTGGCCTATGAGCTTTATCACCCCGCCCCAGGCGTCGGCGTAGGCCACGTCCTCAAGGGTTATTTTGGTTATGCCCTCGGTGTGCACGTCCTCGGGGTACACATGGGTGCCGAAGGCCAGGCTTGCGAGAATACATATCTTCCGGCAGGCGTCCGCGCCCTCCACGTCGGCGGAGGGGTCCCGCTCGGCATAGCCCAGCTCCTGGGCGAGCTTCAGGGCCTCCTCAAAGCCCATATGCTCCCTTATCATCTTTGTGAGGATAAAGTTTGTGGTGCCGTTCAGAATACCCGCTATTTCGCTGACCTCATTTGCCGCAAGGCACTGGCTGATTGGCCTGATAATGGGTATGCCCCCGCCCACGCTGGCCTCAAAGAGGAAATTGAGGTTATTCCTCTGGGCCAGGGCCAAAAGCTCCGCGCCCTTTGCCGCTACCAGCTCCTTGTTGGAGGTCACCACGGACTTGCCGTTCTCAAGGCACCGGCGCACAAAGGTATACGCCGGCTCGAGGCCGCCCATGCACTCCACAACTATAGTGACCTCAGGGTCATTTAATATCACGTCAAAGTCTTTGGTAAACTTGCCGGCATACGGAAGCTCCGGGAACTCCCGCAAGTCCAGGATATGCCGTACCTTTATCTCCTCCTTGGCCCGGCGTGTTATGCTGTCCGTATGGGTCAAAAGCACCTCCAGCACGCCTGAGCCTACGACTCCGTGGCCCAATACTGCAATATCTGCCATTTTATCACTCCCTGAAAATATTCTGTGCTAAATTTTTTCCTCACTGCCCCGGCACATCCGGCGTGTGGTCCTCCGGAGGCTCGTCCGTGGGCTCCTGGGTGGGTTCGTCAGTGGGCTCCTGGGTGGGCTCCTGAGTTGGCTCGTCGGTAGGACCTGTTGTTGGCGTGGGCTCGTCGCTGGGCGTGGGGTTAAAGCTCGGCGGGGGCTCCGGGGTATCCGTGGGCCCGGCCGAGGGGTCCGCGCTCGGGTCGGCGCTGGGATTCACGCTGGGCGACACTGAGGGCTTTACCGACGGGGCCGCAGAGGGCGAGGCCGAAGGTGAGGGCGATGGGCCGGTGATATGGTCCGAGCCGCCGTTGCAGGTGCCCGGGGCGTTGCCGGGCTCATACCAGCCGGTGGCCGTGTTGAAGCAGCTGGGCCCCGCCAGCTTGCCGCTGCTTCGGCAGAAGCCCGCGGAGTACACGTTGTCGCTTAAAATCCACTCCTTGCCGCTCCAGTCATAGTTCTCGTTCATATAGTTCATGACCGTCTTCCAGATTCTCATGGACATATTGCCGTCGCCCAGCTCCCTTGAATAGGTGTAGCCGTTCCAGACTCCCGCCACACAGAAGGGGGTGCCTCCAACGAAGTACAGGTCGTAGTCGTCGTCGGTGGTGCCGGTCTTGCCGAAAATCGTCATGGGCATATCCGCAAGATAGCCGCCGGTGGAGTTGGCGTAATAGATGGGCTTTTGAAGGAGCTTGTTCATGATGGTGGCGCTCTCCTCCCGCATGACCCGCTCGCCGCTCTCCATGCTCTCCCTGTTGTCGAGGATAACGTTGCCGCTGTGGTCCTGCACATAATAATATGTGACAGGGCGGTGGTACACGCCGCCGTTGGCAAAAATCTGGTAGCCCGCCGTCATGTCAGCGACGGTAACGCCCCAGTACTGGGTGCCCAGGGCCATAGCTGAGCGGCTGTGGGCGTCCACGTCCGCTGTGAGGGTGGAGAAGTGCAGCTTCTCGGTGAGCCACTCATAGCAGGCCTCGGGGGTGAGGGTAGTGCAGAGCTGCGCGGCAGGGGCGTTCATGGACATCTCTATGGCCTGGTCCACGCACATATAGTCGGTGTATTTGCCGTTCCAGTTGGCCGGCCCCGCCGGGCCGCCCGGGCCGTTCCAGTCGGCCAGGGGCTGGTTCTTCAGAAGGGTGCCGTAGGTTATGGTGCCGGTTTCTATGCCTAGCGGGTACGGGCTCACGGTTTTCATGGATGAGCCGCATGGACGCATGGCCTGGGTGGCGTTGCTGTAGAGCAGGGCTCCGGTGCGCTCGTAGCGGCTGCCTATTGTCACAAGCACCCGGCCGGTATAGGGGTCCATGGCATAGAAGCCTGTGTCTATATCGTCGTCGGCGGGCAGCATGTCCAGATTCGTGAGGAACAGGCGCTCTATATCGTTCTGCAGCTTATAGTCCATGGCGCAGAAGATAGAGAGGCCGCCGTTATACATGACCGTCTCGGCGTACTCCTCGGAGTAGCCGTATTTGTCCATCAGGTCGTCCTTCACCTGGTTAAAGCAGTCGTCGATGTACCAGTTCCACTTGCCAAGGTCCAGCTCGGTATCGTCCTCCTCCTCGTCGATGTCCGCGCCGACAAAGTCCATGCTCTCAAGCTCCTGTACCGCCTGGTTATACTCCGTGCGGGTAATGGGCTGCAGGTGCTCGGTGTCCATCTCCCCGGACTCGGAGAGCTCCAGCATACGGTCGAGCACCAGCTCGGCCTTCTCCTTGCTCTCCTCGGGGAAGATAAGGGGATTATACTGGTAGGGGTTCTGGGTAATGCCCGCTATAAGGGCGCACTCGGCAAGAGAGCACTCGGTTATGCTCTTCTCAAAGTAGCACTGGGCGGCTGACTCCACCCCCTGGCAGATTCCGCCGTAGTTTACTATATTAAGGTATGCTTCAAGTATCTGGGCCTTTGTGTACTTGTCCTTCTCCATGTTAAGGGCCGTGAATATCTCCGTGACCTTGCGCATAATGCTCATCTGGTTCTCGCCGGTGATATTCTTTATGAGCTGCTGTGTGAGGGTGGAGCCGCCGCGCCCGGGCTGGCCGGTCATCAGGTGCAGCACTGCTCCCGCGGTGCCCTTCCAGTCCACGCCATGGTGCTGGTAGAAGCGGTGGTCCTCAATACATATCTGGGCCGTCTGCATTTGCGGTGGGATGTCCTCAAGGGGCATCCAGACGCGGTTCTCGTTCCGGTACAGGGGCAGGTACTCCGTGGGGTTCCCCGCCTCGTCCATCAGGTATATCTCGCTGGAATAGTTCAGGTTGCCCGCGTTTATATCCGGGGGCTCGGCGTTGCGGAAGCTTAAAATGTAGGAGGCCACAGACCAGAATACCAGCAGCCCCGTGATGGCGGCCACCCAGAACACGGTCTTGAACACCTTCCAGACCATGCCGCCCATTGTCGCCACAGTGGCCCCGGCTGATTTTGTGAACTCCCCCTCCGTGTGCTGGCTGGGCACGCGCATGGAGGTAGTGGTGTACTTGTTGATGTCTTCCTTTCTCATAGGCAGTCCCTCCGAATCTCAGATAATAAAAGTAAAAATATGTTAATATTTTGATAGCTTGTCCAAATACTGGCATAAAATGCAGGGCTATGTGGCAGAATAGGCGTATATCAAGCTAATTACAGAAGGAAGGCGACGGATATGACCCATAAAAGCTATAAGACCCTCACTATCATGCTGCTGATAATCACGGTTATCGCCCTGCTGCTGGCCGCCGTCATGCTCACCCTGGGGCGGAGCTCCGCGGAGGCCTCCGGGAGGCCTGAAAGTCCCCCAGAAAAAACTGTTACGTCTTATTATACCCCAAAGCCCTCTCCAAGTCAAGAAAACAGCGAAATCGAAGAAAATACTGCTGCCGAAGGCTTTCTTGTCACTATTTACCGCGGAGGCATAGGCGTGTTTCAGCCGGGCAAGGCTGTGCCTGTGCTCACAAAGCACACGGAGGTGTACCTGCTGCCTGAGGAGGACATAGAGCTGCTCAGAAAGGGCATATACGCCAGGGACCTGTCTCATGCGAAGGAGATACTTGAGGACTTTGACTGAGAGCCGGATAATAAGGAAAGAACGCCCTGCCGGACATGCCGGCGGGGCGTTCTTCCTTGCCTGGGGCTTTGATTACTTCATGCCCTTCTCGTAGCTCTCAATCATCTTCTTGACCATCTGGCCGCCCACGGAACCGGCCTGGCGGGCGGTGATGTCGCCGTTATAGCCCTTGTTCAGGTTCACGCCGACCTCAGAGGCGGCCTGCATCTTAAACTGCTCCATAGCTTCCTTGGCCTCGGGGACCATTACAGAATTGCTCTTCATAGTTCTCGTCTCCTTCAAAAGTGTTTTTTCGCGTTTGCATTAGCTATTGTGGCACAGCCTCACGCTTTTATTATTGTCAATTTTTGCAAGCCGCCGCAAGCCGTTCACGCGGGGAGAGGGCTCACTCAAGCCTCTCCCTCACCTTATCCTCGAAGTACTCGTTGAGCCCGGCCTTAGGCAGCAGCTCCCGCACCCGCGCCTTTGCCCTGTCCAGACTTTCGCCCTCATAAGCCTTCATCACAAGCAAAAGAAAATCCATCTCATCCCTTTCGCTGCAAGCCTCAAGCACCGGCGGCAGATACCGCTCTATGAACTCCCGCCCGCCAAGCTTCGCCGCGGCGTTCATGACCTCCTGCCAGCTTGACAGGTTCTCCTCTCTGGGCGGGAACAGAAGCTTTTCCGCCCGGCTCCCTCCCACTGCGTCTAAAATGGCTTCATACTCCTGCCGGCTGCCCAGCATGGCAAGATACCGCAGGAGGGAGATACTGTCCGGGCGCTCCTCGTAGTCCTCCCGGCGCTCAGCCAAGGCTTCCCGGCCCCTGCCGGTATTGTCGCAGAGCTGGTCCCGCTGAAGCCTCATGGGTAGATACCATGGGTTCTCCGGGTCGTGCTCCGTCTTCTTCACAAATTCGTCGGCTATGGAAAAAGCCCTCTGGAAGGCCTCCCTGCCCTGCTGTATCCACATATGCATTTTTTCGGCTTCAAGCTGCTCCAAATCGCGTTTGAGCTCCGCGGAATCTTCCCCGGCGTTTTTCATAACCGCCTCTATTGTCAGCAGCTGGGAGTCGATATAGTCCATTGCTTCCTTAAATGAGCTGTCGTCCCGAAGGACAGAATATTTGCACACCAGGTCCGCGGTGCGTTCCAGGGAGGTCAGGCCGAACAGCTCGTCTATGCTCACGCCGAAAAACGCCGCTATCTTCGGCAGCAGGCTTATCTCCGGCGCCCCGCTGCCCACCTCCCACCGGGACACTGTCTGTGGCGCCAGGTACAGGTACTCAGCCAGCTCCGTCTGGGTGACGTTTTTCTCTTTCCTCAATATTGCGATTTTTTCTCCGATAGTCAGCTTCATAATACACTGCCCCTTTAATAAAATTTCATACCCGCAGGTCTGCTTAAAGTATAGCATGTGAACGCGCAAACGTCCAGAAAGGCCTCCTTGCATAAATTTCAAGGCTCCGTTGATTTGCTTTATTACAAAAAATTTGATAAAATTATCTCATATTATGAAATATCCCCGGGCAAACGGCGAGTTAATATACAGAGGGCCCTCAAAAACTCTTGTAAAAGGAGGATGAAAATGGACGACAATAAAATCGTCGAGCTTTTCTGGCAGCGGGACGAGGCTGCCATTGCCGAGACGGAGTGCAGATACGGCAGCTTCTGCCTGAACGTGGCAATGAGCCTGCTCTCGGACGGCGAGGACGCCCGGGAGTGCGTGAATGAAGCGCTGTATCAGGCATGGAACCGCATACCTCCCCAGCGGCCGGAGAAGCTCAGGCCCTGGCTGGGCCGGGTGGTGCGGAACATTGCCGTGAGCCTCTGGCGCAAAAACCACCGGCAGAAGCGGTATAACGGCCTTGAGCAGGCGCTCCACGAGCTCGAGGACTGTGTCCCGGCAGCTACGGACCTTCAGCAGGATGTGGAGGGCGCGGAGCTGGGCGAGGCCATCAGCCGGTGGCTGGCGGCCCTCCCAAAGGAGGACCGGGTGCTGTTTGTGCGGCGGTACTGGTATGATATCCCGCTGTATGAGCTGGCCGGAGAGCTGGGAGTACCGCCAAAGAAGCTTGCCCAGAGGATGTACAGATTAAGACAGAATCTCAAGTCATTTCTTGAAAAGGAGGACAGCCCATATGAAAGCTGCGGACACCTGCGCTCTGTTTGAGGGCATTGGCTATATCGACCCGGAATTTATTGAGGAGGCCTATGAGCCCCTGTGCGCAAGGCCCGCCCGGGTCATACGCATAAGCAGGCTGGGCGCGCTGGCGGCGTCCCTCCTGCTCGTGACCGTACTGCTATTTGGTACAAACGCCATGTTCCCCGCCTTCGCCGAGAGCCTGCCTGTTATCGGCGAGGCCTTCCGGCAGCTGAACTCCCTTGGGGCCAATGCCCCGGGATATGAGGGCGTTGTGCAGAGCGTTGAAAAAAGCGCCGTCAACGGACAGTACCGGCTCACGGCAACAGAGGCCTACTGCGACGGCGAGTACATCTTCCTGGCCTTACGGCTTGACCCCCTGGACAGCAGGCTGCTTCAAATGCAGAGTCTTGAGACTGTTGAGCGGGACGAGGCTCCGGGCTGGACGGTGGCTGTAAACGGAGAACTGAGCGGGCATGTCTACCAGGTGCCGGTGTTCACCCGCAGGGGGGCCTATTTTGAGTGCGCGCCTATGAGGATACGCCTCCTGGAGCCCATAGATGAGGGCGCGGCGGAGGTGACCGCGGCCATTGGCTGCCTCTCCGGGCGCACTCAGGAGGCCATAGATTGCGGCGAGCCGGGGCAGATAGTGTCCATCGAGCCCCTGACCCTCAGCTTTGAGCTGCCGGTGAGCAGCCAGCACAATATCTCTCAGGAGGTAGAGGGCGTGTCCGCGGGGAAGGTGTCCCTCACGGGCTGGACCAGCTCCCCCAGCAGGTTCACAGTCACCCTCAGCTACCCCTATGAGAGGCCGGAGGGCCTGGACGCCGCCGCTGTTACCGGCGAGGGCTTGGATTTGGGCCGGGACATCCGCGAGGACGGCGACTTCGGCGACGGCAGGTATGGGCCCGGGGACACGGCTGTGCAGAAGTGTACCTTCACCGGCGTGCCCGAGGGGACCGGGAGCGTTGAGGTCACGGTTTTTGATGGAGACAGTGAGATTGGGCGGTTCAAAATTGATTTGGAGGCAGGCAAGGCTAGTGTTGTAGAATGAGAATATGAGCACAAAGGAAGCGCTCCCGCAATGGGGGCGCTTCCCGGTTTACGGCATATCAAAGGGCCGGCAGGTTTCCCCGCCGGCCCGACATATGGCAGATTTAGTTCAGGATAGTGACCTCGGTCTCCTTGTCGAAGACGTGCATCTTGTTCAGGTCGAAGGCAATCTTACACTTGTCGCCGGGCTTTGCGGTGGAGGTGGGCTCCACGCGGGCGGTGACAGCGTTGCCCTCGCAGTTCAGGTACAGGTAGGTCTCGGCGCCCATAAGCTCGGTAACCTCAACCTCGCATGTAGTGTGCGCGCCGCCAACCTTCTCGATGAAGTCGGGCTCGTCATGCACATCCTCGGGACGAATGCCGAAGACGACTTCCTTGCCGACATAATTGCCGATATCGGTGCCCTCGGCCTTCTTCGCGGGGATGGTTATGGTGCAGGCCCCGAAGGTGAGGGTGTAGTCGCTGCCGGACTTCGCAACCTTGGCGTCGATGAAGTTCATCTGGGGAGAGCCCATGAAGCCGGCCACGAACTCGTTTACAGGGTACTCATACAGGTTCTGAGGCGTGTCCACCTGCTGGATGAAGCCGTCCTTCATAACAACAATGCGGTCGCCCATGGTCATAGCCTCGGTCTGGTCGTGGGTAACGTAGATGAAGGTGGTGCCCAGCTTGATGTGGAGCTTGGAAATCTCGGTCCTCATCTGAGCGCGGAGCTTGGCGTCCAGGTTGGAGAGCGGCTCGTCGAGCAGGAAGACCTTGGGGTCACGGACGATGGCGCGGCCCAGGGCCACGCGCTGGCGCTGGCCGCCGGACAGAGCCTTGGGCTTGCGGTCCAGCAGGTGGGCGATGTCCAGAATGCGGGCAGCCTCCTCAACGCGGCGCTTTATCTCATCCTTGGGGGTCTTGCGGAGCTTCAGGCCGAAAGCCATGTTGTCATACACGGTCATGTGGGGATACAGAGCGTAGTTCTGGAACACCATGGCGATGTCGCGGTCCTTGGGGGCGATATCGTTACTGAGGGTATCGCCGATGTACAGCTCGCCCTTGCTTATCTCCTCAAGGCCGGCAATCATGCGCAGGGTGGTGGACTTGCCGCAGCCGGAGGGGCCGACCAGGATGATAAACTCCTTGTCTTCAATCTCCAGGTTGAAGTCCGTAACAGCCGTTACGCCGCCGGAATAGATCTTATAGATATTTCTCAAACTCAAGCTTGCCATATGTTTTCCTCCTGTCGGGCTCATTGAGCCCAATTGATTTATCTGTATTATATCAGAAAATAATCGATTTGAATAGTCGTGATATATCCAAAGATTTATCCCCAGCTTTAGACGCTTTTACCAAAAAACAATATTCCTAATTCAATTATGTGAAATTTGACGAATAAAAAACTTACATCATATCACTTGGGGTCAGGCGGTATTGAGCGCACTCTATATTGTGAAATTTTCTTTCAGGAAAAACCTGCGCGGTCGGATTCATTTCCGGCCGCGCAGGTTTACAGTTACCGGCTTTTTCACATTTTCCACATGGTTCTCCACAGCGGATGGTGGAAAACCTCAGTCTGTCGGCCAGGCGTCCTCGGGCACGGTCCCGGCGTCGTCCGCCGGCTGTTCAGACTGGACCTCCTGCCCGGCGGAGCTCTCCTCTGAGACAGCCGCGTCTTCGGCGGGAGCGCTCTCCTGCGCGCTGCTTTCAACAGAGCTTGAGTTTACATAACTGCTGGCGCTCTCAGGGGATGAGCTCTCGGGAGCCGGGGTGGCCTCGCCGTACCTGGCGCTGTCCTTTGCAAAGCCGTGCATGAAGCCGTCCACCTTGCCGCAGGCTATGTCGCCGCCGATTATCAGCTCGCCGTATACGAGCAGCGTGGCATAGACCTCCGTCTCGTCAGGATAGTTGGTGATAAGATATTTGTACTGGGTCACTACCTGGCCTGAGTAGGGCGCCAGGTCAAAGCCCTGGGCCTGCTGCATGGCGTTGTAGTTCTGGTACACGTCGTTGAACTCCCGGGGTATCATAACCTCCCGGGTCTCAGCGGGCTCCTGCTCCACCTGCCAGCCGAAGCCGGTGAGATAGGCGACGCGCTCCTCATTGGTCCCGCCGTTTACCTTCACAGGCTCCTGCGTCTCGCCCTCCCCGCCCTGCCATCGCAGGAACAGGCAGGCGGCCACTGCCACAGCGGCCAGCACGATAAAGGCGGCTACTCGTTTTTTGTTTGCTTTCAAAGATACGAACATATACACCGTTCCTCTCTATGGGTTCCTGCTCCATTTGTATGCAGTGAGGAAGGTTTGTATACTCAAAGAATATTATAATCTGTCCACATGAGCTGAAAGTCTTCCGGCCGGGCGGTGCAGAGGGTCAGCCAGAACTCCTGTCCGGCGTGGATAAGCTGGGTGCAGCAGAAGCTGTGCTCCCCCTCCCCCGCCATCTCCGGGCTCCCGCCCAGAGTTAAAAACTCCGTCTCACGAAGCCCCTGGGAGAAGCCCAGGCCCGTGAGCTTCATATGGCTCTCCTTGCAGGTCCAGAGCTTGGTGAGGAGCCTATTGTCCCCCCCTGTGAGCATGAGCTCCCTTTCGGTGCATATCTTTTTTATCATGCCCGGGGTAAACTCCCGCACCCGCTCTATGTCCAGGCCCACCGGCTCCGTCTCAATGGCACAGGCTATAAGCCCCCGGCTGTGGCTTATGCTGAACTGAGGGCCCGAAGGAAAGTACGGCTTGCCGTGCCCGCCCTTTTGGGCCAGGCCCATCACGTCCTCAACGGTCTCAGCCGGGTCACAGCGGCCCAGCTCCATGAGCCCCAGCCTCAGCAGCGCCCAGCCCGCGTAGTGCTCCCGGCGTTTATCTTCACCGGGGGGCATGGCAGTGATGTATACCATTCTCAGCTCTCAAAGAGATTGTCCCGGGTGATATTTTTCAGCCACTTGCCCGAGCGGTATCTGTGTATGACGGCAGGCCACTTGACAAATTCGTCAAGACACAGGATAAAGTATACCCAAAGCACCGGGAGCTTCAGGACAAAGGCCGCCAGGAAGCCCACCGGCACGGCGTAGACCCACATTGTTATTGCGTCGCATATGAGCCCGAAGCGGCTGTCTCCCCCTGCCCGGAAGACCCCTGCTATGAGGGTGGTGTTCACGGCGCAGCCCATAATGTAGTAGCTGTTGATAAGCAGCATTACCCCTAAATATCCTATGGCGTCCTCGGTGAAATTGCCGGCGCCGGCGTACATCATCACGAATGGCCTTGCTATAAGCACTATAACGCCGCCTATGGCCCCGGCGGCCACAGTGAGCCAGAGCACCTTGCGACCGTCTGAGCGGGTCTCCTCAAGCTTGCCCTCCCCCATCTTCTGGCCCAGGAGAATGCCCCCGGCGTTTGCGAGGCCGAAGCAGAGTATGGTGCCGAAGTTGCGCACTACTGTGGCGAGGGAGTTCGCGGCCACGGCGTCCGTGCCCAGGTGGCCGATAATCACCGAGTACATGGAGAAGGCCAGGCCCCAGACAACGTCGTTGCCTATGGCTGGCATGGAGAGCTTCATGAAGTCCATAAACAGGAGCTTATTGCGCACGAACATTGTTCTGAAACGCAGCTTGATATGCTCCGACTTCATGGAGACTATAAAGCACAGCCCCAGCTCCACCAGCCTTGAAATGGACGTTGCCAGGGCCACGCCCATGACCCCCAGCTTCGGGGCCCCCAGCCAGCCGAAGATGAACACGGCGTTGAGTATGACGTTGAGTACGACCGCTATGGAGTTAAGCACCGTGCCGATAGTCACCTTGCCGACGCTCCTGAGTATGGCTATATACACCTCGGTAACGCCCCAGCAGAGGTAGCAGACGCTTAAAATGCGTATGTACCCGGCCCCAAGAGCTATGAGCTCCTGGTCGTTTGTGAAGACCAGCATCATGTACTCGGGAATGGTAAGGGCCAGAACAGCCACGACTACGGACACGCCCAGGGAGAAGCGCATGGCTATGCCCTGGACCACCTCTATTGCCCGATAGTCCTTCTTGCCGAAGTACTGGGCGCAGAGCATGGTTGCCCCGGTGCCCAGGCCGTAGAACAGCATGAAGAGCACATGGGCGTACTGGCTGGCAAGGCTCACTGCCGAGATTGCCGACTGGCCCACGAAGTTCAGCATAACCACGTCCGCCGAGCTCACAAGGGAGCTCAGAAGGTTCTGGAGAACTATGGGTATTACCAGCTTTGCTATCTGGCCGTAGAACGGGTCCCTGAGGCCGCTTAGTTTTTTCATCATGATTTTCCTCCTGACTTTCACATGTCCTCCAACTATATCACAGTTTACCCGGGAATACAAGCCCGGAGAGAAAAAGATTTTTTCTTATATATACCCGGTCGATTTCTGTTGCAAAAGAGGATGGCTTGTGCTATTATATAGTATATTTTTCAGGGAGGTCGTGACATCATGCCAAACGTGAACAGAGGCCATCAGGCGGTGGTCGTGCTGGACTTCGGCGGGCAGTATGCCCAGCTTATCGCCCGCCGGGTGCGGGACCGAAAGGTTTACTGCGAGATAAAGCCCTACTGGACGGACCCCGGGGAGCTATCCGGGTATAAGGGGATAATCTTCACCGGCGGCCCCGGCAGCGTCTACGCCCCGGACGCTCCCCTGTGCAGGCCCGAGCTCTTTTCCCTGGGCGTGCCTGTGCTGGGCATATGCTATGGCGCCCAGGTCATAGCCCAGGTGCTGGGGGGAAAGGTGGGCCATATGGAGGCGCCGGAGTTTGGGAAGACCCGGACCCGGTTCTCCTCTGAGTCCGTCCTCTTTGAGGGGGTTCCGGAGAGCGTTGTCTGGATGAGCCATAACGACGGGATTATTGAAATGCCCGAGGGCTTTACCTCCGGGGCCCAATCCATGCACTGCCCCATAGCGGCGATGGAGGCTCCTGAGAAAAAGCTCTACGCGGTGCAGTTCCACCCGGAGGTGGCCCATACGGAGCACGGCGGCAGAATGCTGGAAAATTTCCTGTATAAGGTATGCGGCTGTACCGGGGACTGGGAGATGGGCTCCTTTGCAAGGGATACTATCGAGAGCCTTAGGGAGAGTATCGGCCAGAGGAAGGTGCTCTGCGGGCTTTCCGGCGGTGTGGACTCCTCTGTGGCGGCAATGCTTGTGCACAGGGCCGTTGGGAAAAACCTCACGTGCATATTTGTGGACCACGGGCTCCTCAGGAAAGACGAAGGGGACATTGTGGAGAGGGTGTTCAAGAAGGAGTTCGACATGAATATCATCCGGGTGAACGCCGGGGAGCGGTTCCTCACAAAGCTCCGTGGCGTTACGGACCCCGAGCGCAAGCGCAAGATAATCGGCGAGGAGTTTATAAGGGTGTTCGAGGCGGAGGCGGCGAAGCTTGGAAAGGTGGAGCTGCTGTGCCAGGGGACTATATACCCTGACGTGGTGGAGAGCGGCAGCGGCCAGGCGGCGGTGATAAAATCTCACCACAATGTGGGCGGCCTGCCTGAGGACGTGGGCTTTGAGGGTATCGTGGAGCCGCTGAGGGACCTCTTTAAGGATGAGGTCAGAAGGGTCGGCATAGAGCTGGGCATTCCTGAGGAGCTGGTCTGGCGGCAGCCCTTCCCGGGGCCGGGCCTTGCCGTGCGCATTATCGGCGAGATAACTGAGGAGAGGGTCGCGACCCTTCAGGAGGCCGACGCCATCTTCCGGGAGGAGGTGGCCGCCGCCGGGCTCCAGCGGGACATCGGCCAGTATTTTGCCGTGCTCACCGGCACCCGGAGCGTCGGCGTTATGGGCGACGGCAGGAGCTATGGCGAGACGGTGGCCCTGAGGGCTGTGAACACCACGGACTTTATGACGGCGGACTGGTATCAAATGCCCTATGAGGTGCTGGGGAGGGCGTCGAATAGGATTGTTAATGAGGTGCCGGGGGTGACTAGGGTGGTTTATGATGTGACGAGTAAGCCGCCGGCTACTATTGAGTGGGAATAAATTGCAAAACCCGGAAACCCCTTGAAAATAGGGCGTTTCCGGGTCTTTTTTTATTGCCGTGGCATTAAAATGGCATTACCGCATGAGATTGTCGAGTTGAGTGTCGTTTGGACATCTTCATGGCCCAGGCGCTCACTCACCAGCAGCACCGGCGTCCCCAGCCGGATCAGCAGGGCGGCGTGGGAGTGCCTGAGATCGTGCAGGCGTATCTTCTCGATCCCGCAGGCATCGCACCCCTTCTGCATCTGCCGGTGGAAGTAGGACTTTGTGTAGGGAAACAGGCGGTCATCTGGATCAGGTTCATAGAGTGCGTCCATGTACGCCTTGAGTTCCTGGCACAGCTTTTCCGGCAGCGGGATCACCCGGCGGCTTTTCTGCGTCTTTGGCTCAGTGATGACCTCTTTTCCGTCAATGGACTGGAAGGACTTATGGACGGTCAGGGTGCGGGCCTCCAGGTCGATGTCCGATGGACTCAGGGCCAGCAGTTCCCCGATCCTCAGCCCTGTCCAGAACAGCACCGACAGGCCTGTTCGCCCTGGCAGCTTTGGCACATTCGGGATAAACTGGTTGAACTGCTCCACCGTCCAGAACTTCATTTCATCGGCGTGTTTCTTGCCCACGCTGCCGGCCATCCGCGCCGGGTTTATGCCCAGGCCGTAGTATTTGCAGGCATAGTTGAAGATCGCGGAAAGCTGATTATTGATCGTCTTTGCGTAGGTGGGGGCCACCCCATCCGCCAAAAGCGCCGACTGCCATTTGCGGATATGGGCCGGTGTGATCTCGTTCAGGGGCAGGTCTTTGAAGAACGGGAGAACCCGATGCTCGATGAGATACCGCTTGTTCTGCATGGTGTTAGCCTTGAGGCGCGGCCCCATGTCCTCCAGGTAGATTTCTGTCATGGAGCCGAACGTCATGTTGCAGCTGCGGCTACCCTGCTTGAGAAATTCCTCCTCGAAAGCCTTTGCCTCGCGCTTTGTTTCAAAGCCCCGTTTCTTTTTCAGCTTGCGGTGGCCCTGCCAATCCGTGTAGTAGAAGGAGGCGTACCATGTCCCCCGCTGCTTATCTCTGTATGCTGGCATCTTTACGCATCGCCTCCCATTAACTCGCTCATATTCATGCCACAGTCAAGCGCAGACGGCCCACAGTGGGCCGTTCGGCGTTTTGGAATATCCTAACCCCTTTTTGCGGTGGAGGGCCTTGTAGTGCCTCTGAGGGCCTGGAAATTCGGTGCAAAAAATGAACCGTATTTTTAGCGTACCCTGTAAGCGTCCGCCACATCCCGGAGCCGGACGCCCTCTGCCTGCTGGTAGGATCGAACCTGTTCCGCTGCTGTTGCGGCGCGATCCGCATTGCCGTCCCGGACGGCCTGCTCATACTGCCCCTGGAGGGCAGACAGGCGAGCCGTCCTCTTTTTGAGGCAAGCGGGACATAGTTTAGCCACCAGGTCGGCGGCGTTCATCTCGGTGCCGCAGTCACGGCATCGCAGATAGCCAATCATGTTGAAAACCTCCCTTCGGGTTGCAAACCCCGATCATCGCTCTTTACGCGCACGCGCGCGTAGCCATCATCAACAGAAGTATGTTTTATAAGTTTTACAACACAGTTTATTTAAGGGTTCAAATTTTGAACCTTATTTTGCGAAATGCGGTTCAAATTCTGAACCGAAAGCGGTTCAAATCCTGAACCCTATTTCTAAAATGCGGTTCAAATTTTGAACCTTATTTTTGGGCATTTTGAGTTATCCACAGAGTTTTCCACAATCAAAGCCAGACTTCCACAAGGTTTTCCACATCACCTGCGATGAGCCTTGACGAACCTGGAGGTTTCCCGGTTCAGGGCTTTTTCTGCCTCGGCCCGCTTACCCTCCATGCTCATCCGCACCAACCCCGAGCAGCCCTGCACGGTCATCACCTGGGCCGGAACCATGTCCGCCCGGACTTCCTGGCAGAATAGCTGCTCCACATCGGAGGGAGAGAGGCCCAGCGCCTTTGCTGCTGAGTTAATGCGAGTAATGACGCCGGGGGCAATGATCCCGCCCGGAACCGGCCAGTCCTTGTTTTCCAAGAAGTATCTGTAATCCGTCAAGCTGGAGAAGGGGCAGAAGTCGAGGTAGCAAACGAACAGCAACAGTCGCAGTTCATCATCCCTGCGCCCCTCTGCCTTATGGACGCCCGCCATTGTGAAAAGGTCGTTGCGGTACAATCCCAGTTCCCCGGCCTTTAAGTGCTGTTGGGAGTCCCTGGTGGCAGCTTGCCATTTTTCGGCGGGGGATAGTTTTTTTGCCCGCGCTGGAGCGGCGGGTTTCTTTTTGCCGAACGGGAAGAACACAGTTCGTTACCTCCATTCACCGTAGCCAAAATAGACCCATATCACACGGCCTTCGCGCTTGAGGACTTGCCCTCGCCGGTAGCGGGGGGAGCCGGTTCCTCTCCCGTACCGTCAGACAAGCTAAACGCAGACAGCGGCGAAACCACCTGCTGGAGCCGCCCGATAAGCCGCTGCTGATCCTTGTACGGGATTTTCTGAAAGAGTTCCAGCATCTCGCGCTCATCCTCGGACAATTCGAGGGTGGGCGTTTTTTCGCTCTCTTTTGCGACGCACAAAAGATAATCTGTCGTGACAGAGAAATATTCTGCAAGCATGATGATGTAATCAAGGGAGGGCTTTTTTTCACCTGTTTTCCAGCCGTTAATCACGCCGGTCGATGCGCCTATGGCCTTGGAAAGCCTCTGACCGGCCCCCCTCTTCTCACCCAGCAATTCATTAAAGCGGTCTTTGAACTCCATGTTGAACACCTCCAGGAAATACGGCACACAAAAAATACGGAAAATTTTCCTCGTTTTTGAGAGGAAAACACTTGACTTTCGCTCTCAAATGCGATATAATAATACCATAAGGTTAAGGCAAACAAATACGGAACACCGCCGAGACGCCGGGTGCAACCGGCGGGCGCGAAAAGCGCGGAAAGGAACTGACTATGACACAGTGGAAAGTGCGGGCCGCTGATGCGGACTTTGTAGAGTGCGAAACCTTTGACAATCCCAATGAGGCGCTTGCTTACGCCGACAGGATGGGAGAAATCTTCGGCAGCTGGAACGTGGAACTCTGGAGAGTTAAGAAGGAGGTGGCGCATCAGTGAGGGCGAAATGGACAACCCTTGAGGAGGCCGAGGTTCAGTACACGGCCATTACCGGGAAGGTTCCCGAACTCTCCGAGATGTGCGATCTGTACCACCGATACAGGAACGAGTGGAAAGGCTTTGATGGGTTCCACGATTGGCTGACTTACCATCTGGAGGAGGTTGCGTAATCATGAAGAAAAAACTGCTGGCCCTGATCGACAGGCACAACGCCGTGGTCGATGCTCTCTCCGAGTGTGATCTCCCGGTGCCGGAGGGTAAGGTTTTCCGGGCTATGGAAATCTGGCACAAGCTGGCCTGCGAGGGCTACGACATCACCCACATGGCGCGGGAGGCCGGGATTGACGCCAAGTGCGATATGCAGGCGGGCCGGATCACCGTCTACGGCGACATCAAGGAGAGCGCCACGGACGCCGAGGGTGTCTGCCCGGTGTGCGGCGGGAAGATCGAGCATACCGGCGAGTTGATCCCGACCTGCGGCGGCGTGTCCCTCCCCTGGAAGTGCCAGGAGTGCGGGGCCACCGGCGATGGGGGTCACAACCTGGTCTTTGACGGCCACCACTACAACGTCCAGGACAAGGACGGAAAAGCGTTCCCCGCCTGATGATGGCTGGATGACTACCAGCCGAAACCGCCCGGAACCCGCTGGGCGGTCGCGGGAAGTCCCCCTGACAAGATGAGCGCCCCCGTATTATGGCACTGGGTATCCGTACACGGGCCTGCCAAGAGGCTGGCCCATCCGGTGTAAAAGCCACGACCACCCGGTAATCGCTTGTAGGGGCTTTGAGGGGAAACCTCCCCATGCACCTTGAAAACTGAACCCCGGCACTCTGCGAAAGCTGGCCCCGGCCATACCCGCGATGATATGAGCGGGCCGAGGGGAGGCGAATAGCAGAGGAGATCGGAACGCCTGAGCAATCACACTGGCCCCGTAGTACGGGGGCCTGTTCAAACGATATGACCCCCAAGCGATCCACCGTGGCCCACCGTGGGGCCACAGTCCAAACGAGGCTCTGAGGGGCGGGCCTTAACCGCCCCATCCCATCCGGCGATCCGCCGGATAAATCCACTGAGCCGGGTGCAAACGGCAAGGAGGAACCGACCATGAAAGACTGGCTGAAACTCACCAAGGATGAGAAGGTTGCCGCCAGGGACGGTGCTGGGCAGTTTGAGATCAAGGAGCGGATGAACAACTGCCTCAGCAGTGTTATGAACCTGCTGGACGGGGATGCCAAGGCATTAGCCACGGCGTGGAAACTCCCCTGGGGGAACTACCTCATCAACACGCCCGCTGAGATCGTGGCCTACTGCAAGGGGGCTGCGGTGGTGCGGGACTAAGCGCCGAGGGCGCAGAAAGGACTAACCACCATGAAACGCTTTTTCGATGACTGCACGACCCTGGATGCGCTCAAGAAGTGCTACAAGGCCGCTGCGATGAAATATCACCCGGATCGGGGCGGCGATGAGGAAACCATGAAAGCCATCAACGCCGAGTATGAGCGCCGGTTCGAGGAGTTGAAGAACTCGCAGAACACCCAAGCGGCGGCTGACGCCACCGGGGAAACCCGCGCCACCAAGGAGAGCGCCGGGGACTTCATCATGATCCTCGACCACCTGCTCAAGCTGGACGGCCTGGAGATTGAACTCTGCGGGCGGTGGCTTTGGATCGGCGGCAACACCAAGCCCCACAAGGAAAAGCTGAAAGCCTGCGGATGCCGCTGGTCGAACAGCAAGAAACTCTGGTACTGGCACTTTGCCGAAGATGGCGACCGCTGGCACCGGGGCAACAAGTCCATGAACCAGATCAGGCGGAAATACGGCTCAACCCGCTTTGACGCCGATGCCGAGGAACCTGTGGCCGCGATCACGGCCTGATACATTACCGGCCCCGCCTTGGTGCAACAGGGCGGGCCGTGCGAAAGGAGATAACTAACCATGCTGCAAGAGAACCCCTACAAGATGCGGGCCGGCCTTCTCACCTGTAAGTACAAGGGTGTTTTGGAGAAGTTCGCCACCTACCGCGATGACCGAGCGATTGTCGTGAACCTGTTCGGGATGCTGATTGACGCTTGCAAGGAGATGGAGGGAGTCAAGAACAACTCCATCTGCGTTGCGTTCAACAACTACTTCAACGATCAGGAGGCTGAGATGGATCGCATCACCACCCGATTTACCGGGGAGGTCTATGCGGACTATAGCTGGACGCCCTTCGACCGCCCCGTGTACCGGGTCTACCGGCTGGACACCATGGGGAATTTCAAGCAAGAGGGTTGCACCATGAACGAGGGAAAGGCCGTCCGGCAGGCGCAGACCAATCAGGAAATCGGCCTTACTACCAGCGTCATTGAGGAACGCCCGGACGGGAGCCGCTGGAGCCTGGAGGTTAAGGACGGTGCGGTTATCGGAAAGGAGGCGGCGTCATGAAAACGACCGGCAAGCTGCTGGGCGCTGTCTACGACCTCTCCTCGAACAAGCTGATGGGCCTCGCGGTCAAGATCAAGGAACGCCCTGAGTGGTGCGCGAAGAACATTCCTGATTTTCCGCAGGTGCGGGCCGCGCTGGAGAAGGTTCTCGACATCCGGGAGGATGACCGGGAGCGCGTCTACCGCTACTACCACTCCACCAGCCACTACCCGCAGGTGCAGAGCGGGCGGCAGCTGCGGCAGGCGTATGAGTTCCAGCGGATGATGAGGCGGGAAGATGACGTGCGCTTTTCTGACTCCCTCGCTATCTCGCTCAAGCGGGCGATCCGGGAGTACACCAACAGACCGAGCGGCGGGGTGTGGATCGTCAAGGATGATGGCATTGATGGCTACACCGAACTGCGGGAGATGCCCCGCTTTGACAGCCTGGAGGAGGCCGATGAGTGGTTCCGGCGCTGCTACTATCTGGAGGCCCGCCCCTCCGCCTACGACTGCACCGGCCAGCGGTTCACGGTCTGGTACAAGCTGTTCCAGCGCCGGGGGCGCTGGTGGGCCTACCACTGCGTGGGCGTGGATGTCTGAGGAGGGGGCCGATGGAAAAGATGTTTTGCCCGTACTGCGGACAGCCCCTCTCCGATGGGTGCGAGTGTGAACGCCTTGACGCTGATGAGGCCGAGGAAGTGCTTGCGGAACTGGAGGAGCGTAGCATGAGAAACGCTTGGCAGCAGGACTTGATTGACCTGTACCGCCGCGAACGCTGAGGGGAGGACGGAGCCGATGCCCAAATATCCCAAGAACTACAAGGACGTTGAGTATTACGTCCCCGGCAGAAAACGCCGGATCGCCGGATCGACCAAGGCTACCAGTGATTTTCTTGCGCTGGTGCATCTGGATCACCCGGACGCCACCATATTCCAGTTGCGGGAGATCATCACGAACGGGACATTGTTCGTCCAGAACCCGGAGGCGGTTTCTGTGCTGAACGCCCATATTGTGGCGGGCTATGGGAACTATGTTCCGGCTTGGAACTACTGAAAGGAGAAACTGCAATGGCCGATGTCAAAGAGAAAATCGCCCTGTTGCTGAACCTCGCAAGCAATAACCCCAGCGAGAATGAGGCGCGGGCCGCGCTGCTCAAGGCCCGCGAACTCATGGCGAAACACAAACTCCGCCCGGAGGAGTGCCAGAAAACCGATAAGGTCAAGGTGATCCGGGAAGTGCTGGGCGTCACCTGCACGGCCTTGACGAACCCCTGGGCCTGCGCCCTGTCCGCTGTGATCGCGGAGCATTACTGCTGCTGCGCCTACCGGCAACACGCCGGAGGCAAGCGCACTCAGTATATTGGCCTGGTGGGTCTGGAGGATGACTTCGAGATCGCCAAGAGGGTTTTCCTCTATGCCTACGACTGCGTGACCTCCGCCTGCAAGAGCCAGATCAAGCGCGATCCCTACGATCCGCCCGGAACCTACCGCGAGAAGTGAAACGCTTACGGCTGGGGGTTTGTCCAGGGCGTTTCGCAGGCTTTCAAAGAGCAGGACGAACAAAACCAGGAGTGGGGCCTTGTGCTGGTAGTTCCCCAGGCCGTCACTGACAGCATGGCCGACATGGGAAAGAAAACGTCCTACGGGAAAATGAAGGGCGGTCACAGCGACTACCGTTCCATGGGCTATCAGGACGGGCGGAAGTTCGATCCGACCACCCGCCTGAGTGGAGCGCCGGAGCGGGCTGCGATTGGGGGTGGATGCTGATGAAGTGCAAGTGCTGTGGAGCCGAGATCGTCCGCATCAAGACGATGGGGCTGACGGTCGCGTGTGACGCCGCCCCGGTCACCTACTGGCCCATCCGTGACGGCGCGGAGCAAACGGAAATCCAGCAAATCTACACGCCGAACGGGGAAACCCCCTATGGGATGCTGACCGGGGAACTCCAGGACGCTGTGGGTGTGGGGTACATCCCCCACACCTGCAACCTCCTCACCCTCATCTTCAAGGGCCGGGACAGCTGGAGCAGGCCGGTGTATGAGTGTCCCACCAGCGGGCGGCTCTATGTGGACGTTGAGCCGAGAGCAGACCGAGAACCGAAAATCTGTACCAAGTACATGAACGCCTTTGACGGGGAGCCGGATTGCCCGGTGAAGTCTGAAACCATCTTTAACTTCATCCCTGGCCGGGACACCTGGTAACAGTATAGCATTTTAATACCACAAAAACAAGCCGTAAAATTACGATAAGGAGGAACGCAACATGAGAACAGCGAACCGAACCAAACCCAAGACCGACTTCGGGATCGAGGTCAGCATCTTCTGTGCGCAGACCGGCATGACTAAGCGGGAACTCGCTGCGGGGGCCGGTGTGAAGTATTCCACCCTCGTTGAGGCCACCACGGGCCGCTGCGCCGGACACCAGCTGATCCCCATCGCCCGCGACTTCATGCAGAACTACTTGAAAAGGGCGGAGGGGTAGCCATGGGGAAGGTCAAGACCGTCCAGGAAATGTTCTACGGTGTGGAGGACGTGAAGGCCATGCTGGGCTACTCCAAGAGCAAGGCGTATCAGGTCATCGCTGACCTGAACAAGGAACTCGCGGCCAGCGGGATATGTACCCGCAGCGGCATGGTTCCCAAAAAATACTTTGAGAGGCGGTACGGTCTGGCGGAGCCTGACCCGAAAGCCGGACGCCGAGCGATGGCGTAGAGAGGAGAGAAAAGTGCCGATGTATAGAACCTGTCCCTACTGTGGGAGCAATCTTGACCCCGGCGAAACCTGCGACTGCAAGAAGGAGCCGGAGGCCGTTACCCCAAAACGGATCGTAACCCGCGAGGACTGGGAGAGGGCGCGGGACTTCATCAAGGCCGCGAACCCCGGCGACCTGGTAGTGGAGGAGATCGTGGACGAAATGCGCGACAGCGTTCCGCCCGCCTCCATGAAAGCGGGCTATCTCCAGGCCGGGGAGCCGTATAGCCATGAACTCGATTCCGAGTCTGGCCGGTGGCGGGCGACCTACATGACCTTCCGCATGGTGGGCCGGGACTGGCAGTATTGCGGCTGCTGTTTCCTGGGAGGAACCGAACAGCCGCAGGCGTTGACCGACAGATTAAACCGCGAGAGCGGCGAAAGGAGATTGTGATATGGCAACTATGGAACTGAGGCGTGTTCCCTACGGAACCACCTTCACCGTGTTCGGGGATGAGTTTGTCGCCCTGGACTACATCAACGGCGGGGTGCTGGCGATCCGCCGGGACATCTGGAAGGATGCCCCCTTTGACCGTGAGGGCGTGAACGACCTGCGCAAGGCCACCATCAACGGAACCCTGGCGGACTATGAGGACATGATCTGCGAGGCCGGGGCCGCCGGGAACCTGCGGACGATGGATGTTGACCTGCGGGCCACCGATGGGACGCGGGAGTACGGCTGCTGCGCTGGTATCTGCGTGAGCCTGCTGACGCTGGAACAGTACGGGAAGTATCAGCACATCATCCCGGACGTGGATAGCCCGTGGTGGCTGGCCACTCCCTGGAGGACTCCGGGGGAGAAGTGTGGCGGCTCGACCTACGCCTGGGTCGTGCACTCCAATGGCTACGCCAACGACTACGGCGGCTGCGCCTACGCCGGTGGCGTCCGCCCCGCTTTGCTCTTTAACCCTTCCCTCTTGATCTCTTTGGAGTTGGAGGGTGAGGAGAAAGCGGAGGAGGATGCCGAGAAGGACACCTATGCGGCCTACTGCAAGTATGTTCGTGGCTGGGCCGTGCCGGACGGCGAACAGGAGTTAGGTTCCTCTCCGCTGTCCTATGAGGACTGGAAAAACTGGAAGGAGCCGTAACTCCGCCAGAAAGCGAAAGGAGATAACTAACCATGTATCGCTACTACATCGTGAACCGAAACGGGAACGGGCAGATGTCCTTCCCGGACGCCTACCCCCACTCCGAGCCGGTTTCCTACGGGGACAATGGCGTTGGATTTGACCGCATCAGCGGCACCGTGTACGGCTATGTCGAGTACGCCGAGGAGTTGCCGGAGCGCGAGGTCATGTCCTACGGCCTGCACCCCGGCCCGATCCCCACCTACTACCCCATCAACGAGGCGCTGGCCCGTCAGTCCCATAACATGATGAGTTACAGGGACTACCGGGAGGGTAGCAAGACCGCTGAGTACCGGCGGAGTGTGGACGATGCCTCTTTCACGGCGGCGTGGAAGAAACGCCGGGTTGATCCCATGTACCATGAGAAGATCGACCGCCTGTTGGACAGCTACGCCCGGAGGCTTGCCGAAAACATGAACGCCGACAGCAGCATCGGAACCAGATGCCCGTCCGTTCTCATCACCGGCGGCAGTAACTTTCCTGTCCGCAAAAAGGAGAAACAGGTCGCCGCCTGGGAGCGGAACAACAGGGAGTGGCAGGAAATCCAGGGGATCATCGGGAAGATCAAGAGTGTCGGAACGGGCGGGATCAGCGGTGACGATCCCAATGCCCTTGCCAAGCTGAAAGCCAAGCTGGAGGAGCGGGAAAAGCACCAGGCGTTGATGAAAGCCGCCAACGCTGCGATCCGCCTGAAAGACACCGAGGAGGGTGACCGGCGGCTGTGCGAGTTGGGCTATACCCCGGATGAGATCAAGCAGCTCCGTGAGCCTGACTACTGCGGGCGCATCGGCTATCCGGCCTTTGAACTGTCCAACAACAGCGCCGTGATCCGCCAGACCAAAAAGCGGATTGAGGAACTGGAAAAGCGGCAGACTGGCCCCGCCATGGAGGGCTGGGAGTTTGACGGCGGCAGAGTGGAAATGAACACCGCCGAGAACCGCATCCAGATTTTCTTTGATGAAAAGCCGGGTGCCGATCTGCGGACTATGTTGAAGGGAGAGGGGTTCCGCTGGGCGCCGTCACAGGGCGCGTGGCAGCGGCAGTTGACCGATAACGCCATCCGCGCCGCCAAGAGGATCAAGGCCATTGCGCCGGTTGAGTAACCCCTTCCCTCTATCAAAATGATACCAGAAAAGGGGTGCAAGCTGGATGCCTAAGTTGGAAAGAAAAAGGCCCCCCGAATATCTACGGGAGGCACGGGTGAGGGCTGGATATGTCAGCCGGGGAACGGCAACAACCGCCGTTCCGTTCTCCCCGGAAACCATAGGGCGGCATGAGCGCGGGGACATTGCGCTGGAGCCGGAGGACGCCGTTACCTATGCGGACTGCTACGGTAGCCCCGACATCCTCCCCCGCTACTGCGCTACCTGCCCGGTGGGACAGCGGATCGGGAGAACGGCCACAGACCGGCCCCTCCCCTATGCTACCTTGCGCATCCGCCGGCTGATTGCGGATGCCCAGTCGGTTGCTGACCGCCTGGAGCAGATCGCCTTTGACGGCGTGATAGACGATACCGAGCGTGAGGATTTTGAAAAAGCCCTTGCCTTCCTGCATCAGCTGGAGCAAGGGATCAGCGACATCGTACTTTGCGGCCTGGGAAACGAAAAGGCCGCCCCCGGTGCAACGGGAGCGGCCTCGCGCTGAAAGCGCAGAAATAACTAACCGTAGTTATAATACCACGTTCCCGGCCACCTGTCAAGTCAAAACCGAAAGGAGTAGAACATGGATTACTCTCAGACCATCGTTCAGCTGAACAAGTACCCGCCTGAGCGGTACAACGTCCTGGTGCCGGTCACGACCATGCAGGTAGCCTCGAACCTCCAGAGGATCACCGTGTCGGAGGTTCAGCTTGACACCAGACAGGGGCCGAACAATGACGGCCCCAGCAAGGACATCTACTTTGAGAAGTCTGCCAACGCCTACGCCATCACGAAGGTTGGCGGCATGAAGTTGGCGGCTGCTGCCAATATCAGCATCGTGGAAACCACCCCCGGAAGGACGGAGGGGTGCCAGCGGTGCATCGAAATGGCACGGGCCACCGGCAAGCCGCGAGTGTGCGGAACCTGCGAACACGTCCACGATGTTGCAGTCACCGTCACTGTGCGAGTGCCGGAGCCGTCTGGCGGGTTTCGGCTGATGAAAGCCACCCGCGAGATTGACTGCACCCTGGAGGCCGCCCGGATGAAGGGCGGCGCCGGGGGCCAGCAGTATCAGCGGTTCCTTCCCTACCGCACCGCCATGGCGGAGAGCAAGGCGTTCATGCGGGCGATCCGGGCGGCGCTGGGCCTCGTCGGAACCTACCCCATTGAGGACTTGAAAAAGCCCTTTATCGTGGCCCGTGTGGTGCCTAACCTGGACGCTCCTGAGATCAAGCAGGCTGTGGCCGGGAGTTATCTCCAGTCCATGGGGATGCTGTTTGAGATGCCCGCCCCGGCCCAGTCTGCGGCCCTCCCGCCCCCCCAGGCGGCGGTGGACATCCCGGCGTTTGCCGATGAGGAGCCGGGGCAACTGCCGTGGGATGAGGCCCCGCCGGAGCCGCCTGACACCTGGAGCGATCAGGGCGGCTATAACGGATGGGGCGATCCCCCGCCTCCCCCTGAACCCGAACCTCAGCGGATTATCTGCTCTCAGTGCCGCCGGGAGATCACCGGCGGGCAGTCCCGGAACGGGCGAAAGTGGACGCCGGAGGACATCGCCGGGTACAGTCAGCGCACCTTTGGCCGTGTGCTGTGTCCGGCCTGTCAGGATGCCGCGAAAGGAGGTCAGCGGAGATGAACGTGATCGAGTTTGCCGAAAGGCGGTTGGATGAGGAGAGCCGGGAGCCGGACGGCGGGGAGTGCCGCTACTGGGCCGCGTACCTGGACGGGGCGCGGGCGCAGGCCAAGGAGGACGCAAAGAAGGAGGAAACCCATGATTAAAATTTTGCATACCGGCGACATCCACCTGGGCGACCTGGCGGGGCCGGTGAAGGACGGGCGCAACCTGCGCCGCCTGGACACCCTGGCCTGCATGGAGGCCATCTACCACAAGGCTTTCCTGGAGGAGCCGAATGTTACCATCATCGCGGGCGACCTGTTCAACCGCTCCAGGGTTTGGGCTGACACCGCCCTGGAGGACGTGAATGATGCCCTGGATCAGTTTATCCGGCCTCTCTGCAAGTGCAGCGATGCCGTGGTGCTGCTGTTCGGCACGATGAACCACGACAACCCCCGCGCCTTTGAGGTCATCCGCAAGGCGTCCGCTGATCTCAAGAACCTGCACATCTACACCGAGCCGAGGGTGGAGAGCATCGGTACAAAGGAAGGGCCGGTGCAGATCATGGCCGTCCCCGGCTTTGACAAGGCCCGCCTCCGCCTGTTCTGCCCCGGTGCTGACAAGGAAACGGAGAACAGGAACGCGACCGCGCTCATCAATGACATCATCCTGGGCCTGTCTACGGAGATCGACCACTCCAGGCCGTCCGTCATGGTGGCCCACTACACCGTGTCCGGCAGCGAGGCGGACAACGGCAGCACGTTTCTGGCGGGGCAGGATGTTGTCATCCTCCCCTCCACCATTGACGCCGCTGGGGTTGACCTGGCCTGTCTCGGACACATCCACAAGCCCCAAAAGCTGGTGAGCAACACCATCGCCTACTACTGTGGTAGCCCGAACCAGCTGACCTTCAATGATGAGGGGACGGAACACGGGTTTTACATCCACCACCTTGACCCGGACATCCGGGGGCGCGTCATTACCGACTTTGAGCATACCCCGGAGCGGAGGCACAGGACAATCCGCCTGGATCAGGAGGCGGTGGCCGCCTTTATTGTGGCCCCTGGCAACGTCCGTTTCGGAGAGATGGAGCGTGACACAATCGTTCGCGTCCGCTACACCTGCACCAACGAACAGGAAAAGGCCCTGAACCGGGCGGACATCCAAAAGGCGCTGCTGGACGCCGGAGCGTTCTATGTGGCTGAAATCAGCCCGGAGGATGTTGAGGAACTGAACGCCAAGGATCAGCTGACCGAGCATGATGGACCTGTGGAGTGCCTGGGCCGCTGGCTGGAGATGAATGAAATCACTGGCAGCAGAGCCGCCCGCCTGATGGAGTTGGCCGCGCCGATCATCAAGCAGGCGGACGATGGGCGCAATGAGAATAAGCACACCGGGGCCTTTACTCCCAAGACCATTGAGGTTAAGAACTACCGCAGCTATACCGCCGCGTCCTTTGACTTTGAGCCGGTTCACATGGCTATGGTGAACGGTCAGAACGGGGTTGGGAAATCCTCTCTGTTTATGGACGCGATTGCCGACTGCCTGTTTGAACAGACCAGGAAAGAGGACATCGGCGGATGGGTGCGGGACGGTACGAAGTCCGGGAGCATCACCTTCACCTTTGGGATGGGCGGACAGGAATACCGGGTGATCCGCACTCGCACGAAAGCTGGGCGCGGAACCCTGGCCCTCCAGAGGTTCAACCCGGAAACCGAGGCATGGGAGGATGAGAGCGACACCACCTTCAAGCTGACCCAAGCGAAGATCGTCCGCCTGCTGGGAATGGACTGCAACACGTTTTGCAGTATCGCCCTGATCCGGCAGGATGCCTACGGCCTGTTTCTGGACGCCGACAGCGACCGGCGTATGGAGGTTCTGAGTGCCCTGCTGAGTCTGGACATCTACACACGCATGGGCGAGATCGCCCGGAACGCCGCAACGGAACAGCGCCGGAAGATTGCGGCCACCAAAGAACGCATTACCATCTTAGGTGAACAGATCAGCGAGAAGGATGACCTACTGGCCGAGGATGCCGAACTCTCCACCGGCATTGCGGAAATTGAGAAGGACATCCAGGGTTGCGAGGCTGAGATCAAGGCCCTGGAACAGGCGGAGGCCCTGCGGCTTGAGATCGTCCGGCAGGCCGAGGAGAAGGAGGCGAGGGTTCGGGAACTCATTGAGGAACGCCGTGGAAAGGGCGTGGAACTGGAGGAACTTGAGCGTGAATACTACGATGCCATGGCCGCTAAAAACGGCCTGGAGGCTGCAAGAGCGGCGGCAGAGGCGGTCAAAAACGCCCGTGCCAAAATTCAGGAACTTGCCACGCGGGTCGAGCAGTACAATGAACGGCTGGCGGAACGGAACCGGCTGGCCCGCGTGATCCTGGACAAGGCTGGAAAGGTGCGCTGCCTCCGAGCCGACCGGGAAATCCATGAGAGGGTTATCTCCCGGCGGGCCGAGATCGAGGCCGCGCAAGCTGCCATTGCTGGGTTGACGCCGAAACTGGAGGACGCTCAGAACCGTATGACAGCGGCGCAGGCGGCGTCCAAGGAAAAGCGGGATGCCAAGGCCGCAGTCGATCAGCACGTTTCTGATAGCCGGGTTCGCATCGGGGAGTTGGAGGCGCGGCTCAATGCAGCAAAAGCCGAGGCGGGCAGGCTGGCCGAAAGCGGATGCCCCGCCCCGGACAACGCTACCTGTAAATTCCTGACCTCAGCCGTGGCCGCGCAAGCTGCTATCCCGGAATTGTCCGTGTCTCTGGAGCGGATGAAAATGGATGACCGGGAGAAGTACGAAACCCTCATGGATGCCTACCGCAAGTCCAAGGAGAAGGATGAGGCCCTGGGCGATCCGGCGGCGGAGATTATGGACATCAGCGATGAGATCAAAAAGCACCGTGCCGCTGCTGACCTGGCCTCCAATCTGGCGGCTGCTACGGCGGCGCTGGCTGGAATTGACGCCTCCATTGCTGAGGCCGAAAAAGAGGCGGCTGACGCTGAGGCGGAGGTCAAGAGGATTGACGCCGAACTGGAGTCTTTGGCCGTTTCCGTGGCAGAGAGCGGTGAGGCCACAATCTGCATCCGGGAAAATGAGGCGCTGGCAGAAACATTGGCAGCGTGTCAGGCGGCGGAGGCCAAGGCGGAAACCCTGGCCCCTCAGCGGGAAAGGCTGATGAAGGAGCGGGCCGCACTCGCTCAGAAAGTCGGTATCGCCTCTCAGGAGGCCGAGGAGATCAAGTCCCGCATCCCGGCTGAGGTAAGCAGCGCCGCCGGCCTGCGGGCGATCCTGGGGGCGCACCGCAAGACCTCCACCAACTATGTTACCAGGCGCGGAGAGATCAAGGCCAAGCTGGACACTATTGCGGAGGCTGAAAAGCAGACGGCCTCTCTGCGCAAAGACGTGGAGAGTATTGCCTCCACCCTGGATGACTACACCACTCTCGTTCAGGCGTTCGGGATTGATGGTATTCAGTACATGATTATCCGGGGCGTTGTCCCTGAGATCATGCGGCAGAGTAACGACATCCTGGCCGCGATGACCGGCGGGCGTATGGCCGTGGACATCCGTACCGAGCGTGAGCAGAAGTCCACCAAGTCTGTCATCAATAGCCTGGAGGTCTGGATCAATACCATCACCGGCGGAACTCGCCCCTACCAGAGTCACAGCGGAGGCGAAAAGGTCAAGATCGCCCTGGCCGTCACGCTGGGCCTCGCTGATGTCAAGGCCCGCCGCGCCGGGGTGCAGCTGGGGATGCTGTTCATTGATGAGCCGCCCTTCCTGGACGCTTACGGCACAGAGGCTTATGCGGATGCCCTTGTGAGTATGGCCCGCCGGAACCCCGATATGCGTATTCTGGCAATCTCCCACGACCCGACTATGAAAGCGCGGTTCTCTCAGAACATCATCGTTTCCGCCGGAGAGGACGGTAGCACGGTGGCTATGGAGTAAAGGCCGGAGGGCGGACAGCCCCGAAACGCCACAGAAAGGAGGGGCCGCCGGTTGAATTACATAGCTGAACTCAACGCTTTTCATGCTAAAATGCGGCGAACCCCTCTATCGCGGGACGCACAACTCCTGTGGTTCAAACTGATGGATTTTTCCAATAGTCTGTTCTGGAAGGAGGAGTTCAAACTCGATCTAACCCGCATGGCAAAGATGATAGGTGTGTCCAAAAACACCATACTTTCTGCCCGGAATGAACTGGTAGACGCTGGGCTTTTGACCTTCACCGCTGGGACTAAGGGGAGTCCCAGCGTCTACCACCTTAATTCCGTAGCGGATATGGAGGGGCCGCAACTGCCAGATATAGAGGAGCCTGCGCCTGATGACTTCCTTTGCGAAGTCAGGGATGACATCACATCCTATTTTGGCTACACAGAGGCGTTGGGAAAGGAACTTGAGCAAATAGCCCGCAGCACAATGGATGAGTTTTTCCCTGGGCAGCAGATGACGGAGTGGGCTGTCCGACAGATTTTCTACTACATCAAAGAACAGCACCGGGATCAGGACGGCCAGTGGGTCATGTCTTTCCCGGAGGAGCGGAAAGCGTTGATGGCCTATGTCCTGGAACAGGCCAGAAGAAACGATGCTATGAACTGGGCATACATCAACGGTATTTACCACAACCTGTCCGTTCGTGGCATTAAAACGGTAGAGCAAGCCTACGATTACGATCTCGAAAGGGATCGCAAGAAGGGGCGCTACTGAGATTGGAGGAATATCACGACCATGGAAATGCAAAAGACACGCGCCCGCAGAAAGCAGCGCCGCAAGCAGGAAATCTACATCGGTGCAGTTGGGCGGACTATTATCAAGTACGCAATTCTGACACTGATCGGGATCGTCCTGTTCCGCGCAGGAGCCGCCGCCGGTTTGCGGGAGCGCGGATATGAGGCGGTGGGCGGTGAGGCGTTCGCCCTGCTGCTGCCGGTTCTGTACTACCTGATCTCGACCACTGTGAAAGACTGGATTGATGACATCCGCGCCGAGGCCCGCAAGGGAGGACGGAGATGAACGCCGCCCTCGTTTCGTCCGTGAAGATGGACTACTGCACCCCGCAAGAGGTTTTCGATCAGCTGGACGCCGAATTTCACTTCACACTGGATGCTGCGGCCACGGACAAGAGCGCGAAGTGCCAAAACTACTACACCCCGGAAACCGATGGGCTGAAAAGCCCCTGGAACCTTGCGGGGGGGGGCGCTGTATTCTGTAATCCTCCATACGGGAGGCAGATTGGGAAATGGGTGCAAAAAGCCTATGAGGAGTCCAAAAGCGGCACGACCATTGTTTTGCTCATACCCGCGAGAACTGATACCACCTATTTCCACGACTATATCTACGGGCGCGCAGAAGTCAGATTTATCCGTGGACGGATCGTGTTCGTAGATGAGGCCGGAGAGCCTTGCAAAGACGTCAAGGGGCGGGCCATGCCTGCGCCGTTCCCGTCTATGGTGGTGATTTACAACGGGAAAGGAGGCACCAACATGACATTTGGGGAAGCCTATGCGATCTTCCAGAACATTGACAGCCCGGATTATTCCGATGAGGAAAAGGGGCTGGCAGTCCTCAAGATTGTCAACATGGAAACCCATAACAGCATACGAAAAGACGATATGCTGAAGGTGATCCGCTGGCTGCTGGAACTGTCCTTTGAGTTGCCGGAAGAAAAGCCTTGACAAGCGGATCAAAAAATTTTAACCGCCTGTGGCATTATTTTGAGAGAAGGGAGCGATCCGGCCATGAGCAAAGCAATTCAACGCCGGTGCATGATCTTCAACTGCGACCGGCGGCACGGGCATTTCTGCTGCGCGGACTGCGGCTACAAGCGGAACGGTCAGTGTAAAAACCCGTGCCTCAACGGGCCGGATCGGTGCGGGCAAGTTGACAAGCGAGAGGCCCGGAAGGAGGGATAGCCCTTGGAACACGATGACATATTCACCATTCCGGCCCGCCGGTGTAAGCGGTGCGGCGGCCTGCTTACCAGCGCCCAGGCGATCCGGGACGGCTACGGCCACACCTGCAAGATGAAAGCCCACCGGGAGGCGCTGGCCCGCGAGGAGATGAAAAACCAGATGTCCCTTTTCTCAGCTGAGTCCCAGGATAATCAGGGGACTGTGCGTGGGAATGGGAAATGCGTGACCGGCTTGAGTCCTACGGGGCATTGCGGAGCGGCTGCGTATTGCGCAGAGCCGTATGACTGCTGCGCCGCCTGTCCAAACGGATGCAACATTCGGTGCGGATTTTTGCCGGAGAAAGGAGATCAAGGGCAATGAGCCTGAACGAAACGAAAATTGAGTGGTGTACCCACACCTGGAACCCGATAACGGGATGCCGTCATGGGTGCGACTACTGCTACGCCCGGAGGCAAGTGGGGCGGTTTGCCCCGCACGGCCCGGAGCGGCCTATGGTGGGCGAGGACGGCACGACCGGCCTCCTGGAGGGCGGTGGCCTCCCTGCCGGCTGCTACCAGACCACCCACCCCGTCAATCTGATGGACGAAACCGGGGCGTTCGTCCGCAACACCCCCTATCCGAAGGGGTTTGCCCCCACCCTGCACAGCTACAAGCTGGATGAGCCGGTAAAGCACCAGGCCCCGGCCCGGATATTCGTTTGCAGCATGGCAGACCTGTTCGGGGATTGGGTGCCGGACGATTGGATCAGGGCCGTGTTCGATGCCTGCAAGCAGGCCCCGCAGCACACCTATATGTTTCTCACGAAGAACCCGGCACGATATGTCAAGCTGGCGCAGCGGATGGAGTTGCCCGCCGACAAGAATTTCTGGTATGGCAGCACCGTGACTGACAGCAGTATGCCGATCTTCACCAGCGGAAATCATAACTGCTTTTTGTCCGTGGAGCCGCTGCTCTCCGAGTTCGAGGAGGGAGGCGCGGCGGCGCTGACCGATGTTGACTGGATCATCATCGGCGCTATGACCGGCCCCGGATGCAGGAAACACCAGCCGGAACGCCGGTGGATCGAAACCATTGTGGAGGAGGCCCACGGTGTCAGCGTCCCGGTCTTTATGAAAGACAGCCTCGCCCCGATTTGGGGCGCTGGGCTGATCCGGGAATATCCGCCGGAGATGCCAAAGGTAACGGCAAAGCCCGCCCCTCTCCCCAGGTGTAAGACCTGCGAACACGCCGAGCCGGTTCAGCAGGGCAAGCGTGGGACATCCCGATCCTGCGTCATCGGCTGGACGGCTGAGGGCTATGAGGATCGCGGGTCGCGGCATATCCCTGGCCGCTATACCAGAACATCGCCGCCCTGGTGTCCGAGGAGAAGGGAAACGTAGTCTGTGGACTACATTCTGAGCCTGTCATACGGGAAGGACAGTTTGGCTTGCTTGAGGGCTATCGAACTGCTGAAATGGCCGCTTACAAGGGTTGTCACATCAGATGTATGGGCAACAGAAACAATTCCGGCAGATTTACCGCCCATGGTGGAATTTAAGAATTATGCTGATTCCGTCATAAAGGAGAGGTGGGGCCTCGAAGTAGAACACACGCGAGGGAGCCTGACCTATGAGCAAGCGTTTTATCGTGTCCTCGCCGGGGAAAACAGGCCGGGGGAGATATACGGATGGCCGTTTCCGAAAGGACCATGGTGCAATAGCGATGTGAAAATGCCACCACTGGACAAAATCGAAAAAGGAAACATTGTGTACCTCGGCATAGCAGCTGATGAGACAGACCGAATAAAAAAGCATCAAAACCGAACCGGGATTTTGCTACCCCTTGTTGAAATTGGATGGGAAGAAGAATATTGCGGCTTGTGGGCGAAATATGCAAATCTCCTCTCCCCAATTTACACAGAGAGTATGCGCGGGGGATGCTGGTTCTGTCACAATCAAAGCGTTCAGCAGTTGCGGAGTCTGCGAAAAAACTACCCCGATTATTGGACGCTAATGCTGAAATGGGATAAAGATAGCCCTGTTTCTTTCCGCCCGGACAAGCACACAGTACACGACTTTGAGCGGCGGTTCCAACTTGAGGATGAAGGTTTTTTGTTCCCGGAAGATCGAAATTTCAGATGGGATATGCTGGATCAAGAACTCAATTTTAGACTTTTTTAGGCGAAAGGAGCCAACAGTGAAGAAACGTAACTGTCGGAAAACCGACATCGAGCGCGAACAGCACGACCGGGCAACCCGCGTCCGCAAGATGACGGATGCCCAACTGTGCGATTACCTGGATAGCATGGCCGCAAACCAGCGGCCCCTTGCACCCGGTAAGGAGGAGATCGTCAATAGCCTCCTGGATGCCCTGAGCATCCGCACCGAGGACGGATTGCGGATCAGCGATGCCACCGTCCGCAAGATCAGAGAGATCGCCACCCGGCGCGGGTTCCTGCCGGAGAAGGAGGCGTAGTATGCCGTACAGACAGAAACACCCCTATATCATGCAGCTGCTCTATGTGCTGAAATATATCATCACCGGGGGAATGAGGAAATGAGTTACACTGAAATCTATGCCTTTGACAAGGCTGGAGTCCCCCGCCTCTATGGGGAGGTTCGCAACTCATGGCGGGGCGCGATGGCCGTCTGGAATATCATGGAGGAACGCCATTTGCCGCCTTTTGTGCCGGAGTACGTCAAACTCTGCAACTGGTATCGGCCCGGAATGACAGCGGAGGAGATCGAGGCGAGAAACGGGTTCAAACCCCGGAGAACGGCGCCGTCGCTGAGCAACGGGAAGGAGAACGATCCTGCCCGCGAGATTTGGGCGCTGGCCGACAACCCGGACATCCCGGAGCATGAGAGGATCGTGCTATACACGACCTTTGATGACTGCCTCGTTCGGGCTGAGAACCTGCCCGCTGTGATTGAGGCTTTTCGGAAGTTTGGAGGCGATACCAGCCTGAAAGAACAGGCTGACATCCTCCAGAGGGCCGCTGATGACCCGGAGATCATGGCCGTTGGCTGGAACCAAACCAGTGTGAACGGAACGACCTGGGACAATGACGGCGGTTATGATGATGAGGCTGAAAAAAGCCGGCCATATAACTGCCTGACCGGGGATAAGCATTTCTGGCTTTTCGATGAACTCAGGAGGGGGGCCGGATCGTGAAAGCTATTACTATCTGGCAACCGTGGGCCTCGCTGCTGGCCTGCGGAGGGAAAAGGTTTGAAACCAGGTCGTGGGCGACATCCTATCGCGGCCCTATCGCTATCCACGCCGCAAAAAAGAGTGTCTTTGACGCCCTGGCGCTGATCCCGGTGCCGGTGGCGCTGGAGATGAAAAGGCTGATCGGGGCCGAGTGGAAAGACCTGCCCACCGGGGCCGTCATCGCTACCGCGAACCTGGTCGGATGCCACGGCATTTGCGAAGTCCAGAAAGACCGCACTTCCCCGCGAGTGGCGGGCTACCGGGACTGCAACCGGATCGGAACCTGGATTGTCGCCTCCGACCGGGAAGTATCATTTGGAGATTGGACGCCGGGGCGCTACGCCTGGGAGTTGTCCGACATGAAGATCATCGCCCCTGTCCCGGTGTCGGGGCGGCAAGGCTTGTGGGAATGGAAGGAGGGCACTCCATGATGACAGCTTTCCGAGTAATTCTGCTGATGACGCTGGTAGTGTCCGGGATCGGGACTATCGCGGATGAGAAAAAGAAGGGTTCTCTCCTCTGCCTGTTCGCCCTGGCCGGTACTCTTATGCTGGTGAGTTTTACGGTGTGAAGGAGGAACGCATGGACGATATTCAATTCTGCGCCGCCTGTCGCCACCCCACGAAAAAGCCGGCTGGAACCTGGACGGGCGTTGATCCTAAGACTGGCGCCACCACCGGCGGATTTACCTACACCTGCAAGAACCGGCATTGCCCTATCCATAAGCGGCAGCGGGCGGCGGCGGCTGAGATGGCCCGCCGGGAGGCTGCTGCTGCTGAGGAGAACCAGAGGAACGGCGTCAACCTGGAGGCATTTCTTGAACTCCGCCGGAAATGCCGGATCACTCTGAGAAGGGCTGCGGAGATGGCCGGGGTGTCGCCTGCCGCGATAAGCAGCTGGGAACTGGGCCGTGAGCCGTTCCCCGTGGGCCTGTACCTGATGCTCTGTCAGCAGATGAAGGTGCAGCTGAGGAGGGAAAGCGGGGAGATGCCCTGAATGGGTATTGATAAACATGACGCCGAAGAACTGGAGCGATACCGCGCCGCTGATCGGGCTGGCCTCTTACTGAGGCTGCCCGTCCCGCTGGGGGCGACCGTCTGGCGCGTGTGCAGTAACCCGGCCTGCCACTACGGGGTGCGGCAAGCAGAAATTTTCCTATTCGGAAGGGTATGTACCCCGCGCCGGATCGTGGAGGCGGTTCCCTTTTCCCTTGCCCTGCTGGATGAGTGGGGGAAAACCGTGTTCCAGACCGAGGATGAAGGGAGGCGGCTCATAGAGCATGACGCCGAAAGAGCGGGCGATGGCCCAACGTAGGTTTCAAGGCAAACTGAACAAGGCGCAGGGCGCTATGTTCGAGCAGCTGATTGAGGCCGGATGTAATTACTACCGGCAACATGGGATCGCGGACATCGAAAAGACCCCGGAGCCGATGCAACCGATCAAAGACCTGGGCGGTGGGAAATTCATAGCGCACTATACGTCTACCGCGCAGGCCGATTTTAAGGGGTTCCTGATGGGCGGCGTTGCGGTCAACTTTGAGGCCAAATACACCGACACCGGGAAGATGGCCCAGGACAGGGTGACGGAGGATCAGGCTGAACGCCTGGAGAGAGCGCACCAATACGGCGCTCACGCATTTGTCCTTTGCTCATTTGGTGCCATAGGCTTTTACCGGGTTCCCTGGACGGTCTGGCGCGACCTTAAAGCGCATTTCGGCCACAAATACATAACGCCCCAGGAGGCAGAACGGTTCAAAGTCCGCATTGGTGGCCCCGGAGTGCTGCTGTTCCTGGAGGGATTGGAGGGCTCTAAGTGACAGAAAGACAATGGGAGTTTTGGTCAAGGAGAAATAAAAAGGCCCTTGTTTCGCTGTATGGGCCGAAAAGAGCGAAAAGGGAATTTGAAAAACTCCTGAAAAAAACTCGCCGGAATGACGCCCGAATCAATTCGTGCAAACTCCACAGCTTTGATTGGAAGAAAAGCATTGTAGATGCAAAAGAGCGCCGGGATAAGTGGCCGGAAGGAAAGCCGATGCCTGCGACCATGACGGCGGGTATATTTTGCCGTTGCAAAAACTGCGGAGGCCGAATTTCTGTTATGTATGCAGGCCCTTATATGGAGGCTGTGGAACACATAAGGAAACTGGAGGGAAACCATGCCGCTGCTGAATTACACCACAAAAGTTGATGTCTACACTACGCTGGGCGCTATCCAGGGGCAGCTTGTGAAACACGGGGCAAAGAAGATCGTGCAGGACTATGACGATGAGGGCCGGATCACGGCTCTGTCGTTCCTGGTGGACACACCTGCTGGCCCACGTGGTATTCGCCTGCCGGCCAATGTGGATGCTGTTCACGCCGACCTTAACCGCCAGAAGGTCAAGTGCGACCGTGAACAGGCAGAGCGGGTGGCGTGGCGGATTGTCAAGGACTGGGTAGAGGCTCAAATGGCAATTCTGGAGAGCGAAATGGTGCAGATGGATGAAATCTTCCTTCCCTATATGCTTAACGGAACCGGCCAAACCGTTTTTGAGGCATACCGAAACAATCAACTGGCCTTGGAAGGAGGCTCACAATGAACGAGAACACAAAAAACCTGCTGGAACTCATTCAGCAGAACCCCGACCTGCCTATTGTCCCCATGGTGGATGCGGAGATCGTGAACGGCGATGATTGGGGGCGATGGATGGGCAGCTTTGGCGCTGCGAGGGTGGATGAATACCTCATTCCCCCGCAGGACTACGATCCGATGCTCTTTAAGAGCGATGATGATGTGTTCGATGTCCTGGAGAAGTGCCTCCCGGAGGCTGAATTTGACGCCCTGCCGGAAAAAGAAAGCGAGTGCCGGCCGGTCTACGATGCCTTACCCTGGGTAAAGGCTATTATCGTGGACATCAACCTGCCGGACTGAGGAGGAGCCGCCATGCTGATAATGAACCAACAGAAAACCGCCCTGCTGAACATCAACCACATCAAGACCATAGATGCCTCTCCCCTGTATCTCGCAGTAGGAGATAAGCCGGACAACCGCGCCGATGTTCTGGCCGTGGATCAGGCCGGGACGATCCTCCCCCTGGGCCGCTATGCCACTCTCGACCGCGCCAAGGCTGTGTT
Source organism: Clostridiaceae bacterium (assembly GCA_021769555.1). GTDB lineage: Bacteria > Bacillota > Clostridia > Oscillospirales > Acutalibacteraceae > Acutalibacter. Next base: position 162,344 of record JAETSR010000006.1, read on the forward strand.
GCTGGAGATTTCGCAGGAGTACGGGAAGTACCTCGGCGTTTCGGGAGGCCCGTGCCTCACAGTCGAGGCTTACGTCCAGCCGATGGTGTTCGAGCCGCCCAAGGTCTACATGATGCCGGAGGAATAGGAGGGGCGTATGGAACGATTGACCGAAGAAAAGCAGTTAGGGCCGTTTGCCTCCCTGAAAGATAAGGCCGAGGCCGTTCCTGGGGCTTTTGGCACCTATGATTGCTTTTATGCGCATGAGGTTGCAGTAACCCGCCTCAAAGAATATGAGGACATCGGTATGACGCCGGAGGAGATCAAAGAGTTTTTTGAAGATGTGGAGAGCCGCTTTGTCCTGTGGGTGGAAAAGAGATGGGGCGTAGCAGCGGGGAGACATATCGACATTATGAGGGCCGAACGCGCCGGGAGGCTGGTGCTGCTACCCTGCAAGGTGACCGATACCGTGTATATCGTGGAAACCATTTTTGAGAACGGGAAACAGAAAAAACGGAATAAGCCGTGCGGTGAGCGGGTTGTGTCAGCGCAGATCGACCATGTGACAATCGGAGGAACCACAGGGAAGCCGGTCTTTGACCTCTGCTCCGAAACGGGCAACTGGTATTATGCCCTGGAGCCGGGAGAGTTCTTCCTCACCCGTGAGGAGGCGGAGGACACGATAGCAAAGAGAGGAGATCATACATGAGCCAGAGGAGAGAAAAGCGGTTCCGGCAGCTGGAGCGCCGGGTGGCCGCCCTGGAGGTTCAGGTCAAGGAGAACCACCAGGAGAAAATGATGCAGGACATCTCTGCTGCTGTCCAGAGGAGTTGCGTTGATGCCAACTGGGAGCCTGCTGCCGACACCGCACCCGCCCGCCGGGGCCTGCTCCAGAGGATCAAGCGGGCGTGGAAGGGGTTGACATCGTGAGCGACCAGCCCATATTTCCGCCAGAAATTGATAAATGGATCGCAGGGTGTAAAGTGCGGAGTTTTCCATGGATTGACAAAAAGAGGATATACTTCAACGTCCAATACTTTGCACCCGGCCAATCCCTTTGCAAACCGCCCGTATGGGACAGAACAGTGTTCATCGTGAACAATGAGGCGGGGCGGCGCGTGATCCAGAATTTCACACACTCCCTGGTAACGCACATTTCGACTATGACGAATAGCGTCTTTATGGGCGGGAAAGAGGTTCAGTTTGAGTTTCAATAGAACGGAGGACGCCCCGTGAGTATCGAGAGGTTCTACAACTTCTACACGCCGATTTGCGACTGCTGCGAGAAGGAACTCCCTGCTGAGGAGAGTTTTCAGGACGCCGTGGACGCCAAGCGGCGGGCCGGGTGGAAGTCCCGGAAGGATGATCGCGGCCAGTGGGAGGACATCTGCCCTGACTGCCTGAGAGAGGAACGCGCCGGCCAATAGGTGCAAAAAAAGAGCCGCCTCCCCGAAAGGAAAACAGCCCTGTGACAATGACTATTTTACCATAGGGGAGGCGACAAATCAATGGGAAAACCGAAAGGAAACGCGGAAAATATTGAGAGTATCATCACGCGGACGGTGCGGGAAACCATAGAGGCTTACCGTGCGTCATCGTCCCGGTCTGTGAAGGATGCTTTTAAGGCGACCGAGCGCCGCCTCTATGCCCTGCCAGACCTGCGTGAAAAGCTGGAGGATGACCGGGAACTGCTGGCCGAGATCAGGGCATACGGGCCAAGGCAGCGCAGCAAGAGCATCACCCGGTTCACCAAAACTGGCGTCCGGCTTACCCCGGAGGAAATCTTTGAGGCCGTTGTCACCGACACGGAGGCGGAGATCGCGGCGGATGAGCATGAGATCGAGGCCATTGAAAGGGCTTTGGCGGCAATTTCCGATGATCCGTACTACCTGGCCGTCACGGGAAAGTACATCGACCACATGACGGATGAGGAGATCGCGGGGGAAATCCATTGTGATGCTACCACCGTCTGGAGGAACAGAAAACGCCTGGTGCAGCGTCTTGCGGTGCGTCTATACGGAGCTGACGCCCTGAGATGATGGCGAAATTTATCGGTGAAAAAATCGTGCAATAGACTTGTGCAATTTACCTGTGGTATAATAGTCCACAATGAATAATTGCGGTCAGGGCAAGTCTTTCACGGTTTGAGTAGCCGAGCGGTTCGCGTTCGGCTACTTTTCTTCAAAAATACCAACTTTTTTGCCGAAACCTGTGACAGCAGAGGCAAAAAGTGGTATAATTATGGTGCAGGAATACTAACCAAAAGGAGAACTAACCATGAAACGAATTTGCTTGCTTGACCTGAACTATACCCTCGTTGGGAACCAGAAAGAAACCCGGCTGCTGAGGCCCTTCTCCCGGCGGATGGATGCCGAGGAGTACCGCGCCGATCTGATTGATGCGATCCGCGATGATTATGTCATTATCATCACCGCCCGCCCCGACTACCAGATGAGGCAGACCATGGAGAACATCAAGCGGAAAACCGGCTGGATGCCGCAGGAATGGTACTTCAATGACCTCAATGCCGACCCTCCCACCATCAAGGAGAGCATTTTGCGGAGGTTCATCTTCCCCAAGCACGGCGACACCCCTGAACAGTTCTACGCCGTGGAGAGCAACCCCAAGACGCGGGCCATGTACTCCAGACACGGGATCACGGCCCAGCCCTATGACATCTTCATCAAGCAGGCAGGCGGCGCCACGGTCACGCCGGAGCCTCCCTGTGAGCAAGTCAGCCTGTTTTGATAATTGAACACCGGCCAAGAGCGGGACGCGGAGAGCGCCCCGCTTTTTGTTTGTATTTTTCAAGAAAGGAGAGGCGTGTGAAAGGATGAACACCCAAATAATCAAGCTGGCCGACATCAAACCGGCCCCGTACAACCCCAGGGTGCAGCTGACGCCGAAGGATCAGGAGTACAAGGCCCTGGATGCCAGCATCGCGGAGAATGGCCTCGTTCTCCCCCTGGTGGTGAACCTGCGGGACAACTGCCTGATCGGAGGCCACCAGCGGCTATCCGTGCTGCTGGCCGCAGGCGAGACGGAAACCAACGCCGTTGTCGTGGATATGGATGAGGCCCAGGCCAAGGCCCTGTGCATCGCCTTGAACAAGCTGGACGGCGAGTGGGACTACGGGGTTCTGGCCGAAATCCTTCAGGAACTCATTGAGGAGCATGAAAGCCTGACTTCCACCGGCTTTACCGAGGCCGACATCAATGACCTGCTGGGGGAAATCGGCAAGGAACTGGATGAGGATGATGAGCCGCCCGGAGCCGAAAAGAAGGAGGACACCGGCGATGGCGTCAAATGCGTGGTCGGTGACTTCACCTTTAAGCTGACCGGGGATGAGTTCGAGGACTTGATGGCCGATGTCCGTGAGAAGGTGGGCTTTACTCAGCTGTTGGTATGCGAGGAGTTGAAGGGGAGGCTTTTCGATGAAGTTTGAAACCAAGTTTGAGGTCTTGCAGCTGGCAGACCTGGTGACGCCGCCCTACAATCCCCGTGTGGACATGGAGCCGGACAGCCCTGAGTATAAGGCCCTGCGCCGGAGCCTGGAGCAGCACCAGCTTGTGGAGCCGCCGGTGGTAAACCTTCACAATATGCGTTGCATCGGCGGAAACCAGCGCGTGGCCGTCATGCTGGCCCTGGGCATGACTGAGGTTCTTTGCTCTGTCATCGACCAGCCGGACGAAAGCAAGGAGAAAAAACTCTGCCTTGCGCTGAACCGCATTGATGGCCGCTGGGACACCGACAAGCTGGGCGACCTGCTGCGGGACGATGACGTTCTGGAGTATGAAACCGGCTTTGATGCCGAGGAGGTTAGAGTGTACCGCCTCCTGGAGGATGCGCGGGAGCCGGACGATGACGGCGACTATCCCGGCGATGACCAGGAGGACGATGAGCCGGAGCCGGAGGACGATGAGCCGGAGCCGGAGGACGATGAGCCGCCGGAGGATGAGGGCGACACCGGGGAGGGCGATGAGGAGCCGCGCCTCGGCAGCACCCTCATCAAGATCGGCCACCTGAGTTTCAAGGTGGAGGTCTATCGGTATAAGCGCGTGGTGGAGGCCATGCGCGACCGTGGCATTTTCGATGAGAAGGAGATCGCCGCAGAGTGGAAACGGAGGCTGCTGCATCATGATTAAACTTGTACCCATTGACGCCGTGAGAGCGTCTGGCTACAACCCCCGCCGGAACGATGAAAAGAGGCTGGCACTCACGGAGATGTCGCTCCGAAAGCTGGGGTTCCTGCTGCCTATCTACGCCGATGAGAGCGGAGAAATCCTGAGCGGCCACCAGCGGCACTTGGTAGCCTCCCGGATGGGGTTCACGAAGATCCCGGTGGAGTATGTCAGCAGCAAGGAACTGGGAGAGCGGAAGGCCGTCAACGTCCTGTTCAACCGGGCCACCAACGATCTCCAGAAACAGGACACCTGCGCCATTATCAAAAAGCGCCTGTATGGGACGGACATCGAGGCCCTGGCTGCTGACATCCCGGACATCGAGCCGAACACGCCTGAGTCCTTCCCCTGCGTCAACGCCCTGCGCCGCATGGATGCCGTAAAGCTGGCAAAGCAGAACCACCGGGCCTTTGATACCCATATCAAGCAGCTGGCAAAGTCCCTGGAGCGCCGGATCGGGAGCGCGATGCCTATTGTCATCGGAGAGGCCGGTAACGTCATCAACGGGATCGGGCGCCTCCAGGTAGCGGTCGAGGCCAAGCGGAAAGTAGTCGCCTGCGTCAAGGTCAGCGCGGCACAGGAGGCTTTTGCATCCTCCATGCTCAATCTGCTGTCCATGGACTTTGATATGGAGAGCAACTATGCGGACGATCTGAGGTTCAACAGCTTTATGCGGGAACGCACCACGCGAGAAACGGACGCTGCCGGAAATGCCGCCTTGGGCGATGGCTTTTTCAAGGGCGTATTCCCAAACAATGCTGGCCGTGACTTCTGCCGGTTGGAGGGGGCTGCCCTGGAAACCTGGAAACGGCACTATGGAACCTGCATCGTGGATTTCGGGGCCGGAAAGCTGAACAACACCCGGACGCTCCGCAAGGCCGGGATCACCGTGTCCGCCTTTGAACCGTATTTCGTCACCGTGGGAGATAAAATCCACAAGGAAAAGAGCCTGGAGATCGCCGCTCAATTCCTGGATGAGGTCGAGGCCGGAACGAAGTATAGCACCGTGTTCATCTCCAGCGTGTTTAACAGCGTACCCTTCATGGCTGACAGAAAGCAGATTGCCATTATTGCCGCCGCCCTATGCTACCCCGGCGGGATTACGGTGTGCTGGTGCCAGTCCAACAAGGCCCCTCAATTCAGGCAGACCAAGCAAAAGTACCTGGCCGCTGAAAAGGTGCTGACCTTTGATCTGGATTATGAGCCGAACACCGTCCTGGGCGACATCTCCAACCACCCGAAGGTGCAGAAAGGCCATACCGAGGAGGAGATGAGAGAGATTTTCGCCCCCTGCTTTGGGACGGTCAAGCGCCTGGACATGATAAGCAAATTCTGGTACATGGAGATCACCGACCCGAAGATCGACCCTGCGGCCCTCGCCGCCGCCCTGGACTTTGAATTTGAACTGCCCTACCCGGACGGTTCCCGGATGGGCCTGTCGAAACGGGCGCGTGAGGCTTTTGAGCATCGCCTCGGTATCACGCTGCCGCCCCCGAAAGGAGATGCCGTATGAGAGACAACGTAAAGCCCGGAGAGAAATGGGAGTTCAACGAGGATGTGGCCGCCTGCTTTGCAAATATGCTGGAGCGCAGCATCCCCGACTACAAATCCATGCGGGCGCTGACTTATAAGGCCGGAGAGCGGTTTATCCAGCCCGACACCCTGATTGTGGATGTTGGGTGCAGCACCGGCCTTGCCGTGGAGCCGTTCGTGGAGAAATATCAGGATGAAAATGATTTCCTGCTGATCGACAACGCCCCGGCCATGGTGGACGCCTGCCGGAAACGCTTTGCTGCCGTTCCGGGCGTCCTGGTAAAGGCCGGGAACCTGTGGGAATACCTTCCCCTCCCCGACAAGGCAAGCCTGGTGCTGTCTGTGCTGTCGCTCCGGTTCATGCCGACATCCTACCGGCAAAAGATGTTGAGCGACATCTACGAGGGGCTGACCCCCGGCGGGGCGCTGATCCTGGTAGAGAAGATCGTGAGTGAAAGCCTGGATGAGTTAATGGTACATCTGTACTATGAAATGAAACGGGAGAACGGCTACACAGACGATCAGATCATGGATAAGCGCCGGAGCCTGGAAAATGTGCTGTCCCCGCTCAAGGTGGGCTGGAACGTGGATATGCTGCGGACGGCGGGCTTTAAGCAGGTGGCAATGTTTTGGCGCTGCCTGAATTTCTGCGGATGGATAGCCGTTAAGTAGCGGCGGTCGCCCCTGAAAGGAGGGTAGACAAGGATGCCAAAACGCAACGACACCAAGCCGTGGGAGCGTCAAGAGGGCGAAAGTGTAAAGGCGTTTGAGGCGTTCACTGTCTACCTGGAGATGGGGGACGAAAGGAGCCTCCGGGCGGTAGGGCAGCGGTTGGGCAAGAGTAGGGCGCTGATAGAACGCTGGAGCCGTACCTATCAGTGGGTGGAGCGTGTAGCCTCCTATGACGCCGATGTGCAGAGAAAAGCCCACGCCAAGGCGGTTGACAAACGGCGAAAGATGGTGGATCGCCATATCAGCATCGCCCTGAAAATGCAGGAAAAGGCCCTGAAAGCCCTGGAACAGATGGACCCGGCTGACATCGACCCGAAGAACCTGATTGCCATGCTCCGAGAGGCCACGAAACTTGAACAGGAGATGCGGACGGTTGCTGTGGATGAGCGGCGGGCCGCTATCGCTGATGTTGAGGACACCGGGGAGGCTGATGACGTGCTGATCTACCTGCCAGAGAACGGACGTGATTGACATGGGGGATATGCGAGTGCTGCGGCCTCAATCGGGGCCGCAAGAGATGTTCCTATCCTCTCCGGCAGATATAGTGATATACGGGGGAGCCGCCGGCGGCGGAAAGACCTATGGGCTGCTGCTGTCCGCCCTGCGGTATAAGAACGTCCCCGGATTCGGCTGCACTATTTTCAGGAGGAACTACAATCAGATTTTCTCAGAGGGCGGCCTATGGGATGAGGCGCGGGATATGTACCAGGGCGTCCGGGGGGCCGGCCAAAACCTCTCCAGGAGCCGGTGGGTGTTCCGGGATCGCCGGGGCCGGATTACTTCAAAGGTCACGTTCGCCCATATCGAGCGCGATGACAACCTGAGCAACTGGCAGGGCGCTCAGATATGCGAAATCGGTTTTGATGAGTTGACCCATTTCAGCGAAAAGGCATTTTTCTATATGCTGTCCCGGAACCGCTCAAAATGCGGCGTCAAGCCGTTCGTCCGGGCCACCTGCAACCCGGATGTTGATAGCTGGGTTGCGAAGTTCATCGAGTGGTGGATTGACCCGGAAACCGGCTACCCCATCCCGGAGCGCAGCGGTAAAATCCGCTGGTTTGTTCGCCTGGAGGAGGTCGTTCACTGGGGAGATACGCGAGAAGAACTATGGGAGCGGTTCAACCTGGTAACGCCGGAGGATCGCGCCTCCCCGAAGTCTGTAACCTTCATCATGTCCTCTGTGTACGACAACCAGGAACTCCTAAAGGTGAACCCTGGCTACCTTGCAAACCTCAAGGCGCTGCCCCTGATTGAAAGGGAGCGCCTTTTGCATGGGAACTGGAAAATCAAAGCTGCCGCCGGTCTGTACTTCAAGCGGACGCAGATAGGCGACATCCTGAATGTCCTGCCAGCAGACGTGATCCAGTGGGTGCGCTGCTGGGATTTGGCCGCGACCGAAAAGACCGAAACCGGCGATCCGGCGTTTACATCCGGCGTCCTGATGGGCAAGCGGAGGAATGGCCGCTACATCATCGCGGATGTCATCAATAAGCAGATGTCCGCCGCCGATGTCCGGGCCACCATTAAGCATACCGCGCAGCAGGATTTGGCTAAGTACAAGCGCGTCCGTGTCCGGCTACCGAAAGACCCTGGGCAGGCCGGGAAGGAACAGGCGGAGTCCTACATCAAGTTTCTGTCCGGGTTCGATGTCGTGGCCGTGGCAGAAACCGGCAGCAAGGAGGCGCGGGCCGAACCGATGGCCGCCCAGTGGCAGGCCGGTAACTTTGATATTCTCTACGGGGCATGGAACGATATGTACCTGGATCAGCTTGAGAATTTCCCTGAGAGCAAATTTAAGGACATGGTGGACGCCTCCGCCAACGGCTTTGCCGAGATTGAGGCGAAGAACATCTTTGATGTGACGAAACTGATAACATAAGGCGGTGATAGGAATGGATCAGAGCAAGAACGAGCCTCAGCGCGGGTTTTCCCGCCTGGACGGTTACATGAATGTGCTGAACCGCATGGGAACCGAACAGGACAGCAGCGAGGCATATGAGTTCGTGCCGGAGGCCACGATCCCGGACGTTGATCTCGCTACGCACTATGAGGCCAACGGCCTGTTCACCAAGATCATTGACATCCCTGCGGAGAAAGCGGCCACCGGCGATTTCGACCTCAATCTGAGCGATGACAATGTTGTGTCGCTGGTAACGGACGCCCTGGAGGATTTGGACTGGGAAACCACAGCAGCGCAGGCGGTCAAGTGGTCGAGGCTGTTCGGCGGCGCCCTGGCCGTCATGCTGATTGACGATGGCCGGGGGCTGGAGGAGCCGGTGGACTGGGATAACATCAAGGGCATTGATGAGATCGTCCTTTTCGAGCGCCCCGTGGTGGAGCCGGACTACTACTCCATGTACTACTATGGGCAGATGCAGGGGATTGAGCAGGCCCGGTCGAAATTCGGAAAGCCCCAGTTCTTCTACGTCAACAGTCAGTATGGATCGTTTGTGGTGCATGAAAGCCGCTGCCTGATCTTCAAGAACGGCATCCTCCCGGAAACGACCATGCAGGCGGAGTACAGGTATTGGGGCCTGCCTGAGTACATCCGTCTGAAACGGGCGCTCCAGGAAACCGTGACGGAACACTCCAACGGCGGCAAACTGCTGGAGCGGGCCGTGCAGGGCATCTACAAGATGAAGGGCCTCACAAATATGCTGGCGGCTGAGGGCGGCGATGACATTGTGCTGCGGCGGCTGCGGACTATCGACATGGCCCGGAACTTCCTGAACAGCATCGTCATTGACACCGAGGGCGAGGACTACGTTTTCCAGTCCTTCCAGCTGTCCGGCCTCAAGGATGTCATCAACGTGTCCTGCAATATGCTGTCTGCCGTCACCAATATCCCGCAAACGATCCTGTTCGGGGCCTCCCCGGACGGTATGAACGCCACCGGCACCGGCGACCTGGAGAACTGGTACAACTACCTGGGGCAAATCCAGAAATTGCAGTTGCGGGAGAACCTGCAACGCCTCCTGGATGTCATTTTCCGGGGTTGGCTGAATACCGGGAAACTCCAGGAGGAGCCGGACTACAAGCTGGCGTTCAAACCCTTCTGGAACCTCAGCGAGAAGGAACAGGCGGAACTTGATAAACTCAAGGCCGATACTGAGTTGGTGCGGGCGCAGACCGCTCAAATCTACTGCGATATGCAGGTTCTTGACCCCAGTGAAGTGAGGAAAGGGCTTGCGCAGAGTGAGGCCCTGGACATTGAGGAACTTCTTGAGGAGGGGGACGCCGAGGGCGGCGCCGATTTCTCCGGCCTGGAGGAGGCGCTTGCCGGTCTAATGGGGGGCGGGCCTCCCCCGGCCCCGGACGCCGGAGGGGATGAGGGCGCAGAAAATACCGATGAGGACGCGGAGCAGGGTTACGGTTCTGTGGGCGTCCTGGTAATCCAGGACGATAAAATTCTGACTGGGACGCGCAGCGAAAGCGGCCTGATTGGAGGCCCTGGAGGACATATCGAGGAGGGCGAAACGCCGGAGGAGGCCGCTGCCCGTGAAAGCCTGGAGGAGTTCAACATCCGCCCGACTGAGTTAATCCCCATTGGCTGCGGCCCAAAGGAGCCGGACACCGGCCTCTCCCCCGTCCTGTTCCTCTGCACAGAGTACGAAGGAACGCCGCACTGTACCAGCGATGAAATGAGCGATGCCCGGTTCCTGACCCTGAATGAACTGCTGATGATCCGGGATCGCCTCTTTGAACCATTCGCTGACAGCATCGCCGTTCTGGAGCGGTGTGAAACCCTCACCCTTGCCCCTCCGCAGGATAGGCGCAGGACGGCGCTTAATGTGTCCTGAACCCTCTGATACCTTTGAGCGGTAAAACGCCTTAGAGGGGCGCTGACGGCGAAATATGGGGGTGATGAATTGGACAGCCAAATGAGGCAGGCGGCGGTTCGGGAACACGTTAAGAAAAAATTTAAGGGCAAGCAGACCCTCCAGAGCAAGGTGCATCCGCACCAGCCGGAGAGCGTAGAGCGAGAGTATCAGCGCGTCACCAACGCCTATATGCGCCTGCTGAGTAAGCTGGTGACGGACACCATGATCCCGGAGATCAGGAAAGCGGCCAAGGCAGAACTGCCGCCGGACTACTACCGGCATGACGATATGGATGACCTCTACCGGCGGTTGGAGCGGGCCTTTGAGAAGTGTGAGAAGGAACTCGAACGAAAGGCCCGTAGCTTTGACCTCTACAAGCGCATATCCGAGGTAGCCGCCCTCACCGTGAAACTGAGCATCAAAGACTGGAAACGCATGGTGAAGGAAACCGTAGGGATTGATCTGCTGGAGGACTACTACAACGGCGATTTCTTCAAGAGGGCGCTGGAGGAGTGGACGCGGGAGAATGTTGACCTCATCAAGACCATTCCCCACCAGCAACTTGACAAAATGCGGGAGATCGTTCTTGAGGGCTACCGCAACGGCACGACCACAACGAAGATCGTGAAAGCGATCCAGAAAGAGTACGGAACCGGGCGGAGCCATGCGCGGCTCATCGCCCGCGACCAAATATCCAAGCTGAACAGTGAGATCACGCATAAGCAGCAGCAGGACGCCGGGGTACAGGAATATATCTGGTCTGACTCTGGAGATAGCCGCGTCCGTTCTGGACACCACAGGCTGAACGGGAAAAAGTTCCGCTGGGACGATCCCCCGGTCGTGGATGAAAGGACGGGGCGGCGCTGTCACCCCGGAGAGGACTTCCAATGCCGCTGCGTTGCGATCCCCGTGTTCGACATTGACACCCTCGACCTGTAAGGGCCGGGGGTGTCCCGCATTAAAGGGGGTGGTGCGATTGAAAAGGCAGTAGGCACCAAGGAAATCCAATGGAAGGAGGAGCGCAAATTGAGCGTCCCTAAACTCAAGCGGGTGGTGCGTCTGGACAGTATCAAGCTGGACAAGACCTACTTCACGGAGGAGGGCTACCTTGTAGACCATCCCATTGTCACGTCATGCGGCATCTTTGAGTACAACTGCCCGGACGGTTCCGTGCATCGGGAACTCAGACTGCCGGAGAATGTCTTTGACCCCGAAAGCCTCAAAAGCTACAAGGGCAAGCCGGTCATCATCACCCATGATGCAGGATCGGTGGACAAGGACAACGTGGAGGATGAGAGCATCGGTACGATCCTCTCTGAGGGCTACCGGGACGGCGAGGATGTCAGGGCCGAGATCATCATTCATGACACGGACGCCATGAAGGGCTGCGGCCTGCGTGAGCTGTCCCTCGGCTATTCTCTCGACCTGGACGAAACTCCGGGGACATGGCACGGACAGCCCTATGACGCGATCCAGAAGAACATCCGCGTGAACCACCTGGCCCTGGTCGATAAGGCAAGGGCCGGAGATCAGGCTCGGTTGAATATCGACAGCCGGGACAAATTGATTGGAGGAAAAGTTATGGCAACTCCCAAAACCAAGAAGAACCCCAAGCGGGCGGCTGCTCCGAAAAAGCCTGCCCGCAACGACAGCATGGCCGCTGTCATCGCCCGGTACAAGGCCCGCCGCGCCAAGCGTCTGGATGAGGCCGAGAACCCCCCTGCCGAGGGCTTGACCCCGGAGGAACTGGTGCAGCTGGTGCGCGACCGCCGCGACCGCCGGGACGCCGAGGGCGATCCCGAGACCACTGAGGCCGCGATGGGAACCATCGCCCAGCAGGATGAGGATTTGGACACGCTGCTGGGCGTGATCGACACCCTCATGGCGAAGGAGGCTTTTGACACCGAGGGCGAGGAGAACGCAGATGAGGGCGAGGAGGAAAATTCCGATGAGGATGACCCCGCCGCCACCGGCGAGGAGAACCAGGATGAGGACGGCGAGGAGAACGCCGATGAGGAGGAGAACCAGGACGAAGGTGAGGAGGAAAACTCCGATGAGGATGAGGAGTCCTGCGATGAGGACGATCCGCCCGCTGACCCCACTGAGGAGCCTGCGGTTCCTCCCGCCCTGGCCGCTGACTCCCGTTCTTCCCTGGCCGAGCATCTGAGCGTGTGCCGGGTTGGTGACAAGCTGCACCTGGACGGCCTGGATCGTCTGAGCCTCATCGCCGCCAAGAAAGCGGTCATCCGCAAGGTTCGCCCCGGAATCCGCCTGGACGGTAAGAGCAAGGCTTACATCAACGCCGCCTACGACATGGCCGTTCAGGAGGTCAGCACTCGCAAGAGTACGGACTACCAGCGGCAGCAGATGATGAACGGCGGCAAGCGTTCCCGCGCTGATGCTGCGGAGGGCGGCGCTGACGCTGCCCGCCAGCGGATGATCCAGCGCAACCAGAACAGAAACGGAGGTAAAAAGTAATGGCAGTTCAGACTTCTTACGGGTTCTCCCCCAGTAGGGGCGTTGCCGGTGGCCTCTACGATATGTCCCCCCGTGCGGTCAATTCCCGCACGACTGAGGCTGAGATCGTTTTTGGCATCGGCGTGATGCAGGGCAGCGCCCCCGGCAGCAATGTCGCTCTCCCTGCGGCCGCCTCCGCTGCTGCGGCGTTTGAGGGCATCGTCCTGAACGGCGGCACTCAGGAGATGAACATGGAGGGCGCGGTCACTGTCGGCAAGGGCAAGACGGTCAGCGTTCTCAGCTATGGCCGCGCCTGGGTTCGCGTGGAGCCGGAGTCCGAGATCAAGTACGGCGATGACCTGTACCTCATCACGGACGGCGACCATGCGGGCCGGTTCACCAACTCCAGCAGCACGTCCACCAAGATTGCCGTGCCTGGAAAGTTCATTGGGGCCAACACCACCACCGGCATTGCCCCGGCGGAACTGTTCAACGCCCCCGCCCTCACCACCACGCCCGCCACCAGCGGCGATTAAATAAGAGGAGGTAACAACGACTATGGCACGAAAGTATAGCAGAGCGGACTACCTGGCACTCAAGCGGAGCCAAATCCCCGCCAGTCTCGCGCAGATCAAGGGGATGCGGTTCGACAGCGAGGAGGACGCCAGCGTGTTCTTTGCCCGCGAACTGGATCACGTCAAGAGCAAGACCTATGACAAGTTGTACCCCCAGTTTACGGTGCTGAACAACATCCCCCGCACCAGTGACGCCAACCCCGGCGCCGAGACCATCACCTTCTACAGCTACGACAAGACGGGCCTTGCGGAGATCATCTCCAACTACGCCACCGACCTGCCCCGCGCTGATGTGAAGGGAAAGCCCACCACCGTTCAGATCAAGAGCCTGGGGGCCAGCTACGGCTACAACGTCCAGGAGATGCGGGCGTCCCGTCTGGCTGGTAAGGGCCTTGACGCCCGAAAAGCCGAGGCTGCGCGGTTCGCCATGGACTACGCCACCAACAGGATCGCCCTGGTGGGCGATAAGGAGAACGGCCTCATGGGGCTGCTCTCCGACTGGAACGACATCCCCGTGTTCGTCCTTCCCGCCGGGGCGTCCGGCAAGACCGACTTCAAGAGCAAGACGGCTGATGAAATCCTGGCCGACTTCACCGCCTTTGTCATGTTCACGGCGCGTGTCACCAACGATGTCGAGAAACCCGACAGCGCCATGATCGCCAGCGAGGTCTACTACGACCTCGCCACCCGGCGCATCCCCGACACCGACACGACCATCTTGAAGTTCCTGCTGGACAACCAGCCCTACATCAAGAAGATCATCCCCGCCCCGGAACTCCAGGCCGACAACGTGGACGTGAACAGCTACGGCAAGAACCTCCTGGTTCTCTACACGGATGATCCCGACAAGATGGCCTTTGAGGAGCCTATGCCCTTCTACCAGCACCCGGCGCAGAACAAGAACCTGGAGGTCGAGGTTCCCTGTGAGTCCCGTGTGGCCGGCCTGATGCTCTACTACCCCCTGTCCGCGCTGATTGTCGCGGGCGTGTAATTCAAGAAAGGAGAACCGCGATATGAAGGTCATCAATAAGACCACGAAGATCATCGGCATCGGCGGCGTTCCGCTGCTGCCCGGTGAGGAGATCGCCGTTTCTGAGGATGTGGCCGCCTCCCCCATGGTGCAGCACTTCTCCACCATCGGTAAGATCGCCCTTGAGCCTGAGTCTGCCCCCTCCAAGGGGAAGGGGAAAGGCAAGGGCAAGGGGAAGGACAAGGATGAGGGCGACACCGACTCCGACCCCACCGGCAACACCGGCAACGCGGATGAGGACAAGAAGGAGGGCGGAACCGGCGGCGGTTCCGCTGCCCCCGGTGGCGAGGCGTAGGAGTCGCGCAGCTGATCCACCGCCCGCCCTGAAAGTGTTCCGGCTGCTTGCGGCGGAGTTTGCCGCTGTGCCGGACGAAACCCTTGTGTCCTGGCTGGAACTCACCGCGCCCCTGGTAAGCAAAAAGCGGTTCGGGAAACTGTACGATCAGGCCCTCGCGCTGCTGACTGCCCACCGCATGAAACTGTCCGGGGCCTTTGACGCCGCCTCCGAGGAGGGCGGATCGTCCATCGGTTCCCTTGCAGATACCCTCCGTGTGGCAAGCTACACGGAGGGTTCTACTTCTATCAGTTTCAACAACGGCGTGTCCCTTGCGGCGAACGACGCCGAATTGACATTGACGGGCTACGGGACGCAATACCTCTCCCTGCGCCGCATGGTGATTATGCCGATTACATCCGCAGGGGAGGCGAGGTAATGGCCGGACATGATAGGCTGACCGATGAGGGAAAGCGGTTCTTTGCGCAGATCAAGGAACTCGAACAACTCCAGGTCAGGGTGGGCTTTCAGGCTGGAGAGGCTGCGGAGAAAGACGGTGTAGATATTGCCAATATCGCCATGTGGAATGAGGTTGGAACATCGCGGGCGCCGTCCCGACCGTTCCTGCGGATGAGCGTTGACGAAAATGCAGACAAAATCTCCAAAATGTGCCAAGCCCAAGTGAAACGACTGGCCCAAGGCGGAACCGCTCAGGAAATTCTTCAAGCCCTGGGCGCGTTCCAAAAGGGCCTGGTGCAGGCCAAGATCGGGGATGGCGCATTTGAACCGAACGCCCCGGCCACCATCCGCAAAAAGAAGTCAGACCACCCGCTGATCGACACTGGCCGGATGCGGCAGTCGGTCAGCTTTGTTATCAAGCCCAAAGGGGAAGGAGATGACTGACCGTGGGGATTGTCGGAATGTTTCGCCGCCCCATCTGGATCAGGCGGTGGGGCGCTGATGGACGCCATGACTTCCAAATGCGCCTGAACGTCCAACCTCTGAGGGCAGATGAACTTCAAGCCCTGCCGGAGGGCCTGCGCCAAACCAAGCGGCTGAAAGCCTGGGGGCCGTCCCTCCTGACTGCTGCGGATCAATCCATGCAGCAGCGGGGGGATTGGATGTACTACTGTGGCCGGTGGTATGAGTGCGTGTCCTCTATCAGGTGGGATCACACCCCCCTGGGCCACTACGAAAGCGAGTTTTGCCAAGTGGACGGTTCCATCGCTGCATCGAACCTGGAGCCGCCCACGGCAAGCCCCGCCCCGCCTCCGCAGGAAGGAGGGACTGCCGGTGACAGTTCGTGAGGCCAAACGCCACATTGAGAACATCACAAAGAAATACTTTACCGGCGCTGTGGTGGGCTTTTCCGGCCAGAGTGCCAATGTCAAGAGCAAAAGCCCTTACGTCTGCATCACGCCGGGTTCTCCGACAAGAGATCAATTCCCGGTTCAGCGCATGGTAAATGACCGTATGGTGTCGTACTACCAAACCAAGCTGCCCCTCCAGATCGACCTTTACACCAACGGTGCGGAAGGTTCCCCTGGGCCGGACGGCTTTGTAACCATGGAAGATACTGCGGTCGATGACATGACCGATTTTGTGGACTATCTGGAATCGCCGTATGTGATCCACTGGTGCGACCGCATCAACGCCACCATCGTAGTCAACGGCCCGGTGCAGCAGCTTACAGGGCTTGTGACCGATACCGATTACCAGTTCCGCGCAATGGTGGAACTGGTCTTTTGCTATGTCCATAAGGCGGTGGGCTACACCGGCATCCAGGGGGAAAGCAGCATCGTCTACCCCGGAGAGCCGGACGCTCCAGGCGAACCTGGAACCCCCGATACACCTGGAGCCGCAGAAAACACCGGGGACGGTTCCGAACCCGGTTACATCACCCCGGATGATGCTGAGGACGGTGTGGAGATCAAGCCTGTCTATGAGCCAACATCCAGCGGAGGCCGCAGTAAAGCCCTGGTCGAAGAAACTGAAATCGGCTACTTCACTGAGGTCGAAATCAAGTATCAAAAGGAGGAATCCGATCAATGAGTTCCAACCTGGAAAGAATTTGTACGGTTGACATCGAAATTTCCTCCCCTATCGTGGACAGCGCCGCCTTTGACGCTGTTCTGATCGTAGGCCCCGCGCCTGCGAAACCCAATGGGGAAATTCCACCCGTCACCGTGTATTCGTCCGCGCAGGAGGCGCAGGACGCCGGGTATGTCACGACCGGCGATGACGCCGATCCTGTCGGGCGGGCGATCAATGTCGCCTTTTCTCAGTCCCCCAAGCCCACGGCGGTCTATGTTGCCACGCAACAGCCCGCCCCTGCTCCCGATCCCGATGAAACGACCGATCCCCCCGCTACCGGCGAGGATGGTGGGAGCAATCCCGATACTCCCAAGGAAACCGGCGGCGAGAATGAGGGCGCTGAGGTTGCTGCCCTGGCTGCTGCTGATGACGGTCTGGAGGCCCTGGGCGTCACTCTGGCCCGCGCCCTGGAAACCAATGGGTGGTACGTCATCTGCCCAGCCGGTATCAGCGAGGACAGGTATGAGGAGATCGCGGAGTGGACTGAGGCGCAGACCAAGATGTTTGCCTACACCACTATGAGCGAAACCCCGCCCGTCCGCAACGTCTATTTCCGCACATTTGGCTTTTATGGCCGGGAGTATGTGGGACAGCCGGAGAATGAAATCCCTGCTGCCAACTATTTCCTTCATGTGGCCGCCTGCGCCAAAATCCTGCGGTATGATCCCGGTTCTGAAACGTGGGTGTTTAAGGCCCTGGCCTCTATCAGCCCCTCCAAGATCAAAACGGCCACTGTAAAGAAGTTCGAGGAGGCCAACCTCAACTACTTCAACACCGTGGCGTCCCGGAACATTACCATGCTCGGCAAGACTGCATCCGGGGAGTGGATTGACCTGATCCGTTTCCGTGACTGGCTGCAAAACGATATGCAGGTGCGTGTCGTGAACCTGCTGGTGACGAACAAGAAAATCCCCTACACGGACGGCGGCATCGGCCTGGTGCAGAACCAGATGATTGCCAGCCTCAAGGCCGGCCAGCAGGCGGGCGGCATCGCCCCCACTGAGTACGATGAGGATCAGAACGAAATCCCCGGCTACGTTACGAAGGTTCCCCTGGCCGCGAACCTGACCGCCGTTCAGAAAGCGTCCCGCAAGCTGAAAGGGGTCAGTTTCCAGGCCCGGATTGCCGGTGCTATCCACATGGTAGAGATCAACGGCAACCTGACCTATGACAACCTGTAAGAAGGGAGGACACTGAACTATGGGACAGGTCAAAACCTATAACGCGAAGGAAGTCACGATTGCCTGCGGTTCCCATCTCGTTACCGGCCTTGCGGATGACAGCTTTGTGTCGATGGAGAGCGGCGGCGATGGGATCACCTATAAGTACGGGTGTGACGGGGAGATCGCCCGTGCGGTCAGCCCGAACAACACCCTGCTCATCAAGGTCACGCTGCTCCAGACCTCGGACAGCAACTCGTTCTTCCAGAAACAGCACAACATTGATATGTCCCCCGGCGGCGATGGAACTTTCCCGATCATGGTGAAGGATATGCGCGGCGGGCTGCTGGCCCAGGCGGATCAGGCTTGGGTCACGAAACCCGCTACTCGCGTCCGGGGTAAGGAGAGCAACAACAACGAGTGGGAAATCCAGACTGGCGAGGCCACGATGGAGGAGTAACCCCCAGCGAAAGGAAAGGATGATGTTACATGAAACGGCAAACCCCCACAACTAAGACCATCGGTGACTACAACTATTACATCTACCCGTTCGGCGCCCTCATCGCCTCCAGGCTGACCGGCGATCTGGTGGCCCTGGTGACACCCATGCTGGGCGCGGCGGCCCCCCTGATCGGCAAGCAGCTGGACGCTGAGAGCGGCAACCTCTTTGACATGAAGGTGGAGGAACTGGCCCCCGCGCTGTCGGGGGCCTTTGCCTCCCTCACCGGCGAGAAGGTGGAGAGCCTTATGCGGCAGCTGCTCATCGACCATAAGAACGTCTATTTCGAGGGCGTGGGCGATGAAAAGCCCCAGCTGCTCACGGCGGAAGAACTCAATGAGATTTTCTGCATGGATTTGCAGGATATGTACCTGCTGGCCTGGGAGGTTCTGAAACTCAACTTCCAGGGTTTTTTCAAGAAACTCTCCACCCAATCTGGCGATCTCGGTACGTTGGTGGAGAAGGTGACGAAAGCGAAATCCGGCGGTACGGAGAATTTGACGTAAGCAGTTTCACCGAACTGGAAATGCGGATGTATGTGCTTATCAAAGAGCGCATGGCGTCCATGTGGGAGTTGAAGGAGGTCTACACCCTCGATGAGGCCCTTAAACTCTACGCCCTATACCGCGCCGACACCGACATTGCGAACGCGAAAACGGAGGAGGCCAAAAGGGAGGCGGAAAGAGGCAGGTGATTTAACCACATGACAATCCGCGACATCGCAATAGCTTTTGGCTATGAGGTAGACAAAAAGACGGAAAGCAAGGCCGAAGAAAGCATCCAGGCACTCAAGGACACCGCGACAAAAGCCCTGGGAGCCATCGGCATAGGCTTTTCCATCGGTGCCATCATCTCTGCCATAAAGTCTATTGACGCCGTTTCGGAGGCCCTGGACGGGGTGAAAGAGGACTGGTCTGAGGTAGGCAAGGAAATGGATGAGGCCCTGGGCTTTACCAAAATGATTGTCAGCGGCATCAAGAAGGTGTCCGCTGCGGGCATCGACCTTGTTCGCCGGATCACGCCCCGTCTTGCCTCCATAACGAAACGGCTCGGAGGAACGCAGAACGCCCTAAAACTGCTGGCCGTCATAGGCGGCACGATCCTGGCCGCGATGAACCTACCCAAGATTGCATCCGGCCTGGGAACCGTGCTTAACCTGGTAAAGAGCATCCGGGCGTCAACGCTGATGTTGATAGCTGTGTTCCTTGTCATTGCCCTGCTGATAGAAGATTTTGTGGCCTTCATGCAGGGCAGGGACTCCCTCATTGGAGAAATTCTAAAGCAAACCGGCGTTGACTGCGATGCGCTGAGGGAGAAGATACGGGCCACATGGGATAACATCAAGAAAGTGTTCCTGGCCTTTGGTGACGCCATCAAGGGCATAGTACGCGCCCTGTTTTCGGTCATCCGGCAATACTGGGATCAGAACGGCGAGGCAATCAAGAAAAAGATTTCCGATACCGTTGTCAGCGTCATCGACAAACTGAACGCCTTTTCTGAATGGCTGGTGCAGAACAGGGATTTGATCGTCAAGGTGGCCGGAAAGGTTCTCGCCCTGGTCGCCGCCTTTGTGACGGTCAAGAGCGGGATCACCAAGGCGATCACGGCGTTCAAGGCGATCAAGGGCGTTATATCTGGCGCCGGAGCCGCCTTTAGTGCGCTGTCCAGTCCGATAGGCATAGCAGCTGCGGCAATCGTGGCAATCGCGGCCATCGCCTGGGATTTCTTCAACTTTATGAGCGGAAAAGGTTCGGTCATCGGCACGATCCTGGAAAAGGCTGGTGTCGATACTGAGGCCGTCCGCCAGAAGATTACCGCAGCATGGGAGAAAGTCAAATCCTTCCTGCTGACGGCCTGGAACACGATCAAGTCTGTCTGCTCCGCTGTGTGGGGCGGCATCAAGAACTTTTTCAACCAGCACGGGGAGCAAATCAAATCCGGCCTGACGGCGGCATGGAATGTCATCAAGACGGTGCTGCTGGGCGTCTGGAACGCGATCAAAACTGTGGCAACGACCGTGTTCGGCGGGTTGCAGGCGTTTTGGAGCAAGCACGGGGAACAAATCAAGACCGCGTTCTCCAACATCTGGACTGGCATCAAGAACACGCTCACCACAGTCTGGAATGTCATCAAGACGGTGGCAACAGCTGTCTTTGACGGCCTGAAAGCCTTTTGGGAAACCTGGGGCAGCACCATCATGGCCTATTTCTCCGGCGTATGGGAAACCATCAAGGCCGTGTTCAGCGCGGTTCTGGATGTCCTGGCAGACCTGTTCGCGGTGTTCTCCGCGCTATTTGCCGGGGACTGGGCGGGCCTGTGGGAGAACGTCAAGCAGCTGGCCTCTGATGTGTGGAATGGTATTCAGAACATCATCAGCACGATCCTGACTGCCATCTGGAACGTGATTTCCAACATCTTCTCCACCATTTGGGGATTCATCTCCGACATCGCCAACAACATCTGGAACGCCATCACGACCGCGTTTACCAATATCCTTACCAGCATCACCGGCACCATCGGCAACATCAAGGACGCCATCGTGAACGGGCTGACCGCTGCCATCGACTGGATCAAGGGACTGCCCGCGCAGGCCCTCCAGTGGGGCCGCGACATCATCATGGGCATCGTGGACGGCATCAAGGGGGCCATCGGCGCCGTTGGTGACGCCGTAAAGGGAGTGGCAGACAAGATTAAGGGGTTCCTGGGGTTCTCTGAGCCTGATGAAGGGCCTCTGTCCGACTTCCATACCTATATGCCCGACATGATTGACCTCATGGCTAAGGGCATCCAGGCAGGCAAGAAGAAGGTCGAGGGCGCTGTCGGCGCTTTGGCCGAGGGAATGTCTGGACAAATCGGCCCTGGCCCTGACATCCGGGCTGCCCTGGGGACAGTCCTGGGCGGCGTGAGCGCCTTTGCCCAAGCTGCCAAGCCCTCTGTCTCCACCACAAACAACGCTACCACCAATAGCAGCAATGTCAGCAAGACCATCACTCAGAACGTGGAGATCAATCAGGAGTTCAACGGGGATCGTGCGGCCCAGAAGAATATCGCCAAGGCCGCTGACTCCGCCACTGAGGACACTACCAGCGCCCTTGCACGGGCTTTGGCGTATGCAGGGAGGTAATGAGCCATGGCAACGAAACAGCCCGTCAACATCAACGGGATTGAGTTTGACGCGCTCCTCAATGAGGAGTACGCGATGGAGGCGAGTTCCCCTGAGTACATCGTGGAGAGCGGCTACACCATAGGCGACTCCATCATCCTGAGCGCGGAAAACCTGAGCATGACCCTTTTCGTGTCGGATAAGCCCGTCACCTTCAAGAGCCGGTTCGGAGGCGGCGGGCGGGTGGACTCCGTAGTGAAGTCCCTGAAAGAACTCTACTACGCAAAGGAACTCGTTTCGGTGACAACGCCGGACGCCCACTATGACAACATGGCTATTGAGAGCCTGACGATCAGCCGGACAAATGAGTATGGGTATGCGCGTGAAATCCCGATCCGCCTCAAGCATATCAGGATCACCAAGTCGCAGACCACCACGATCCCGGCATCCTACCTGAAAAGTGGGGCCACCGGCGCTGCTGCGGGAACTGCCAGCACAACCGCTGGAAGTTCCGGCGGTGGATCGTCCGGCGGTTCGTCTGATTCCGGCAAGTCCAAGGGTTCCATTCTGTACGGCCTGGCCTCTGGCGCAGGGCTGATATAATACCTTGCCCCGCCGTCATCTGGCGGCGGGGCCTATATGCTGGTGGTGAACGGTCACACGCTGGGCCTTTTCATCATCCTTTCCCCCCCGGCGGAGCCGGTTCGACTCCGGCCACCAGCACAACACTGAAAGCGAGGGTGCGGCATGGATTATACCATCATCGCGGTTCCAGACATGAACGACAGCGTTTCCCGCATCGTTCTGAACGGGATCGTCTATCAAATCCGTTTCACCTACAACGACACGGAAAGCCGCTGGTATTTCAGCCTCAGCGATGCACAGGGCGCTCCTATCGTCCGCATGGTGAAGATCGTCCCCAGTTTTCCCCTGAACCTGTTTATGGGCCATGATAATATGCCTTATGGCGTATTCGGCTGCATGAGCAATCAGGACGTGGTGGGCCGTGGGGATTTCAACAACGGCACAGCGAAATTCGTGTTCATTCCTGCTCAGTAAGGAGGCGGCACTATGGCCGGATATACAAACTTTGGCCGATCCTACCGCCTGATTGCAGGCCCCGCAGGTGGGAGCGGCTTTGAAACGACAGAACTTCACATTGCGTTCAGCCTGGAAAAAACCGACCTGGAAACCTCCAACACGGCCCGCGTGGAGATGTGGAACCTGAACGATGAACACAAGGCCCTGCTCAAGGCTAAAAACTGCGCTGTGGCCCTTTATGCGGGGTATGGGAGCGTCATGCCCCTGGTATTCGCCGGGGGCGTTTCCTTTGTATCCACCTGCCCGGACGGAACAGATAAAAAAACTACCATCGAGGTCGAGGACGGCCTCATTGCCACGAAGGACACCTACATCACCCTGTCGTATTCAGGGAAGGTAAATTCAAAGACCATCCTGGATGACATCGCGGGGCAAATGGGGGTGGCCGTCAGCTATTCCTACAACGCGGAGTTTTCTGACATCCCGAACGGGTACAGTTTCGTGGGCCTTGCGAAGAACGCCCTCAGTATTATTTGCAATGCGTCCAACCTGACCTGGAGCATCCAGAACGGGGTGCTGCAAATCAAAAAGCCTGGGGACGTTATGAGCCAAGAGGTCTTTGTTCTCTCCGAGGAAACCGGCATGATCGGGTTCCCCCAGGAGATCACCGTTACGGCGGACGATGACAGCGGCAAGGATGTGGAGGGCTGGGATGTCGAGTTCCTGATGAACGCTGCCATTGGGGTTGATGATTACGTCTACCTGAAAAGCAAGGTAGTCACCGGCTATTTCCGGGTTTACAGTATTGAGATTGAGGGCGACACGGACGGTTCGACATGGCAATGCACCGCCCGTCTGCTGGAGGTGGGCAAATGAACTCTGAACTGGTACAGGAGATCAAGAACATGGCGCAGGCGGCGGCTCAGTCCATCCATACCGCTGTCCCTGGAACTATCGTGTCCTATGACCCGGCCAAGGGGCAGGCCGTTGTAAAACCCGTTATGAAGTACACCACGAAGGGCGGGAACATCATCGACTATCCGCAGATCAGCGGCGTCCCCGTGCTGTTCCAGCAGCACATGAACCAGCAGGCGACCGTAGCGTTCCCGGTAAAGCCGGGGGACGGCTGCCTGCTCATTATTTCTGAGCAATCCCTTGACTACTGGATGTACGGACAGGACACGGGGACAGACCTGCGGTTTGACCTCACAAACGCGGTGGCAATCCCCGGCCTGTTTGCCCCTTCAAATACCGTTGTGGCAGACGCCTGCAAGCAGGACGCCATCATCGTTGATGTCAGCGGAACCCGGATCACCGTCAAAAAGGACGGCCTTATTCAAGCTGACTGCAAGAGGTTTGTCATCAACGCCAGCGAAAGTTTTAAGGTCAACGCCGGGAGGATTGACCTGAACTGAGGAGGGGATCGTATGCCAGCAGCTACACGGCAAGGGGACAACTGCACCGGGCATGACGCCTGCCCACCTGTCCCCCTGGTGGAGTATAGCGGGGATGTGAACATCAATGGCCGGGGAGCCGGACGCCTGGGAGATCATTACGCCTCCCACGGGTGCGTGGCCCACCCCGGCCACTCTGATTACATCGCCGCCGGAAGTTCCACGGTAAACATTAACGGGCGCCCCGCCGGGAGGGTGGGCGACAGCGTATCAATCGGCGGGGCCGTCCAGGACGGGAGCGGGAACGTGTTCATCGGCGGATGACCCGCAGGAAAGGAGGAATGGGCGTGTTAGATATTCTACTCGACACCGGCGGGGACTACAAAATTTCCGACACCGGCGACATCATTCTCACTCAGAGCGTCCGGCAAGCAATCAAAATCCGGCTCAAGTGGTTCCTGGGCGAGTGGCGGCTCGGCCCGCTGCTGGGCCTGGACTACTGGGGAACCGTCCTGGTGAAGAACCCGAACCTGGTGAAGGTCAGGCAGGCGATCCGCGATGAAATCCTGTCGGTCGAGGAAGTGACCGGCGTGAACCGCGTTGACCTCAAGGCGGACGCTGCCAAGCGCCAGCTGATTGTCAGCTATGAGGCCGTTACATCCGAGGAAACATTTCGGGAGGAGGTGAAAATCAATGTCTGAATATGGTATTACGCCGACCGGCGTGAACATCAAGAGGCTCGATACCATTATGGACGAACTTCATACAGATCTATCGGAAGGATGGGGCGTCAATACCCGGCTCAACCCGAAGTCCAATCTGAATGTCCTGATTACCAATTTCAGCGACAAACTGGCCGAGTTATGGGAGTTCGGGAAGGGCATCTATGATGCTATGTACCCATCCTCCGCTGAGGGCATCAACCTGGATAATGCCTGCCAATTCGGGGGAACAGTCCGGGAAACTGCCGCCCGTTCCTACTACCCGATCCACTGTACCGGCGTGGACGGCACTCCACTGGACACGTCCACCATCATTGCATCGGCCACCAATCCGCAAAAGCGGTTTGTGCTGCTGGGCGCTGCGGCCATCTCCCGCAGTTCCTTCAACAGAGCGGCGATTAAGATCGTGTCTCTGACCGCCACAGCCGCCTACACGGTGTCCATTGATGGAACCCTGTATTCTTTTACCCCCAGCAAGGAAACAGACGCCAGAGCCGTTCTGAGCGGCCTCCAGGAGGCTTTGTCCGTCAATGAGGAGTTTACTGTCAGCGTGGACGAAGAAAACCTGCTGCTGCTCCTGGAGGCGGTAGATGAGGCCAAAAGCTATGCGATGGTCCTGACTGAGAACATGACAACGGAAACCGTGACCTCCATCATCACATTTGCCAGCGAGGAAACCGGGGACATCGTTATGCCTGCTGAGGCCATCATCAACATCGTCCAGGGCCATGCGGATTTTCTCAGCTGCACCAATCTTTGCCCCTATATCGCGGGCCGGGATGAGGAAACAGACCGGCAGCTGCGGCAGTCCTATGTGGACAAGATTTATAACCGTTCGTCCATGATGCTTGAAAGCATCCGCAGCGCCATCCTCACCAACTGCCAGGGCGTGGAAAGCGTTGCCCCCTATGAGAACGACAGCAACCAGTACGACATCTACGGCAGGCCCCCGCACAGCGTTGAGATCGTGGTGGACGGCGGCGACCCTACGGAGATCGCCCGACAGATACTCAGCACGAAAGCCGGGGGCATCAGCACCTTTGGCGATGAGGAGGTAGACCTCCCCGGAGAGTACGGGGAGCCGATTACGATCCGTTTCAACCGGCCCACCTACGTCTATACCTGGATGCGCGTGGGTGTCACTCAGAGCGCGGTTGAGGACATCCCGCCCAACTATGCCAAGTTGATTAAACAGGCTATTGTGGCGCAGGTGGAACAACTGAACTGCGGTGAGGACATCGTGCCTCAGAAATTCCTTGACGCCATCTATTCGGCCTGCCCCGGCATCTCTTACATCGACATCACCATGTTTACCACTCAGGACAGCGCGGAAACCCCGGACAGCTATGCGCTGCGGAGTCAGGTCATTTCTGCGCGTGAGCGGGCCGTGACATCTGAAACGATGATTGAGGTGGCGCTCGATGGATAACCGAAACTACCGCGAATTTGTTGAGAAGGACACCATAGAGCAATTCCGGGGAAAACCCAATATCCAAGTGCTGCATGACGCCCTTGCGCGGCAGCTCCAGGATTTGTTCGACTTTTTCCTCCAGCTTAAAACCGGGCGGAGCCTGTCGGACGCCGTGGGTGCGCAACTGGACGGCGTGGGGGACATCGTTGTACTTTCTCGCCGTGAGGCGGGCGACCTTGCCTCCTATGCGGGCCGGGGCGGTGAAACGGACGATGAAACCTATCGGAAATTCCTGGTCTACAAGGTGCTGAAAAACACCTGCGACTGCACCTATCCCGACATCATCAAGGCGTTTCGGATGTTTTGGGATAAGCCCTTGTATTACTCTGAGAACCCCGAATATCCGGCGGTCATGTTCCTGGAAACTGGGCTGCTGGCCCCGGAGGATCATGCTGAAAACCTACTGGCCGCGCCCATCATCAAGGCGGCGGGCGTTGGCATCCATATCACGGCCACCACGGAGTCCCCGGAGATGGAGCGAACGATCCACTTCACCCCCGTCCTCGGACGGGGGCTTGCCATTACCAGCCTCCCGGTGCTGGAGCCGGAACTCTCGGAGCCAACCATCTACATCACCCCTGTTTTGGGTCGCGGTATGAGCGTCACGCGCTTGCCACCCATCGAGCCGGTATTTGCCACGGCTGCTGCCCATGGCTGTGCCTCCGCTGCCCTGCATACCGCAACCGACACGGCATTGCCCGTGCTGCCTGAATTTGATACGGTCATCACGGCGGCTGCCCACGGGCGGGCCACCGCAGACGCTCAGAGCATCACCCAAACAAAACTGCCTGAATTGAAGGAGGACTACACATGAGCCAATACGGATGCACCATCACCAAAAAGGGGCGGGAACTGATTGCGAAGGTTCTCGCCTCCAAGACGCCCTTGACGCTCACCCGCGTCATGATGGGTTCCGGCATCTGCCCGGATGACGTTTTTCCGGGCGACCTGCAAGACCTGATTGAGCCGGTCGCTGCCGGCACATCCAGCACCCCGGTCTATGACGGCGACACGGTTCACATGACTGTGGAGTACCGCAGCGACATGAACGGCGGTCTGGATCACGGGTTCTGGATCAGGGAGTTTGGCGTGTTCGCCAAAGACCCCACCGTGACCCCCCATGTAGAGAATGAGGGGACGCCGGAGGAGTATGTGGAGGACGGAGAAATCCTGCTTTACTATGCCACCCTGGGCGATTACCCTCAGTGGGTGAGCGCGTTCTCCGACACCGGCCTGGACGTGCGCCGCTATCCCGTCAGCATCACCGTTGGCGAGGGCGCGACCGTCATCATCGACTACTCCCCGGAGGCATTTATGACCTCTGAGGATGTCGAGGAGTTCTGCATGATCTCCATGCTGCCTGTGTTCATGGATGAGGCCCGGAAACTCATTGCAGAGCATAACGCCGACCCGGATGCTCACCCCGCCATTCTGAACCAGATTTCCACGGTGGACTCCCGCCTCTCCCTGCTGGAACTGATGTATAACACGGACGTTTCCGGCAACCCCTTCACTGTCACCTTTGAAACGCTGACCGGCCTGGTCGTGTCCGGCGTCTGGAATACCACGCAGAAAAGGATTGAGTTCTGATGCAGGAAATCACCTTTACCCGCCCGCTGGACGAACTTTCCTGCATTATAGGAACCCTGTTCACCGACCTGGAGCCACCCTGCGATGTGGAGCGCACCGCTGATCTGGTACTGTGCGGAACCACCCATAGCGGGAACCCTGGGCGGCTGAGGATCGCGGGCGACCGCTGCACCTTCTACGGAGAGCCGGACGATCTGGGGGCCATTCTATCCGGGCGCTGCCCCGAAAGGCGGTGCTGTCATGGCTGAGAAGGAGTATCTGCTCGGAAACCGGGCGCTGGAGTTGTATAAGTACACCAAGCAGGTTGTCCGGCCCGTCCCGGATGACAAGGTTGACGCCAAGGATGTTGCAAAGGTTATGCGCACCATTGCCAAGGCCAAGACCATAGAGGAAATGCGGGAGATGCTGAACTCTACGGCGGATCGCCTGGAGAACCGGCATGACCGCAAGCGGTTCCCGAAAAGCGAGAGTTTTGACCTGATCGCGGAACTGCGGAAAGCTGCCCGGAAAATCATGCGCGGTGTCCATGCCGCCAATGAAACCAATTTCAATGAACGCCCGGAGGATCGCCTCATCGAGATCAAGGCCGTCATTGATGAGTGTAACCTTATGCTCAAGCTGGTGGAACTCAGTCACGATATGGAGTACATCGACACTAAGCGCATGGGGACATGGACAAAAAAGATATTGGATGTCAAGTATATGTGCCTTGCGTGGCTCAAAAAGGACGGCGCGAGGGCTAAAGACATCCACAGAAAAGAGGCAGACCGCGAAACGGAGCGCCTGATCCGGCTGGTGCGTGAGATCATGGATCAGGAGCGCCGGTCGCGGGCCTCTCCGCAGGGCGGGGCATCCGCGCCGCCCTCCCAGTAAGGATATAGCGCGGAGGCATCCGCGTCATATTGGGGTATGACCTATTTCCGCCACGAATTGGTGGCTGCGCTCCCCGAACACCAACGACTCGACCAACGCCTGGAACGTGAACTCCAATGGCAACGCCAACAACAACAACTGCACCAACACCTATGGCGTCCGCCCCGCTCTGATGGATCAGCCAGACCGAGTAGGCCAAAAGCCGAAAGCCGCGCCCCATCATCAAAGGAGGTCATATCCCGTCCAACCCCTGCGCGTGGGGAGAGGATAAACACATGATGTTGACGCCAGCCGCCGTTTTGCGCCGTTGGCTATCAGCAACATCCGAATGAGAGAAAGACCGGCGCTCAAACGGGCGCCGGTCGCCTTTATTTCCAGAGAATGGAGATATATGGATTACCAAGAACTTTGCACTTTTGAGGTGCTTTATGGAGCCTATAAAACCGCACGGGTGGGCAAGAGAACGAAACAGGGCACCGCCCAGTATGAGGCAAACGCTTTGGCTTGCACGGAGCGCCTTGCCTATATCCTGTCCACCAAAAAGTACAAGCCCAGCAAGTTTGAAACCTTCTACGTCTACGAACCTAAAAAGCGCCTTGTGCAGGCCCCGGCGTTCGTGGACAAGGTGGTGCAACACGCCCTGGTAGATAACATCCTGTATGAGGCCATCACCCGGAGTTTCATCCAGGATAGCTACGCCTCGCAGATTTGGAAGGGGATGCACGTTGGTCTTGACCGGCTGCGGGCGCAGATGCAGGACTATTACCGAAAGCGGAAAGGCCATGATGAGGCGGCTCGGAGAGCCGCCGGTCTGCCATACCGCCCGCCGGAGGAATGGGACTATGCCCAGGGCTGGATTTTGAAAGCGGACGTGCATCACTTTTTCGCCTCCATCGACCACGACATCCTCAAGGCCAAGCTGGTAAAAAAGATAGCCGATCCGCAGGTCTACGAACTGATGTGTACCTACATCGACAGTACGGACGGCCTGCCCCTGGGCTACCAGACAAGCCAACTGCTGGCCCTGATGTACCTGGACGATTTCGACCATTGGGTGAAGGAGAAACTTCACGCCCGCTACTATGGCCGGTATATGGACGATTTCTACATTATCAGCGACAGCAAAGAGTATCTGCAAGACTGCTGGGCGAAGATCGAGGCGTACATTCATGACCTAAAGCTGGAACTGAATGAGAAAACGGCCATCTTCCCGTTGAAAAACGGAATCAACTTTTTGGGCTTTCACACCTATCTGGACAGCAAGGGTGGTGTGATTATGAAATTGCGCCGGGACAGTAAAGAGCGCATGAACGCCCGCCTGCGGGCATGGCGCAAGGACTACCCGGCGGGCCGGGTGGAGAAGGACAGGATCATCGCCTCCTGGAAAGCATGGGACGCCCACGCCGCCCACGGCGACACCTACATCCTGCGTCAAAAGATCGCCGCGCAGGTCACGGAGATCACCGGCGTTCAATGCACCGCCCGCAAGAGGCTCAAGACCTCTAAAAACGCCAAGGCCAGAAAGCTGATCCAGAAAATGCGGCGGCAGCAGGTGAAGAAAAAGCCTGCACCGCCAGCGGTTCCACCGGGATTTCCCTGGTGAACCTATCTGACACATAAGGAGGAATACCTATGGCTGCTGTTAAACTCAGCGCAAAAGGCGTTGGCAGCGTTGTCAAAATCAAGGTAAACGGCACTCTGAGGAACTTCATCGTAGTCCACCAGGGCAAGCCGTCCAGCATCTACGATGCGTCCTGCGATGGAACCTGGCTGCTGATGGAGGACATCTACGAAACTCGCCAGTGGCACAGTTCCAATGTCAACGACTACGCCAACAGCACCATCCACAGCTACCTCAACAGCACCTTCCTGAACCTGATTGACGCCAACATCCGGGCGCAGATCAAGCAGGCCAAAATCCCCTACCGCCCCGGCAGTGGAACCAGCCAGTCGGTGAACAGCGGAGCCAACGGCCTGAGCGCGAAGATTTTCCTGCTGTCTGACCGTGAGGTTGGCTACACTCAGAGCAACGTCAACCAGTACATCGTCAATGACGGCGCCAAGCTGTCCTACTTCCAGGACGGCAACGGCACAACAGAGAAGATCGCCAAGCTGAACGGTTCCGCCACGTATTGGTGGCTGCGCTCCCCGCACACCTACGACTCGACCTACGCCTGGCTCGTGTTCTCCAATGGCGACGCCTACTACAACTTCTGCACCAACACCTATGGCGTCCGCCCCGCTTTGATTCTTCCCTCTACACTCTTGGTCTCTGATGACGGTTCCGTGAATACGAACACGGCCCCGTCTACGCCTGGGAGCATCACCGTCCCCGGCAGCATCAACGGAGGGGACAGCATCACCGTGTCGTGGGGCGCGTCCAGCGATGCGGAAAATAATCTGGAAGGGTACGAACTGGAGCGGAGCGTAAACGGCGGATCGTCCTGGAGCAACGTCTACAAGGGCAACGCCCGCAGCACCACCAACACCGTACCCTTTGGCACGGAGTCGGTCATGTACCGAGTCCGTGCCTACGACTCCCAGGGCCTCTACTCCAGCTACAAGACCAGTAACCAGGTCACGGTGGTAAATAACAACGCCCCCAGCGCCCCGGCCAGTATCACCGTCCCTGTGACGGTGCTGGGCGGGGCCGCGCTCACTGTAACGTGGGGCGCGGCCTCCGACAGTGACGGAAACCTGTCCGGGTATGCCCTGGAGCGGCAGGTGGACGGCGGCGCATGGAGCGAGATCAACCGGGGGACTGCCCTGAGTTTCAACGATACCATCACCAAGGGCTGGGCATCTGTGGCCTACCGGGTGCGGGCCTATGACACCGCCGGTGCGTATAGCGGCTACGCCACATCCCCGGCCAGGACGGTCAATAACAACACCGCCCCGGCCATCACCAGCAGCGCGACCAACGGGAGCGACCTGGGCGTTAAGAACGGCGGGTTCACCGTGTCCTACTCTGTCAGCGATGCGGATAATGACGCCGTGACCGTCACCGAAACGATTGACGGAGCGAAAAAGCGGGAGTTCTCCGCCACCCTGGGCGGCAGCAACAGTTTTGCCGTCACCGGCGAAACCTTCATGAAATTGCTGAACGGCAAGCACACCCTTTCCATCACTGCCAATGACGGGCAGGCCACCGCCTCCCATTCCGTGACCTTCACGAAGGAGGTCACCGGGGCCTCTATCACCCTGGATGAGCCGATGACAGCGGACGCTCCGATCACAATCTGCGTTCTGTCCGTTATCGGATTTGTGCCGGCTGACGCGCATTTCACCGTGGAGGTTACAAACAACGCCCTGGACGATGCGCCGGTATGGGAGGACTGCACCAGCGAGGTCAAGACCGGGGCAAACCACATCTTTACCAATAAGACCGCCAGCAAGGGCGCTGCGTTCAACTTCCGCATTACTGCGGAGCGCGGGGCCAGCGGTGAGGGCGGCTACATCACATCTGTTCAAGGGGGGTTCCAGTAATGGGAGTGAAACGTCTGCGCGAGGACTCCGTGAAGGAGTTGAGCAAGCAGAAAACCCGGCGGCAACTCCAGGAGGAGAATGAGCAGCTGCGGGCAAAGGTTGAATCGCTGGAGGGCCAAGTGACCGACACCCAAATGGCCCTCTGCGATGTCTATGAGGCCATGATGGGAGGTGCGGACAATGGCTAAGGTTTATGCCGACCTTATCCGCAAGGGGTTGAAAACCATTGATGACGTTCCGGCCCGCCTGCGGGCCGAGGTCACGGCACTGTTGCAGGGGGCCGATCATGAGTAGGTTCCGGGCATGGCTGCTGAAAATTCTGCTCAGAAAGGAGGTTCCGATCATGGCTGTGGTGTACGCTACTCTGATCGTCAAGGGCAAGAAAACCCTGGATCAGGTTCCCTCCATCATCCGCAAGGATGTTGAGGACATCATCGAGGCCCTGGAGGTCAAACTCTAAGGCGTCCGGCGCGGGAGGGCCGCCCCTGTTATCAGGGGCGGCTTTTTCGTTGTCAAATCGGGCAAAACCGTTATCAAAAACAGGAGGAATGTAGTTTTGAGCGTTCAAGAGATTTTGACTGGCGGGGGCGGTCTGCTCCTGGTGCTGATGACGTTGATACAGGTCGCTCCCGTCAAGATCAATCCTTGGTCGTGGCTGGCAAAGGCCATCGGAAAGGCGATGGGCATTGAGGCCATCGAAAAGAAACTGGATGCGCATATCGACATGGATGACCGGCGCACCGCAGACGGCCACCGCGCCCGCATTTTGCACTTCAACAATGAACTGCTGCGGAATATCGGCCACACCAAGGAGGAGTTCATAGAGGCGCTGACAGAAATTGACGCCTATGAAAAATACTGCGACAAGCACCCGGAATACCCGAACAATCGCGTCGTTCTTGCCATCGAGAACATTCGGGAGGTCTACAAAGAACGGCTCAAAAAGCATGATTTTTTACGCGAGGGCAGCGCGGATCGCGGTGAGGAGGAAACCACCTGATGAAAACCGTTGCCATCGCCGCTGCGGGCGTTCTGGTCGGCGCAGCTATCAGCTATATCCTGAGCGCGGCAACGATCCGGCGTCTGCGGAGTCGCCTCCGGGCGAAACACAGCACCACCACGCCCCGGAAAGGTATCGGGGCGATGAACCTTATCCTGGCCGTTGTGGGAGTTACCCTGATTTCCTTTACCATCGCAATGATCCAGATTTACCGGGAAACCGGCGGAGTGCCGGACACCCTCATCACCTGCGTTTTCGCCGTCTGCGGCGGTGAGTGCGGCGTCATGGGCTGGATCAAGACCACGAAGGAGAGGAACCAGGATCGCCAATGGCAGCAGGAGGACATACGGAACGACAAACAGCGGGAGTCCGGGGGCGGTGGGGAGCCGCCCGATGACTGCCCGCGCAACAACCTGTAAGGAGGGATTTTGTGGCACTTACGGGAAATAGCAATGAAGAACGGATATGGAATTACCTGCGATCTGCTGGTCTGAGCGCCTGCGGAGCCGCCGGCCTGATGGGAAACCTGTATGCCGAAAGCGGGCTGATCCCTACCAATCTCCAGAACAGCTATGAGAAGAAACTCGGCTATACCGATGCAGAGTACACCGCTGCTGTTGACAGCGGCGCCTACACCAACTTTGCCGGGGACGCTGCGGGCTATGGCCTCGCTCAGTGGACATATAGCACCCGCAAGGCAAACCTGCATATATTCGCCAAAAGTGCAGGTAAGAGCATAGGCGACCTGGAAACTCAGCTGGCCTTTCTCATCAAGGAACTTTCCGGCTATGCGTCCCTGTTCGCCTCTCTCAAAACCGCTACCTCTGTCCGGGCGGCATCTGACCGGGTGCTGCTGGAGTTTGAGCGCCCTGCGGATCAGAGCGAGGCTGTCAAGGTCAAGCGGGCCGGGTTCGGCCAGAAGTATTACGACAAATATGCCGGGGCTGCCAGCGGAGCGGCCCCCGCCCCTGGAGGGAAGTCTATGACCGAAAATGAACTGAGGAGCGAAGTTGTGAGCATCGCGGTCAGCTACCTCGGCTGCAAGGAAAGCGATGGATCGCACAAGAAGATCATCGACCTTTACAACTCCCACAAGCCCCTGGCCCGTGGCTACCCGGTGAAGTACACGGACGCCTGGTGCAGCACCTTTGCCTCTGCTGTGGCTATCAAGGCGGGGCTGACCGACATCATCCCGACCGAGTGCGGCTGCGAAAAGCACATCCAGCTTTTCAAGGCCCTGGGCAGCTGGCAGGAAAATGACGCCTACGTTCCCAAGCCTGCGGATTATGTGTTCTACGACTGGGATGACAATGGCGTGGGCGACTGCACCGGCTCTGCGGATCATGTCGGCATTGTGGAGAAGGTTGTTGGCAACACAATCACCGTCATTGAGGGCAACTACTCCAACGCCGTCAAGCGCCGTTCCCTCCAGGTGAACGGGCGGTACATCCGGGGCTACGGCGTCCCCAAATATGCGAGTAAGGCCACCGCCAACAGCACAACCGGCGCCGCGACCGTGGCCGGAGCTGCTTTTGCCGTGGGCGACAAGG
The DNA here is from genome assembly GCA_021769555.1 of Clostridiaceae bacterium. Lineage (GTDB taxonomy): Bacteria > Bacillota > Clostridia > Oscillospirales > Acutalibacteraceae > Acutalibacter. Next base: position 196,909 of record JAETSR010000006.1, read on the forward strand.
TGAACTTCATCGGCTCTACCCATTACACCAGCAGCACCGCCGCCAGCGGCGTTTCCTGCAAGCCTGGGACGGCGAAGGTTACGGCCATCGCCGCCGGAGCCAAGCACCCCTACCACCTCATCAAGGAGGCCGGGGGCGGTTCCAGCGTCTACGGCTGGGTGGACGCCGCTGACATCGTGGGACGGGCCGACAATCCCGTTGCCGTGGCCTGCGCCAAGCTGACGCGCCTGGGGGGTGCGATCAAGTGAACACTGTAAAATGTTCGGTATGCGGGCGGGAGATCGCGGCCATCAAGCCTTGCAGCTACAACCGCAGGGGCCTCTATACCTGCGATGAGTGCTGCGAGGCGTGTTACAAGAGTGAGCCGTTTCCTTGCCCGGAACACGAAAAGAGGCGGGCCGCAGCGCCCGTTCTTGACTAACAAGGAGGATCACCTATGAACGAATTTCTCACCACACTGTTGCAGGCCGTCATCATCGCCGCCGTCCCCGTGGTGGCCGGTTACATCGTCAAGGGTATCAAGACCCTGTGCCAGTACCTTGCCTCCAGGACGGAGAACGAAACCGCCAAGGTGTACCTGAAAGAGGCGGCTCTCGCCATCTCCACGGCGGTTTCTCACACCAGCCAGACCTATGTGGACGCCCTCAAAAAGAGCAACGAGTTCACGGAGGAGAACCAGCGGGCCGCGCTCCAGAAATCCCTTGATGAGGCCAAAAAGCTGCTCACATCCGAGGCGGCGGCGTTCCTGCGGCGGGCCTATGGCGACCTTGACGCTTACCTGACTGCCCATATCGAGGCGGAGGTCAGAACACAGAAACTTATCTCCCCTGTTGCGTAGGATCGGCCCGCAGGCGACAGATAAGCAAGCGCCTATTTTGCAGAAACCCGGCATTTTTGTCAACTAAAACACCAGAAGGGAAGGAGGGCGTAACCTGTGGCAAAGTACATTGCCCCGTCTGATACCGTTATCATCAAGCCTGGAGCCGTCTACGGCGGACTCGCAGTTTCGAGGGGAGCGGGCGTCCCGGACTATGTTACCGGCCTGCGCCGGTACACCGTGGAGGCCGTGGCTGTCCACAAGGGGGTCACGGAGGCCCTGCTTGCCGAACTGATGAGTTGGATCGCGGTCTGCTACCTGACGGTAATCTAAAACCGTACTTGCGTTCGCTTGCCTGTTGTGCTACAATGCTATCATATCGGCGCGGTTCCGGCGCCAGTCCTGCCCCGACCGATGACGCCTGCGTTCCCACGCGGGAACAGGCGGGGCGGGACACCCTGGAATTGCCGTGGCATTATCGTGGCATTACCAGGTTGCGGAGCGAGGCGGAAACGATGGAATAAACGGAACAAATCGAAGAAAACCACTCGAAAACTGATGGGATAGACCATAAATCAGTTTCCCTCAATCGAGTGGGAGTGAATTGAGAGCACTTAAAAACCTAGTGTTTATGCGGGTTTGCGGGATTCCCCCTCCCCTTTTGATAACGATTTGATAACACTTTGCATAAGTCGGCTCATTCTGAATGTCCGCTGGCTTGCGGGTGAAGTCCATATTATGAAAGCCTATACCGATGGCTGTCGGTATAGGCTTTTTTGCGTTTACTACATTATCGGCGGATATTTCTTGTGAAAATCTCGTATATCCATCCCACCGGGCATTTTCACCCACGGTGAACCTGCATACTCAGGGTAGTTGTATGACAATTTGATGTTAGCTGCAAAATGAACAGTTATCTTGCCGATATTAGCAAGTGGACAGAAGAAATCATTTCAAACGTGATTTTTCTTTTCTTGTCAACTTTTCCACTCCTAAAACGTATTTAGGGTGAAAGCGCTTTCAAAGGAGCTGTGGAACTATGAAACAAATCGACAGAACAGAAACCGAGCGGATTGTCAGCACTTATGCGGATACCCTTTTGCGGCTGTGTTTCACCTATCTGGGTTCTGTCCAGGATGCGGAGGACATTGTGCAAACGGTATACCTGAAGCTTCTGGTTTCTGAGCCAGAGTTTCAAAGTCCGGAGCACGAGAAAGCTTGGCTGATACGCACGGCAGTGAACGCCTGTAAAGATGAGCTTCGGGCTTTCCGGCGCAGAGCTGTCCCACTGGAGGTCATACCGGAAAAGACCGCACCGGAAATCCCCGCCTCACCCGTTTTGGATTCGGTGATGGCTCTTCCCGAAAAATACCGCGGAGTAATTTATTTGTTTTATTACGAAGGGTATTCCATCCGGGAAATAGCAGGGCTGCTGGGGCGGAGCGAAACCGCCGTCGCGGCCCAACTGAGCAGAGGACGCGGGAAGCTTCGAAAAATGTTAGGCGGACAAAAATAATTGCGAAAGGAGAGCGTACGATGAATCGAGAAGAACAGTTTAAGAAGGAATACCAGCTCGCTCTAAATCAGATGGTATTTTCAGTAGATGCAAAGCAACGTTTTATCAAGGCCATGCTAGATATGCCGGAAGTCACAAGAAGCAGAAGGCTCACTCCCATCAGTGTACTGATTGCGGCTGCAGTCTTTGCCACGCTGACCCTCACAGCGGCAGCAGCTGCTGTGTGGCGAAACCAAGTCAGAATTGTGAACAGCCCGGAGGAGGCCGTACAGCTAGAACAGAGTAGTCAGAATGCCATTATACTGGGGACATATGACGGTGATTGGGAGTATCACCCGCCTACCGAGTTGGTTGCTCTGTGGTGGGATGAGCTTCAGGCGCAGGGCGCGGAAGAGATTCAAGGCACTGCTCAGGACGGTTGGAACGTAAAGCAGACCCTCCAGAAGAGTGGCGAAACTAAAACTAGATATTTGGGGGACTCCCTATCCGACTTTGACGGAATCTGGCAGGATATGTCCTTGAACACTGGTTGGTTAGAAAAGCAGTATGTCCCAGTGGAGGGGACCCAGACTTGCTATACTAACCGGCAAGGTCGGGAATTACAGGAATTCGAGCTAATTGGCGCTTACAAAAGCAAAGATGGGGGCACTGCCTTTACTCTGGAATACCACAGGCATAGCGCCACTCTGGGAAATCAATATATCCTCTCCGAAAGCTATGAAAATGCCGAAACCTATGTGACTGCAGACGGAGCGGAAACCGTCATTTCAACTGGCCTATCCAAATCCGGGGAACCCCTGGTATGGGTAAACTTGGTTATCGGGCGTGATTCCTTCAACCTGGTGGGAACGCAAATGAAGTTAGAGGATGTCTATGCCTTATTGGACAGCCTTGGTCTAGCTGCCATCGGCACAGTGAAATAAGAAGCCGAATGCCATATAGAAATGGAAAACTTGACTAGAGTCTCTATAGGAAAGACAGAAATCTCATATTTATTACTGAGGCGCTGGAATGGTTGAGTGCTTGAAAAAGATAGGGAAATGGTGTTGCATTTCCCTATCTTTTGTGTTATCATCAAAAATGTAGTGTATTTGCTTTTCAGTTATCACGGCTGATAACAATTTGATAACAGCCCATCATATAGGCTAGATAATACGGACATATCAAATAATCAAAAGAGTACCAGCGCATATTTCTAAATCAGAATTGTTTAGGAATCAAGTCCTGGCAACGAGTGGGAGTGATGAAAAATTTTATATAGACCATTATATATACCATGCATTACTTTATTGTTTGCTCTGTGTTATATGTAACGTGATAAGGATTTGTTGCCACATTAATAGAACAAAAATTACTATATTCGAAGAAGAGGGAAGATATGGACAAAGTATGTTTTATGATAACACCTATTGGTAAAGATGGAACGGAAGTGCGTAAAAACTCAGATGAAGTAATGGAGTATATTATTAGTCCAGTATGTAAAGATTTTGGATACTCGGTTGTAAGAGCTGATAAAATGGCAAATAGTGGATTGATTACAAAAGCTATTATTGAACAAATTATTTCGGCGGATTTAGTTATTGCTGATTTAACAGGAAATAATCCTAATGTATTTTATGAATTGGCTATTAGACACTCCTATCGTAAACCAGCTATTCAAATTATTAAAGGAGATATTGAAATACCGTTTGACGTATCTAACATGAGAACTATTTCGTATGATACGACTCTGAGTGGTGCAAATTTGGCAAAAATAGAAATAGAAGCTATGTTGAAGGCTATTGAGAATGGAGAAATTGTTCATAATCCGGTTAGTGAAGTAAGCACTTTATTAAATCTCTCTGAAAATAGCACAGAAGAAAATGCAGAAATTTTATCAACATTATTGTTGGAAGTGCAACAAATTCCCGATAATTTGAAAGCATTAGAAAATAATATTGAAACAAGATTTTCGCAGATGCTTTCTGCCTTTATAGAAACTATAAAGAATGAACAGGCAGGTAGTTCAATTAAGCCAGAGGACAGACTGTTAGAAATGTTTATAAATAAATTGATTGAGAATCCTCAAAAAGGAATGCAAAGTTTTGATGCTTTGATGAAATTGCAAGAAAAAATAGATAAATCTTCTAAATGAGCAAAAGTAGTGCTAAATATTGGTTGGCAACATTTTGGCAACAGAAAATCAGCAAACCCTAATAAATGATGTGAAAACAGGCGTGTATTTGCACAAAGCTTTGACAAATACAGTTAGAAACAACAAAGAACACACCAAGTGGGAATAATTTACAGCCTCCAAAATCCCCATCAATACCCTTGCAGCACCTGTCGCCCGATATCAATACTTTGAACGCAATATCCATTCTAAAAAATCCGAAGCACTTAATCAAATGCACTTTAATAAATCGTCTAACCCAGGCATGTCAATTATCAAAGATTGCCTCATAGGCATCGCCCGCCGACGCGGTGAGCGGCAGGGGTTCCGGGCGGTCGCAGGCAGACTGCATTACATATGTCCTGCCCTCCCGGCTGCTCAGATAAATCAGCGGGGAAATATAGTCGTTCCACTGCCCGATAAAGGTAAATATCGTCAGGGCGGCAACCCCCGGAGATGCCTGGGGCAGGATTATCTGCCAGAATATACGAAACTCACCCAGCCAGTCCGGTATAAAACCGCCCCACTGAGTGGTATCGTCGTCCCGGGTCTTGGTCATTTTCTTTGCCAGCTCTGCTGCCCTTTGACAATGTTCCTGCAAAGTCCTCTCCGCAGCTGTCGAGGTCAATGCCAGCGGCCTTCGCCGCATAATTATCGTAGTTATGGGCCTTTAGTCCATATACTTGTTCAATACGTCCCGGCACTCCTGTCCAAACGGCTTTATATAGCTGCAAATAAAAAACTTCCAACACAAAAGAGAGCATGGCATACGCCTGCCTTCCTTTGGCTGAAAGTATTGGATTCCTATGTAAGCGGCACACAAATCAAAATGTTCTTGTTTATTATATACCTATCTGCGGTTCTTGTCAAGCCGGCAGCGGTCATGTTCTATGCAAAATGCGCATGACAGCGGCAATAAGAAGCGCCAGCTCCTCTCTTCGGCGGTATACTGCCAGGTAAATTATATTGGGAATTACAAGACATAAAAGGCACTTTAACAGGAATGCTGCAATGCCTTCCTGCCCAATCGCCCCGCACAGCCGCCATGTCAGCGCCCCGGCCCCAAGGGTAACCGCCGAATGTGCTAGATAGCCCGCAAAATAATGTCTTAAAGGCATTTGCAGGCCCCGGCGGTAAAGCACCATTGGCTCGCACCAAAAGGGGACTGCCAGTGTGCTGAGAAGGGTGCCGGCAATAATGCCCGTTATGCCCAGGCTGCGGGCCAAAATAACCGAGATACCCAGGTTGAGGACCGCCTCCGCAAGGGATTTGTACCGGTCCTCCCAAAACAGTCCCAGGACGCTTTTTGTGCTGTTCAGGGGAATGCGCATACTGGCGATATAAAAATTAACGGCAATCAGCAGGACCGCCGGTTTTGGGAGGAGATATCCCCTTCCCAGCCATATATCAATAAATGGGTCGTAAAGGCAGAAGAGGCATATGCTCATCCAGCCGAAAAGCCACGCGGAGAAAAAGTTCAGCAGGCGAAAGGCCCCGCGCCTATGCTCCTGCGGCTCTGTGGCGCTCAGATTTCCCATGGCAGGCGTGACGGCGTCGAACAGCGCGTTGATGAGGATGTTCAAAAAGCCTCGTATCATCATGTAGTTTGAATAGAGCCCTGCCGCGGCTATGCCCACAAATCTTGAGATAAGCAGGTTGTCCGTATTGAAGACCGCTACTGCGCCTATCCGGTGCAGAAGCATGGCCTTTACGTTGCGCTTTATCTCCCCCCTGGCCTCCTTTGGCAGGGGCCGGACATTTTTCTCCCTCAGATATGGGTAGAGCCGCTCTGTTTTCAAATAGACCGCCGCGTTCTGCACGACTGTTGCCGCGATTGCGATATACAGATAGTATAAGTAGTTCCCTGTTAGAAACAGCACGCCAATCTGCGCCGCCGCAGCCCCCAGGGATACCGCCGCACGGATGGCTGTCTCTATATACTTTTTCTGGTGCACAAAGAGCATTGTGGACCCGTAGGAAAAAAAGTAAGGAATACAGGCGTTCACCAAATTCAGTATATAGATAAAGGGGATATGCGGGATATCCTCCGGCATTTCCTTGACGAAGAAACCCAGGAAGGGCGTCAGTGCCAGACCGGCGGCTAAAACCACAAACCCCATAGCCCGATAGACCCGGCGGTACAGACTGATGAGGGACTTTACTGTCTCTGTGTCCCCTTTTGCCGCCGGACCGTAGAGGCTGTAGGTTATGGAAACGCTGAACCCCATCTCCGCAAGAGAGAGCATGGAGAGAACGTCTGTGAAAAGCCCGCTCAGGCCCAGATACTCCCGCCCGAGGATAACCAGAAACACCCGGCGGGAGATAAATTTCAGCAGGGCAAGCAGGAGCTCCCCTGCTACAGCGAATCTGGCGTTTTTGCTGATACGCTCCGCCCTATTCACCGCGGCCCCCTCCGCTTCAGCCCCGTGGCGGCGCCGGCGGCCGCCCGGAAAAGCGCTGTGCTGGCATATAGCAGCAGTATAGAGGCCGCGCTCTTTTTGCTTTGACACAGGGCCAGCGCCCTCCGGCTGAAATGTCTGCGGACATTTGCCTGCAGCAGTTTCAGATAGTGGGAGGTGCGGCCGCCCTCGCAGCCGTTTTTTACTGCCAGCACGGCCATATTCCTGTCCGACTCCAGGATGAACTGCCGAAAGCCATCCAGCGCTTTCGGAAACTCCACTGCGGCGTCCTCACAGACTGAGTCCTGGGCGAAGAGGGCTGTGAGCTTTCTCTCTGTCATGCCGCTCTGCACCTGACTGCCCGCTCTCTGTGTGTAGTGATAGAGGACATCCGGTATATAGCTGACCCGCTCCCCGCGCTTTATGGCCTCGTACAGGAACAGAAGGTCTTCGCTGTAGAAAGTTTTCTCATCGAAAAAGCACCCTTGAAGGAGCTTTGCGCGGTACAGCTTGCCCCACGGCACCAGGTTAAAGGGAAAGCCCCTTGCAAGGCAGCCCACGGCCTCCTCCCGGGAAAAGACGGCGGCGGGGCCGCTTTTTATGCAAATTCCGTCGGCCCCGCAGGCGCTTATATCCGCGCCGGTCTCTGTCAGGCTTGCATACAGCTTTTCCAAAAGCTCCGGCTCAGCCCGGTCGTCTGAGTCTACAAAGGAGACAAACTCCCCCAAAGCCCTTCCCAGGCCCTCGTTTCTGGCGGCGGACGGGCCGCGGTTTTCGGGGAGAGAGAATATCCGCACCCTCCCGTCCCGGGCGGCATAGCTTTGGCAGATACTGAGGCTGCCGTCTGTGGAGGCATCGTCCACAAGGATAAACTCCGCATTCTGGTAAGTCTGACTCAAAAGGGAATCGAGGCACGCCTCAATATAGTCCTCCACATTATATACCGGCACGATAACGCTTATCAAGGGTTTCATTCAGGCCTCCTGTTTTGCCGCCCGCCTGTAATACTCTGCCAGAGCGCCGTGGGTTTTGGGTAAGCTGAAAATATTCTCCGCTTTTCTCCTGTTGTTTTCGGACATGCGGGCAAGCTCCTTTACGTCTGTGCTGCACCTCAGCAGGGCCTGGGTCAAGGCTGAGATATCACCGGGCACTATGATAATTCCATTATCGGCGTCAACTGCCTCCGGGACTGCCCCGACGGCAGTGCTGATAATTGCCTTTCCTGCCGCCATCGCCTCCAGGACAGCAACGGGCAGACCTTCATTGTAAGAGGGCAGGACAAGGGTGGCGGCCTCCCTCAGGCAGCGCAGCTTTTCCTCTGCGTCTATCCATCCGGGCACAGTGATGTTCTTCTCCAGCCCCTTCTCCTTCACCATGGCCCGGACCCGCTCCACTTCACCGTCCCCCGCAAGGCAGAGGGTTATATTCGGGTTTATCTTTATGGCTCTCTCCGCCGCGGTGATAAGGTCATAGGTCCCCTTGCGCTCCCCGAGCCTGCCCAGCATCAGGAAGGAGTCCTTGTGCTCCTCCGGGTCCGATACCGCCGTCTGAAATCTTTCGGTATCCACTCCGTTATACAGCGTCTCACAGGCTTTCATCTGAAACCGGCTCTCAAGCTCCCGCTTCCACCCCTCCGACAGGGCCAGCACCATATCCGCGCGGCGAAAGAACTTTTCCACCGCCCTTTTCTTCCTGCCCTCCAGCCTGTCAAAAAAGGTCAGGTACTCAGCGCCGTGAATATGGACTATAGCTTTTTTCCCTGCCATATTAACAATTCTAAGATATATGCTCTTTCTAAACGTGCTGCCCCGCTCAGCTGTGTGTATATGAAACAGGTCGTACTTCTTAAAGCAGGTCAGAAACCTGAGGCAGCCGTAAACCGAGTACAGCAGCCGGACCGGCAGGCTGCCGTCTATATACGAGGGGAAGCTGTCTATCTGAAACTCCCCGCCCAGGACCTCGCTCTCCCGGATACTCCGGATAACCTCGGACATTCCTCCCCTTGCTCTGGTCTCGCTGGGGCCGATTTCCAAAATTCTCATTGTCTCCTCCTTACTGCAGCTTGTACAGACAGCTGTCAAGGGAGGCCAAAAACACCTCCGTATTTGAGCAAAGCCTGTTAAAGCTTCGGGTTTTCACCTCATCCAGAGCCTCGGGCAGCCGCTCGATATCCATGCAGGCGTACAGCAGATTCATCTCATGGAATTTCGCCGCCAGCTCCTCCTGGTGGTCGTCCACATGCTCATTATACCGCGCAAGCCTGGGCACTGCTATGACCCTCTTTCCCCGCTTCACAGCGTTCACCATTGTGCCCGCGCCCGCATGGGTGATAAGGATATCACAGGCGTCCATCAGCTTCTCAAAATGTTCCTGACTGCAAAAGGCCCGGTGAGGGCAGGAGGGCACGATTACGCTTGTGCCCGTCTGGATATATACATCCTCCATAAGACGGTTTTTCACCATTTCATCCGCTTTTTTTATCAGGCGGTCAAAGGGAAACTTTTGAGAGCCGACAGTTACAAAAATCATACCGCTCACCTCAGTAAATGCCGCCCACATATATGGCCTTGGGGTAAAACTCAAGCAGCTCCGGCCACTGGACGTAAAAGATATTCGCGAAGGGATAGAGAAGCTTTCCCGTCAGGGTCGGCGTGCTGACCTTGGCATAGGATTCGATAAACACCAGCTTTTTCCCGAAAAGCCTGCACAAAAGGCATAGGGGCACTGTCGCCAGCACCCCGGTGCACACCACCACATCCGGCCGCTCCTTCAGAAGGATTGCCAGCGAGCGGAACGCGTTTGCAATCAGGCGGGGTATGCAGGAGGCCTCCCGGCGGTTCACCTGCAGGAGCCAGTGGCAGCGCATTCCCTGGGCCGGGGGTTCATAGGCGGTCTTCTCTGTGACAAGAAAGCTGTCATAGCTGTCCATCAAGGGGCGCAGCATCATCAGCTCTGTAAGATGTCCACCGGAAGACGCCGCAAAGCATATGCGCAGTTTCCTTTCTTTCATATCGGCTCCCCTTTCCCCTCTTTGCTCCACTGGGCGCAGCGCTTTTCAAATGCCGCCTCCGCCTGGGAGTCGAAGCCGCAGGCCATGGGGACCAGGGCGCAGGCTGTCATCGTATACGGATAGTATATTGTGTTGTCCGTGGCGTAGAGGACAAAGCAGTATAAGCAGATACTGAAGAAAAGACAGCCGGCCCTTTTTCCCCCTTGACGGAACCAGTAAATCAGCCGCGCGGGCATCCAGCTCCAGAGCCATACCCAGAAGCCTATGAAGCCGATGTTAAGATACATGCGCAGAAGGTCGTTATGAATTTGTGTCTGTGTACGCAGGGGAACCTTCTGCACGGCCCCTGACATCCACTCAACCATGCGTTCAAAGCCTGTTCCATGGCCCATATATGTAAAGCTGATATCATAGTATGGCGCCACATGGTCGAAGAGCAGCGCCCTGCTCTTTGTATCCAGCCCAAGGTAAGTCTCCAGATAGTCGAAGAGCCCGTAGCGGATACTCGCAATATATATAAACCCCATAAGCATTACAGCGACGGATACGCAGAGCGCCGTCTGCCTTGCCGCCTTCTCCGGCAGGCGCATAAGTATGAGCGCCGCCAGCAGCCCCAGCGCCAGAGCGGGAAAGGCAATGCGCTTGAGCCCTATGAGAGAGAAAAATACTATGAGCAGCAGCCACAGAACGGGCCGCGGCGAGGTCTTCCAGTTGAGCAGCAGATACAGCAGGAAGGGTCCGAAGGCAAAGGTTATGTCATGGGTCTCAAGGCGCTCCATGAGCGGACCGGTCTCCCCGCTGAACGTGACTATAAGGGTATAGAACTCCCGCAGGAACTGCTCCATCCCGCCTTCATAGACTACAACCGCAATGGTGAGAAGGTTTGCCGCGCACATGGCGCCCAGGCAGTACCAGACCCCTCTGCCTCCAAAGATGTACAGCGTGGCGGCAGCCACAAGCACCGAAAGCAGCTGCGGGAGAATCATGGTGACTCCGTTGAGAACCGTATCGCCGTCCGCTCTGGCGCTCACCCAGATGACAGATGAGAAGACCAGGGGCACCAGATAGGGCAGCGCCTGAACTGACGCGTGCCGGTTCAAGAGTGTCAGGCGGTCCAGCCTTACGGTGGTTATGAATTTCAGCAGCGCCAGGAACAGTATGCCAATGGCGCAGGGGTTTTTGAGGCTAAGCTCTGTGTCCCCAACGAGGAAATAGGTGTCCTGGAAGAAGAACATTCCGGTCGCCAGGATAAGATATAGAATTGAACACACGTCTCACCGCCCCTTTCCCATTTTTTATCCGCTCACTCTTCCGTCTTCAGGTCCTTCCGGCCAGCCTCGGGAGCCGCGGCCGTCCGCTTTATGGCGGTTGACAGGAGCTCACGGATATAGTAGCACTTCTCTGTGCCCGCATTGGCAGAGCCGTCACAGAGCTTCAGCCTGTAGCCCCGCTCCCGCGACTTTTCATCCAGCGCCGTGCCCAGCTGGAACAGCGCCGCCTCCGCCTGCCCGGGCTCCATGGACTCTGCGAAAATCAGGTACTGGCCCGCCCCGTTATTGCCTACAAACAGCTTATCCGAAGGTGTAAATACTGAGGTCAGCATCCCCGCGAAGTCCTTCATCATCCGGTCGCCGGCGTCCCGGCCAAGGCGGGAGTTTTCCTCCTGCAGATTAGCCAGCTTGCATACGACGCAGGTGAAGCTCTCGGGAAGGGCCCGCTTGTCACGGGAGGCAATAAACTGGTCGCATTTTGCCCGGTTCGGCAGGCCGTCCACCTTGCTTGTAAAGGCATAATACTCGATGAAATCCTCTATCCTGCCGAAAAGCGCCGCCCCGGCACAGCCAAGAGCGCCGAAAATAATCACTATCAGAGCGGTAAAAATTGCAATGGGGAAACGCTCGGTAACACGGACGCTCGAGAGCATCATGATGTTCTGTGAGCCAAGGTACTCGTTATATTCATCGTTGGTCTCATAATAGACCGACTGCAGGTCGTTTATCTCCTTAGCTATGCGCGCTATCTCCGCCTGTATCTTATCCTGTTCCCCCTGGGGAGAGGCCTGGGGCGCGCTTGAAAATACTCCCAGGATATAGTCGTTATAGCCGCTGTCAATGGAGTTATGCTGATAAACAGTCCTGTCCTCAATGTACTTGCGCAGCAGCACGTCGTACTCCGCGGTACGGTCCACAGGGTTCCAGCTGCCGTCCTCATCCCGGTTCCAGTCGTCGTACACGTCGGGCAGGATGTTGTTCTGGGTCACGTCCCCGTCGTTTCCCTCCTGGCCGCTGATAGTGGGAACGCTGAACTCCCCCATGGCGTCCTCATAAGCGCCGATAATGCCCTTTATCTTCTCAATCTCAAAGGAAGCGGCGCTGCTGGCAATGGACAGGTCGTTGTTGCGGTTGCGGTATTTTTCCAGGAGCAGGTCCCGGTCCTTCGTGACTTTGCCCGCAAGTATTTCGGAGAAAAGCTGCCGCACCTCTACATTCATTATAAATTCAAACTCATCCTTCAGGTCCTGGAAGCTGCGGCCCGTCTTGCTGGAACGGAACTCGCTGTTCCACGCGACCTTATCGGAAAGATGTTCCGTTATGCTTGAGAGGGTATCGTCCATGACCTCGGCCATTTCCAGATAGTCGTAGCCCTTCTCCGTAATGTCGCTGACAGGGTTTGCCGCAAGAGAGGTGTTCACATGGTTCTTGCCGTAATAGCTGGCATACTCCTGCAGTATCTGGTTTAGAACCTTTCGGGGGTAATCCTTACCGTTTCCCACGCCGCAGTTAAAGGAGACCACATAGCGGGTCGGGTTCAGCTCATAATCCTCCTCGCCGTTGTCAAGCTTGGCCTGCTGAACCAGAAGGTCCTCCTCGGTAATGATAGGCTCGACGCTGATGTTCATGCGGATATCATCAGCGGTGGCCTCCGTGGGGTCTATGTCCAGCTTTTTCATGGCCTGGGCAACAAGATTGGTGGCGTATATCTCCGTGGTGTCTATCTTCTTTCCGTCCGGGGAGAAGCCCTCCTCCGCTTTGGAGCCGGTGTACTCGATAACCGTTACCGCCGTGTACTGCTGAATATACTGCTGGGCTATGAAGAAAAATGCTGCGCCTGCCAGAACCGATATGCAGGCAATGACGGCACGGTATTTTTTCAAATAGCGAAATACATCCATCTCTTTCATTGCGCAGTTTCCTCCCTGTCCTCTTCTTCAGTCTTCCTCTTTTTCCCCGCGGCCCGCCCGCCGCGGTATTCCCTGTAAAACGGATACAGCATTGCGCTGCCGGTTACGGCACCGGCAAAAAGCAGCGTGAGCAGGGCGGAGGTTAAAACGCTGTTCAGAACCGCCGGGGCGGCAAAGCTCACTTGTATATAGCCGTCCCGCTTTTCCTCCACATAGGTGCCGCAGAGCTCCCGGCTCTGTGCCGCCAGGCTCGAGAGCTCTTCCTTCAGCTCCTCTATCCGCTGTCCGGCCTGTGCGTAGGCAGAGTCCCCGGCCCGGGAGGCACCCACCTGCCCGGAGGCGTATGTATTGTGCTCCATTTCCTCCACCAGCTTTGTGGCGGACTCCAGATACTCCTTGGCCTCATCGGCAAAATAATCCACGCCCACTTTGGTCTTGGACATATAGAACTCCTTGTCGGTGTCATAGGTGGGGATAAGCACAAAGCGCGTCATGTAGGCGTTATACATATTGATAGCTTCAATCCTCACGTCATGGGAAGCCATCTCCTTCTGGCGCTTTGTGTCCAGCACGCGGTTGGCGTACTGCATTCGCGACTGGTAGGTGACCTTATTATCCACCAGGCCGTTCTCCAAAACGAAGGCCTCGTAGCGTTCCAGCTCAATGTCGATATAGTTGCTGATTTTCTTTGACAGGGAGGCGAAGGTCTCCTGATTTTCCTGCGCCCTGAAGCTGCTGCTCTCGCTGCTGTATCCCGGAAGGAAGTTGCGAAGCTTGTTGGCCTGCATTTCCAGGTAGTCCTTCACGTCCAGATACTCCATGCCCTCCATCTTGTCAAAGGACAGGTCCAGTATGCTGTCGTTCTCCGCGTAATTTTTTACAAAGTCCTCCCAGTATACATTTGCCAGAAGGTTCAGAACAGTCACAGGCTCCGTGCCGTACATGGCAATCCTCGGGGAACAGCGGACGTGGTATTCCGTAGAGATTTTCAGGTCCGACTCCTGGGTCACGTCCAGCTTCTCCGCGTCAAGGGGCGTTGCAATGCTCAGGCACCCGGAAAGCTGCTCTGTGCTGAGGGTAAGCCCGCCCCGCTCGATGACCCGCTCAAGAACCCCGTCGGCGAGTATGTTTGACTCATTAAACCTGGTGACATTCGGATTCTGCCCTCTTGCGGCCTCCTCATAGTTAAACGCCATCAGCATGGACGGCGCCCAGCATTCTGCGGCAATCTGCGCCGCAAGGCCCGCCGCAAAGAATAGCACGCTCAGCAGGGCTATCTTCACCCGCCTGCCCTTCGTGCGTCCCAGCGCCCCGCGCACTCCCGCTGCCGGAAGCTTTGACCTTACAGTGATAAACCTCTTTATCAGCACTGCATACAGTACCGCCAGACATAAAATCAGCGCCGGTACCACCGCGTATACCAAAAACATACTGTTCCTATCCCCTTCCCTGTTTTTTTATAATCTAATTACGGCTGTCCCGCATGCCGTTAATGTCAATGACCGCGAGCTCCGGGCGGTTGTTTATCCGCGGCAGGCCGTTATGCCCTCCCATGCCCCGGGAAACAAAAATCGTGGCGCCGGGGAGACTGTACATCCCGCCGCTGTATTTTGGGAAAAGCCCCGCGTCCCCATGATAGAGCCCGCCTATCCACGGGAGCCGGAACTGCCCGCCATGATAGTGCCCGCATATTCCCAGGTCTATCTCGGCCTCTGCCAGCGCCTCGTAATAGAGGCTGGGATAGTGGGCGATAAGCAGCTTAAATGCTCCGCTCTTTTCATATTCCTTAATGAAGGCCGCGCCGTATTCCTCGTATCCGTCGGTTGAGGTGGTGAGCCCGCCAATCAGTAAGCGGGTCCTGCGCACTGTCAATTCCTCCGCCCGGTTCACCAAGACACAGACTCCCTTTTCCGTAAGCAGGCTCTCAAGGGGGCTCCCCTTTTCATACATGAGGTTGCTCTCGTGATTGCCCGGGCTGTAATAGACAGGGGCGATTTCGACCAGCCTGCCGCAAAGCGTCAGGATAACGTCCAGGCTCTCCTCATCCGCGTTTACCATGTCTCCCGCTATGGCGATAATATCAGGCTTCAAGGCCGAGATACGCTCCGTGAGCTCTGTATTTTCAGGGCCGAACTCACGGTTATGTAAATCTGACAGAACGACTACCCGTACATTCTCGCCGGCTGATATTTTGGGCGAATACAGGTGGTTAAACGTCGTCTCAAGCTCCTCTGAGAGAAGACTTCGCCCCCATGGAATAAGTATGGCGGCCGCAAAAAGTATACAGCACAGCCTTAGCAAATTCCTGCGCCGGCGCTCCTTCGGCCGGTCCGCATAATGTCCGACGGACTTTCCCGGATTTTCTCCCATTCTAAACCCTCCCCATTTTATTCATTTACTACTGGCCCTCCCGGCGTATGACGACCCTGCCCGTCATGAAAATCAGCTTCCAGTCCAGCAGCCAGCTCTGTTCCCTTATGTAACGCAGGTCCAATTCCACCCATTCGTCAAAGCTCAGGCTGTTGCGGTTGGGGCTTACCTGCCAGAAGCAGGTGAGCCCGGGCGTGACGCTGAGCCTGTGCCGCTGGCGCTCCGTATACTTCTCATATTCTCTCGGCAGCGGGGGCCGCGGCCCCACAATGGACATATCCCCTTTGAGTATGTTCCACAGCTGCGGGAGCTCATCCAGCCCCGTTGACCGCAGAAGCCGCCCAAGGCGGGTTATCCTGGGGTCGTTCTGCATTTTGAACACCGGGCCCACCATCTCGTTATAGGGCAGCAGCTTTTCAAGGCTCTTTTCCGCGTCCACGCACATTGTGCGGAATTTATATAGCCGGAAGGTCTTCCCGTCCCGGCCGCAGCGCACCTGGGAAAACAGGGGGCCTCCCTTGGGGTCGTCCAGCACTATGGCTACCGCAATAAGCGCCAGAACCGGGATAAGGACAATCATGGCCAGCGCGGACAGCACAACGTCCTGCATACGCTTAACAATATAATATATCCGTCTTTTTTCGCTCCCCGGAATATAGGTATCGAAGCCATCCTCCGCAAGGGATATCCCGCTTCTTGTCTTCTCCCAATCCCTCATCCCATTCCCTCCTCTGAATTTCTCAGCGCGTTATCTCCGGAAGGCCAGAAAAGATAAATCTGCTCTCAAGAATTTCAGCCGCTGCCGCCCGGCCCGGCTGCAGTTTTCTGATAGTTCGCGTAGTACCACTCAAGGAAGCTGTCGTGTATCTCCTCTCCCCGCTGCCGTGCCTTCACAGCGTCCTCCTTCAGGGTGTATGAGCCCAGATAGTACGTCTTCCCGCGGAAGGTTATCTGGGCCGCCCACTTTCCGCTCCGCTTGTTCTGATAGACGCCGGTGTGCCCGCTGGTATTGCTGGCAATCAGCCGGTTCTTTCCCGCCTCCAGTATGGTTACAGAGGTGCCGCCGATAAGCTTCAGGTTTTCCCTGTGTATCTCCGCCTGAAGGCAGCCGCAGCTCTTTGTCTTACTGGACAGAAGCATACTGTGGCTGACAACGGTCTCTTCGCCGCAGTCGCAAATGCAGCGCCATCGGTGCACGCCGCCCTCCTTCCCGGCATAGGCCGTCACCGTAAGCCGTCCGAAGCGGCGCCCCGTCAGGTCCTTTACCTCGGGCCTCCCAAGGCAGCCGCAGCTCTTGGTCCTGCCGGAGAGCAGCGGGGTCTGCCCCACAACGGTCTCTCTGCCGCAGTCGCAAAGGCAGCGCCACCGGTGCATTCCGTCTCGCTTCCCGGCGTAGGCCAGCACTATAAGCCGCCCAAACCGCCTCCCGGTCAAATCCTTTATCCTATGGCTGCTCAGGCACCCGCAGCTCTTTCTGCAGCCCGCCGTAAGCTGGTGCAGGGGGACACTGATTTCCCCTCCGCAGTCGCACGCGCAGCGCCAGACTGCCGTGCCGTACCTGGTCTCGCCCGTGGGCTCCAGGGCTGTGAGCATTCCAAAGCGCCGGCCCGTTATGTCCTTCTGCCCGGGCTTTACCCTGGAAACGCACCCGCAGTCGGTTACTGTGCCCCTTTGCAGGCACCTGGTGTCCAAAAGCACTTCCCCGCCGCAGTCGCACCGGCAGCGCCAGACGGTATACCCGCCCTTGCGCTGCTCGGTCGCCCCTTCAACAGTCAGCCTTCCAACCCTGTAGCCCACGCCGACTTTCCGTCCATTTCCCGCCTGCTTCACCTCTTGCCCACCTCCATGCGCCGCGCACTCGGGATTAACGGAATATATCTTCCGTTTTGAGGTGAAGAGTAAAAAGTAAGCAAGAAGCTGAGCGACAGGATAAAATCTCGGCATATAATGACAGATAATTTATAAAAAGCAAAAGAAAAATCCTCCTGCATAAGCAGGGGGACAAATCTGCGTACAATACCATAAGACCGCATAGGAGCTTTTGAAACCTAGTCGGCCTCTATTTTTTCTAATTTTCTATTGAAATCCATTTCAGACCATGGTATAATATGATTGAAAATTATGGATTGTTTGTTTACTTAGCGTTTTTTGCAACGGAAGATATATTCCGTTTCAGCAGACCAGCCTCAGCCTGTCCAGCTGCCGGGTATGTTCCACGCCTGTTGTCAAAAGGTAAATGCGCGTGGTGTTAATTGAGCTGTGGCCCAGCACGTCCGCCAGCTTTACGATGTCTCTGGTTGACCGGTAAAAGAGGGTTGCAAACAGGTGGCGCAGGTTGTGGGGAAATACCTTCGACATTTCAACCCCGGCGTTTTTGCACAGCGACTTCATCTCCCGCCAGATTCTGTGCCGGGAGATTTTTGTTCCGTCTTCGGCAAGAAAAATCATGCCGGAGGCGTTTTTTTGTTTTCGGGCATATTTCAGCAGCTTCCTGCAGAGCTTGCCGGGCAGGATTATCTCCCTTATTTTCCCCTTCAGTGACACCCTGGCCCGCCCCGCGGAAGCTGCTTCTACGGTGATGAACCCAATCTCCGACACCCTGATTCCTGCGGCGCAGATAGTCTCCATCACCAGGGCCAGCCACTCCCGGTCCATCCTGCGGGCCGTCTGTACCAGCCTGTCATACTCAGCTCTTGTCAGCTCGCGGCTGCTGTCCCGGAAGGTCCTGCGCTGTATTTTCAGAAACCTCACCCGGCACTCGTCCCAGCCCAGCAGGTGGAACAGGCCGTTGACTGCGGAGAGCTTCGCGTTCACTGTAGCGGGACTCATGCCCCGGGTCAAAAGCTGCATTTTCCACTGTGCGGTCAGCTCCTTTGTCACCGGCCTCCCTTCCAGCCACGCGAAGAAGAAGCGGACGTCCCGCATGTATTTTTCCACTGTAGCGGCAGCCCGCTCTTCAGCGCGAAGAAACTTTTCATACTCATGAATATGGGCAGAAGTCAATATATTGTCTTTCATAGTGTATTCGCCTCCCAAAGTTGATGATACCATTTTACTATATTTGGGAGGGGATACGAAACGGTATCGGGAAAATTTCGTGGACATGGCTGTAGTTTTGGGCCGGAATTATGCTTATCTTTGAGGATTGTGCCCAATCAATGTACGGATAAAATTATCTGAGGTACAGGATTTACTGCACAGCGTCTTGCGGCTTCAGGGATAATATGATATACTGGTAACAAAAACAAAAGGAGCGGTTAATATGCAAGAGTTTTTCATTCCCTGCGACGAAATCAGGCTTCACGCCAAGCTGGACATGCCCGAAGGCGCTGAAAAATGCCCGCTGACAATCGTTATCCACGGCTTCACCGGCCACATGGAGGAGCGGCACATCGTGGCGGCGGCCAAAGCCATGAACGAGGCGGGCGCCGCCACTCTGCGGGTGGAGATGTACGGCCACGGCCAGAGCGGCGGCAGATTTGAGGACCACACGCTCTATAAGTGGGTCACCGGCGCGCTGGCTGTAGTTGACTATGCCAAGACCCTGGATTTTGTAACCGGCCTGTACCTGTGCGGACACTCCCAGGGCGGCCTGCTTACCATGCTTGTGGCGGGCATGAAACGCGGCGACTTCAAGGCCATCATACCTCTCTCACCGGCATGGATGATACCGGACGGAGCGCGGGAGGGGAATCTGCTGGGCCAGGGCTTCGACCCCCTGCACATACCGGATATGCTCGAGTCCGGGGAAAGGAAGCTCAACGGAAATTATATCCGTGTGGCCCAGACCATACATGTGGAGGATGAAATCAGGCGCTATAACGGTCCGGTGCTCATTGTACAGGGCGACGCGGACGAGGCCGTGCCCTTAGAATACGCCCGGCGCGCGGCGGAGCTTTATGCCGACGCTGAGCTGGTGGTCGTGCCCGGTGACACCCACTGCTTTGACCATCATTTGGAAATGATGACCGGCGCTGTTAAAGATTTCTTGATGAGACAGAGCTGATTGTCGCTTTTCGGTTTCAACATAAAACCGACAGTTGCATTTTCGCAAAAACGCCTCTCTTGCTTGCAACCGTCTCTTTTGGTATAATGCAACCAGACAGAAGAAAGGACGGTGGCAGAATGCCAAATGTATTGAGCGAACGCATTGCCGCCCTGCGAAAAGAGCGGGGGCTGACCCAAGAACAGCTGGGCAAGATGGTCGGGGTATCCTACCAGGCGGTGGGCAAGTGGGAGAAGGGCGGCGCGCCGGACGTGGAACTGCTGCCGGTGCTGGCCCGGGCGCTGGGGGTGAGTATTGACGCGCTCTTTGGGTTGGAGGGCGGGGAACAGGTAAACGCGGAGGACCTGGTGGGCCGCTGGCTGCGGTCCCTCCCTGAAAATGAGCGCATGAAGCGGTTCTGCAGGCTGGTGTGGGAGTGCATCCGCCACTTTTTGCCCAAAGGCCTGGATGTGCCGAAGATGGAGCCCCTGAAAAGCTGCCGCACCAATGTGGAAGGCCCGGACAAGATTATGTATACCGAGGTGCGGGGCGGCGGCGGGCTGCTCATGGACGTGCACGCTGAGGACATGACCTTTGTTACCCTCTGGCCTGAGCCAAAAGAGGGTTATGCCTCTTTCTTTGCGCCGATGGAGAGCTACCGCAGGCTGTTTACGGTGCTGGCAAAGCCCCACTGCCTGGAACTGCTGGACAGCCTGTACTGGCGCAAATCCAACTATTTTGTCCCCACAGTGATTGCCAGGCAGTCCGGCCTGCCGCTGGAGACCGTTACCGGCCTGTTGGAGGATTTGGAGGGCCTGCAGGTCCTCTGGTCCATGAAGCTGGAGCTGGAGGAAGGCGAGGTCAAGGCCTATAAGCTGGCAGAGCCCCTGACCCTGGTGCCGTTCCTGATGGCCGCCCAAGGCTTTATGGAAACCAGCTGCAACTATATGTATTTTTACGATGATGAGCACCCCTTGCTGCGGGGCACAAAATGGAAACAAAAGGAGGATGGCAGCCATGAAAAGGGAGAATAAGAAAACCGCCGCTACTATGACCCATTACCTAATAAAATTCCGCTGGCCGGTACTGCTGGGGGTGCTGCCCACAATCGCCGCCTACGGAATACAGGCCGGGAGCGCCCTGGTGACGGCCCAGGTGTTTCAGGCCGTATTTGAGGGCGATTTGCACGAAATGCTCCATTGTATGCTCCTGCTGATGGCTTTGTTCTTTATAATGCTGGTGGCGGGCGCCCTGGGAGAGATTTTGCAGGCCCGGGCCATCCGCAAGCTAAATAATGCCCTGCGGCGGGATATTGCCTCCGCGCTGCTGGGGATGACCTATCAGGACTACCACAGCCAAGGCACGGGGGAATACCTCTCACAGTTCACCAACGATGTGAACCAGATAGAAAACCTGGCCTGGAAGCCCTTCTTCCAGCTGATAGAGATGGGGGCCATGGCGGTGTTCAGCGTGCTGGCCCTGCTGACTATACACTGGTCCTTGGTGCTGGCCGCCCTGGTGACAACCGTGCTGATGCTCTTTGTGCCCCAGCTGTTCAATAAGCGGATGGAAAAGCTTGGCACTGTCTGCTCAGAGGAGCAGGCCGCCGCCACATCCGGCCTGAAGGACCTGCTCTCAGGCTGGGATGTGCTTCGGTCCTTCGGCAGGGAGAGCCGGTTTGCAGAGGGGTCCCGCCAGGCCAGCGAGCAGATTGAAAAGCCACGCTTCCGGCTGGCCTATGTGAAGGGCCTTGCTGGCTCAGGCGCGGGCTGCGTCAATGTCGCCTGCCAGGTGCTGACTACCGGGCTGGTAGGGCTTCTGGCCATATGGGGCTATACCCAGGCGGGCTCTCTGGCGGCGGGGGGCAATCTCTGCGGACAGCTTACCAACTCCCTGGGCACTGTTGCAGGGCTGCTGCTGTCCTTCTCCTCAAGCCGTCCCTTCTTCGGGAAAATCACGCTGGGCAGGGAGGAAACCGCTTTTGCGGAGGAAAACGTCTCAGTTCAAAGGGAAATCCGGGTGGAGGGCCTGTCGTATCAATATGACAAAAAGCCAGTTTTTGAGGACCTGTCCCTCCAATTCAAAAAGGGCGGCAAATACGCCGTCACAGGCCCCTCAGGCTGCGGGAAGTCCACCCTCTTGAAGCTCCTGCTGGGCTGGCTGCCGGACTATGGCGGTACTATCCTCTTTGACGGAAAGGACGCCAGGGACTTCACCCCGGAGCAGCTGGGGCGGCAGATGAGCTGCATAGAGCAGAACGTGTTCCTGTTCAACTCCACCATCCGGGACAATATCACCCTTGGCGAGGCGTTTTCCGACGCGCAGATGGAGAAGGCCCTGCGGGACAGCGCCCTTATGGGCGACCTGGCCTCCATGCCCGAGGGGTTGGACACCATGGTGGGCGAGGAAGGCGGCAGTCTGTCCGGAGGGCAGAAGCAGCGGGTTGCCGTCGCCCGGGCCCTGATACATGACCGCTCCATCCTCCTTGTGGACGAGGGCACCAGCGCCCTGGACCAGCAGAACGCGGACATTGTGGAGAAAAGCCTGCTGGCAAACCCAGAGCTTACGCTGATTCTGGTGAGCCATCATCTGACAGGGGAGCGCAAAGGGCAGTTTACAAGAGTGTATGAGCTGGGAACCATAAGATAAAGAACACCTATTGCCGTCCGGGCTCAGAGGCCCCGGCGGCAATAGGCGTCTGTTATTTCTCAGGCTCCCTGAACCAGTATTCTGTCCACGACCAGCTTGCGGAACTCAGGAGTCAGAGAGCAGAAGTACGCGGTGAAGCCGGTAACGCGCACCACAAGGTCCGGGTATTTGTCCGGGTCCTTGTCTGCCTCCAGTATCTGTCTGCTGTCAATTATATTTATATTGAGCAGCGTGCCGCCCTTCTGGAACAGGGTCAGGATGTAGTCGGCAATCTTCTGCACCGCCTCCTCGCCCCGGCCCATTCCGGGGTCCAGCTCCAGCTGCACCGGGGCCGTGTTTCCATAGCCCGGCTGTATGGCGCAGATGGAGTTGCTCATGGCCGTAAGGGCGCCGTCCTTGCGGAAGCCGGGATGGGGGTTGGCCCCATGGTTTATAGGCTCGAAGGCGCGGCGGCCGTTGGGTGTGGCCCCCACCTGCTTGCCCAGCACAATGGTGTTGGACCAGCTGAACCAGCCGGGGATGAACTCATAGTCCGGGTAGCTCTTGCTGACCTCGCGCACCTGGCCGGCGTAGGACTCTGAAATCTTCTGTGCCCAGCGGTCGCTGATGGTGTCCCCGCCGCCGTAGCGGGGAGCGGAGGCCAGCATACGCCGTACTATCTCGCCGCCCTCCTCCTGGAAATCGGTCTTCAGGTGCTTATAGAGCTCCTTCCAGCTCAGCCGGGACTCCTTCTCTATGCGCTGCTGCAGGGCCCCGAAGGAGTCCGCTACAGTGGCGATGGCTGTGCCGTCCATGCACATATTATAGTACATGGCCCCGCCGCAGGTCATGTCCAGCCCCTTTTCCACCGGCCCGTGGCTTATCAGGTTCAGCATGAGCTCGGGCTCGTTGTACTGCTGGTACTTGAGATGGAAGGCTATTCCCTCCGCCGTGACCTCCACCGCCCGGGCCATATGCCTCTCATAGAGCCTCCAAACCCTTTCGGTTGAATAGGGGCCCTCCTCTGCCATCATCTCGTCCATGGCCACCTCGAAGACCTTCGCGCAGTTTATCTTTACGCAGTCGTTCAGGCAGTACTCCATGCCCGGCAGGCTCATCCAGTGACAGCCCACGGCTATGCGCTTTCTCGCAAGGCTTTCCGGGTACCCCAGGCGCATGAAGCCCCGGTTCAGGGCCTCGTCACCGGAGAAGCGGGGCCAGCCGTTGCGGTTTTTAAAGAGATAGTCCACCGCTCTGTGGAGGAAGTCCCGGTCTATGTTTCTGTCCACCCGCACGGTGATATTGCAGGCGGAGTCCAGCATATCCGCGCCCTCCAGCACCATATCGCTGAACTCGCTGAGCAGGGAGTTCCCCTGTTCGTCCGTGCCGCCTATCTGGTAGTAGTGGGGGTCGTTCAGCAGCAGGCACGCGATATAGAAGACTGCCTCCTCCCGGGTTATGCGCCCGGCGGCAAGGTCCGCGTCATAATAGCGCTTGAGCACCTGGTCCAGCTGGAAGCCCGCGCCGTCCCGGTTATAGGTGCGGCTGGCCATATTGAACCAGCAGACCCACTGGCAGGCCTCCCGCATGGTCTTGGGGGCGCCGCTGAGGATATTCCTGTTGACCTCAGCCATCTCAAGCAGGTTTTCCCTGAGAACAGGGTGCCGCTCCTCTTTCGCAAGGCGCTCCGCCTCCGCTATGGCCCGGCGCATCCAGTTCTGGACTCCCTGTATCACCAGCTCCTCCGCGTCGTAGAACTCGCCGTGCTCCGGGTTCTTCTCCCGATAGGCCGCAAGCTTCTCCAGCAGGCCGCCCCAGCCCAGGGAGAGCCCCAGCTCATAATCGCCGCCAAAGTGGGCGTCTGAGCCGATACCGGGCACGATGCCGTACTTCTCCTGCTCGGGCTTCAGGTGGTCGTAGGAGTAGTCCGGGTTCCAGTTGAGCCCCTTTGCCGGGGACTTCTCGTCAAACCATATCATGCTGTACATCCACCGGCAGGAGAACGCGTCCACCGAGTCAATATACACGGGGTGCTCGCTCATGAGCTTGTGGAAGTTTTTGCTCCAGCCCTCATAGCCGTACCAGGAGCCGTTCTCATGGTTTGGAATGCAGTGGAACTGATAGTCGTCCGGCGCCGGGACGCTGCCGTAGTCGTCGCCGTCCTGGTACACCTTCATCTTCGACTTTATCCTGGTCTCCTCAATCTTGCGCTCCTTGAGTATCTTTATGCGGCGCCCAAAGTCCATGGGCTCCTCCGGACGAAAAATATTGAGCCTGTTTTCCATAACGCACATCCTTTCACTATAGTAATGCTCCCCCGCGGCCCTAGCCAACCCTCACCGGCAGGCCCGAGCGCTTCTCCGCCGCCTGCCTGAGCTTCTCGGCGAAATCCGCGGATGAGGGGCGGGACCCTTTGAAGCTGTTATTCGCCTCAAGGGCCTGGTATTTGCTCTCGCCCAGGGGGTTAAAGAGCAGCAGCTCATAGTACTGCGCGCCCCCAAGGCCTCCCACAAACTCAGCTATATTGCCAATCTCCTCTTCGGTGTCGTTGACGCCGGGTATGACAGGGGTTCTGACAAGGAAATCCTTTCCCGACTCAGCCACCTTTTTGGCATTCTTCAATATCCTGTCGTTTCCGACTCCCGTCCACTTCTTATGCGCCGCCGCGCTGAAGATTTTTATATCGAACATCACAAGGTCCACTAACGGCAGCAGGCTCTCGTATATGTGCCAGGGGGCGTGCATATTGGTCTCAAGGGCCGTGGAGATTCCCTCGGCCTTTATAGCTTCCAGCAGCGCCCTTGCAAACTCCAGCTGGGTCGTAAGCTCTCCCCCGGAGAGGGTAACGCCGCCTCCGGAGTTCTCATAATAGGCCCGGTCCTGAAGTATCTCATCCATGACCTCCTTCACCGTCATCTCCCTGCCGGAGATGACCAGCGCACCGGTAAAGCAGCTTTCGGCGCAGGCCCCGCAGCCGGTGCAGAGAGCACGGTCATAGCAAAGCGCCCCGTTTTCTATCCCCCTTGCCCCGGAGGGGCAGGCGCTTACACACGCGCCGCAGCCCAGGCACTTCTCCGGGTAGACCATCAGCTGGGGGCGGATTTGCAGGGTCTCAGGGTTATGGCACCACTTGCAGGCCATATTGCAGCCCTTTAGGAACACCGTCGTGCGTATGCCGGGGCCGTCCCTCAGTGAAAATCTCTCAATTTCTGTAATAATGCCTTTCATGACTTCTCCCCTTTTATAAAAATTTGGCGCGGCGGCGAGGCCGCCGCACCGGGGTCAACGTAAAACTGCTCTATTACCTGCTCAGCTCCTCAAAACGCACCTCTCTGCCGAGCTCAGAGGACTTGTAGAACGCCTCGATGATGGAGACGACGTTCATGACCTCCTCCCGCTTGATGGGGTACTCCTCCATGGTCATATCCCCGTCCAGCACCTTGAGGATATAGTCGAACTCGTGGATATGCCCGGTAAAGTCCGACAGGGCCGAATACTCGTCCGGGAATATCCGGGGTATAACGTCCGTCTGGAAGGTCCCCTGGGTGGTCAGCAGCCGCAGGCCGTCGTCGCCTATGGTAAGGCCGCCCTTGTCGCCGCAGATACTCACCGTATTGCAGTTGGGCTGGTTCAGGGCCCAGGATATCTTGAAGGTGACGGTCATGCCGTTATCCAGCCTGATATAGCCGTTGGAGAACTCCTCCACGTCAAACTCCTTCATATCGAACTTTCTGGGGGTGAAAAGGCCTGTGGGCGCGCCGCTCTCGGCGTTGGAGAAGGTGACGTTCTCCTCCCTGTTCGCAATCTTCGTCACGGCGCTGCCGCTTACGGCGGTCATTTTTGGGTTGCCGGAGATGTACATCAGGTAGTCGCACATATGCACGCCCAGGTCGCAGAAGGACCCGCCCACATTCTCCTTGGCCATATGGAACATGCCCCAGCGGGGAATGCCGCGCCGCCGCACCAGGTTAAGGTCCGCGTAGTAGACATTCCCAAGGCAGCCGTCTTTAGCGAGCTCCGCGGCGGCGGCGAAGCCGCCGGTAAAGCGCAGGGACTGTATTACAAACAGCTGCCTGCCCGCGGCCTCAGCCGCCTCAAACATCTCCCTGGCGTCCGACCGGCTCATGGCAACGGGCTTTTCGCATATCACATGGCACCCGGCCTCAAAGCCCATAAGGGTGTACTTCTTGTGGTAGGCGTTGGGGGTGCAGACGGATATGATGTCCGGCTTTACCTCCTCGAGCATTTTCCGTGGGTCGGTATAATACTTCGGTATGCCGTGGCGCTGGGCGGTCTCCCTTGCGGCCTGTTCGCGTATGTCCGCCACAGCAGCCAGCTCCACCCTGTCCCCCATGGCCTTATAGGCCGGGATATGGGCGGCGTTGCATATCATGCCGTTGCCGATAATGGCAGCCTTATATGTTTTCATAACAAGTTCTCCTTTTCATAATATGGCTCAGTATTCGCCGGCAAGGCAGAGCTTCAGGTGGTCCAGAGCCTGCTTATTGTAACGGCGGGGATTGTCGGTGAACTCCAGCTCGACGGACAGATTGCCGTTATAGCCCACATTCTTCAGGGCCCCTATGACAGCGGTATAGTCCGTTATGCCGCAGCCGGCGGGGATATTGCTTCTGGACACGGCGTCGCAGTCCTTGCAGTGGACGTTGAAGATATGCTCCCCGCCCAGAACATAAATGCTCCACTCCGGGTCGATATGCTGGGCCACCAGGTGGTTTGTGTCCAGCTGTATGCCAAAGTCCGGGTCGTTTATGTCCTCGAGCAGCTTCAGCATGGCGTGGGGCGTGGAGATTACGGAGCCGGGGAAACACTCCACGGACATGCGCAGGCCGTGCTTCTTTGCAATGGCCAGGCACCTGCGGTAGCTCTCTATAAGGGTCTCCCAGTCCTTCTTATAGCAGTAGCCGGCGGGCATACGGTAGCTCTGCTTTATGGCGGGGGCGGCGGGGTTAAAGTTCCAGCCTTTGGTGCCAAAGGGCAGCGGCACCAGGGTGGAGACTATCTTGCAGCCGATATTTACCGCCGTTACCGCGGCCTTTTCAAAATGTGCCAGGCAGTCCGCGTTCCGGGCGCTGTCCGGGTCGTTCCAGCCGGCCTCCTGGAATACGAACACGTTGGGCTCAAGGCCGATGGAGCGGGAGTGCTCCCCAAGGGCGCCTGCGGCCTCCTTTGTAAAGAACTGGTCCAGTGCCTCGGGTGTGCCCAGATAGTCCACGCCCTCAAAGCCCAGGGCGCGAATCTCGCTGGCGATTTTAATAAGGGAATCCCCCTTTGGCATATCCTCAGGTATGGGCGTCCAGCCCCAGGCGACGTTTGCTAGTTTCATTTATTCTCCTCCTATAGGTTTCTGTCAGCCGATAGTCCAGCAGGCGTTTTTGACCTCTTCCATTTTCAGCGAACGGCTTGAGCGCAGGCCGGCGTCCAGCATGGCCGCGGACCAGAGGTTGTTTTTAAGGTCCATGGTATAGTGGATGGGCTCGCCGGTCTCCAGATGATGGAATACCTCCTTCGCCAGGTCCTCACGGCCCTCGGGCAGCGGGTAGTCGTCGGAGCAGTAGACCTCGCTGGGCGTGGTGGAGTACCGGTCGTGATAGACGCATACATTGGCGTGAGCTCCGTGGTCCCCGCCGTTCTCCACTATCAGCGCGCCCTTTTCGCCCCATACGATGGGCCCGGAGGGGTAGCCGCTGCTTATGGTGTTCCAGGTGCCCTCTAAGATAGAGACGGCATCGGGATAGCGCACCATAAGGGAGGCGTAGTCCTCCGCGTCCCCGAACCTGTGGTTAAAGTTGGCCTTCAGGCCGTAGACCCCCTGAGGCTCCTGGCCCAGGTACCAGTTTGAGAGTATGGTGCCGTAGCAGCAGTAGTCCAGCATACTGCCCCCGCCGGCGGCCTCCTGGTGCCACCACTCCTTACCAAGCTGGCGGTCGGTCATCACCTGGCCGTAGGAGAAGGGGCCCATGGAGTCTGGGTTGCGGAACTGGAAGCGGTAGACCTTTCCCACCGCGCCCTCGCTCACAAGCTTCCTGCCCAGGCGTATGCTGGCCTGCCATGTTGTCGGCCAGTTTATCATGCACTCCCCGCCGCCTATGCGCGAGGCCCTCTCGATAGCCATGGCATGGGCCATGGAATAGGCCAGGGGCTTCTCCACTACCACATGTATGCCCCTCATCAGTATCTCGGGTATCACCGTGCCGTGAAAGGCGTTTTCACAGTTTACCAGCACCAGGTCTGGCTTCTGGTCCAGAAGCTCTGTATAGTCCTCATAGACCTTCTCAAAGCCGCACTGCTTTTTGCACTGCTCCAGGTTCATGCTGCGGCTCGAGCTCTCGAAATACTCGGACTCCACCAGGGGCTTTATGTCCGCCGCGCCTATCCATTCCACTCTCCCGGGCATAGCCAAAAAAGGCTTTATCTGGTCCAGCACGTGCATATGGGCAAAGCCCACAAGGCCGATACGATATTTTTTCATCGACGTATACTTTCCCTTTCTTTTAAGTTATCGGTACTATTTCAGAACGTGGTGTGCAGCGGCACAATGCTCCGGGTCTCTATGGCCTCGGGGATGGTGCACATGATGTCCACAACGTGCCTTGCGTGCTCCGGGGGCAGGCCCACGGGGCGGTCCTCCTCAATGGCGTGAATCAGGTCCTGCACTACCATGCACTGGAAGAAGTTCTGCTCGCTGGCGGGTATATCCCACTCCATGGGCTGCATCCAGCCCCTAAGCCCCCGCTCCGGCGCGTCCAGGTAGATATCAAGGGGCATCCAGTTTCCGTTCTCCACAAAGGAGATTGTGCCCTTTGTGCCGAATATCTCCATCTGTGGGGCGCGGCTGTTCTTCTGGCAGAAGCCGGACTCCACCACGGCCATAGTGCGCTCGCCATAGTCCAGGGTGATGATATAGTTGTCGTAAAGCTGGTCCGCCTCTATCTGCATACCGTCGAAGCTGCCAGAGCGCACGGTGCGCAAAGGCTCAGATATTTTCGCCATGCAGCCGACGGCCTTTGCGGGGCCCAGAATGCCGGTGGTCATGGTCAGGCCGTGGACGCCCATATCATACAGGGCGCCGCTGCCGGGGCGGTGGAACCAGGTGGGGTCGGCGGTGCGGTACTGGAAATACTCCGGGCCGCCGTGGCAGACGTTTGTGTGCACCTTCATTATCTCCCCTATGCAGCCGTCGGCAATCAGCTTTTTTGCAAAGCGGATATCGTCGCGCAGCATATGTATGGGAGAGGCCGTGTACTTGACCCCCGCCGCTTTTGCAGCCTCTATCTGCTCCGTGACCTCATCCACCGTAAGGCCCACCGGCTTCTGGGAATAGAGATGCTTTCCCGCCTTTAAGGCCTTCATATTTATCTCGTGGTGGGCCGGGATGGAGGTGGTGTTCATCAGAATCTCAAAATCGCACTTCTCCAGCAGCTCGTCAATACTGGTATACCAGGCCGGCACCCCGAATTTCTCCGAGTAGTCCTTCGCCCTCTCCGGGATAATATCGCAGACCGCCACCATATCCGCCTCCGGGATATCCTTTATCCTGGGCAGGTATGTGTTGTCCGCAATGGAGCCGCAGCCTATAAGCGCAACCTTCCATTTTTTCATTGCAGCTTTTCCTCCTAACAAAATCAAAATTATATATGATATGCTATACGCATTGTATAGCTATCAGCCTTTAAGCCCTGCCGTGGCAATGCCCTGCACAAAGAACTTCTGGGTGAACATGAAGAACCCTATGACCGGGAAGGAGAGGAGCACCACTCCCGCCAGGGTCAGGTTTTCCTGCTGGAAGTGCTGGTTGTTCACCGTCTGCAGGCCCACCACGAGCACGTATTTATCCGCAGAGCTGATAAATGTGGACGGCACAAGATATGAGTTCCAGGTGCCGGTAAAGTTGAATATGGCGATAGTGGCCAGCAGCACGCCGGATATGGGCAGCACTATTCGGAAGTAGGTTCCGAAGCGCCCAAGGCCGTCAATCCGCGCCGCCTCCTCCAGCTCCTCGGGTATGCCGTAGAAAAACTGCCGGGACATGAAGATGAACATGGACTGGGACAGGTACGGCAGCGTTATGGCCCAGAGAGTGTCCACCATCCCGGCCTTCGCCATCATGATATACTGGGGCAGCAGCACCAGCTGCCCGGGAATCATCATTGAGAGCATCAGGCACAGAAAGATGGCCTTGCGGCCGGGGAACCGCAGCCTTGCAAGGGCGTATCCCGCAAGGGGCGTGAAGAAGATATTGCCCGCCACCACCGCGACGGTTGAGAGGGCCGTGTTGCCGTACCATCTCATTATTGGGAACTCTGAGAAAAGCTCCTTATAGTTGTCAAAGCTCCATACATCCGGCGGCACAAAGGTGCCGATATAGCGTTTTGGCAGCAGAGAGTTATAGAACACGTAGAACACGGGCACCAAAAATATCAGCGCCAGACAGATAAGAAACAGATATGTAAATACCTTTCCTATGCGCTTTTTAGCCATCTCAGTCCGACCTCCTTCCAAGGACTTCCCTTACAGCGGACAGCGAGAAGATTATCAAAAACAGGACCACTGCCGCCGCGCTTCCATATCCCATGTCCATATAGCTGAAGGACTGCTGATAGAGGAAGGTGACCAGGGTGCTGGTTGCTCCCGAGGGGGAGCCCAGAGGGGACTGCTTTGACATGGCCGCTATCTGGTCGAATATCTGGAAGGCGTTTATCATGCCAAAGGTCAGCACCAGGTAGGTGGTGTTCTTTATCATGGGCACCGTTATCCTCGTCAGCCTCTGCCAGGCGTTGGCTCCGTCAACCTTCGCGGCCTCATACAGCTCTAAGGGCACCTCCTGAAGGGCGCCTATAAATATCACCATATAGAACCCCACCTGCTGCCAGACATAGACAATCATCAGGAACGCCAGGGCGTACTTTGTGCTTGCGAACCAGCTGACGTTTTCAAGCCCCAGCATTGCGAAGAAGGATGACGCCGGGCCGCCCTTCAAGAAGAAGTACATGAAGAAAATCGTCACCGCCATGGCGGATATGACGTACGGGATATAGCAGCTGGAACGGTAAAACCCCTTGAACCGTATGGGCCCGTTGAGCAGCACCGCCACGGCAAAGGATAGCAGCGTCTGCAGCGGAACGACGACGGCCACCATCAAGAAGCTGTGGCTCAAAGCCGTAAAGAACTTCGGGTCCTGGAAGAGCCTTGCGTAGTTTGCCAGGCCCACGAACATGTTGGTCTCAGGCGTGGCGTAGTTGTACTGGAAAAAGCTGATGGATACAGCCTTTAAGGCAGGATATAAAAACCATATCAGCCAAAAGAGCACGGCGGGCAGTACGAATATCCAGCCGGCAACGGCCTCCTGCCGCCTCATCTTACTGTGTTTCCTTTTCATACCTCCTGTGTTATCAGCCGTCATTTTTATAAGCCCCTTTCTTAATATATGCGAGCCGCCCCGCAGGACACAGCCGGCAGGGCGGCCGCACCATATCTCTGAACCATCCGGTGGTTCAGGTCTTATTCTCCGAACTCCTCCTGAAGCTCCTTGACGATTTGAGCGCCGGTCACAGTGGAATCAGAGTTGAAAAGAGCCTCCTCCATCTTGGAGATAAGGGCGTCGGCAAACTTCTTGCCCGCCGGGGGATAGCCGAAGCCGTTGGACTTGGGTACAGCGTCAACAAGGCTTGCAAGCTCGGGCTGCTTCTCCTTGAACTCGTCAAAGAAGTCGGGGTCGGCGGGGATGTAGCCGAGGTCTATCAGGTTTTCGGCATAAGAATCGCTCATCATCATATAATTGATGGCCATTGCGGTCTCTTTCTCATGAGAGCCTCCCTTGAGAACGGACAGGCAAGGAGCATGAAGCGTGCCGCAGGCGTCTTCTTTCCCTTCAGCATGTGGAACAGCGATATACTTAACCTGGACATCGGGAGCGTTCTTCCTAAAGTCACCCATGTACCATGTGCCGCCAGTGGACATTGCCGCGTCACCGGACATGACAACGTTGCCGTCATAGCTTACACCCAACTCCTTGGGGGTGACAACATAACCCTGGCGGTATGCGTCGATAACAAACTGCAGAGCGGCCGCATTTTCGGGAGTATCTATGGTCTTGCCCAGGTCCCAGCCGCCGCCATAAGACAGGCAATACTGGGTAAAGTGATACTCCTGAGTGTTGAAGCACAGGCCGGGCATTCCCAATTTGTCCTTAAAGACCTTGCAGGCATCCAGCACATCGTCCCAGGTCTCGGGCAGGTCTGCCTCAGTAAGCTCGGCCTCATTCCATAGGTCCATATTGATAGCAAATACGGCTGGGGTCTGACGATATGGTATACCATAGACCTCACCGTTCACCTCCCAGATATCCTTCAAATTCTGGCCGACCATATCCCAGCAGCTGATGGTGCCGTCATCAATGTAATTTGTGATGGGGACGATAAGACCATCGTTGATGTAAGGCAGATAGAGCTCGTTAGTCAAGGAGATAAAATCCGGGGCGGTCTTCGCGGCAATCTGCGCTGGCAGATTATCCCAGAAAGCGGCGTCGGTGGGATACTTCTGGAACTCCACCTTTACGCCGATAGCCTCTTCCATACCTGCGGTGCCGGGCTCATGTTCATCCTGGAACTCGCCCCAGCCTCCCATGCTTATTGTGACCACTTCGCCGGAATTACCCTCGCTTGAGGTCTGGCTGCTGTCCTGCGCTTCGGAGCTCTCGTTGTCCTCTGTCTTGCTGCTTGGCGTGGAGGAATTACTCCCGCCCTGCCCGCAGGCCGCAAAGGACGCCGCCATCAATAATACCAGTAACAATGCCAATACTTTTTTCATTTCATTTGCCTCAATTCTTTTATTATTGTCTGAACCTTAACTTTTCTGCCGCCTCCTTTTGGATTATTTTTTTCACCTTTAACGGTGATTATAGTATAATCCAACTATGGCGACTGTTACAAGAAACCACGTTGCCGCTTTTTTATAGATATTGACCAAGGGCCGTTTATCCTAATGCCTCAGGCCGTTGCGGTACTCCACCGGGGTGCAGTTCATTATCTTTTTGAAAACAATATTGAAGTGGGTGGAGCTGTTAAACCCCGTTAGCTCCGCTATCTCGTATATTTTCAGGTGGAAGTCGTTCAGATACTCCTTTGCCTTCTCAATGCGTATGTTATGGATATAGTGCTGCACGGAAACCCCGAGCTTCTTTTGAAAAAGGCGGCAGAGATAGGACTTGCTTATCATAAGATAGTCTGCTATCTCCCCAAGGGAAATGTCGCCGCGGCTGAGGTTCTTCTGGATATATTCCGTCGCCGCCCGGATAAGGTAGTGGTTCTGGGCGGCGCCCCCCGGCTGCACCTCTTTTTGAAGCTCGCCGAAGAAGTCCTCCGTCTCCTCAAGGGTGCCGCAGTTTTGAAGCTTTATTAGGGCATGGTCCGGGGCCTTGCCCTCCTGCACAAGCAACGAGCGGACGGTCTCGCGCAAAAACTCCGTTATTCCGTCCGCGTCCAGATTTCTCCCGCTGTGCCGCCTGAGCCACTGAATAGTCTCCTTTAGGGCGGCGAAAAGCTGGGGGTAGTTCTTCTGCTCCGCCATATCCCTCACCTCCTGGGCCAGCCTGCTGAATACCGGGCCGCCCATTGTGTCCTCAGGGGGGCGGGTCTCCTGGATTATCCTCTCCCCCGGCCGGAAATAGTGGAGCTTCTGGGAGTATACGGCCTGGCGGAAGGCGCCCGGCAGCGCCGAAAAGCTCTGCACTACCCCGCCGACGCCAAAGAGCACCTCTACGTTCAGGTAGTTTTTCAGCACCGACGCCATCTGTTCCAGAAGGGAGAACAGCTCCTCCCGCCGGTCCGCGCCGCTTAAAAGGAGCACGTACTGGTTCTCCTTCAATACGAAAAGCTCCACCTCGGCGGTTCTCTGCCGCAGCACGTCCTTGGAAAGGTTCACCACCCCGTGCTCAAGCGTGAAGGGGTAGCCCTCGTCATACCGCTGTATCACCTGCTGATACCCGGCCACGGCAAAGGTCACGCAGTACAGCTCCTTCTCCTTTATTGCCAGCCAGCGGGCCTGGGCGGCGCTCTCGCCTGCTCCGCCGCGCCCGGTGACCAGCCGCTTTAAGCTGGAATACCTGTTGGAGTAATTTTCCCAGCCGCCCCTTGCAGCAGCCTGCTCTCCCGAGAGGTCCCCCTCCAATAGGGTCTGACATATCTCGTCCAGAACGCAGAGCAGGTTGTCGCCGTTTATTTCGCTTTTGCGCAGGTAATCATAGGCGCCGTTTTTCATTGCCTCCTTAACCAGGTGAAAATCGTCATGGCAGCTGAGAATTACAGCCCTGGTGCGCACGCCTGACTGCTGCATGAGCTTCAGCACATCAATTCCGTCCATCACCGGCATGCTTATATCCAGAAACACCACGTCCGGACGGACCCGCTGTATCATCTCCCAGCCGCTCTCGCCGTTTTCAGCCTCTCCAACCACCTCGTAGCCGTGCCGGCCCCAGTCCACTGAGGAACATATGCCCAGGCGTATGAGGCTGTCGTCGTCAATCACCGCTATCCGTATCCTATTCATTGCTCCCCCTCCTTATAGGCTTTGGCGGGTATCTCCACCAGCACCCGGGTGTATTCCCCGGGCCTGCTGTCTATCCTGATACCATACTGGCTGCCAAAGGTGTACTGTATCCGCTTGTGTACGTTGTAAAGGCCTATCTTGTTGAACGACAGAGGGTTGGCCGGGTGCTCAGATTCCAGCGCCTTATGAATTTGCTCCTCTGTCATGCCCTTTCCGTTGTCAGCCACCTCGTACACTATCCTGCCGTCCTCAAGCCTGATATCCACCGAGACGGCCGCGCAGGGCTGCTTGAACCCGCAAAAGCCGTGCAGGACCGCGTTTTCCACTATCGGCTGCAGAATGAAGCGCAGTGTCCCGCAGTTTTCCGTCTCCGGCTCCATTCTGATGTCTGTCTGTATCTTGTCAAAATATTTCAGGTTTATCAGGTTGAGATAGTCCTTGATGAACAGCACCTCCTCCCGGATGGGCACCATGTCCCGGTCGTTCTTTGAGGAAAATTGGAGCAGCTTTATCAGGGACTCCAAAGCCGTGACCATGCGCTTTGAGCCCTGCATTTCAGCCATCCATTTTATTGAGTTTATGGTATTGTACACAAAATGGGGATTTATCTGAAACTGCAGGGCCAAGAGCTCGGTCTTCTTGAGCCTTGTCTGGGTCTCATAGTTGCGCACGGTCAGGTTATTTATCTCCTCTATCATGCTGTTATAGCTGTTTGAGAGCCCCATCACCCCCACCTGGTTTTCCCTGAGGTCCTCCCCTCTTTTTTGAGCCTCGAAGCTGCGGAGCTTCATGTACAGCTCCTGTAACGGGCGGGTTATCACCTTTGACAGGAAGTGCGCCATAAGCACTGCCAGGCAGATGAGAACGAGCCCCAGCAGGACGGTGATATACGGCATGGCCGCAATCTCCCTGTTCAGCCTGCTGCGCATGATTAGCCTGACCCCCTTCCAGCCGGGGTTCGAGGACTCAGAGACCATTATGTCGCAGAGCGCCCCGTTTACCCGGGCGGTGGTTACCCCTCCGCTGAGCTCAGGCATGAAGAACTCAGAGCCTATCTCATCCTCCTTGTCGCTGTATACCACCCTGGACCGGCCGTCCAGCAGGTAAAAGCGCTCCTGAGGGTCCTCCTGGCGCTGGGGCCAGAGCTTTTCAAGGTCCTTCACGTTGACATTTATCAAAATAACTCCCAGCATTCGGGAGCTGCGGGGAGAGTGCAGGCTTCGCCCCAGGGTCACGCAGCAGCCGCTCTCCCCGGTGGAATCCGGCATTATCAGGTCGTTCTCATGCACGCCTATAAGGGTCAGCGCCCCCTCGTTTTCCACTATCTCCTCATACCAGCTTTCGGCCTTCACTTCGTA
This sequence comes from Clostridiaceae bacterium, assembly GCA_021769555.1. Lineage (GTDB taxonomy): Bacteria > Bacillota > Clostridia > Oscillospirales > Acutalibacteraceae > Acutalibacter. The sequence goes on from JAETSR010000006.1 coordinate 232,889, forward strand.
GTTTGGGTTTATCGAGTGCTTGGTGCAGTAATAGAACATATCGCTGTTTTCAGGAAACACAGCGATTGTGTCTATCCTGTTGTCAAGATAGTACCCGTTGCGGTACAGGGCGTCCTCTATCCTCTGCTTGTCCCTGTAATTCAGCACCTTGGCCTCCGGGCCGGAATAGGTGTGCTCAAGGGCCTCCGTAAGCTGGGCGTTCATCAGCAGCGAATCGGATATCTTTTCCAGCGACTGGAAAAAGCTGTCCATTACGTAGATGGTCTGGCTGTTATGCCAAAGCTCGCTCTGCTGAACATCCGACAGCAGCACCTGCTTGAAATAGCCGTAGCAGAAGCTTCCCAGCAGTAGGATTGGCAGCACGGCAATGCCAATCATTGTCAGCATAAGTTTCTTTTTCAGAGACATCCTCAGTCATCCTTTCCAGAAAACTACGGGCCTGCAGCCTCGGCTTCCATGCCGCCCTCAGCCCTTCAGGCTGACAAGCTCTCCCGTCTGCGCCGACTGAACGGCCGCCTCCGCGGCTTTCAGCACACGGCGCACCTGCCAGGGCTGGACCTTCAGCCCTTCCCTTCCGTCTATGACCTCCCGAAGGTTCTCATAGTATGCCGCGAGGGCGTCCCCTCTCCCCTTTGTCATGGGGAGCTCCCGGCCCTCAGTGCCCGGCTCAAGGAGGATGGCACGCCCCTCTCCCGCAGTCCCTCCAAAGCAGGCGGCCGCCCTGCTCCCGAGAAGCGTCCAGCGGGGGGACGTCTCAGGGATAGAGCTGTCAAGCTCTATCTGCACCGTGCCGCCGCTCTCCAGATTGAAAATCATAAGGCAGTAGTCCCTCCTGCCCAGAGAGCCCGTCACGCAGGTCCTGCAAAACACGCTTGCAAAATCGTCATACCCCAGAAGCCACATAAGCTGGTCTATCACATGGACTCCCCAGGCATACAAAACGTCTCCGCCCGCCCTGGGCCAGCCTGGAAGAATGCCCCGGCCCTGCATACGTACCTGTATTGAATGCACCTCCCCAAGCCTGCCGGCGCTCAGAAGCTTCTCCGCCATATAGAAGTCTCTGTCCAGGCGGTGCTCCTGGCAGACGGCAAGCACCCTGCCGCCCCGGCCTGTGGCGGCAATCATCCCATCCAGCTCCCGGACGCTCATAGCGGCGGGCGCCGCGCAGGCCACATGCTTTCCCGCGTCAGCCGCTGCCACGCAGAGCTCCTTTCTGCTGGCGGCAGGCGCGCAAATCAGGACTGTGTTGATTTCCCTGCATTCCAGCAGGGCCTTTAGGGAGCCGAAGGTCCCTATGCCGTTGGCCTTTGCCGCGTCCCGGCGGGCCGCAGCGACGTCATAGGCCCCCAAAACGGCAACTCCACGCGTCTGAGCGGCATATCTGTGGTGCCGCTCTCCCATGCTCCCATACCCTATGATTCCCAGACTTATCCCCATACCGGCGCCCTCCCGCTCCCGCTTTCTATATGCCGCATATATACTGAAACTTCCCGAAACAGCCCTGCAAAGAAAACCTATTTTGTCAGCCGTGCGCGCACTTTGTTTATATTATATTATTTTTGCCGGGGTATTTTCAATAAATATGGTTACACATTATCATCGTATAATCAACTGAACGGAGCTTTATGTGCATATTTTCCCCAGAAATGCAAAGAAGGACCAAAGCCCTCTCTGGTCCTTCGCGTATCGGCTATTCGGCTGTATAACATAACGCCACGGAGGGGTCCTCCCTGCAAGAGACGCCTCCCCACGATAGGACTCTCATTGATTTGGCGGTCGTCACCGGTTTCTGCGCTTTTGAAGTTTTGACTATTATAGCAGAGACAGAAGAAAAACACAAGAGCGTCCAATCGCACGGATAATGGCTTGCTCTGATATAATTCATTCACATCATGCCTTTCCCTGCGGCTTAAAAGACGTCTTGACTTTTCCCGCTGTTTGCTGTAGGCTTACACTTGAAGGGTCCCTGATTCATCAGGCCGCGCGGGGGTATATGCTCCGGGGCACACGCTGGCTATGCTTCCGCATTCTTTAACCCAGAAAATACTTGAAAATCTTATAGCCTGGACAGGCGGAAAAGAGGCAACAAAATGACGAAAACATATCATATCCTTGCAATCGGCAACAGCTTTTCAGAAGACGCCACCCGCTATCTCCATCAGCTGGCGGCCGCCTCCGGGGTGGATACCCGGGTGGTCAACCTGTACATCGGCGGCTGTCCGCTGGAGACCCATTGGCGCAATATCGAGACCGGCGAGGAAGCCTACCGCTATGAGCTCAACGGCGCGCATACCCAGCGGATGGCCGCCATCGGCCCGGTCCTGGACGAGCAGCCCTGGGATTTCATCGTCACCCAGCAGGCCAGCCATGACAGCGGGTGGCCTGATACCTATGAGCCCTTTCTGGGCCTGATAACCGGGTATCTGAAAGAAAAGGTCCCCGGGGCGAAGCTTTTCCTTCAGGAGACCTGGGCATATGAGCACGGCAGCACCCATGAGAAATTTCCCCGGTATAATCGAAGCCAGGAGGAGATGTACCGGCGGCTGAGGGATTGCTATATCCAAATGTCGGATAAGTACGGCCTTGGGCTCATCCCCTGCGGGGACGTGATACAGAGCCTGCGCGCCCTGCCGGAATTTGATACCCGGAACGGCGGGCTCTCCCTGTGCAGGGACGGCTTTCATATGTCCTATGATTACGGCAGGTACGCCTTGGCCTGCACATGGTTTGCCGCGCTGTTTGGGCAGGAGCCGGGCGAGGCATTCCTTTCAGAGGAACCGGAGCTGGCCCGGGCCGACGAACGCCTTTTGGCCTTGATTTGCAGGACAGCCGGCGCTGTAGTGGCCGCCGGTTAAAAAAATTTCAAAAAAGCCGGAAATTTAGATGTTCTTTAGAGATTCAAGTTTTATAATGGAGATATAAAACTGAAAGGAGCTTTTCTATGAAACATCTATTTTATAAAGCCATATCCCTCCTTTTGGCAGGGCTTTTGCTGCTGAGCCTGACCTCATGCGGCGCGGATACGGAACCTGAGAGCTCAGGTACGGAGCCGGAGAGCTCGGGTATTGAGGCGGGGATTGAGGACACGGCGGTCTCTTCCGGGCGGGGACGGTTCGTCGAGTCCGCTCTGGAGCAGCCGGGTGACGGCAGAATATCCAGCGCGCTGACTGAAGCCGGCGGCAAGCTTCGCTTCGGGAAGTATGAATCCGGCGACGGCGGCGAGAGCTGGACGGAGACGGCCATTCCCGCGGCGGTGAGTAAGCTTGCGGAAGATGCGAGAACCAGCGTCAGCATTTCCTGGGGCCCGGACGGCGAGGCATTTTATGTATGCGACGAGCATAGCGAGAACAGCAATGACGTCACCTATTACTATTATTATGTTGAAGCGGACGGCACGGAGAGGGAGCTTGATATAAGCATACCTGAGGCTCCGGAGGGGATGGCGGCGAATACGATTGCGTTTAAATCTGTCATTCTTCCGGACGGCTCCATAGCCGCGCTGGACAACTATAACTGCCTTATGCACATTGACCAGAACACCGGGGAGATACTGCATAGTATACGTTATAACTATTCTGGCGATACGTATTATAGCAACTGTTATGTTGTGGAAAACGCGCTGATTTTAAACGTCTACACATACGACGGACAGCTGCTTGAGCTCTATGACCTGGATACTTGGGAGAAAATGCCCCGGGATGAAGTCCTGAACAGCTTCATAAAGGAGCCTGACGGCAGAACCTATCTTGAGAGCTTTTCCTATGACCCGAACGACCTGCCCTTCGGTTGCAGCGGCACAATTCAGGACATTTTCACCTGCCCGGGCGAGGACGCGGTGTATATTGCCACAAGGCGCGGGCTCTACAGGCATGTGCTCGGCGGCACGGCCATGGAGCGGGTGATGGAAGGCAGCATGTATTCCCTTGGGGACCCCAGCCGGTATATATCCGATTTGATGAAAACCGCCTCCGGGGACTTCTACGCCACCTGCTCTGATGACAGCGACGGCAGTGAAAGCATTCTCCGCTGGCACTATGACCCGGACCAGCCAGCCGCGCCGGAGACGGAGCTTCAGATATTCGCCATGTTCGACAACAGCGAGCTCCGGCGCGCCGCGTCAATATATCAGCGGGAGAATCCCGACGTGAAGATTTCCGTTGAGATTGGCATTGAAAAGCACAAGGACTGGACTCTGGCCCAGGTTTCACAGGCCCTTATGGAGACTGTCAAAGAGGGCGGCGGCCCGGATATCATTCTGCTGGACGGTATGCCCTACCGGCAGTTTATTGAAAACGGGCTCCTTGAGGATATCACCGGCCTCACCGGCGGGCTGGGAGTTTTGCAGAACCTTGCGTCCGCTTTTGACGTTGAGGGCAGGAGCTATATTGTACCCGCAAGGTTTTCCGTGCCAATAATCATCGGGGATAAGGACGTCCTGGCCTCCGTCACGGACCTTGGGAGCTTTGCCGGGCAGATAGAGGCTCTGAACAAAGCTGAGCCGGAGAAGAATGTCTTTGCCCTGCATGAAAGCCTGCTGATGGAGAAGCTCGCCGTCGGAAGCTCGGCGGCCTGGTATCGGGAGGACGGAAGCATTGACAGGGAGAAGCTGTCTGAGTTTATGCAGCTATGCGCAAGGATATATAAAGCTGGCTCCGCGAACCCTGACACTCTGCCCATGTCATATTCCCCCGGCAACTGCGGCTCGCTTATTGCCGGCGGCTGGGCCCAAATTTCCCGGGACACTGTAAATAATCATATGACCTTTACCAGTATGCTGGCCACTGAGGAAAAGTACGGCCTGGGGCATATTGCTCTCTGCGGGCAGGCTGAAAAGGTGTTCACCCCTTACTGCCTGATGGGAATAAGCAGTACCGGCGGCAATAAGGAGCTTTCCGCGGATTTCCTGAAGCTGGCGCTGAGCAGCGGGGCTCAGAGCATAGCCCCCGGCTCTGAGAATCTGCCGGTTAATGAAACGGCTCTCAGAAAGATGCTGGGCCAGGAGGATATAAGCGGCTTCGGCGGTCCCAGAGTGGACGACGGACAGTATTTTGTCCAGTGCCGCACGGCGTCAGAGGAGCAAATAGATGAGTTTCTGGATTTTGTCGGCACCCTTGAAACGCCGTCCTATGGCAGCGAGAACCTGTACAGCGCGCTGACGAAGAGCGGCGCGGCATACCTTAAAGGCGAGATTGAGCTTGAGGCGGCGCTGGACAGGATAATCGCAGCGGAGAGCTAGGAAAAGGAAACTTTTGGGAGACAGTGCATTTTATAAAAAGGTATGGTATAATTTATCCGCAGGTATCACAGCTTTAAGGAAAGGAAATCCCCATGCGTATTCTCCTGATAGAGGACGACACCGAGCTTATTGACTCCCTCACATACCAGCTGGGAAAGGAGGGCTTTTCCGTGGACGTCTGCCCGGAGGCCTCGGAGGGCCTTGGCTATATGACCGGCGGCGGGTACGGCCTGGTGCTTCTCGACAGAATGCTGCCGGGCATGGACGGCGTAAGCCTCTTAAAGGACGCGCGGCGGCAGGGGAACGACACTCCGGTGATAGTCTTAACGGCCATGGGCCAGCTGGACGACAGGATAGAGGGCCTTGACGCCGGCGCGGACGACTACATAGTCAAGCCCTTTGCCTTCGGCGAGCTCATGGCCCGAATCCGGAGCGTCTGCCGCCGGCCACGGACCATGAGCCTGGACCGCGAGATATCCTATGGGGGCCTCTGCCTGTATCCCCACGGCAAGCGCCTCTCGGGGCCCGGGGGCGAGTGTGTGCTCTCAAGGCGGGAAGCAGAGCTGTTGGAGGCATTTTTGCGAAACCCGGGCAGGGTGCTCACCAGGGAAGCCCTTTTCCTCAAGGTGTGGGGGCCGGCTGTAGCTGTGGAGGACGGCAACCTGGACAACTATATCCACTTTCTGCGCCGAAGGCTCCGGGCGCTGGGCTCGGAGCTGCGGATAGCTACGGTGCGGGGCGTGGGGTATGTTCTTGAAGGGGAGGAAGAACAGTGAAGGGGGGCTCCTCCGGAATGCAGTCTGAATTTAAAAGGCTCCGGCGGCAGATGACCTCCTTCTGCACCATTATTACCGGGGCCATATTCCTGCTGATGACTGCTTTCTGCCTGAAATTCTCTGAGGACTCCCTGCGGGAAAGCCAGCGCCAGTCCTTTCTCAGGGATGTGAACTCCCTGATATCCCACCTTGAGAGCCAGGCGGACCTATCTGAGCAGTGGATGGCCCGCATGGAGGGCGAGGGCAGGCTGAGGCTGTTCTTGTATGACAACTCCGCGCCGCTCATGCACAACCGGCTGCCGGGCCACGGCGGCGAGGATATGGAGGCGCTGGCAGAGCAGGCGGCGTTTGTGGCGCGGACAGAATACGGCCTGGATATATTTGAGCCTCTTAATACTCTGCTCACAAGGTCCGTAACCTTTTCCATTAAAAATGAGGCCGGGAAGGATTTCTATGCCGCGGCCGCTGTCTTTCCAAGGCGGGGCGGCAGCCTCTCTATGGCCGCCCTCTACCCGCTGGACGGCCTGGAAAGTCGGATTTCGGACCAGCGCCGTGGCTTTGCCCTTATGGGGCTTGCGGGGCTGGCAGCTCTGGGGGTGTTCGCCTGGATATTCAGCGGCAGAATGCTCCGGCCCATAGCCGAGAGCCAGAAAAGCCAGGCCCAGTTTGTGGCCTCAGCCTCCCATGAGCTCCGCTCGCCCCTTACCGTTATGCTCTCTAACCTCTCGGCCCTGGATTTGGCCGAGCCCGGGGAGCAGCAGCGCTTTAAGGACAGCATTCTCTCAGAGGGAAAGCGGATGTCCCGGCTGATAGACGATATGCTGTCCCTGGCCAGCGCCGACAGCCAGGCACTGAGCCTGCATATGGGCCCCGCCGAGCCGGACACCCTGGCTCTTGAGCTTTATGACCGCTTCCTGGTGAAGGCCGGGGAGCGGGGCATAAAGCTTCAGCTCTCCCTTCCGGAAGGGGCGATGAAGCCGAAGAACTGCGACGGGGAGCGCATATCCCAGTCCTTGGAGGTGCTGCTGGACAATGCCCTGAGCTATACTCCCCAGGGCGGCAGGGTGCTGCTTTCGGTGGAAGAGCTCTCTGGGGGAAAATGCCGGTTCATTGTGCGGGATAACGGCCCGGGCGTTCCAAAGGAGGAGCGGGAGCGCATTTTCCAGCGCTTCTACCGGGCCGAGCACTCCCGCACCGATAAGGAGCACTTCGGGCTGGGCCTCTGCATTGCCCGGGAAATAGTAAGGCTCCACCGGGGGAGCCTCTGGGTGCAGGAGGCTCCCGGCGGTGGAGCTGAGTTTCATTTGGTAATTTGAGCCGCCCATTTCCACTGTCCGTCTGTTTGGAACACCATATGTATGGCGCCCTCCCCGGCGGCGTCTGTGGGCAGGTATGCTGTACAGGATGTTCCCGCGCTATAGACCGGGAAGGCTTCCCACATAGTGACGCTGCCGTCACCGGCGGCACACGCAAGGTATACAGGTGAATTACTATCGCACTCTGCCGGCGTGTCCCCGGTGACCTTTAGGTATGTGCCGGTCTGCTCAGTGATGATATCTGCGTCCTCCGGGCACCTGTTGTCCTCTGTGAAAAAACCGCCGCCCAAAACAGCCTGCCAGTCGTCTATCCCTGGAGCGGGCATTATAAACGGGGCCTCCGCCAGCCGCGGGAGATTGCGCTCCACGATTTCCAGGGCCGCGTATTCCGCGCCGCTCTGCCCGATGAGCTCCAAATTATAGGGCATGGCCCGGGAGAAGACGGCTGAGGAAAAGCTCTCCGCCATCAGGCTGTGCAGGGCGTTTCCGAAGGAGTCGCGGAACATCAGCAGCGGGCCGTTCGGAGAAGGGCTGCTGGTCTCTATCCTCATGTCGTCCACATCGCGTATGGGCCGGGCATAGGAAAAATTCAGGGGCTCGGCGAAGGCGTACTCCATGTCAAGGTCCGGCGAGGCCGGGTAGAGCATTTCATAAAGGTCCCCACGGTGGGTTGGCCCATAGCTGCCGGGCTTTGAAAACGCGTCTTCCTCCGGGAGGCCGAAAGCCTCCAGCAGCACGTCGTGGGCCAGGGCCGCGCCCCTGTTTGTCCAGTGGGAATCGACGGCGAAATACAGCTGCTCCTCCTGAGCCCTCAGGGGACCGAACAGGTCGGCATAGCTCACCCCCTGCCGCTCCATGGCCTCAATTACAGGGGAGGCATATTCCTCGGGGGAGGCTTTTAGGGATTTTGGCAGGTACTGTGGGTAAATACCGGCCTTGTTCGGCGCTATGTTGAACAGGAACTTCGCCCCCTGGCTCTCGGCATAGTCCTGGGCCAGGCGCAGGGAACGCGCTATGCAGTAAGCCTCCCTGGGGCTTATTTTGTCCGCGCCGGTGAAGTCGTCCAGGGTCTCGGCATAGTACAGCCAGCCGTCCCGGCCCAGGGCCACAAGGGACTGGCTTGAGGTGTGCAGAAGCCCTGCCTTGATGTAAGAGTCGGCGGTGATGAGCTCGCGGCGAAAGCCAAAGCTCTGGGAAAACCAGCCGGCGGCGTCGGAAAGGAGCTCGATGTTCAGAGAGCCGTCCGCTTTTGTAAGCTTTGGGGGCGCTGCGACTGTCTCGTTCCCGGCGGCAGGGCTGGGTCCCAGGAGCAGCATACCTGCCCCAGGCAGGAGACATGCCCCGATAAAAAGTGTGATGAAAATTGTATATAGCAGTTTCCTCATAATTCCCTCGTGTATATTGCTAGAAGCGGAAATAGATGAATGGGTCGAACTCAGCCCCGGAGAGGTGCAGCACGCACAGGACAAACAGCGCCCCCGCGCATATATATGACCCCGCACGCAGAGCCGCGGCCCCGGCGCTCTCCCCCGCCGCGAGCTCCCTTACTTTTGGCAGCACAGGCAGGGAGAAGACACACCCGGCGATAAGGGCCAGCAGGTTCATCGGGGTGAGCATGGCCCGCATAAGGCTTGCGCCCTCTATGGAGAAGTGGAACCCTGCCGCCATATTGACAAATATATCCCCCGCCTGAGAGAGGGTCTCGGCCCGGAAAAGCACGAAGCCCAGCAGCACCACCAGCAGGGTCAGGGGCCGCCATAGTACCCGGCGGACCTTCCCCGGCGGGGGCAGCAGGCCCTCAAGGATGATGAAGGCGCCGTGCCAGAGGCCCCAGAGCACAAAGTTCCAGCTTGCCCCATGCCATAGGCCGGTGCAGAAGAACACGATACACTTGTTCAGCTGGGTGCGAAGCTTCCCCTTGCGGTTTCCTCCCAGTGGGATATAGAGATAATCCCGAAACCAGGTGGACAGGGAGATATGCCACCGCCGCCAGAACTCCCGGATGGAGGAGCTTATGAAGGGGTAGTTGAAATTCTCCTGAAAGTGGAAACCGAACATCTTTCCAAGGCCTATTGCCATGTCGCTGTAGCCTGAGAAGTCGAAGTATATCTGAAGGCAGTAGCACAGGGCACCCAGCCATGCGGAGCGGATATCGAGAGCGCTCCCCGCCCCAAAGGCAAGGTCCGCCATGCGGCCCACGGTATTGGCTATGAGCAGCTTCTTGGAGAGGCCTGCTATGAAGCGACGTATGCCCTGGGCGGTGAGTGCGGGGTCCGTTTTGCGGCTGTCTATCTGCAGGCTCACATCGTGGTACTTTACAATGGGCCCGGCAATGAGCTGCGGGAAAAAGGATATGTACAGCGCCAGCTTCAAGAGGCTTTTGCTGATAAGCGTTTTGTCTCTGTAGCAGTCTATCACATATGAGAGCCCCTGGAAGGTAAAAAATGATATTCCCACAGGCAGGGCTATCTCCGGCACGGGGAGGCTGAGCCCCAAGCCGTTCAGTGTAGCCGCCGCGAAGCCCGCATACTTAAACACGCATAACAGCCCGAGATTCACAATAAGCGTTCCCGCAAGCACGGCCTTTTCGTGCCCTTCCCGGAGCAGCAGCAGTCCGCAAAGGTAGTTCACTGCCACCGAGGCCAGAAGGAGCAGCACATAGACCGGCTCGCCGAAGGCGTAGAATATCAGGCTAAGAAGGGTCAGAAGGGCGTTTTTCGCCGTTATCGAGGCTTTTCCGCTGCCGGGAATAAGGCGGTACAGCAGAAATGCCGCCGGCAGAAACGCAAAGAGAAAGGCCGGAGAGCTGAATACCATGGCTCAGCCCACGTCCTGGACGGTTTCAACGCCGTTCTCACGGTAGGTGTAGACGGTGAAGCCGCTGTAATAGAGCATACCGTCCTCCCCGGCGCCCAGGCAGCTTGGGCCGTAGTCGCTGCCGTTCGGGTAGCCGAAGACGGCGTAGAAGGAGTTGATGTCGCTGCCTATGTACGAGTATGGGTCAGGGGCAGGCTCGGGCGTCGGCTCAGGAGTTGGCGCGGGGGTAGGAGCCTGGGTGGGCGTGGGAGGCTGGGTCGGGTCCGGGGCAGGAGCCTCTGTGGGGTCCGGAGCGGGGGCCTGGGTTGGCTCGGCCGCGGACTCCGGGGCGGGAGCCTGGGTTGGCTCCGCAGTTGGGGTGGGGGCCGCCGTCGCCTTAGGGCTGGGGCTGGCCTTCTTTGGTGATGGCGAGGCCTCGGGCGAGGCGGTGGGGACCGCGCTGGGCGAGGGGGACGGAGACGGCTCCTGGGAGGAGGTCTCCCCTCCCCCGCACGCTGTAAGGCTCAGAGCGAGCGCAAATGTGAGAGCCCCCATAGCCAGGGACGCAAGCTTATTCATGTATCTCATCCTCTTTCAGTATTACTTCTTGATAATATTTTTCACCCTGTACTTCCTTGTTGCCGGGAACTGGCTGTATTTCCTCATAAACAGGTTCTCCCTTGGCCACACCTTCTGCTGCTGGGCGTCGCATACATATATCTGGCCGTCCTGCTCTATCTCTGTCCAGCCGTGGAGCACGAAGCCCCTGCCGTATACGTTCACCTGGCCGGAAATGCCTGTGGCCTGGTAGCCCATCTTCCGGGCAAGATATGTGCACAGTCCCGCGTAGCGGTAGCAGTTGCCCTTGCGGTTTTTCAGCATGTCAAGGGCCATCGCAGCCTCCCAGCCGGTCTGGCCGTCCTCGGCGCCCTTTCCAAGGTAGCTGCCGGCACGGTAGGGCCAGGTGGAGAGCTGGTCGTAGAGGCGCTTGAAGTTGTTGAGGTTGGTATCGCCCTCCTTGGTATAACGCTTCACCATATCGGTGAGCTGCTTGTCGAGGGTGGCATTGCCTGTGGTGTAGCGTCCGTTATTGTCAAATTTCAGCACGCCGTCCGTCTGATTGCGCACAAAGCGTCCGGAGGCGTCCACCTGGTAGAGCTCGCCGCCGATAACGTGGTTCCCCGGCTTATGCTCGGCGGCGGGTATGACATAATCCATCCAGCTGCCGTCCTCATTGTGGGTATGCTCCAGAGCGGCCTCCATTATCTGGGCGTAGGCCCAGTGGGAATAGGACAGGTCCAGGAATACCAGCACGTCCCCGTCGGCCCTCAGCCTGTCTAAATCCGGCTCCCGGCCCAGGGCCTTGTTCACCACGGTGATGGCCTCGGCGCGGGTTATATAGCTGTTGGGCCTGAAATTGCCGTCCGGGGAGCCGCTTATCCAGCTTTTATAGGCTGCGTAGTTGATTGCGGGGGCGTCCCAGCCGTTCTGGTTCACGTCGGGGAAGCTGGCGGCGGGTATGTCCTCGCCCTCGGTGTCGAAGAACTGTGTGAGTATCTGCACAAACTCATTGCGCTTGATGGGCTTGTCCGGACGGAAGGTGCCGTCCCCGGAGCCGTTTATAACGCCCATCTCCGCAAGGGTAAGCACCTGTCTGCCGTACCAGGCGCTCTCCTTCACGTCGGGGAAGGTCTTGGAGCCGGTGAGCTCGGGCTCATATTCCAGAAGGCTGTACATTATCTGGGCCGCCTCCGCCCGGGTAAGCTGGCCGCCGGGGCGCACAAGGTCGCCCTTGCCCTTTATGTATACCCGGTGCTCCGTCATCTCAAGGCCGGGCTTTTCGGGCTCCACAGGGTCCGGGTCTTCGGGGTCTTCCGGCTCGCCCGGCTCCTGAGGGACATCGGGTTCGTCCGTATCGTCCGGGGTTTCCGGAACATCGGGAGCGTCCGTGCCATCGGGATTTTCATTTTCGCCGGGGTTCTCCGTGCTGCCCGGGTCCTCTGCATTGCCGGGAGCGTCCTGGACGTCCGTATCGTCCTGGGTCTGAATTGTGTCGGCAGCGGGCGCGCTGCTGTCTGCGGCCTGGGCTGCAGCCGGAATCGCCGTGCAAAGGATACCGGCCGCAAGCAGGGCGGCAAGAAACTTTTTCATATCTCATCTGTCCTTCCTAAACTTTATTTTGCAAAACCTATCATGAAACTTAATTGTCTCACAAAGTGTACCTTTTGATAGATTCCGCACAATTAGTCATTTTAGCACAAAGAAGTGCGGAAATCAATACTCTGTTTGGTTTTGTGTGGTATTTTTACCATATTTTTCCATTATTGCAGAGTGATGTCAAAAGGTACACTTTTTGATAGTTCTCATTTTGCTAGATATTATAATACAATTCCGCGCTCATTTCAATACATATCTATTATTTTCGCGCAAAATTTTCCTTTGCCGATAAAAGATTTCCCCCATGTCAAAAAGTGTGCTTTATGACAAATCCGCCGTCATAGCGAAAGGGTCCAGGATAAATCCCGGGCCCTCTCCTTATATTTTTCACTGTAAGTTATTCAGTTTTCTTTACCGGCAGCCAAAATTTTAGCTCCGGCATGATTTTTTCCGGGTGCTCAGACGTAAACCACTGCTTTTTGAAAATATGCTCCTCCAAATAGGCGCGGCCTTCAAAATCCAGCTCATAGCCCCCCATGCTCAGCATACATTCATACACCGTTTGAGAGGACGTCTTCATGGAGAGGCCGATATCTATGGTCCCGTCGTCAAAAAACTCGTTGAGCGCCACGTCCCCCGCCAGAAACAGGCCCGCCGGCGCTTCGCCGACATGTCCTCCCAGAAAGTCTCCCCTCTCCCCTTCGCCGCCGTGCAGGAGCATCATGGCGCGGTATTCATGCGGGCCCTCCTCAGGCCCCTGGGCATGGTGCCCGGCGGGGGCGTACCCGATATATCGCCTCGCCTCATAGTCCGTAAGGTTTTCCACCGCCCACCGGCGCATGAGGTTCCAGGCCTCTGTCTCCGGCTCCCGGCAGTCCGCACTGAATATCACAGCCCGGCATCCGCTGAGCTCCTCAAGGCGCACCAAAGGTTTTTCTCCAAACATCGTACTGCCCTATAGTCATATCCGTCAGAAATGTAAACATCCGCTGGAACCTTGTCAGTGACGAGCAGGCAATTTTTGCCGCCGCGCCATAGTCGACCGTTCCCTCAAGGTTTTCTTCTATATACGCAAGCGCTTCGTTCATCTTTGTCAGCCATTCCATCCTTAAACACCGCCTTGTTTTTTATGTTTTCAGTATACCAGTTTCAAAGCCAAAATTCCATGCAGAAATTGTACACTGCTGCAAGGCCCGGCAGCTTAATAAGAGCATTGACAAAAGCCATGTTTACATCTATAATGATAGCCAAGAACCGGAAAGGGAAAAAGAGATGATAGACAAACGGAAATTTAACAGACAGCTCACGCGCCTTACCTTCCCCATTGCCATGCAGAGCCTTATGCTGGCTATGGTCGCCGCCGCGGACGCCCTTATGCTGGGCACTGTGGCCCAGGCCGAAATGACGGCCGTTTCCCTGGCGACTCAGATACAGTTTATCCAGAACATGTTCATCGGGGCCATTGCCGGGGCCGGGGCAATCCTTGGGGCACAGTACTGGGGCAAGGGCGACCGGCGTACTTTGGAGGACCTGTTCAATATGATGCTCAGGTACTCCGGGCTGGTGTCCGTGCTGTTCTTCCTGGCCTGCGAGCTGGCGCCGGGACCGCTTATGCACATCTTCACCAGCGACCCAGAGCTCATATCCATCGGCAGTACATATCTGAAAATAGCCGGCTGGTCCTATCTTCTCACGGGCATATCCCAGTGTTATCTCACCGTCATGAAGGTGACGGACCATGTGAGGCTGGGAGCGTTTATAAGCTCCGGCGCCGTTATCATGAACGTGGCGCTGAACGCCGTCTTCATTTTCGGGCTGCTGGGCGCGCCCCGTATGCAGGCCAGGGGAGCGGCCCTTGCCACTACCATTTCCCGCGCCGTGGAGCTTACTCTCTGCCTGGTATTGACCCTGAAGCCCGGGTTCGTCCGTCCCGCGCTCAGGCGGTTTATGAAGCTTCCGAAGGCGCTGAACGCCGACTTTGCCCGCCAGGCCCTGCCGCTTATTGGCGGGTCGCTGTGCTGGGGGGTGGGCTTTACCTCCTATACCGCCATTATCGGCCATATGGGCAGCGACGCCGCGGCCGCAAACTCAGTATCCGCCGTGGTGCGGGATTTGATATGCTGCCTTTGCAACGGCATTGGCAGCGCGGCCGGTATCATGGTGGGCAATGAGCTTGGGGCCGGCAATCTTGAGAAGGGGAAGGCCTATGGCATACGCCTGAAAAACCTCTCCTATATTATCGGGCTCATTTCTACTCTGCTCGTGCTGGCCGTCACCCCCCTTACGGTGGGGATGGTAACTCTCACCGATACTGCCAGGGAGTACCTCTGGGGAATGATGGTGATTATGGCTGTCTACATGATTGGCCGCTGTGTGAACACGGTGACTATCAACGGCGTGCTGGACGGAGGCGGCGACACCATTTTTGACATGTACAGCCTGATAGTCTGCATGTGGTGCATTGCCGTGCCTCTGGCCTTCACCGGGGCCTTTGTGTTCCACTGGCACCCGCTGGCGGTCTATGCCTGCACCTGCCTGGATGAGGTGGGCAAGATACCCTGGGTGATGTACCGGTTCAGAAAGTATAAATGGGTCAGGGACCTGACCCGGGAGAAGCCGGAGGAGGCATGAACGGCCTTTATGGGCTGCTTTGAATAGGAGCAGGGATATGATGAATATATCACGATACGCCTCCCCTATTGGTGAGCTGCTTTTGGGGGAAGAGGATAACGCCCTGTGCGGGCTGTGGATGGTTGGGCAGAAGTATTTTCCCGAGTCCCTTTTGCACGGGCCGCCCTGTGAAGGGGGCTCCCCTGTGCTGGCGATGGCCCGAGGCTGGCTGGACCGCTATTTTGCAGGTGGACGCCCGGCTATAGAGGAGCTGCCCCTTGCCCCAAAGGGCAGCGGTTTCCGAAATGAGGTCTGGGGCCTGCTCATGAAGATACCCTATGGCGAGGCCACCACCTATGGAGATATCTCCCGGGAGCTGGCGGCCCGGCGGGGGCTCCCCCATATGTCGGCCCAGGCGGTTGGCGGGGCGGTGGGGCATAATCCCATTTCTATCATAATCCCCTGCCACCGGGTGCTGGGCTCTGACGGCGGGCTCACCGGATATGCCGGGGGACTTGAGAAAAAGCGCTGGCTGCTGGAACACGAGGGGTATAGGGTCAGCGGCTAAAAAGCGCTGAAAATAAAAATTTAAATTTTGAATGGAGGTACATTGATGAATTATCCTAAAATAGGCATAAGGCCTGTAATCGACGGACGCTGGGGCGGCGTGCGGGAGAGCCTTGAGGCTCAGACCATGGGCATGGCAAGGGCGGCGGCTGAGCTTATCAGCTCCAGCCTAAAATACCCTGACGGCGCCCCTGTGCAGTGCGTCGTCTCCCGGACCACCATCGGCGGCGGGGCCGAGGCCGCTGAATGTGCCGGGCAGTTCTCCGCGCAGAATGTAGTGGCCACTCTCAGCGTCACCCCCTGCTGGTGCTATGGCTCCGAGACCTTTGATATGGACCCGGGGACTATTAAGGCCGTCTGGGGCTTTAACGGCACCGAGCGCCCCGGGGCGGTTTACCTTGCCGCCGTAATGGCCGCCTACGCCCAGAAGGGCCTGCCCGCCTTCTCCATCTACGGGCACGACGTACAGGACCTGGGGGACGGCTCAATACCCTCCGACGTGGCCGAAAAGATACTTAAATTTGCAAAGGGCGCCGTGGCAGTGGGCTGGATGAAGAATAAGTCCTATGTAAACCTGGGCGGCGTGGCTATGGGCATTGCGGGCAGCTACTGCAACGCGGATATGTTCCAGAAGTATTTCGGCATAAGGGCCGAGTGGGTGGACATGACAGAGATACTCCGGCGAATTACCCTTGGGATATATGA
Organism: Clostridiaceae bacterium; assembly: GCA_021769555.1. Taxonomy (GTDB): domain Bacteria; phylum Bacillota; class Clostridia; order Oscillospirales; family Acutalibacteraceae; genus Acutalibacter. The sequence goes on from JAETSR010000006.1 coordinate 249,052, forward strand.
CCATGATGAGTATGAAAAAGCCCTTGGCTGGATAAAAGAGAACTGCCCCTTGGGCTTTGACCTGAACGAGGGGAAAAATCTCCCTGAGATTATTACAAAGTCCAAGGTGATACCTGCCGATAAGGACTGGGAGTTTATCGCGAAGATGTCCATAATCGTCAGGGACATACTCTTCGGCAATCCCAAGCTGGACGATATGGGCTGGCACGAGGAGGCCCTGGGCAAGAATGCCGTTGCGGGCGGCTTCCAGGGCCAGCGCCAGTGGACGGACTGGCTGCCAAACGCGGACTTCACCGAGGCAATTATGGCCTCCACCTTTGACTGGAACGGCCCGAAGGCCCCAACTCCCTTTGCCACCGAGAACGATACCTTGAACGGCGTGGCTATGATGCTTGGCACGCTTATCACCAATACCGCCCCCTGTTTCCACGATGTGCGCACCTATTGGAGCCCTGAGGCCTGCGAGAGGGTCACTGGGCACAGGCCCGCAGGCGTTGCGGAAAACGGATTTATCCACCTTATCAACTCCGGGGCTACGGCCCTTGACGGTTCCGGCGCGGCTAAAAACTCCCTGGGCGAGGGCTGCATGAAGCCCTTCTGGGATATGACGGAGGAGGACGTAAGCGCCTGCCTCGGGGCCACGGACTGGTGCCGGGCCAATTATGAGTACTTCAGGGGCGGCGGGTTCTCAAGCCATTTCCGCTGCCATGCCGAAATGCCTGTTACAATGCTCAGGGTCAATGTGCTGGACGGCGCAGGCCCTGTGCTCCAGCTGGCCGAGGGCTGGACGGCGGACCTTCCGGATGAGATACATAATGTTATCGATAAGCGCACGGACCCCAGCTGGCCCACCACATGGTTCGTGCCAAGACTCACCGGAAAGGGCGCGTTTACCGATGTGTACAGCGTTATGGCCAACTGGGGGGCGAACCATGGGGTCACGGTTTACGGACACGTGGGGGCCGAGCTCATCACCCTGGCCTCCATGCTGCGCATTCCGGTGAACATGCACAATGTTGAGGCGGGTAAGGTGTTCCGTCCCCACGCCTGGGCGGCGTTCGGCACCGAGGACGCCCAGTCCGCGGACTATAGGGCGTGCGCTCAGTACGGGCCGCTGTATAAGTAAGATTTATTTGAGTAAGATTTCTTGAGTTTATAAAACGTCCCGGGACGAGAAACCCGGGACGTTTTATTTATTCAGTACTATTTTGCTTTAAGCTGCTTTCTTAGCTCCCACTGCCTTGATTCCAAAGAGAGTGCCTACCATCAGCACTATTGCTATAGGCAGGGCGATAAGGGCGTTTGGCACGAAGCCGGCGATAATGTACGCGACAAAGCTCACTGCCGCCGCCACTACAGCGTAGGGCAGCTGGGTGGACACATGGTCAACGTGGTCGCACTGGGCTCCGGCAGAGGCCATAATTGTGGTGTCGGAGATGGGCGAGCAGTGGTCTCCGCAGACCGCTCCTGCCATGCAGGCTGAGACGCATACAACGCCCAGGGGATTTGTCAGGGGGAAGACGCTCAGGGTGATGGGGATAAGTATGCCGAAGGTGCCCCAGCTGGTGCCTGTTGCAAAGGCGAGGAAACAGCCGATAAGGAAGACTACGGCGGGCAGGAAGGACTGGAAGCCGCCGGCGGAGCTCTTTACGACGCCCTCAACGAACTCCTTGGCGCCCAGGGAGCTGGTCATGGTGTTGAGGGTCCAGGCGAAGGTGAGGATGAGGATGGCCGGGACCATGGCCTTGAAGCCCTCGGGCAGGCTGTTCATGGCCTCTCCGAAGGTCATCACCTTTCTCAGGCAGTAATAGACGATGGTGAACGCCAGGGCGAAGACCGAGCCCAGCATAAGCCCGGTGGGTGCGTCGGCGCCCGCAAATGCGTCGATGAAGGAGGCGCCGCTGAAGAAGCCGCCGGTGTAAATCATGCCGATAACACAGCAGAGGACGAGCACTGCCACGGGCAGCACCAGGTCCGGCACGGACCCCTTCTGCTCCTCCTCCTTCTGGGCCTCCCCGGCGTATGGATTCCTGCCGCCGAAGATGTCGCCTGTCTCGCTGGCCGTCTGCTCAAACTTTGCCATCGGGCCGAACTCCAGCTTCATCAGGGCCATGCCTACCATCATCACGATAGTAAGAAGGGCGTAGAAGTTGAAGGGTATGGCCTGGATGAAAACGGTGAAGCCGTTGCCCTCCTCCACGTAGCCGGCCACGGACGCCGCCCAGGAGGAGATTGGGGCTATGATACAAACCGGCGCGGCTGTAGCGTCGATAAGGTAAGAGAGCTTCACCCGGGAAATCTTATGCTTGTCCGTCACCGGGCGCATTACGGAGCCCACTGTCAGGCAGTTGAAATAGTCGTCGATAAAGATGAGCACCCCAAGGGCTATCGTCGCAAGCTGTGCGCCCACCCTTGTCTTGATGTGCTCCGCCGCCCAGCGCCCGAAGGCTGCTGAGCCTCCGGCCCTGTTCATCAGGGCCACCATGGCCCCAAGGATAACCAGGAACACCAGTATGCCGATATTGCCTGTGCTTGAGAGCACACCGGTTATGCCGTCCTGGAACACGTGCAGCACCGTGCCCTCAAAGCTGTAGCCGGAGTACAGAAGACCTCCCATAAGTATTCCCACGAACAGGGAGGAGTAGACCTCCTTGGTGATAAGGGCCAGGGCTATGGCCACCACCGGCGGCAGCAGCGCCCAGCCGGTCCCGTAGAAGCCGCCGCCCTCAGCGGCTGATTCACCGCTGCCGATAAACAGCGGCACCAGGAACACTGCCAGCAATATGACCGCAAGCAGCACACCCTTCACAAGTTTTGATTTCTTCATGTTTTTCCCTCACTCAACTGAAAAGAGTCATGACATACCCTGCCATGACTCCAATGAAACAAAGTGAGAAATCATAGACAGCGCTCCGCCCGGAAACGGGCGACAGTCCGTGAGATATTCTCCCGCGGCCCGGCAAGGGGGCCCGGACACAGGCTTCCCCGCCTCGGCGGAATCCCCTTTCCGGCCGCCCCGCGCCCGGGGCTGTACCTGGCCGTACTCTTGTCATCCGCGCCTCTATCATGCTAGTTACATATAATAGCCTATTTTGCGGTGGATGTCAATAGCAAATACACTATTTTCTCTCCCGAATCTTAATCGGCACGTATAAGTCCATCTGGTCGTAGCCCAGCGCCCCCTTTATCTCCTCTGAAGGGTTCAGCATATGGCCCATGGACCTGTGCCAAGGGCGCTCGTCCAGCTCGAAGCCGCTCTCCTCTATCCACTTCAAAATTCCGGCGTAGACCCTGTTCCTGATATCGTCGTCGCCGTCCACAGACATGGCCTCGGCATAGAGGCCGCCCTCAAACTCTATGAGCTCGTATGGGGCCACGTCCTCCCGGGTGACGCCGTCCTCCACCGCCCATATCCAGACGGCCTTATCCCCCTCGAAGGAGAGAAAATCCGGCGAGCCGTATATCATCTTTTTCACCAGGTGATTATGGGCCTCCTGCCACTCCTGGAATGGGCCCATCACATTCTCTATTGAGTCCGCGCCGGAGGAAAAGGCTTTAAAGGGGTTTATCCTGACTATCCTCACCTCCGGGGCCTTTTTCAGCTTCTCGGAGATATCAAAGAGCCGGTTCACCTTTGAGGCGTTGCCCTCGTAGGGGATATTCTCAATGCGCGTCTCCACCGCCGCCGCCCTTTCATAGAGCAGCTTCACGTCGTCATCGCTGCCGAAATCCATCTTCCTTATCTGCTCGATAAACTCCAGGATGATATCCCTCAGGTCCCTCAATAGGGCCACCTCGTCGTTGATGTCCTCGACCTTCCTGCCAAGGACCTCAAGCACGGTCTCCGAGCCCTCGGCCCCGAAGATGAGCTGGATATCCTTTATGCTGATATTCAGCTTCCGCAGAATCAGTATCTGCTCAAGGCGCTTTAACGCCTGCCTGTCGTAGAGCCTGTAGGCGTAACCGTCTATGCGGGCGCTCTCGATGAGCCCCATGTCCTCATAGTACCTGAGTGTGCGCGCGGGGATATTGTACCTCTCCGTAACCTCTCTGATTTTCACTAAGTCTGTCATGCAGCAGCATCCTTTCCGAAGTTTTGAGTATATTATACACGCTTCCCCAACGGCAGAGTCAAGCCTGTTCCGGCAAAAAATTAGTTGCATTTTTCACCAATGCGTGCTATAATTGCAGTAAATCAATGCCAGTTTTTGGCAAAGGTTTTTACTTACCTAAATCACCCAAATTCACCCCCGTCAGGGGGAATATTTTTGGAGGGAAGAAGACATGAGGGCAAAAAGCAAATCCGGTTCCCATGCGGCGCGCTGGGGCAGGGGTATCACCAGCAAGCTGGTCGCGGCTATCGCGGGAAGCGTTATTCTCGGAATGGCGATACTCCTGGGAGTGGTCTATTTTCAGATGTCCGGTACGCTTTTGGAGCGAAGCGAAGAGCTGCTGCAGGCCACCACGGACAAGACGCTCCAGGAGACGAGAGCCTGGATGAACCGTACTCTGACCATGCTGGAGACCCAGCGGGACACGGTGCAGTATGAGGATATGGACGTCCCCGAGATGGAGGACTATATAAAGCACACGGCGGGCCAGAACGAGGCCTACCCTGCGGGGCTCTATATCGCCCTGACGGACGGCTCACTGTACCACGCCTCCTTTGTGCCGGGTCCGGATTTTGACTCCACAACCAAGAGCTGGTATCAGGACGGCCTGCAGTCCGAGGAGTTCATTCTGGGGGACGTGTATTTTGACGAGGACAGCCAGTCCTATGTGGTCGGCGCCTCGGGCGTGCTCAAGGACAGGGAGGGAAACGTCCGGGGAGTTGCCGCCGCGGACGTGTATCTGGACTCTATATCAAAAATTGTCAGCGGCGTGCAGATAGAGGATACCGGCGGGATATTCCTGGTCGATACCAGGACCGACACCATCATCGGCCATAAGGACAGCGAGATAACCGGACAGGCCCTAGGCGGCCTTACCGACGGGATGTACGCCTGGGCCGCCCGGCAGATAAGCGAGGGCAAAACCGGCCTGACGGTGAATGAGGGCACATATATCCAGGTGGAGAAGGTCCCGGACAGCGACTGGATAGCCGTTGCCTATGTGTCGAGGGGCGAGGTCCTCAAGGAGCTGGACCAGCTGACGGCCAGCATGCTGACCGTTGCCCTGCTGGCGGTTCTGGTGCTGATACTCCTGGTGGTCATACAGGTCAGGCGCATTATCGGCCGCCCGGTGCGGGAGCTGAGCCTTGTGGCTACACGCATAGCCGAGGGGGATTTGAACCAGAGCATACACTACCACTCCAAGGACGAGCTGGGGGTTTTGGCGGACGACTTCAACCAGGTCACCCTTCGCCTGCGCCAGTATGTGGACTACATAAACGAAATTTCAGAAAAGCTCGGGGAGATAGCCGATGGCAACCTTGCCTTTACGCTTGAGCATGAGTTCACAGGAGAGTTTGAGAAGATAAAAATTGCCCTTGAGGAGATATCAAGCTCGCTGAACGCCGCCATGGGCCAGCTCAACTCCGCTTCAAGGGACGTGGCCTCAGGGGCCGAGCAGGTCTCAAGCGGGGCCATGACCCTCTCCCAGGGCTCCACGGAGCAGGCCGCCGAGGTTGACGAGCTGGTGAGCAATATCAACGCCGTCTCTGAGAGCGTGCACAGCATTGCCCAGGGCGCCAGCCAGGCCAGCGGGATTTCCCAGGAGGTCCGGGCCGGGCTTATTGAGAGCAGCGGGAAAATGCGCAATATGACGGAAGTTATACGCCGGGTCAGCGACAATTCCTCTGAGATACACCAGATAGTGAAGACTATTGAGGATATCGCCTTCCAGACCAATATACTGGCCCTGAACGCCGCTGTTGAGGCAGCGAGGGCCGGGACCGCCGGCAAGGGCTTCTCCGTTGTGGCGGACGAAGTTAGGTCCCTTGCAAGCAAGTCCTCCGAGGCTGCCCAGCGGACCACCGTGCTGCTGAACCAGACGGTCGAGTCCATGGACGAGGGTATGCAGGCGGCCCAGGATACGGCGGACTCCGTTATGAGGGTAGTTGCCCGGGCCGAGGAGATGGATAAGCTGATAGACGGCATTGCGGATTATACCAGGCAGCAGGACGAGACCGCCGCCGAGATAACCCGGGGCATTGGGCAGATAGCCGAGGTAGTCTCCAGCAACGCGGCTACCTCTGAGGCCAGCGCCTCAGCCAGCGAGGAATTGGCAAGCCAGGCGGCTATGCTCAGGGAGCTGGTGGCCAGGTTCAAGCTTCGGGAGTGAGCCGGTTAAGTTAAGTTAAAAAAGAGAGCGCGGGCTGCCGGCCCTGCGCTCTCTTTTTGTTTACTATTCCTCCGGGTTTACGAACATGGTCTTATAGTTTACGTATATGACCATTCCCGGCCTCGCCCCCTGGGGCTTGCTGACGTTGCGGACCCTCGTATAGTCCACCGGCACCTGGGAGGAGTTCTTGGCCCGGCTGTGCCTTGCGGCCAGCACAGCCGCCTCCTCCATGGCGGTATCCGTGGGCTCCCGGCCCTCCGTTACAAGCACTGTATGGGAGCCGGGGATATTCTTTGTGTGGAACCAGATATCGTTGTTGTTAGCCAGCTTCATTGTGAGCCGGTCGTTCTGGCGGTTGTTGCGGCCCACCAGGATGGTGAAGCCGTCGGAGCTCATAAAGCTCATGGGGGCGCTGACAGCCGGCGGACGGTCCTTTTTGCCCCGGCCGGCCTTTAAATAGCCCTGCTCCTTGAGCTCGGCCCGAATCTCCGAAAGGTCCCGCTCGGTCTCAGCTCGGGCAAGGGCGTCCAGAACCGACTCCAAATAGGTGAGCTCCCGGCCCGCAAGCTCTATCTGCTCGGTGAGCTTCTCCTCGGCGGTCTTGCGCTTGCGGTACTCCTTATAGTATTTCTGGGCGTTTTGATTGGGGGTTAGAGATGGGTCAAGCTTTATCTTTATAATGGGCTGGTCTTCCTCGTAAAAATTCTGAAGCTCCACAGACTCCATGCCCTTCTCAAGGCTGTAGAGATTTGCGCTGAGAAGGTCCCCCATCACCCTCAGGCTGTCCCGCTGGGCGCACTCGCTGAGCTCGGCCCTCTGGGCGTTTATCTTCCTTGAGAGGCGCTCCGAGTGGTTCCCCAGCAGCCGGAGCAGGTCCTGCTCCCGCACCCTCATGCGCTCCTGCTGGTCCTTCTCCTGATAGAAGCTGTCCAGCATTCCGGAGAAGCTCTCCCCCTTGCGTATCACCGCCGAGGTGCCGTACTGCTGTATGTCCGTAAAGGAGAAATCCATGGGCTTCTTTTGGGGGCTCACCGCCATATGGGGCTTGCCGCTCATGTCCTCCACCGTCTCCCTGAGCTTCTGATAGAAGAAGCCGAGCCTGAAAGCCTGCTCCTCGTCCATTGTCATCACCGTCAGCTCCCGGCCCCGGCCCGCCCTATGGGCCAGCTCCCGGCATACCACCGGGGACACCCCCTGCAGTACGCTCAAGAGGCCCTTTGAGAGCTCCATGTCCCGGGGTAAATTTTTCAGCGCTGCGCTCAATTCCTGGGGGGAGGCCGTGAGCATACAGAGCTTGTCCTGGGGCGGGGGCAGGCGGTATGTGAGCCCCGGCAGGACAAGGCGCTGGGAGGTCATGGCGGCGTCCACCCTTTTCAGTGCGTCGATAATTTTGCCGTCCGGGCCGGTGAGAATTATGTTGCTGTACCGGCCCATTATCTCCATTGTGAGGGTCAGCACCACCCGGTCCCCAAGCTCGTCCATGCAGTCGAAGTCAAAGTGCAGAAGGCGCTCGAGCTCCGGCTGGCGAATCTCCCGGAGCTTCGCGCCCAGCAGACGCTTTCTCAAAAGCATACAGAGCATGGGCGGCTGGGCCGGGTTCTCAAGGGGGATGGAGGTCAGGTGCACCCGGGCGCTGTTGGCCCGGGCCGAGAAGAGCACCTTTTCAGCGCCCTCCCTGCTCCTAAAAGATATTACAAGCTCCTCGCGGCTGGGCTGGTGGACTTTATCCACCCGGGCCCCTATGAGTTTTTCCTCAAGTTCTTTTTTTATGTGGCGTAGAAACGCGCCGTCCAGTGCCATTTTTTGTTTCCTTTCTGTCTATGTGCAGATATTTTTATGCAGATAATTCTACGCCTGTGTTATACCACCGTGTCAAACACAGGCCTCTCCGCCTGGCTCACCAGGAACCCGGTGTCAGGGACCCGCTTCTTCAAATACGCCGCCAGGTACTCGGCGAAGACCCGCTCGGTCTCATAATGGCCGGCTATTACGCAGGTGAGGCCGGTTTTTTTGGCCTCAAGGGCCTCGTGGTGCTTCATTTCGCCGGTGAGATAGGCGTCGCCCCCGCGCATGGCGGCATAGGGGGCGTACTCCCCGCCGGCGCCGCTGCACATAAACACGCGCTTTACCATGCCCTCACCGGGTATCAGCTTTACCGCCCCGGCTGATAGCCGCTCCTTTACGTGCCGGGCAAAGTCCTCGGGGGTCATGGGCTCGGGGAGCTCGCCTGAGTACAGCACGCAGTCCTCGCCGAAGGCCTCCTCTGGCCGTATGCTTTTCAGCCCCAGCCGGTTTGCCAGGGCCACATTCACGCCGCACACCGGTGAGAGGTCTAAGTTGGTGTGGCAGCAGAGGGCCGCTATGCCGTTCTTTGCCAGCAGATAGGCCGGGTCCCGGCTGCTGAGGGATTTAAGCGGGTCGAATATCACCGGGTGGTGGCTGATTATCAGGTTTGCGTTCATGCCCGCCGCTTCCTCTATCACCTCCCGGGTGACGTCCAGGCATATAAGCGCCCGGGTGACCTCCGCAGCCCTGTCCCCCACCAGCAGGCCGGAGTTGTCAAAGGCCAGCTGGCTGTCGAAGGGGGCCGCGCTGTTTATAATGTCGTAAATATCACAGATTCTAGCCATATGCTTCTCCTTATACCAGGTATTCCCTCTCAATTTCCTCAATGATTCCCCGAAGCCGCCCTGCCTCCTCAGGGTCCCCCTTATGCTCCGCGCCCAAAAGGGAGTTTCTGAGGCCCCGCAGGGTCTTTTCCGCATAAGCAGATACCTCGGCTGTGCCCGGCGCAAGCCTGCCCATGTATGGGTAGATACTGTCCATCTCCCCGAGCGCCCCCTCATAGCGCGCCGAAAATGCCGAGTACACCTTGCCGTTCTCCCGGGCGGCCAGCTCCTTCTGCACGGCAAAGCCCAGCTCCCAAAGCCCAACGCGCAGTTTGTCCGCGGCGCTCATGGGCTGCAAGACCATATGCTTGTCCGCATATTTCAGCCAGGGGGCGCTGCTGATTATATGCAGGATAAGCTCCCCGCCCATCCCGGCTATGGCTATATCGTCCGCATCCTCAGGGCCGATACCGGCGAGTCCGTCGCAGAGCACCAGCTTTAGCTTGACGCCGTACATTTCGGCGTGCTTTTTAGCGGCCTCCAAGGGGCCGGGGTTTATGTCGCTGGCTATGGCTTTCGGGGCCGCGCCGGTCTTTACGAGCCATATGGGTAAGTAGCCGTGGTCCGTGCCGATATCGGCTATTGCCCTGCCCGGGCGCAGGAGCCCGGCGCAAATGGCGAGCCTCGGGCCCAGGGAGAATATTTCCCTATTCGTCATATGCCCTCCAATAAACGAAGCAGCCGCCCAGCTGAAGGTCTCCCCCGCCGCGCGGCTCGTTTTCGTAGGTTACTGGCTTACTTGCTCAGGTGAGCGTTTATCTTGCTCACAAGCTCGTCAGCGTCCACGCCGTGGACGGCACAGGCCTGCTCAAGGGTCTCCCCCCGGGCTGAGGGGCAGCCCAGGCAGTGCATTCCCATCTCAAGGAAGAAGGGGGCTGTGGTCTCGTCAAGGTCCAGGATTTCGCCGATGATAGTGTCTTTGGTTATAGATGCCATTTTCATTTTCCTCCATATTCCGGCCGGTCAGCCTTCTCTTTTGATTATTATACTATTTTCTGACGGAATATGCAAGACCTAAAAAGGGAAAATATACTAAATTAGTGTAGGTTTTATCCATCTCCAAATTCCCGGCGCATATACTCTAGGAGCTTCTTCTCCCTCCGGCTCACCTGCACCTGGGTCATGCCCAGCTCCTCGGCGGTCTTCGACTGGGTCATGCCCTTAAAGTACCGGCAGCGTATGAGCTCCCTGTCCCGGCCCTCCATGCCCTCGATTATGGCGTAGAGTGTCAGCCGCTCGGCAGTCTGCTCCTCCGGGGCCTCCACGGGTATTTCCAGCTGCTCGCCCTCCTCCCCGCCGGTGAGGGATAAAGGCCTTCTGAGGGCCCCCAGCGCCAGCGCCGCCCGCTGGGGCGTTACGCCCAGCTCCTTTGCTATCTCCCCTACAGTCGGAGCGCGCCCCAGCTCGTCGTCCAGCCTGTCCGAGACCTTCTGGGCCTGCTGGGCAAGCTCCCTAAGGCCCCTTGACACCCTCATGGACCCGCCGTCCCGAAAGAGCCGGCGTATCTCCCCCAGTATCACCGGCACGGCATAGGTGGAGAAGCGCAGGCCCCTCCCCTCGTCGAAGTTCCCCGCCGCTTTCACAAGCCCCAGGCACCCGGCCTGCACCATGTCCTCATAGTCTATGCCCCGGCCCATAAAGCGCCTCGCGCACAGGTGCACAAGCCCCATGTTCTCCGTGACCAGGGGGTTGTCCCCGGTCAGCATTTGGGCGTGAAGCGCTTTGTGAGGGTCACGGTGGTGCCCTTCCCCACAGTGGAGCTCACCCGCACGCTGTCGCAGAAGCTCTCCATGACCGCAAAGCCCAGCCCTGCCCGCTCCTCGCCGCCGGTGGTGAAAAGGGGCTCCATGGCCTGCTTCACGTCCGGTATGCCGCAGCCCCTGTCCCGCACCCGCACCTGGGCGCGGCCGTCCTCATATATCTTTACGCTTATGTAAACTACCCCGAGCCTGTTCCTATAGCCGTGGACTATGGCGTTGGTGACGGCCTCCGAGACCGCCGTGCGCATATCCGAAAGGTCTGAAACAGTCGGGTCCAGCTGGGCCAGAAAAGCCGCCACAGCCGCCCGGGCGTAGCCCTCGTTTACTGAGTTTGAGGAAAAGCTTATCTGAGTCTGGTTCACCGCCTTCATCAGCCCGCCCTCCTCTCTATTGCCGCAACGCTCCCTATGCCTGAGAGCTCCACCATCTTGTTAAGGTTTGCCGACAGGCCGCACAGCACCACTCTGCCCTTCCAGAAGCCGCACATGCGCACCCGGCCCAGTATCAGCCCGACCCCGGAGCTGTCCATAAAGGGCACGTTTGTAAAGTCCAGCCTCAGGCAGTATGGCTTTAGCTTCTGGGCTGTGTCGTCTATGGCCTCGCGCATCTCCCGGGCGCTGTGGTGGTCTATCTCCCCGGAGAGCTTTGCGGTCATGACGCCCTCCTTATAGCTTATCTGGACATTCATATTTTTACTTCCTTTCTCTCAAAACTTCTCCTGCTTCGCCCGCTTATATGCCAAAAGCCCCCGGAAAAGCTGGTTTTCCCGGGGGCTTTTCAAGCCTATTCTACACGGTGCGCGCCGCGCTTTTTGTTAAAGCCTGTCATCTGCCGGTAAATTTTTCCAGCAGAAGGGGCCTGAGCTCGCCGGCCATATAGAAGGAGCCGCACGCTATCAGCGCGTCCTCCTCCCTAAGGTCCTCCATGGCCCTATCAAGGGCCTCCTTAAAGCTGCCTGCCGGGATAACCTTCGGGCAGAAGCGCGAGGCGGTCTTTGCCAGGTCCTCAGCGCTCAGGGACCGGGGGTTCTCTGGCCTCACGGTGACTATCTTCTGGAACATTGGCCCCACCGTTTCCAAAGCGGCGGCGCTGTCCTTGTCGGCCATCATGCCCATTATCGCTGTGCGCCTGCCCGGAACATAGCGCTCGAGGGCGTCTTTAAGCGCCAGGGCACAGCCGGGGTTATGCCCGCCGTCCAGCAGGCATAGGGGCTTTCGGGAGAGCACCTCCATCCTGGCAGGGATGAAAGCTTTTTTGAAGCCCTCTGTAAGGCTATCGTCAGGGATATCAAAGCCCCGCTCCCGGAGTATCTCCACCAGCTCCAGGGTTGTAGCGGCATTCTTTACCTGGTGCTCTCCCAGGAAGGGCGTGTGCAGCTTCAGGCCGTCCGCCTCAAAGTCCGTGCCGTCTATGTCCTGTGAGAGCAGGGTTATCTTGCTCATGTCGGGTATGCGGAGCTGGGCCCCCCGCCCGGTGCAGACCCCCTGTATAATGTCCCGCACTCCGGGCTGCTGCTCCGGGTACAGCACCACCCGGCCGTCCTGCTTGATTATGCCTGATTTTTCCAGGGCTATCTGTTCCACCGTGTCCCCCAGCCAGGCGGTATGGTCCAGGGAGATGGACATTACCGCGGCGGCCTCGGGGGTGGGTATGATATTGGTGGCGTCGTGCAGCCCTCCCATGCCCACCTCGAGCACAGCTATGTCACAGCCCTTTCTTGCAAACCAGTGCAGGGCTATGGCCGTCACCAGCTCAAACTCGGAGACGACTATGCCCTTTGCGTCCAGGCGCTCTACGGCGGGCCATATGGTTTCTACCTCCTGTATCAGCTCCTCCTCCGTTATCATGGCGCCGTCTATCTGGAACCGCTCCCTGAAGCTCAGCACATACGGGGAGATATTCAGGCCCGTCCTATAGCCGCTCTCCCTTAAAACGCTTGATACCAGGGTGCAGACAGAGCCCTTGCCGTTGGTGCCGCATACGTGTACAAACTTCACCTTCCTGTGGGGCTCCCCCAGCTCCTCCATAAGCGCGCCCATGCGCTCAAGCCCCGGCTTCATGCCGAAAAGGAGCCTTGAGTCTATTTTCTCCACCGCCTGCCGGTATGTCATAGGTAATCCCTCGTTTCTCTTTTAAGATAAAGTACAATATGTAGTATACCATCGGAAGGAGGGCTGAGTCAAGCTGCGGGGCAACGATTGGCGCTCTGCCAAACATCATTTTATCTTTGGCGAAAATTTCTTGCCAGTATCACAAAGTTTCCCTTGTCAAAACCCCTTCCAATGAATATAATATAGATAGCAAAAAATTTTGAAACTTTTTTTCAGAAAGCGAGGCACTGCTATGGCTGCCCCCATTTCTTTCCTTTCAAAGCTCTTTGGCTCAAAGCTGTTCAAATTCCGCCGCAGGAAAAAGGCTCCGGAGAAGGACTCTGGCTCCCGGCCAAGGCCCGTCCGCTCCGACAAGCCCCTGAAGCTTGCCGAGGAGCAGCGTCCGGCAAAAAAAGAGGCCCCCAAGCCCGAGCCTGTGGACCCCTACCTGCTCAGCCTGCCTGTGGACCACGTTATCTTCGAGCTCTGGCGGGTCTGCCGGGACCAGGGAGGCTGGCTCCCCCGGCCCGAGCTGAGCTTTAAAACTGCTGAGCCCCAGGTCTTCGACCCGAAGACCTCTATGGCCGAGCTCACAAAGCTGCTGATGGCCGTATCCTCCTCCGCCGCCTCCCGGCTCTCCTCCATGACTCCCCCAGCCGTCCCCATGCCCGCCGCTCCCGCGGCCGGCCCGGAGCAGGGGCTTACAGAGGGCCCTCAGGACCAGGAGCCTCCCCCGCCCCCGGATTTGGACGCCCAGGCGACTGTCTTTGTCTCCGGGGACAAGCTCAGCGCCTGGCTGCTCATCTACCCGCCCTCGGGAAAGGGCGAGGGGGTCACAAAGGGGATAATCATGAACGCCCTGGGAGCCGCCGGGGTGGCCTTCGGCGTGGACATGGACACGGTGGAGAGCATACCTTCTATGGAGGCCCCTTATTTCCGTATGCACCTGGCCGCAAGAGGCAAGGCTGCCGTTCCGGGCAAGGACGGCGCTATCATTGACCTATACCCCCGGGAGACCCATAAGGAGCTCCCTGTGGACGATATGAACCGGGTGGACTTCACCGCCATGGGCACCACACAGAACGTGGAGAAGGGCGCGGCCATCTGCCATATAAGCCCGCCGACTCCCGGCGTGGCCGGGCGCACGGTCACCGACAAGGAGCTGCCCACCAGGGACGGCGTGCCGGCCGTGGCCCCGATGGGCAGGAACACGGCCCTCAATGAGGACGGCACCTCCCTTATAGCCACCCGGGACGGTGGGCTGGAGTTCTCGGGCCGGGCATTCCAGGTGAACCCCCTTCTTGAAATTGCCGGGAACGTGGACTATTCCTCCGGAAACGTGAACTTCCTTGGGGACGTACATATTGCCGGGGACGTATGCAGCGGCTTCACCGTGCGGGCGATGGGCAATATCAAGGTGGACGGCGTTGTGGAGTCCAGCACCATTGAGGCCGGAGGGGACCTTGTGCTGGCAAAGGGCGTGCAGGGGAACAACCAGGCCGTGATTCGCGCCCATAGGGACATATTTGCCAAGTATCTTGAGAACTGCATAGTGCACGCCAAGGAGAACCTGCACTCGGAATGTATAATCAGCTGCGAGGTCTACAGCGACGCCGGGGTGTATGTCCAGAGCGGGCGCGGGGCTATCATCGGCGGCAGGGTCTGGGCCGGGCGGGAGGTAGACGCCAATATCGTGGGCTCAAAGACCGAGGTGCGCACAACGGTGGTGCTGGGCGGCCTGCCCTGCGAGAGCTATGAGAAGGAGCTTCTCAGCAAGGAGATTGAAGAGCTTGAGAAGCGCCTTGAGGAGACCGAGCGGCAGCCCTCAAGCCCCACGAAGCTCAGCCGCATGTCGAAAATGCGTATGCAGATATCAGTGAACCGGCTGAAGCTCAACCAGCACCAGAAGAGCCTTGACGAGCTGCAGAACGGCCTGGAACACCGGCCGGCAGGCAGGCTCACCTTCAGGACGGCCCATCCCGGCACCCTTATAGAGATAGGCCCGTCTCAGCTGAAGCTGGATAATGAGACAAGGCACAGCATTGCCACGCTCATCGACGGAGAGGTTAAGCTCATAACCTGATAAATTAAAGTAAGCGCGAAAAAGGGACGCCCGAGGGCGTCCCTTTACTTTTCGCCGTAGCTTTCCAGGAAGCTGTGCTCCTCCCCGCCCAGCTTATAGCCCGGGAAGGTGTCGAGGCAGACGGAGTGTATGCTGTTGAATATCCGCTTTTCGATGTCCGGGTCCCGCTGCCGGAGCTCATTCAGCAGCTCCTTTATCTCCTGCCGCTTGGACTCAACTATGCCGCTTTCGGCATTCTCGGTGAAGCGGCAGGCGCACTGTATGAACTCAAGGGAGTTGTACCGCTTCCAGGCTATGATATCCTCCTCCCGTATACGGTACATGGGGCGTATGAGCTCCATGCCGGGGAAGTTTCTGCTGTGCAGCTTAGGCATCATCCCCTGCAGCTGCCCGCCGTAGAACATGCCCAGGAGCGTTGTCTCCACCACGTCGTTGAAGTGGTGGCCCAGGGCTATCTTATTGCAGCCCATGTCCTTTGCAAAGCGGTACAGATACCCCCGGCGCATACGGGCGCAGAGATAGCAGGGATTTTTCTCCGCGCTGTCCGCCGCGTCAAAAATATTTGTTTCAAATATAGTTATCGGGATATGGAGAAGCTCCGCGTTTTCCTCAATCTTCCGAAGGTTTTCCCGGTTATAGCCCGGGTCCATCACCAGAAACCTCAGCTCGAAGGGCACGTCGCTGACCCGCTCAAGAAGCTGCATGAGCTTTGCAAGGAGCATTGAGTCCTTGCCGCCGGATATGCACACGGCTATTTTATCCCCGCTCTCCACGAGCCTGTAGCGCTTCAGCGCCGTGATGAACGGCCCCCAGAGCTCCCGGCGGTATTTCTTTATAATGCTCCGCTCGGCCTTCTCAAAGGGCTCTAAATCCCGCTTCACAGGCCCAGCATACGGATATAGTCCGGCAGGCCCTGCTCGAACTTCACCCCATACCAGTGGCCGGGGTCCCCCTGGGTGCGCTCGATACAGAGCACAGTGTAGTCCGCGGCAATTTTCGCCGAGTCAATAAGGGACCTGCCGCCCATCATTGCCCCCACAAAGGCCGAGGCGAAGATGTCCCCGGTGCCGTGGCAGCCCTTGGCTATCCTTCTGTGCTCATAGTAGGAGCGCGCGCCCTTTTCGTCCACCATCACACCGGTGGTCCCGGGTGTGAAGCTCACGCCGGTGAGTATGACGGTGGAGGCCCCGGCGCTCTCCAAGGCGTCCAGCAGGCTGTCTATATATCCCCTGTCATAGGTCTCTCTGTACTCAGTGCCAGTGAGCATACAGGCCTCGGTGATATTGGGCAGAATGATGTCCGCCGAGAACACAAGGCCCTTCATGGCCTCTACAAAGTCCCGGTCAAAGCCAGCGTAGAGCCTGCCGTTATCAGCCATAGCCGGGTCGGCTATACTCACGCCGCCCTCTGAGGATAGCCGCTTCGTTATGTCCTTCACATGCTCTATCTGCCGGGCGCTGCCAAGGTAGCCGGAGTATACGGCGTCAAATTTTATTCCTTCGCTCTCCCAGTGGTCCGCTATGCCCGGGATATCGTCGGTAAGGTCCCGGAAGGTGTAGCCCTTGAAGCCGCCGGTATGGGTTGAGAGGACGGCCGAGGGCAGTATGCAGGTCTCGAGCCCTGAGGCCGAGAGGATGGGCAGGGCCACTGTTAATGAGCATTGGCCCACGCACGAGATATCCTGTATTGTCAGTATTCTTTTGTATGACATAGTTTCTCCTTCTCTTTTTAGGTGTATGCTGGCAATTATAGCACATGAACGCCCGTGTGTCAACTTCCGGGCTTTACATACCGCCTCGGCCGCGGTATAATATACCTACGAACCCAAAAGGAGGATTTTATAATGGACCTGGAAAAGATGAAGCGCAAATACGCGTATACCCTGGCGAGGGTCGGGCTGAACGTGCAGAAGGGCCAGACCGTGCTGGTGGAGGCGGCGGTGGAGGGCTGGGAGTTTACCTCCGTATTTGCCGAGGAATGCTATAAGCTGGGGGCAGGCAACGTTGTGGTCCACTATCTGGATATGCCAAACATGAAGACTGCCGCAAAGTACCGCCCTGACGAAGACGTGCGCCGGGTGGAGGACTGGGAGTACGCCATGCACCAGGGGTATCTGGACAACGGGGCCTGCTATGTGCGGCTGGAGGGTGTGAACCCCAGGCTCATGGAGGATGTGAGCGAGAAGAACTCCAACGCAATATTCGCCCATGTGGACGCTGTGAGAAACATCATGAGAAAGGCAAGCCGGGAGAAGCACTGCCAGTGGCTTATTGCCATGATACCCACTGTACAGTGGGCCGAGCATATACTGGACAAGACCGGCAGCGAGGCCCTAGACGAGCTCTGGGAGATACTCCTAAAGCTCTGCTATATTGACGAGGACAACGACGTTGTGAAGACCTGGGAGGAGAAGAACCGTAAAAATGCCGAGAGGGGCAGGGCCGTGGACGCTTTGAAGCTCACAAAGCTGCACTATACCGCCTCCAACGGCACGGACCTTACAGTTGGGCTCACCCCCTGGTCCAAGTTCGGCTATGATGATGAGCTGCCCGAGGGCCGGGTGCCCTTTAACGCCAATATCCCTTCGGAGGAGATTTTCACCACGCCCGATAAGTTCGGCACCAACGGCGTTGTCTATGCCTCCCGGCCGCTGCTTCTCGGGGGCAAGAGCATTGAGAACTTCGGCTTCAGGTTCGAGAACGGTAAGGTAGTTGAGGTCCTGGCCGATGAGGGAAGGGAAATGCTCGAGGCCCTGATAAGCACCGACGAAAACGCCGGGTATCTTGGGGAGGCGGCGCTGGTGGAGTACCACTCGCCCATAAGCATGAGCGGCCTTGTGTACTATACCACGCTGATAGACGAGAACGCCAGCTGCCATCTGGCCCTGGGCCGAGGCTTCGGCGGGGAGCATGAGGAGTTCAACGACTCCACAATACATGTGGACTTTATGATAGGCACGCCCGACATGCGCATTGTGGGCACAACTGAGGACGGCCGGGAGGTTGACATCTTCCGGGACGGGGATTTCGTGATTTGACATAAAATATAACTTAAGGCAGGCCTGGGATAGCTCCGGGCCTGCCTCTGTTTTACCTGTTTATCATGTTTTCCATGGCGTCCAAAAGCTGGCCCAGGTCGTCCATGTCCCACTGGCCGTGGAGGTCGGCGGCGGGCTGTATGAGCTCCTGGCGCATATCCCACATAAGCGCGTCCGCCTCGCTGCCGTCACGGACTACCTTCGTGTACTGCTTCACGCTGCCAAGGCCCGTAAGGCTCTGTTCCAGCTTGCCGTATACCGCCCTGTATGCCTCCTGCAGCCGGCTCACCCAGCGCTTACCCGCCGAGAGCTGCTTCACCGCTTCCCTTGCCGCCTCCTTGGTGGAGATATCCGCCGCGTCAAGACGGAGGGCCCGGGCGGACACCCTGAGGCCCGCCAGGCCGCTGCCGGGGCTCTCCTTTGCGGTCTTCCCGCCCTCTATGGCCCGGACCCTGCCGCCTCTGATTATGATTGGGGCCGTCTGCCCCCTTCCCAGGCCGCTGTCCCTGCCTATGCCGGGGCTGGCCGTGCCGCCCTTTGCCGTGAGAACGCCGTCGGGCCGGCCGGGGGAATTTGGCTGGTCGATATATAGGGAGGTGCCGTCCCCCAGGGAAATGCCCGCGCAGCCCGCGCCGCTCTCGAAGACGCTCTCCGTGCCCCTGTTCAGCATGAGCGTGACCCTGTTTCCCCTGCCAAGGCTGCACGCCCGGCCTGAGGGCACCATGCACATAACGCCGTCCAGCACGAGCTCCACCGGGCCGATACCGTCCGCGAAGGCAAGCCGTCCGCTGAACGGCCTGTCGCCCGCGTCTGTGCCCATGCCGCCGGAAAGGCCGTCCACCTTCCCTGTGAGCACCCTGAGGGTGCGGCTGTCCTCCTCATAGCGCCAGTCTGTGTCCTCCTCCCCCCCTGAGACTGTGAAGGGGTTCGGGAACATGGACACCGGGACGAACTTCCTCTGCGCCCGGCTCCACTGAAGGTAGACGTATCTGGTCCTCAGCTCCCCGGCGCTGTCCCGGCCCTCTAAGGCTATAAGGTGGGCGGGATAGCCCTGGGAGGGGTCCCCCTTCATGAGCCAGAGCCTGGCTATGTCCGGCTGGGCGCTCCTCAGGAGGGACACCTGGGCGTGCCGGCCGTCTATCACTATGGACTGCACGGCGTTCCACTGGGGGAACATCTCCTTCCACTGAAGGTCGTAGGGCTCAAGCTCCTCCCCGCCCGGGCCGAAAACGCTGCTCTCCTTCGGGGCGTTCAGTATCACCGCGCCGTCTACTATCAGCCGCACGGGAAGCTCCGCCGCCTGCCGCTCGAGCATGAACGCGCCCTCTCTCAGCCGCAGCGTGCTTTCGGGGCCGCCCTTTATGTACCCGATTCTGGTGAGCCCGCTGCCGGCTAAGGTGAGCGCAGACTTTTGCTTAAAGCCCAGCTCCTGTATATCCGTCTCACCCTGCGTTCTAAGCTGGGCCTGGACGTGGTCTACAGTTACCCTGGGGGTGTTCACACCTTGCAGCCGGGTCTCCCCGCGGCCGGTGAGCTCTATCTCCGGGGCCTGACGCTCCTGCCCGCGCAAGACTACAGTTTCGTCCCCGCGCACGGTGACGGTGTTCTCCTTCACAGTGACGCTTGAGGGGTCCCTGCTCTCGGCAGTGACGCCGTTCATGTCCCGGGCCTCCATAGACGGCTGGGGCTCCCCGGTCTTTGCTCCCGCCGCCTGGTCCGTGCCCTCTCCAAGCCCGGCGAGCATATCGTCCAGGTTTTCCAGCGCGGCCAGCAGCTTTAGCAGCAGCTCCATCTCTCCCCCGCTGCCGTTTGAGAGCAGGTCCATCAGGTCCGGCATACCTGAGCCGGCGCCCAGGAGAATGCTTGAGAAAAGGGGGCTCATCCCCGGCGCGAGGCCGTCCATGAACTGCCTTTGGAAGTCCTCGAGGCTGTCGAAAAGCCCGCCGGTAAGGTCCGACACAGCCTCGTCCGGGGTCATGCCCCCCTCTATGGCCTCCAACAGGCGCAAAAGCCCCTCCGCCGCCTGGGAGGCGTCCAGCTTATCCGTGCCTCCCCCCGCTATAACAGAGCCCAGATAGACAGCCGCAAGATACCCTGCCGCCGGGTCCTCAAGGGGGAGCTTGCTTAGGGCCGCCATAATTTCGCTGCCGCTGGCGGCAGGGTCCAGCCCCAGGGCCTCCAAAAGCTCGGCGGGGTCCGGGGCGTCGGCCATGCCCCAGAGGAGCCAGGCCGGGAGCCGGGAGATAATGTCCCGGCCCGCGCCGCCCTGCGCTGTGAGGAGGTTCGCCGCCCCGGCGCTGCCGCCCAGCATACGCATGAGCTCCCGGCGAAGGTTCGAGAGCTCCTCTTTGAGCTCCTTGTTCTCAGGGTCGGCCTCGGCCTCTTTAGCCAGCTCCTCCATCCTCCCCAGGCTGTCCTTCACCTCCTGAAGGGTGGCCTCCCTGGTCTGCAGGGCCTGGCGGGCCTTCTGCACCCTTGTCTCAGCCTGGCTTATGCGGCCCATGAGCTGCTTTAGGTCCAGGGACGCGGCTGCCCTTGGGGCGGCCTGCTTTGTCCCGGCGGCGCTGTCCTGCTTCTCCGTCTTCACAGGCTGCTGGTACTTTACCGCCGCCCTCGCCTGGTTTCTTCGGACGCTTCTTATCTCCTCCATATTCCGGGCCCCCTTTTCTCGTTATAATTTAATTATCGTCCCCCGGGCGAAAAAAATAAGAGGCCCGGAGGTTTCCGGTCCCCTTATGCTCATAAAATTTACGCGTTCAGAACGGCCTCCTTCAAGGCCTCAGTGCGGTTGGTCTGCTCCCAGGCAGTCCCCAGGTCCTCCCGGCCCATATGGCCGTAGGCGGCAAGCTTGCGGTAGATGGGGCGGCGCAAGTCCAGCTCCTTGATTATGGCGGTGGGCCTAAGGTCAAACACCTTCTGCACCGCTTCGGCCAGAGCCTCGTCGGAGACAGTGCCTGTGCCGAAGGTGTCCACCATTACGGACACCGGGCGGGCGACGCCGATAGCGTAGGCCAGCTCCACCTCAGCCCTCTTGGCAAGGCCGGCGGCGACTATGTTCTTTGCCACCCAGCGGGCGGCGTAGGCCGCGGAACGGTCCACCTTCGTGGGGTCCTTGCCGGAGAAGCAGCCGCCTCCGTGACGGCCGAAGCCGCCGTAGGTATCGACAATTATCTTGCGCCCGGTAAGGCCGCTGTCGCCCACGGGGCCGCCTATAACAAAGCGCCCGGTGGGGTTAATGTAAATCTTTGTGTCCTTATCAACCAGCTCAGAGGGGATGACAGGCTTTATCACATACTTTATTACGTCCTTTTTCAGCTTCTCCAGCTTTACGTCAGGGTCGTGCTGGGTGGAGACAACAATGGCCTCTATGCGCTTCACGGCGTTGTTCTCGTCATACTCCACGGTGACCTGGGTCTTGCCGTCGGGACGCAGGTACTTGAGCACGCCGTCCTTGCGCACTGCCGCCAGCTGCCTTGCCAGCTTATGGGAGAAGGAGATGGGGGCGGGCATGTACTCGGGGGTCTCGTCGCAGGCATAGCCGAACATCATCCCCTGGTCCCCGGCGCCGATAAGGCTGTTCTCGTCGGTCTCGCCGTTCTTGGCCTCCTGGGACTCGTTTACGCCCATGGCTATGTCCGGGGACTGGGCGTCTATGGAGGTGAGCACGCCGCAGGTGTTGCCGTCGAAGCCGCACTCGGGATTGTCGTAGCCTATCTCCTTTATGACCTGACGGGCTATGCCGGCAATGTCCACATAGCAGTTTGTGGATATCTCCCCCATTACATGGACCACGCCGGTGGTGGCCGTGGTCTCACAGGCCACATGGGCGCTGGGGTCCTGGCCTATGATGGCGTCCAGAACAGCGTCGGAAATCTGGTCGCAGACCTTGTCGGGATGGCCCTCGGTGACGGATTCAGAGGTGAACAGTTTCATTATTATTTCCCCTTTCGGTAAATGTATCGGCAGGATAAACCCTTCTTGGCAAATAAAATAGGACTCTCGAAAAACGAGGGTCCATACCGCGCCTCATCTTTCGGAGAGTTACTCAGGTAACTCTTTGTTCCGCAGGAATTAGCACCTTGCAGCTTTTACGCTACAGGTTGCCGGGCATCACAGGGCCTGTCCCTCCGCCGCTCTTGATAAGGATTTATTCTGTTTTCTACGATATACTATATCACGGGTTTTCCCGTTTGTCAATACTCTTTGCCTTCGCATACGTCAAAAATTTTCTCATGTACACCAGAAGCTTTACATCAGCGGCCTCCCAGTCATAGCTCTGTGACGGGAAAATGCCGCCGCCCTCGGCCGCCTTTTCCACCGGCAGGGAAATGCCGGTGCTCCACTCTTCGTCATAGGGCACGGTTCTGAACTGAATGGTGTCAAGGGCGTTTGCAATGGTATCGTTGACCATGGCCCTATAGCTTTTCAGGGCCCAGTCCGAGCCGCCGCCGTGGGAGATAACAGCGGCGGGCTTATGGCATACCTCGGAGCAGTACCCGCTGTCGCGCCACCAGTGGAGGAAGGCTATCTCCTCCATCTTTTCAAGAAGCATACAGAGCCGCGCGGGGATGGGGGCGTAGTGGGGCGAGACAAAGATAACTCCATCGGCGCTTATGAGTTCCTCATAGAGCCGGTTAAAATCCCTGTCATGGGCACAGCGCCTTGTCTCATAGCAGCGCCCGCAGCCTATGCAGGGGGACATGCCGGGATACTGCCGAAGGTCTATGGTATAGCAGTGAGCTCCATCATTACTCAATATTTCCTCTAGCTTTCTGCATATTTTCAGCGACGTGCTCTCCGTGCCGCTGTGGAGGATATTTGAAGCGGATATGCAGATAATTTTCATTTCTTCTCCCCCGCCTCCTGCTCGCGCCTTTTGCGCTTCCACTCCTCAATCTGCCTGAGCCTCTCCCCCAGCCTGGCCTCGCTGCCCTGGTTCGTGGGCTCATAGTACCGGCGGTCCTTTAGCGAGTCCGGCAGGCACTGCATGGTGGTGAGCTTATCTGCATAATCGTGGGCGTACTGATAGCCCTTGCCGTATTCCAGGTCCTTCATCAGGCGGGTGGGCGCGTTGCGGATGACCAGGGGCACCGGCTCGGCCAGCATTTTCTGGGCGTCGGCAGCGGCGGCCATATACGCGGCGTCCGCGGCGTTGGACTTTGGGGCCAGGGACATGTAAATCACCGCGTGGGTGAGGTTCACATTGCACTCGGGCAGGCCGATAAAGTGGCTGGCCTGGTACGCCGCCACTGCTATCTCCAAGGCCCGGCTGTCCGCAAGGCCGATGTCCTCGCTGGCGAAGCGTATGAGCCGCCTTGCCACGTACAGCGGGTCCTCACCGGCCTCAAGCATACGGGCCAGCCAGTACACCGCCGCCTGGGGGTCGCTGTTGCGCATGGATTTGTGCAGGGCCGAGATAAGGTTGTAGTGCTCCTCGCCGTTCTTATCATATAATAGAGACTTCTTGTTTACGCACTGCTCAAGTATCTCCTGGGTGACGGTTATCCTGCCGTCCTGCCGCTGGGCGTTGAGAACCACCATTTCAAGGGTCCCCAGGGCTGTGCGGGCGTCTCCGTTGGCAAAGCCAGCTATCATGCCCAGCATGTCCTCGCTTATCTGCACATTCTGCCCGCCAAACCCCCGGGGGTCGGTGAGGGTGCGGTTGAGAAGGGACACCAGGTCCTCTGTGCTCAAGGCCTGCAATACGAACACCTTGCACCGGGACAGCAGAGCGGAGTTCACCTCAAAGGAGGGATTCTCGGTAGTTGCACCGATGAGCACAATGCTCCCCTTCTCCACAAAGGGCAGGAAGGCGTCCTGCTGGGCTTTATTAAAACGGTGTATCTCGTCTACAAAGAGTATGGTGCGCTCCCCCAGCATACGGGTGCGGTCGGCCTCGTTCATGACCTCTTTTATCTCTTTTATGCCGCTGGTGACGGCGCTGAAGTTGATAAAATTTGACTGAGTGCGCCGGGCGATTATCCTTGCCAGGGTGGTCTTCCCCACCCCCGGCGGGCCCCAGAATACCATGGAGGGCACCCGGTCCCGGTCAATCAGCTGACGGAGCACCTTGCCCTCCCCCAAGAGGTGCCGCTGCCCCGCGAACTCATCAAGAGTCCTCGGGCGCATACGCGTGGCAAGGGGGGTATCCGCCGGGTCCGTCTCAAAAAATGTTGTCTGCCGGTCCATGGGCCGCCTCCTTTGCAGTAATCCTTTTATGTATGTGAGTCTCCGGTTTCCCGCCGGTACTGGCTGGGCGAGCGGCCTGTATGGGCGCGGAAAACCTTTGCATAATATGACGGGTCAGTAAATCCCGCAGCCTCCGCGGCCTCAGCCACGGATGAGCCGGATTTCAAGCTGGCAAGGCTTTTGCCCACCCGGTAGTCGGAGAGGTAGTCAAACAGCGGCGTGCCCATCTGGCGCTTGAAAAACCGGCAGCACTCGCTTTTGCACAGCCCCACATGGGCGGCAATGTCCTCAAGGGTTATCCGGTCCGCGTAGTGCTCGTGAAGGAAGGTCAGTATCTCCCGAAGGCGCCTGAGCTTCTCCGGGTCCTCGTTCTGTCCCTTCTGGGAGCGGCTGGGAAAATGCTCATACAGCTCCGCCCATATCTGCATAAAGCAGGACTGGACCTGCATTTCATATCCCCCGGCCCGGCCGCTGCAGAGCTCATATACCCTATGCAGATACTTCAGTATCTCTGCCTGCCAGGGCTCCTCCGGCGACATGAGAAGTGACGACAGCCCCTGGCTCTCGAGAAGGGGGGAAACATATTTTGCGCCTATCACGCTGCCCTCAAATCCGGAGAGCAGCCGCGGGTGCACGGTTATGGATATGTAGTCGCAGTCGCCGGCCCCGGGAATGGCGCTGCCTGAGTGGAGGGCTCCGGAGCTGCAAAAAAGCCCCTGGC
The DNA here is from genome assembly GCA_021769555.1 of Clostridiaceae bacterium. Taxonomy (GTDB): domain Bacteria; phylum Bacillota; class Clostridia; order Oscillospirales; family Acutalibacteraceae; genus Acutalibacter. Next base: position 273,883 of record JAETSR010000006.1, read on the forward strand.
CCGCCGAAAGTATATAGCGGCTGTCGTTGACCCGGTACTCCATGCTCCCAGATGCGGCAAGGGTGAACTCCACCTCATCGTGCCAGTGCCAGGGAAAGGAGCCGGTCGGGTACGCTGAGATGGGCTTGCGCCCCACGTACACAGGGAAGCCATAGGTTCCGTGCAGCTTCATCTCCCGCTTCTGGCTGGTCAGCTCCATAGGTCATCCCTCCCTCTGTATTATAACCTACATAATAGAGAAAAGCAAGCCCGGAATATCTGCATATTTCAAGCTCAAATATGCAGATATTTTACGAAAGGGCTTGCTTTTAGAGGCTAATTTTGTTATGATATTTACATAAAAGGAGATGGGACCATGCATAAATACGACTACTCGTTCCTTGAGAGCTTCCCCCTGCCGGAAAACGTTTCAGGGCTGCTCGACCGCCTGAGGGAAATGCAGGCGGAATATGCGCCGCATAAGTCCAGGCGGAAGGCGGCGGCTGAGTTCCCCGCCGGCCACCTGCACCTGTCCGCTGCATACGAGGCCTGCGGCGCTGAACCGCTGCTGCTTGTCCCGTGCGTGACGCTGGACATGCTGTGCTCTCTGCCTGAGGGCGGCGAGTCCCTGCACACTGCCATAGAACTGGCGCTGGGACTTTTGTGCCGCTCCGGGTATACTATGTGCAAATATTTTTGCCTGGAAGAAATGATATGCAGATACTTTTTCTTCTACTATCAGGCCTTTGAGCGCTCCAAATCCCACTGGGAGCAGAACGGCAGCGACTATCTGTATTATATCGAAATGTTCCTCTCCCTTCTCTACCTGTGCGCAAAGGACGCTCCCAAAGCCCCGGCCGCTCCCAGGCGCACCACTAAGCGCGCGGCTATAGAGGCGCTGGTGCTGAAAAGCGATGAGCCCATCTCCAAGGCCGAAATCTGTGCCGCCCTTCCGGACGTGAGCCCCACCACTGTAGAGGCGGCGCTGGGGGCCATGGTCCGCTCCGGGAGCGTACGAAAGGTCGGGGCGGCCCGGGCAGCCCGGTATATCAGGGCTTAGTGCGCTCCCTCAGCAGGGCGTAGGAGCATAGGCCCTCCTCCTGCCAGCGGCAGTCCTTGCAGACGTACCGGAAGTCCTCTTCTTTCAGCTGTCCAAGGCGCTCGAGCAGCTCTGTCCGGCCGAGCTCCCGGCCTGGTGTAAAGCCTGTGACCTCCAGCGCGGCCCTGTCTCGGTCTGCCACGTTCTCTGTGCCTAGGGCGCAGCCCTCCGACTCCCGGTTCGGGCAGTATCTGCATATATCGTCATGGCCCTCCACGAGCCTGAAGCGCCCGCCTTTCTGCATATACTCTATCAGCTGAGTCATGTTTTCAGTGAAGGGCTCATCGTAGCCGCTGCCTGAGAACAGCGTTGTGCAGAACATATGGTGTCCTCTGAGCGCCCTCATGCCAGGTCACCAAGGCCCGCCTTTTTCAGGCTGGCGGCAATGCCCAGGGCCGCGAAATATGCCAGGGCCAGCGACACCACATCCTTTATAATGAATGGCGCGGAGGCTGCCAGGAATGCCGTCGCAAAGCTCATGCTGCTCACCAGGCTGAACTGCAGAAGGCCGGCAAGGTGGCATACGGCCAGCCCAGCGCCGCCCAGCAGCAGGGCAGCGTACTTTTTGCCTGTTCTCAAGCCAAGTCCGCACAGGAAGGCCATGGGCAGGAAACCCCAGAGGAAACCCCCGGTCATGCCGAGAAACGCGCCGAAGCCGCCGCTGAAGCCCGCGAAAACCGGCACGCCTACTGCGCCGAGGGCCAGGTATACGCCCACTGCCAGGGTGCCCAGCGCCGGGCCCAGCAGGTATCCGCACAGGGCCACGGCGAAGGTCTGAAGGGTGACGGGCACCCCGGTGGGCATTGGGACGGAGATTTGAGACAGCACCGCAAGAACTGCCGCCATTACGCCTGTGAGCACTGTACGCCTTATGTTATCCTTGTTATGTTCCATATTATCCGCTCCTGTTTCTTTAATATTATTTATATTATTATTTTTGAATGTTCTCAAGAAGTCCTTTTTTGACAATGCTGACCTCGCCCGCGGCAAAGGATTTTTCCTCGCCTGAGGGCAGCCGCACTATCAGCCGGGCGTCATCGTCAATGCCCAGCACCGTGCCCTCCCAGGACTCCCGGCCCTGCTGGAATGTGATTTCCAGGCCGGTGAGCAGGGAGAGCTTTTTGTATTCCTCCATATAGCTCCGCTTTGGCAGGGCCCGGTAGAAGGCGAAGAAGCGGCTCAGTATCTCCGCGGCCAGCCTTGTGCGGGCGTCCACAGGGGCTTCTTCCCTGTACAGCGCCCCCGCCACTTCGGCTATCTCCGGCGGGAAGCCCCCGGGGGGCTCGAGTATGTTCACCCCTATGCCCAGCACCGCGTAATTAAGGCCGTTATTCTCAAAATCTATGGCGGCCTCGGTCAGTATCCCGCATATCTTCCTGCCCTCAAGATACACGTCGTTGACCCATTTTATCATGGCCTGCCGCCCGGTTATGCTGCTGACAGCCTCAGCCACCGCCACCGCCGCCGCCGTGGTTATGGAGAGCGAGTCCTCAGCGGGGAGCTCCGGGCGCAGCAGTATGCTCATATAGAGCCCCAGCCCCTCAGGGGAGTAGAATGACCGTCCGAGCCGCCCCTTCCCCCGGGACTGGCGCTTGGCAATGAGCACCAGCCCCTCAGGCCTCCCCTGCTCCGCCAGCTCCTTGAGCACCGTATTGGTGGAGCTGACCTCCTCGCGGATGTCGATTTCAATGCTCCCAATATCCGGCCCAATCAGCCGCCGGATATTCGTCGGGGCGAACACCCCGCTCTCCGACACAAGCCTGTAGCCCCTGTTCGTCACGGCCTCCACATGGTACCCGTCCTCCCGAAGCTTTCTCACGGCCTTCCAGACCCCGCTTCGGCTAATGCCGAGCTCGGCGGCAATGACTTCGCCTGAGACATCCAGCCGGTTTTTCCTAAGTATCTCAAGCACCCGGTCCGATATATCCAAAGCATAGCACCTCCTGTTTTTTCCACATTGTAGCATAAGGCCGCCGTATTGTCAACCCTAAATTTTTATTTTGGTAGACAATCTTGCTTGCTCCGCTAAAATTTTTTGAATTTTTTTGAAAAAAGGGGTTGCAAAATAGGAAGGAATGTGGTATTATAATCAGGCGCTGAGGGACAGCGTGGGAAAAGTTTATATGGGGGTATAGCTCAGCTGGGAGAGCGCTTGAATGGCATTCAAGAGGTCAGCGGTTCGATCCCGCTTATCTCCACCAGAAAGTACAGGAAAGAATTTTCTTTCCTGTACTTTTGTATACGAGGGAAAAGGCTTGTTTCAAAAAGAAACGAGCCTTTTTTCGTATGTGTGTTTCGCAGACTGGCATATTCCGGCCACGCAAGCACACTCCCCCATGGGGCGTTCAGACTTTTTGAACGCCCCTTTTTTCATGCCCATTTTTAGATACCATCATAACAGAAAGGAGTTTTCCCCATAAAAGACCGCCCTGACTTTGAATATTTTTACGGCGGGGAATCAGAACAATTCAGCTTCTACCGCATCCCGCGGCAGCTCATTGTGGGCCCGGAGTTCAAGCACGTCTCCACCGACGCCAAGCTGCTTTATGGCCTTATGCTTGACCGCATGGGTTTGTCTGCCCGGAACGGCTGGTATGACGAGGAAAACCGGGTGTTCATCTACTACCCACTGGACGAGATAAAGGAAGCCCTTAATTGTGGCAACGATAAGGCGGTCAAGCTGCTGGCAGAGCTGGACAGCGGCAAGGGCATTGGTCTGATACAGAGGGTCAAGCAGGGCCAGGGCAAGCCAGCCAGAATTTATGTCAAGCGTTTCACCACCAGAGAAATGCCGCCACAGACCGACAATCGCCCCTCTCCCCCGCCCCGAAATCCAGAC
>JAETSR010000021.1 GCA_021769555.1 Clostridiaceae bacterium
AGCGCAACCATCGGCGCGGCGCTGAAAAAGATAGCCGTCGCCATACTTTTGGACAAGAGAAATTGGGAGAAAATAGCCTGCCTGCTGGTGGCATTATTTATGCTGATACTTTTCCCATCTGTAGCATTGGCGGCGGTGGTCAGTATGAAGGATGCGGACTTCACCAGCCCGGAGGTGCAGGCGAAAGTCATTCTCAGCCTGACAGAGGAGCAGGTCGACGAGCTAACCCTCATCGAGGACACCGTGAACGCCCTCCACGCCGCCATGGCTGGCAGGACGCCCGAGGAACTAATAGCCGAGGTCAACGCCGCTTTCGGCACTGAGCTCGACCCGGAGGACTTCTCAGCAATCATGAACTACGCTAACCATCAGCTGGTGGAGATAGCAAAGTCTCAGCTCGGCAGCGTGGGCGGCGAACCATACTGGAGCTGGTACGGTTTTGGCAGTAGGGTAGAGTGGTGCGCCTGCTTTGTTTCGTGGTGTGCTAACCAGTGCGGCTACATTGACAAGGGCATTATACCGAAGTTTGCTGGGTGCGGAGATGGAGTGGACTGGTTCAAGGCTAGAGGACAATGGCTGGACGGCAGCGCCACGCCGGGGTCTGGTATGATAATCTTCTTCGATTGGGTGGAGGATGGTGTCCAGGACGGCAACTCCGACCACGTTGGCATAGTGGAGAAGGTCGAGGGCGGCAGGGTCTATACCATCGAGGGCAACTCCGGCGATGCCTGTGAGAGGAACAGTTATCCTGTGGGCAACTATCAGATTTTGGGGTATGGAACCCCGGCACTGTGAGATTTGGAGGTTCGGGAATGGATAAGCGCAAAGAATTTTACTATCCTATAAACGAGGATGCAGCCAAGCGGGCCAAAGAGATGAACAGTTTCTCCGACTACAGGCCCGGCAGTGCCACAGAGGAATACCGCCGCTGCGTTGACGAGGCCACCGCGCTTGCAGAACGCCAAAAATGCCGGGTCGACCCCATTTACCATGAGAAGATTGACCGCCTGCTGGATACATACGCCCGTAAGCTGGCCAGTCTGGAAAGCGCCCAAGAGAAGATGAAAGCGGTGAACACTTACTACCGCAAGCATAAAACTCTGGACGGCTGTCCTGATATCTCAGAGGATGTGCTCAGCAAGCTGAAGTCCGACATGGAAAGCTCTTGGCGCACAGATGAAAAGCCCTACCCCTCCTGGGCCTTATCCAACAACAATGCCGAGATTCGGCGCGTGAAGGAACGCATTGCCTCGCTGACCCGGCAGAAAGAAATAGGCTACACCGGCTGGGATTTCGATGGCGGCAGGGTCGAGGCCAACAAAGAGGACAACCGCCTGCAAATCATCTTTGATGATAAGCCGGACGAGGAAACCCGGGCCGAGCTGAAAAGTAACGGCTTTCGCTGGGCGCCCAGCGCGGGGGCCTGGCAGCGGCAGTTGAACGATAACGCCATCTATGCGGCGGGGAAGCTCGACTGCATTCGCCCTTTGAGCGGGGAAAGCCCCTCAGAGGTGCAAAACCGCGTGAGAGTGGAGAGGCAAGCAGAAGCCGTCAGTGCTGGACCCGTCTCAGGCCCGGAAGGTCCGGATGAAACCGAGCAGGACGGTGGGATGCAGATGTGTTGAGAAACTGGAGGTTCACACTATGGTAAACATGAAGACGATAACCGTTCAGATGCCCGAGGAAACCTATCAGCGCATAAAAGCGTACCTCAAGCGCCATCAGGTCAAGCAGAAGGATTTGCTTGTCCGGCTGATAGAGGCGGCGCTGGAAAATGATGGCTGCTATGCTCCATGGAGCACGGCCCATAAAGAAAAGAAGGGAGAGCGAAAAATATGACCGAATCAAATCAACAGCCCAAACAGGACCATAAAAAGGTGAAATATGCAGGCCAGCCCACCGCCCAGGGGATTTACGAGGAAGTGCAGTATTATCTGGAGAAGATGGGATATCTTCCAAGAGGTAATTTGGACCTCTGCTTGGAATGGGAAAACGGCCGGGAAATCCCCGAGGGAGCCGAAATTGTCTGCGCCATAGGTTGTAGCGAGCCGCGCGGCGTTTGTCTGGAGGCGTACCTTCGGTGGCGGGATGAGGAGCAGAAAAAGGTCGTCAACGACCTTTTCTTTGTGAGCAGCTTCAAGAAGGGAAAGGACCTGAACTGGGCGGCCATGATTGCCTCCACAATCCTTAAGGCGTTCTGTCATAACATCCACACCAATCAAGCCAAGCTCACAAAAAAAGAAGGAGTGAAATATGCGGGCAGCAAGGATATGCCCCATACCGAGCTGCTTTTAGAAGCAGCCGAACGCCCTGGCGAGGCGGGATATGTAATGACCAGGCTCATCCTGGAAGAATTCCCCGTCTTTCCACTGGATATCTACCGAAAAGCCTGCCAAAACGCGATAGAAACAGCCGACCCCGAAAAGGTAATGTTCATGCTGGAGCAGGCTGAAAGCCATGTGGAAGACCTGCCGGATAGCTTTTACGGCGATATTGCCGAGTGTGCCTATCAATACTACCCCCACATCACCCAAAAAATCATAGACTGCTGCACTCCCCGGCAGGTGGAGGCGATACCTGCCAGTCTGCTTTTACAGGCCGTAGAATACGAAGATACTGACTTTGCTTGCAGGCTTGCGCAGAAAGGCATGAATGCGGGAGATTCAGCAGAGTGTATCATAGATTCCTGCATTGATGACGGCCTGGACTCACTGCCCGCCGAACTGCTGCGGCTGGGTATGCGGGTCAGCCCGGATGACTATGGGGCAATGAGAGCCTGTCTTTCCGGCAATTACACAGAAGCTGCTGCCATGCTGCTGGAAAAGGGCATGGACTTTGACGCATTCAAACGGTGGGCGGATGAAAAGAATAGGTGCTTGGCTCTGAATGACGCCTATGCCCAGGTGGAGGCAATGTGGACCAGAACGCAGTCCGGGGAAGAACAGCCGGGCAGCGGGCAGTGTATGGGATAGAGGCCCGGCAGATGAAGAAGACGATAGGTAAGGAAAAACGGTTGCTTTTTTCGCCCGGTTCGGGTATAATGATAACAGAGAGGTGGTTCCCATGGGCATAAGCCTAGCTGATATTTCGCTGGCCAACGACCTGGTCTTTTCTGAGGTCATGCGCCAGCCTGAGAATGTAAAGCCGTTTCTGGAGGCGGTGCTTGAGAAGAAGATTGCGGATATCACCTATATCGAACGTCAGCAGGACATGAAGGACGGCATCAACCTGCATGGCATCCGGCTGGATGTGGCTCTGGCGGACGCCGATGAAACCCGGTATGACATTGAGATGCAGACCGGTCACGCGTATGACTTGGAGCAGCGCATTCGGTTCTACCAGAGCAGCATTGACCGCAGGACGCTGGAACCGGCTGAGAGTTACCGGCAGCTCAGAGAAAGCTATGTGATTTTTGTCTGCACGGATGATTACTATGACCGGGGGCTGGCACTGTATAAGCGCAAGTCTGTGATCGACGGTGCGGAGGATTTGCAGTATGAGGACGGCTCTCATGCTTATATTTTGAATGCCGCGTTTACGGTTAGGAACATGAGCGAACCGGCGCTGGAGTTTCTGCGGTATGTCAACGCGAGGTATCGAAAGCTGGCAATCGACATCTCAGGCTCGGAGTATTTGACGCAGATTGACCGGGCTGTGGAGGACATAAAAGCCGACAAAGGAAAGGTGGGGAGACTTATGACCCTGGCGGCGAAGCTGAAGGATGAACGGTGGATTGGGCGGCAGGAGGGCGCGCATGATGCCCATGTTGGCATGGTAAAAAAGTTACTGGCGCGGGACATGTCTTTGGAAGAAATTGCTGACGTTTGCAGCCTTGATTTGGACGAAGTCAAAAAAATTGCGGAGGGTGAGTAAACCCTCCTTCCTTCAAAGTGGGGATTCATAAATGTGCATCAACACATAAATTCGGTGGAGGTGAGTGCCATGGATTATATGACGCTTTGCACAAGGGAGGAAGGTAGTCCGGTAGATTATCAAATTCTGTGCAAAAAGCGCAGGCAGCTACAGGAAATTCTGCCGGGAATCCCTGACCAAGTCATATCCAAGTTTGACAAGGCGTTTGAGATTGAATACACTCATAACTCCACTGCCATCGAAGGCAATACTCTGACACTCATCCAAACAAAAGCAATTCTGGAGGATGGGCTGTCGGTGGGCGGCAAGACCCTCCGGGAGATATACGAAGTTGCAAACCACGCTAGGGCATTCAACTATGTGAAGGACTGTATAGCAAAGGGAAAACCGCTGGACGAGCAGATAATCAAGGAAATCCATGCGCGGCTTATGGAGAATATCCAGACTGGCGGTGTTTACCGTAATGTCGAGGTGCGTATCACGGGAGCAAATCACAAACCTCCGCCCCCCAGTGAGATGTACTGGCAGGTCAAAGAGTTCTGCTCCGCGCTGCATAACCCCCGGAATTTGAATGTTATTGTAATGGCGGCCTGGACGCACGCCGAGTTTGTGCGTATCCACCCCTTTACCGACGGCAACGGCAGGACGGCCCGGATGCTCATGAACTATCAGCTGATGCACGCAGGTTTTCTGCCTGTCTCGATTGAAAAAGAAAAACGCCTTGAATACTTTGAGGCGCTGGATGTATATGCCGTTGACCAGAATTTGCGGCCTTTTGCAGAGATGGTAACCGAGCTGGAAAGCCAGCGGCTGGATGAGTATTTGACTATCGTTTGTGAGCAGGATTTTGGAGATACCGAGGAAAAAGTGGGATTGGATTTTTGTCAGTAATGGGTTCGAACCGTTTTACAATTGGAGCATGAAAAGTGGCATCTGTTAAGTCATAGTTCAAATGACGGTATTTCTAAAGCCTGGAAAACCGCATAAATACTGGGCTTTTTAGCCTTCCAACCGCCCCGGGCATCTTTTAAGCATGGTAAGGCCAAGATAAGGACGGTTATCTCCGACACAAAACCAGTGTCGAAATAGCCGTCCTTTGATTTTAACTAAACCCCCGCAGCCCAGCATAAAGGAGCACCCCCATGACAATCACCCCCATCGCCCATGTAAAAACCGACTTCCCCGAAAAGTTCGGCGTGCCCCGCCAGAGCGGGGTGGCTGCCGCCCTTCGGGGCAGGGTGGTGTTCGAGCCTGAATACAGGGTCCCAGAGGCCTTTCGGGGCATTGAGGGCTTCTCGCACCTCTGGCTCATATGGCAGTTTTCCCAGGTCCCGGAGGGGAAATGGTCGCCCACGGTGCGCCCGCCGAGGCTTGGGGGCAACCGGAGGGTGGGGGTCTTTGCCAGCCGCTCGCCCTTCCGGCCCAATCGGCTGGGGCTCTCCTGTGTGGAGCTGGAGAGCGTAGAGCTGGACGGGCCCGACGGGCCGGAGCTCATAGTCCGGGGAGCGGACATGGTGGACGGCACGCCAATATTTGACATAAAGCCCTACCTGCCCTCCGCGGACTGCATAGAGGGCGCCAGGGGAGGCTTCACCGACGAGACCCCCTGGGAGCCCCTCAGGGTGGACTGCCCGCCGGAGCTCCTTGAGCGGGTGCCCGAGGGCTCCCGGGAGGCGCTGCTTGCAGTGCTCGCGGCGGACCCCCGCCCCCATTACCACAGCGACCCTCAGAGGGTCTACGGCATGGGCTTTGCGGGGGTCCAGGTGAGGTTCACGGCAGGGGACGGGGTATTGAGAGTAGTCGATATTATATAATATTTTATTATAATTTGGTAATTAGTAGAAAATTATCTGTTCACTGCCCTCAAGGGCCACAACAGCCTGCTTCACGCCGAAGACCCTGGCTGCAGCCTCCCTAACCTCGTCCGGAGGGCCGAAGGCCTCGAGCCTGCCATCCTGCATGACGGCGATATAGTCGCTGTACCCGAAGGCCAGGGGCAGGTCGTGGAGCACGGTAAGAATCGTTCTGCCCCGGGAGTTCAGCTCCCTTATCAGCTCCATCACCTGGTTTTTCTGGCCGATGTCCAGGTAGGTGGTGGGCTCGTCCAGCAGTAGTACGCCGCTGTCCTGGCAGAGGGCCATGGCGATATATGCCCGCTGGCGCTCGCCGCCGGAGAGCTCTTTAAGCTCCCTGTGCCGAAGCTCATAGGCCCCCGCCTGCCTGAGGGCCTCCTGGACTAAGCGCCGGTCCGCCTCAGAGAGCACCTTCCCGGGGCCCAGATGGGGGTACCGCCCGTATGCCGCCAGCCGCTCCACAGTCACCGAGGGGACCTCCCTGGTCTGGGGCAGCAGGGATATGAGCCGGGCCAGCTCCCGGCGCTTATAGGACCCCAGGGGCTTTCCGTCCAGGAGCACTTCGCCCCCTGAGGGGCGTATGAGCCCGCAGGCCGCCTGTAATAGGGTGGTCTTGCCGCACCCGTTGGGGCCCACCAGGGCGGTGACCTTTCCCTTCGGAGCTGTGAAGCTCACGTCCCGAAGGACCTCCCGGCCCGGGTACCCGGCCGAGATATGCCTGAGGCTTATCATAGCCGCCGCCTCCTCTCCCGAAGTAACAGCGCCAGGAAGAAGGGGCCCCCCAGGGCGCTCAGGAGTATGCCCACCGGCAGCTCATATGGGGCGAAAAGAATACGGCTGAGAAGGTCGCACAGGGCCACAAAGCCCGCGCCCAGCAGCGCGGCGGCGGGAATGAGCGTCCGGTGGGAGGTCTTCGCCTCCCCGAAAATCCTGCGCACCATATGGGGCGCCAAAAGCCCCACAAAGCTCAGCAGCCCAGAAAAGCTCACCGCGCTCCCGGCCAGAACGCAGGAGAGGATTATCAGCCCGAAGCGGGCAAGGCCCACGTTCATGCCAAGGCTCCTTGCAGGGGCCTCCCCGAGCCCCAGAAGGTCAGCCTGCCCGGACATGAGCCAGGAAATGGCGAGGGCCCCTGAAATCATGGCCCAGGCGGGGGAGAGGTCCGAGAGGGACACGCCTGAGAAGCCCCCTATCAAAAAGGTGCTGCCGTTATAGAGGGTGTCGGGGTAAAAGGTCTTCACGGTATTTATCCCGGCGGTGAAAATGCTGCTCACCGCCACGCCGCTGAGTATGATGGTCAGCCTGCCCGTCCCTGCGGACACCGCGCATACCAGGAGCACGGCGGCAAGGGCCCCCAGGAAGGCCCCCAGGGGGGCCGCCCCCCGGACCCCGGGCAGTATGGCGAGGGCTAAAAAGGTGAAAAACCCGGCCCCGGCGTTCACGCCTATGACATTGGGGGCGGCAAGGGGGTTTCTCAGCACAGCCTGTATGAGCATACCGCTCACAGACAGCGCCGAGCCCGCCAGCATTGCCGCGAAGACCCTGGGCAGGCGCACGTACAGCAGTATCCGGCTCCCGGGGGAGCCGAGGTCCCCGGCTAAAACCTGTCTCAAAGCGGCGGGAAGGTCTATCACAGTGGACCCCAGGCCCACGCCTAAAATCCCGCACAACAACACAAGGGCTGCCAGTACCGCCAGCTTAGCGCCGGCAGGCAGCCCTTTTTTGCACCCGCCCTTACTCACCCAGGAGCTCCCCCAGGTACTCATAGCTCTCCCCCCAGCGGTGGTTGGGCTTATAGTGGAAAAGGTCCTTGGGCAGCACGTGGAAACGGCCCTCCTTAATGGCCGTAAGGCCCTCCCAGGCGGGGTTCGCCTCAATCTGGCCCTGTAGATAGTCCAGGGCCGCCTGCTCCTTGCCCATGGTGGTCACGAAGATAAACTCCGGGTCCGCGCTTATCACTTCCTCAAGGCTCAGGTCCTCGAGCATGGAGGGGTGCTCGTCGGCTATATTTTTACAGCCAAGGTCCTTTAATATGGCCCCCGCCAGCTCGTCGTCGGTCTTGGCCTTTATCCCTGAGGAGAAGGCGCGTATGAGCAGCACCCGGGGGCCGTCCCCCTTAAAGCCGTACTTCTCCTTTGCGGACTCAATCTGCTCTCTGGGCTTGTCCACATATTCCTCAATGAGCTCCTTATGTCCGTTCATCTCGCAGAAGTCCCTCATCAGATTGGAATAGTCCTCAAAGGTATCGACTCTGTAGCCGCTGACGGCAATCCCGGCGTTTGTGAGCACGTCCACCATATCCGCCTGCCCGGCGATATCCTCAGAGAATATCACCAGGTCCGGACTGAGGGCAATGACTGCCTCGGCGCTGGGCTCCTTCACCGTGCCGATTATCTCAGCGTCCCCCACGTCCAGGCCCCGCTCCTTCACAGCGTCCTCAGTAACGCCCACAAGCTTCCCTCCCGACAGCAGCCAGGCCTCGGCATAGGACCCGTACAGGCAGACTACCCGGAAGTCCTCCGTTGCGTGCACCGGCTGGCCCGAGGGCCCGGAACTGCCCTTGCAGGAGGCGAGCGCCAATGTCAGGGTCAAAGCCAGTACCGTCAAGCGCCTAAATATCCTGGAAAAGTTCGTCATAGCTTTCCTCCACGTCAAAATCCTCAGGCAGCAGCAGCTCAAGGTCCCGCTCCCCGTCTTCGGCCCGCATATTCCTCCTTGAGCAGGCGATGACCGCCGCCTCCACCAGGTTCCGGGCCATGCGGCCGTTGCCGCTGACCCTCGGGTCACCGGATATCTGCCGGCGGGTGTAGTGCTCGATAAGGGGCCCCCGGCAGCCCGGGTCCAGCCTGTAGCCCATCTTCGAGGCAATGCTCTCGGTTATCTCAAGGAGCTCCTCCGGGGTATAGTCGGGGAACTCGATTATATTGGGGAAGCGGGAGCGAAGGCCGGAGTTCGCTGTCAAGAACTCCTCCATCTCCCTCGAGTACCCGGCCAGTATCACCACCAGCCGGTCCCGATGGTCCTCCATGCCCTTCACAAGGGCGTCTATGGCCTCAAGGCCGAAGCTGTCGTCCCGCCCCCTGTAGAGGGAGTAGGCCTCGTCGATAAAGAGCACCCCGCCCATTGCGGACTGTATGGCCTTCTGGGTGAGGGGGGCTGTATGGCCAACGTACTGGCCCACCAAATCGGCCCTCGTCACCTCCACCAGCTGCCCTCCCGAGAGGGCCCCCATGGCCTTGAGGTATCTTGCCGTTATCCTTGCCACGGTGGTCTTGCCTGTGCCGGGATTGCCGGTGAATATCATGTGCATGCTGGGGGTCCCGGCCTTCATGCCCCGCTCCTTTCTCAGGCGCTGCATACGGAAGTTGTCCTCAAGGGAGAGGATATACTCCTTCACGCTCTCAAGGCCGGTTATCCCCGAGAGCTCCTCCTTCACCGCCGCCAGCTCCGCGGCGTTCCGGGTATCGTCAGGGATGCCGGGCGTTATCCTGCCCTGCGCGCCCTCGGCCCTATACTCCGCGTACAGCCCCAACTCGCCCGATTTGAGGCAGGCCTGCGCTGGCCCCAGGGACCGGCGCAGCTTCTCCTCGCTCATGGCCTTATAGAGAAGGTCCGCGGCGCTGCCAATAGCCGCCGCCCCCCGCTCGCGGTCGTACTTTGAGGCCAGGGCCTCGGCCTCGGGCCTGCCGAAGCTGAGGGTAAAGGAGAGCTGCCTGCCCGCGCGCTCCCTGAGCTCGTTAAGGCGCAGCTCAGCTATCCTTACAAGGCTCTCCCGGGAGAAGTCCCCGGTGGAAAGCACGTCGTCAAGGCCGGACATGAACACGCTGCCGAAGGCCCCGCTGAGCTTTAAAGGGTCCGGGCCGGCCAGCAGGAAAAGATACCTGCCCCCCGCAGAGAGCTGTGACACCGCTCCGGGGGCCAAAGCCGTGCCCACGTCTATCAGAAGCCCCTTCTGCTCCGCGTACCGTCCGGGCAGGGGCACGCTGCCGGTGCTGAATGCCGAGAACACCAGGGGCAGCACCGAGGGGTGGCATTTCTGGCAGTTCACAAAGACCAGGGAGGAGGCGCCCCCCTTCAGGGCGCTGAACAGGTCCTGGACGAACAGCTTCTCCGAGCCCGGGGCGCTGTACGCGGACAGGTCTATATGGGAGGTCTTGGGGGTCTTCAGCACCCCCTGCCGCCCCAGGGAGGCAGTAAGGGCCTCAACAGCGCTCCGCCGCCCTGTGCCGCCCCACCCGAGAAGGGCCGCCCGGCACAGGGGCAGATGGTCAGGCTGGCCCGCCACAAAGGGGCGCTTGAAGGCTAAAGTCAGGCCGTTCACAAATTCATCCTGCCCGATGACCACAGAGAGGGCCTCGGCCCGGGCCTTCTCGAAGGCGGCGTTCATGTCATCGGCCCCGCCGGAGTTGCCAGAGGTGCCGGCTGTCACCCCGTCGCTCTCAAGGTGCCGCTCAAGGTCCGCCATGTCCGCCTGCATACGCTCTATGCTCTTTTGCAGGGACTGGCTCATGTCCTGCTGGGCCCTCTCCACGGCCTCAAGGGATTTCTCGGCTTCTTTAGCGGCGGGGCTTTTCACATTGAGCCTGCCCCCGCTGAACATGGAGTTCAAAATGGAATCTATGTCATTTCTGTCATTCATACTCTGTCGTCTCCTTTGTAAGGCCGCGCCCCAGAATGTCCAGCATTTTTCTTAGCTCAACAGCCCCGAGCTGACCTGGGGCCGAGGCCTCCGCCCCCGCGCCGAAGGTTATGCAGGAGCCGGTGAGGCTCCCGGCTATGCGGCTGAGCTGTCCGAGGGGCCCCATGCTCATGGTTATCACCGGGCCTATCCTGTCAAACGCCTCCCGGCTTGCGGACATGAGGTCGAACAGGTCGGAGGGGGAGGCGGGGGTCACGGCGAGCTTCGGGAAGTCGGCCCCCAGCTCGTGCATATGGACAAGGGTCTTTGTCATCTCCCCTTTTGGAGGGGTGTCCGTAAAGCTGTGCTGGGATATCACAACTGAAAGGCCCCTGCTGTGGGCGGCGTCAGCAAGCTCCCGCACTATATCGTCCCCGGCCCAGAGCTCGATGTCGATAAGCTGAAAGAGCTCCCCAAGCTCAATGAGCTCCGAGACACGCCGGACATACCCCTCCCTGTCAAGGTCCGCTTCGCCCCCCTGGGAGCGGGTGCGGACAGTGCACAGCAGCGGGCGCCCGGTGGCTTTGCCGTATATCTGCAGGCCCAGGCTTATGTCCCCGGAGTAGCGGTCCAGCCGCCACTCGTAAAGGTCCCCGGGAAGGGCCTCGCATTGCAGAATCTGGGTGGAAAAGGCGGCTATGTCCCCGGCCGTTAGGGGTATGCATATCTTTGGGGGGCCCTGGCGCAGGTCCGGGGCCCCGGGGGAAGAAGTTATCATAGGCTTACCTCTTTATGGTTTTCAGGTTTATTATACAGTATACCTTTCCCCGGGGAAAAAGTCAACAAGAGGCTGGGCGGCATAGAATGAAACGGAATGATTAAACCCATCCAAAGAGGGCAATAATATCCCCGACAAAATCTTTTTGGAGAGTGAAAAGCCGTGAACGTGCACAGAGGAGATATTTACTATGCCGACTTGAGCCCTGTTGTGGGCTCGGAGCAGGGGGGCGTCAGGCCCGTGCTCATAATCCAGAACGACGTGGGCAACCGCTTCAGCCCAACGGTGATAGCCGCGGCCATCACCAGCCAGCGGGACAAAGCCAGCCTTCCCACCCATATCGAGGTGGACGCCCAGGGCAGCGGGCTCATAAAGGACTCGGTGGTGCTCCTGGAGCAGGTGCGCACTCTTGACAAGCACAGGCTCCGGGAGAAGATGGGCCGCCTGGACCAGGGCTCCATGGACCGGGTGAACCAGGCCCTGTCCATCAGCTTCGGCCTTGGGGGCCAGGACCCCCGGGGTAACGGGCCCGATGGGGGAGAACCCCATGGGGGCGAGCCGCCCCGGTTCAGCTAAACAGAGCGAAGGGCAAAACATAGGGCCTCCTGATTTTTGGGAGGTCCTACATAATTTTTCCGGCGTGTTCAAGGAGCGCGCCGGGCTCATTTATGAGCTCCCCGGAGATAACTCCCCGAAGGAGGCTTTCAAGGGCAGCCCCAACCCCGGGCCCGGGGGAGTACCCCAGCCCCAGCAGGTCCCTCCCGGAGATTTTCAGCCCGGAGACGGTCATGCCCGCCCGCTCAAGGCGCTTTGCAAGGGGCTCGTCCTTCGGCGCGAGGGGCAGCTGACGGACCGCGCGCGCTATCTCGGAAATCTCCCGGGAGGGGAATCTGAGCCTCGTAAGGAGCCCCCGGGCAGCGCCGTCGGAGCAGTCCCTGAGCAGCGCCGCCCAGCGGGGCAGGGGGGAGGGGGGAGCCTCCGAGACCTCCGGAAGATGGGAAAGCTCCGGCAGGGCCGCAAGGATTATCTCCGGGTACAGCCCCAGCACACCGCCGGCCCCCGGCGCGCACAGTAATTTTGTCAGCTCATCCCGCACCCGCTCCCCGGAGAGCCCCCCTATGAGCCCAAGGCTCGAAAGGGCCGCGGAGAGGGTGCCCTCTTCAATCCGGAAGCCGAGTACGGCCGAGAAGCGCGCGCACCGGAGTATTCTCAAAGCGTCCTCGTCAAAGCGGCGGGAGGGGTCCCCCACGCACCTGAGCAGCCGGGCACGAAGGTCCTCCCGCCCGCCGAAGGGGTCCAGAAGGCCCCGCGCCGGGTGCCAGGCCATGGCGTTCACGGTGAAATCCCGGCGGGCCAAATCCTCCCTGACGTCCCGGGAAAAGCTCACATCCAAAGGGCGGCGGTGGCCTGTATACTCCCCATCCACCCGATAGGTGGTGACTTCCACCGGCCCCCCCTCGGTCATGAGGGCGACGGTGCCGTGGACAATGCCGGTCTCAAGGGCCTTGAGCTCCGGGAAGCAGGCGATAGTTTCCCGCGGCAGGGCGGCGGTGGCAATGTCCCAGTCCGAGGGCTCCCGTGTGAGCAAAGCGTCCCGGACACAGCCCCCCACGCACCAGGCCTCAAAGCCCCGGCCCTCCAGGCGGGCGAGAATTTTGCCGATATGCCCCGGAAGTATTATTTTCGGCATATTTGAGCCCCCTAACTTTATTCCGGTTTGTTGACAGCCCCGGATTACTATGCTAATATTATAGCATAATTTTCCGGAGGAGGAGTATCAAGTGGCACTATTGGAGCAGTGGCGTACCTACGCGCAGGAGCAGCAGCAGGAGAAGGGCGCGAAATTCTGGCAGGAGTATTTTAAGCAGGAGACGGAGTTTTATAAGGCTATACTTCAGAGCAAGCCCCGAAAGAGCACCGTCCAGTCCTACGCCAAAAAGTTCGGGGTGGACCTTATCACCATGACAGGCTTTCTCGACGGCATAAACGACAGCCTTAAAAACCCCAACGATTTGGAGACTATCGAGGCCGCCTCGGAGGTGAGCCTTGCCTATGACAAGGAGCTGCTCTATAAAAACATGGTGGAGGCCAAGGCCGAGTGGCTCTATACCCTCCCTGAGTGGGAGCCCCTGCTCACAGAGGAGCGCCGCCGTGAGCTCTACAGGGAGCAGAAGCAGTCCAAGACCGTGGTGAAGGGCCCGAAGATAGGCCGCAACGACCCCTGCCCCTGCGGCAGCGGGAAGAAGTACAAAAAGTGCTGCGGCCGGGACGCGTGACAGATATATCATAACATAAGGAGGGCCCCTATGCAACAGCCGGTCATCGCCACATTTTACGACCATATACTTGAAATATCAAAGCAGGAGGGCTGCTCTGTCCCGGAGGCGCTATCTGAGGCAAAGAGGCTGGGGGTCACGGCCCTTGAGGTCTCCTGCTTTAATACAGAGGGCAGGGCGGACGAGCTCTCCCGGGAGCTTGCGGGCGCCGGGATGGGCGTTACCGCCATGCCAGCCTTTTTCAGCTTTGAGAGGGACGACGGCGTGGAGGCCCGGGCGGGGGAAATCTTCCGGGACGCGGGGGCCATAGGGGCGAAGACCCTGCTGATAATCCCCGGCTTCATACCAAAGGACGCTGACCCTGAGAGCGTAACCCGGAAGATGACAGACTGCACCAGACGGCTCGCCGGGCTGGCTGACAGGGCCGGGTTCGCCCTCACTATGGAGGACTTCGACAACGAGAGCTCCCCCATAAGGGACAGCGCCGGTATGCTCCGCTTTATGGACGCTGTGCCCGGGCTCACGGCCTGCTTTGACACCGGCAATTTTTACTTTGCCGGGGAGGACGCCCTCGCGGCCTATGACAGGCTCCGGGGCCGCATAGGACATGTGCACCTAAAGGACCGCTCCCTCGAGGCGGACTTCGGCGAAGAGGGGCGCAGCACCATGGACGGCAGGCCCATGCACCCCAGCCCCGTGGGCGCGGGGGTGATACCAATGGGGGAGCTGCTGGACAAGCTGAGGGCCGGGGGATACAGCGGCGCTTACACCATCGAGCACTACGGCGCAAGGCCCATGCTCGAATGCCTCAGGCGCTCGACAGAGTGGCTGAAAAGTTATTTTATTTCACATTAAGAAAAGGAGACGAAAATGGAACTTTTGACCCGCAAGGACGTGCCCCAGGAGCTCACCTGGGACCTGACCGCCCTGTACAAGACCGAGGCCGATTTACAGGCCGACATAGACAAGGCAAAGGCCCTGACTGACAAGATTGAGAGCGAGTACAAGGGCAGGCTCGACACTCCCGAGAGCATTCTCAACTGCCTGGACTTATTCAGACAGTGGCAGCAGACCCTATGGTTTGCGGCAAACTACCGTAACCTGGCGGCCTCTGTGGACTATAACGACCCGAAGCTCCAGGAGGACGACGAGGCCATGTCCCGGCTCTGCGCCGAGCTCATGAGCAGGCTCAGCTTTATCGACAGCGAGCTCACCGCCCAGCCGGACAGCGTTTTGGAGGCTGCCATAGCCCGGGGCGGCCCCAACTGCGGCTACCTCAAGGAGCTCCTGCGCTGGAAACCCCACCAGCTTGAGCCCGAGACCGAGAGGGTGCTGGCGGCGCTGTCGCCCACTTTGGGCACGCCCTACAATGTGTACAACATGGCAAAGCTCGCCGACATGCGTTTCCCCAGCTTCAACGCGGCGGGGGAGGAGCACCCCCTGGGCTACTCCCTCTTTGAGGACAAGTACCAGTACGAGCCCAACACAGAGGTGCGCCGGGAGGCCTTTAAGTGCTTCTCCGAGAAGCTTCGGGAGTACCAGAACGTCACTGCCGCGGCGTACCAGAGCCAGGTCCAGAAGGAGAAGACTATGGCGACCCTTAGGGGCTTCGACTCCGTCTTCGACTACCTTCTCTTCGACCAGCACGTGACCCGGGAGATGTACGACCGCCAGATAGACCTTATCATGACAAAGCTGGCCCCCCATATGCGCCGCTACGCCAAGCTGATACAGAAAGTCCACGGCCTGGACAAGATGACCTACGCCGACCTGAAGCTCCCCGTGGACCCGGGCTACGCCCCCGAGCTCACCATCGAGGACTCCAAAAACTATATCGAGAAGGGCCTCTCCATCCTCGGGGAGGACTACGTCCAGATGGTCCGGGACGCCTATTCCGAGCGCTGGGTGGACTTCGCCCAGAACCAGGGCAAATCCACCGGCGGCTTCTGCGCCAGCCCCTACGGCGGCCACTCCTTCATACTGTTCAGCTGGCACGGGGGCATGTCCGACGTGTTCACCCTTGCCCACGAGCTGGGCCATGCCGGGCACTTCAAGGCCTGCAACGCCGCCCAGTCCATATTTGACACAAATGTCTCCACCTACTTCGTGGAGGCCCCCTCCACCATGAACGAGCTCATCATGGCAAGCTACCTTTTGAAGACCAGCGGCGACAAGCGTTTCAGGCGCTGGGTGCTGAGCAATATGGTGGGCAACACCTACTACCACAACTTCGTCACCCACCTTCTCGAGGCCGCCTACCAGCGGGAGGTCTACAGGATAGTTGACGCCGGAGGCAGCGTCCAGGCCGAGACCCTCAGCGCCATCAAGAAGGACACTCTCCAAAAGTTCTGGGGGGACGCGGTGGAGCTCACCCCCGGCGCTGAGCTCACCTGGATGCGCCAGCCCCACTACTACATGGGCCTCTACTCCTACACCTACTCCGCGGGCCTCACCGTGGCCACCGCCGCCTGCAAGCGCATAGAGCGGGAGGGCGCCCCCGCCGTTGAGGACTGGAAGAAGGTCCTGCGGGCGGGCAGCACCGGCACGCCCCTGGAGCTGGCAAAAATGGCCGGGGTGGATATCTCCACCGACGGGCCACTCCTTGAGGCAATAGAGACCGTGGGCGGCATGATAGACGAGATTTGCAGTATCACAGAGGAACTATAGTATACTATAAATATAGTATACAAACGGTATATTATAAGTGTCTTGAAATAATGCCCTAAAAGCGGAACGGCCCGCCCGGACGAAAGCCTGGGCGGGCATTTTATGTACATTTTCAGGCAGGAGCCGTCTCGGCCATGGGGTCGCCCCGCCAGTAGGAGGCCCAGCGCCGCCTGGCCTCCCCGGACATGCCCGGGGTCAGGGGGACTGTGCCGCCGCTGTCCAGGAGCAGGCTTTCCGTGGCCACGCCCCGCACATGGTGGAGGTTCACAGCAAGGCTCGTGCCGCACCGGAAGAACCTGCCGTCAGAGAGCAGGGGCGCTATGGCCTTCTGGAAGGAAATGCGCAGGGTGGTGCTGGCGGCGGTGCTCCCGTCCAAAGCGTGATAGCGGAGGACCCGGTTTTGAAGGTCCACATATAGCAGCTCGCTCAATAACAGGACCCGCGGGCCTCCCCTCATACCCACAGACGCCTTTGCGGACTGCCGCAGGGAGATATAGTCCAGCACCCGGCTGAGCTCCCGGAACACAGCCTCAGGTTCCAGGGGCTTACATAGGCGCCCCACCGCCTGGTCCATGAAGGAGGCGCTGCCGCCGGGGGGAATCAGGCGTATTATGGCCCCGCGGCCTCCCAGCTCCCTCAGGCGCACGCACAGGTCAAGGCCCGTATGGCCGGGCCTCAGAGCGTCGAAAATGTACAGGCTGAAATCCTCGCCGCCCTCAACAGCGTCCAAAAGCCCGGGGACGCCATCAAAGACGGCGGCCGGGCCCGGGCTGTCGCTGTATCGTTTCAGAAACGAGGTGATTATTGCCCCGCCCTGCTGCCGCAAGGCCGGGTCGCCGCTGCACAGTGCAATTCTTTTCATACCTAAGCTTCCTCTCCCTGGCCCCCTGCATGTTCAGAGGGCCGATTTTGACAGAATAGAATAATATTATGGACATTATATAGTATTATCAAAAGAATTGCAATAGAAAAGACACGGTTTTTTGCCGTGTCTTGGAAAAAGTTAGGGCAAATCAGCGGTTGCGCTCCTTTATGGCCCGCTCCATATCCCTCTGGGCGTCCCTCTTGGCCATGTCGGCCCGCTTGTCGTAAAGCTTCTTGCCTTTACACAGGCCCACCTGCACCTTCACCCGGCTCCCCTTAAAATAGAGGGAGAGGGGGATAAGGGAGTAGCCCTGCTGCTTCACAAGGCCATACAGCCGGTTTATCTCCCGCTTATGCAGAAGGAGTTTCCGCACGCGCATAGGGTCCCGGTTGAAGATGTTGCCGTGCTCATAGGCGCTGATATGGCAGCCGTTCAGGACCATCTCCCCGCCCACCACCGAGCACCAGGAGTCCTTGAGGTTGGCCCGGCCCTGGCGCAGGGATTTTACCTCCGTGCCCACAAGCTCTATGCCGGCCTCAATGCTCTCCTCCACGAAGTAGTCGTGGCGGGCCTTTTTGTTTTGGGCTATGGTTTTGGTGCTGAGTTTTTCGGGCATTTTAGCCACCCCCCTGTTTTATAGGTCTCTCCTGCCCTCAAGCGCCCTCTGCAGGGTCACGTTGTCCGCGTACTCCAAATCCCCGCCCACAGGTATGCCGTAGGCAAGCCTCGTGACCCGCACGCCCAGGGGCCTCAGGAGCCTTGCGATATACAGGGCCGTCGCGTCCCCCTCCACCGTGGGGTTCGTGGCCATGATGACCTCCTGCACCCCCGAGTCCATCCGCGCCAGCAGCTCCTTTATCTTCAGCTGGTCCGGCCCAACCCCTGCAAGGGGCGAGATAGTGCCGTGGAGAACGTGGTAGAGCCCTGTGAAGTCCCCCGCCCGCTCCAGGGCGAACACGTCCTTGGGCTCCTCCACCACGCAGATGATTGTCCTGTCCCGCCTGTCGCTCCGGCAGACCGGGCAGAGCTCCCCGTCGGTGAGGTTGCAGCAGTCCCGGCAGTAGTGTATCTTCTCGTGGGCGTCCGTGATTGCGGACGCGAAAGCCCGGGCGTCCTTTTCAGACATATTCAGTATATGGTATGCAAGCCGCTGGGCAGTCTTATGGCCTATCCCCGGCAGGGACTCAAGCCTGTCCACCAGCGTGTCCAATGGCGCTACGATATAGTTCGGCATCAGAACATCCCCGGAATGCCCATGCCGCCGGAGACAGCGGACATCTTCTCCTCTTTCTCGGCCCCTGCCTCAGACAGCGCGGCGTTCACCGCGGCAGTCACCAAATCCCCCAGCATTTCCGCGTCCTCCGGGTCGATGACCTCAGGCTTTATCTCAACGGACTTGACCTCCATCTTCCCGGTAACGGTGGCCCTCACGGCGTCGCCCCCCGCGGAGGCAGTGTACTCCTTCCCCTCAAGCTCGGCGGTTATGGCCTCCATCTGCTCCTGCATTTTCTGGGCCTGCCTTGCCAGCTGCTGTAGATTAGCGGCCCCCGGGGTCTGATATCCTTGCGGCAGTCTTGCTTTCATAAGTTTTACTTCCTTTCAATATTATAATATTATAAATACTTATATTATTACTGTAAAGTACAAATGCTTTACGCTACTCCTCCTCCACCGGCACCCCGGCGGCCCTGGCCCGGCGCATTAGCTCGTCTATGGGGTCCTCCTTAACGTCGGACTTGGGCTTTCGGTAGGGCCCGAGCTTATAGGGCCGCCCGGTCACCCTGGTGATGGCCTCCCTGAGCCTGGCCCGCTGGTCGGCCTTTTTCAGCAGCTCAAAGGCTATCTCCGGCGCGTCTATCAGCATATAGTCCCCGGAAACATAGGCGCTGCTGCCCTCAAAGGCCATGGCGACGCTCTTGCTGTCCGTGCCGAGCTGACGCAGGATGTCCGGCCACGCCCCGAACCGCTGGGCTCCGGCTATCAGCTCCTCAAGCCCCGGCTCGCCCTCAGCCCTCCTGGCCCTGGGAGCGGGAGCTGCCGCCTTAGGCGCTTCCGGCTCCTTCGGCCCGGGCTCAGGCTCAGCCTCCGGAACAGCCTCAGGGGGCTCAGGCTCAGCAGTAAAGCCCTCTTCCTTTACAGCTACAGGCTCGCTCACACGCTGTAAAGCAATACCACTTTCCAGCGCCTCAATACGGCTGATAAGGGACTCAGGCGTTGTGTCCAGCTCCGGGCTGCAAAGCCTCACCATAGCCATCTCAAGCTGAACGCGCTGGTCCCCGCCCCGGAGCCTGTTCAGCGCGTTCTCAAGCAGGTCCAGCCCCCGGAGCACCGTCCCCAGCCCCATGGCCCCCGAGAGCCGCCGGAGCTCCCGCTCCTCCTCTCCGGAGGCCTGAAGCAGCGGCCCCGGGTCCCTCATTATCTTGCAGAGCATGAGCCCCCGGAAGTACTCCGCCAGCTCCGCGCAGAGCCTCGAGAGGTCCTTGGATTCCCTGTGGAGCCGGTCGATTATCCCCAGGGCCGCCGCCGGGTCCCAGGCTGCAGCGGCCTCTGCCAGCCGCCCCAGATACTCCCGGGAGGCCAGCCCCGCCGCGGCGTACACAATATCCGGGGTCACATGCCGGTCCCGGCCCAGGCACTGGTCCAGAAGGGAGAGGGCGTCCCTGAGGGCCCCGTCGGCCACCCGGGCGATGAGCAGGGCCGCGTCATGGTCCAGCTCAGCCCCTTCCAGCCCCGCCACCTCCATAAGCCGGGCCGCCATGAGCTCAGGGTCTATGCGCCTGAAATCAAAGCGCTGGCACCGGGAGAGTATGGTTGGCAGAAGCTTGTGCACCTCAGTGGTAGCTAAAATAAATATCACATGCGCCGGGGGCTCCTCAAGGGTCTTCAAAAGGGCGTTAAAGGCCGCGCCCGACAGCATATGGACCTCGTCGATAATATACACCCTGTATTTTGCGCCCGCCGGCGTGAACACCGACTCCTCCACAATGGACCGCACGCTCTCCACGCCGTTATTGCTCGCCGCGTCTATCTCCACCACGTCCATCATGGAGCCGTCTTCAAGGCCCCTGCATACCTCGCACTCCCCGCAGGGGTCCCCGTCCACAGGGTGCAGGCAGTTCACCGCCCGGGCGAGTATCCTGGCGCAGGTGGTCTTGCCTGTGCCCCGGGAGCCGGTGAACAGGTAGGCATGGGCGGCGCGGCCCCGCATGAGCTCGTTTTTCAGGGTGACCGTCACCTGCGGCTGGCCCACCACGTCGGAGAAGACCTGGGGGCGGTACTTGCGATAGAGGACCTTATACATTGAAAACCCACCTCACACAAAACAAAAGCCGGGATATGCGAGCGGACAGGCGACCTGCATCGCCCGGAAACATCCGCTTAATGCTGCTCGGTTCCCCGCCTGACATGGTTCACGGCATCCCGCCGCGCAGACCTGTCCGCTCACATATCCCAACTCTACGTTGACTTGCCAAATTATTATAGCACATATTTTTGAGATTTGCAACTAATTTCTCCGAAGCCTTGAAAACTCCCGGAAATTATAGTACAATACATATATATTGTGCCAAAGGGGGAGCGCCGCCCATGCTTATTGATATCCTTCTGACCCTGCCCATACTTGCCCTCTTTGGGGCAGTCACTGTCCGCTGTCTCACGCCGGGGAGCACAGACTGTAAAGGAGAAAAGACTTACACCAGGCGGGACCTTGTAAAGGTATTTTACTTTGCAGTGCTCTTCCGGCTGTTCATGCTCCTTGTCATGTTCCTCTGCTCCATGCTCTCCGGCGACGAGGGCCTTTCGGGATTCCCCGGCAAGTTCACCCACTGGGACTGTAAGCACTATATAAACCTGACGGAGCAGGGCTATACCAGATATATTGAGGACGGCAGGCACCTTTTCCTGGTGTTCTACCCCCTCTATGTCTGGGCCTCGCGGCTGGTGCGCCTGATAATACCGAACACTATTATCTCCGGCCTCACGGTTTCAATACTGAGCTATGCCCTGGGCTGCTGCTATGTGTACCGCATAGCCTGTGAGCGCCTGGGCCGGGACGCCGCCCGGGACTCCCTCCTGCTCCTATCCCTATACCCCTTCTCCTTCTTCTACGGCACTATAATGACCGAGGGCCTCTTCCTTCTGACCACCTCGGCCGCCTGCTACTATGCCTCAAAAAGGCGCTGGCTCCTGTACGGCCTGTGGGGGGCCCTGGCCGCCCTGACCCGCATGACCGGCATACTGGTTATCGTCCCGGCGGTAGTGGAGCTTATCTCAGAGTATTGGCCTTTGGAAAAGCCGGTGCAGTTTATAAAGAGGCTCCCGGCTATGGCAATGCCCCTGCTGGGGGCCCTGGGCTATCTCCTGCTCAACTGGCGCGTGGACGGGGACCCCTTCGCTTTCAGAGCGCACCAGGCCCACTGGTTCCAGGGGGGCATGTGGATTTCGAAGGTGCTGCGCTATCTCTGGGATTATCTTATGGGGAACATAAACACATCAAACGGCTTCGCTGTATGGCTCCCTGAAATAGTATTATTTATAGTATTCTTTACAATAATAGCACTGTCAGTCCGTGATAAAAATATTCCTCCAAGTATGCTGGCCTATGCCTTCTGCTGTCTGATTGCAAACTACTCCCTCTCCTGGCTCCTGAGCGCCGGGAGGTATCTCAGCGTCTGCTTCCCGGCCTTCATCTTCGGGGCGGCGCTGATGAAGGACAGGCCGAAGCTCAAACAGGGGGTATATATAATGGAGGCGGTGCTTTTAGGGGTGTATTTTTACGCCTATTTAAACGGCGCGCAGGTCATGTAGAATATTTCGGGCTCTCCCGCGCAGACTACCATCAAAAACCATCGGGAGGAGCTTATGAAACGCATAGGAGCACAGACCCTTGAGTTCACCGGGGGCCCGAGCATTCTGGGCCACGGGGCGGTGGGCGGCAGGAAGGAATCCCAGGGGCCCCTGGCCGCGGACTTCCACCAGACCTTCGACGACACCCGCCTGCAGACCGAGAGCTGGGAGAAGGCCGAGGCCCAGCTGCAAAAGGAGGCCGTGGCGGTGGCCCTGAGCGGCGCCGGGTGCGCCGCCGGGGATATACAGATGATTTTCGCCGGGGACCTATTAAACCAGTGCATATCGTCCACCTTCGGGCTTCTGGACTATCAGATACCCTTTTTAGGCCAGTACGGGGCCTGCTCAACCATGGCCCAGACCCTCTTAATGGCGGGGATAATGGTGGACAGCGGGGCGGCTGAGAAGGCCGCCGCCGTGACAAGCTCACATTTCTGCTCAGCTGAGCGCCAGTTCCGCACGCCTCTGGAGTACGGCGCCCAGCGCACGCCCACGGCCCAGTGGACGGCCACGGCCTCGGGCTGCGCCATAGTGGGCCATGGGGGGAAGGTGAGGCTCATTCGGGGCCTTGCGGGGAAGGTGGTGGACCTGGGGGTGAAGGACCCGGCCAATATGGGCGCGGCAATGGCCCCCGCCGCCGCTGACAGCATTTGCCGCTTTCTTGAGGACACCGGCACAAAGCCCTCTGACTACGACGGCATTTTCACCGGGGACCTGGGGATGGTGGGCAGCACCCTCCTGCTGGATATGCTAAGGGACAACGGCTTTGACATCTCAGCCGTGCACAACGACTGCGGCCTAATGCTCTTTGACCGGGAGCGCCAGGACGTGCACGCCGGGGGCTCGGGGTGCGGGTGCTCGGCAAGCGTCCTCTGCGGGCACCTGCTGAACCGCATGGAGCGGGGAGAGCTCAAATCAATACTCTTCTGCGCCACAGGAGCCCTGATGTCAACCACCAGCCAGCAGCAGGGGGAGGCAATACCGGGGGTCTGCCATATAGTGCATTTGGCAGTGTAAACAGTGATATTTTACCTCATACTAGTAAACAGGGGGGGTAAAAAGTCTTCAAAAAGTCCGTGAAGTCGGTGAAGTCGGTGAAGTCGGTGGTGGGAAAGTCATAAATCACGGACATCACGGACTTCACCGACTTTTCAGCACCTTTTTTTCACTCAATAAAAAGTATAATATAAATTATAAGCCCTGGAAACAAAATACGCTTGCGGTTTTCGGCGGTTTGTGGTATACTATTAAATAATATGCCCAAAAAGGGGGCAACGCTTTGGAAAACCATGAACCTAACCAAAAGCCCGGGTACGGCGAGGGGATAATCGCCGGGAGGAACCCTGTCGCGGAGGCCATGCGCTCGGGGAGGGCCATAGACTGCCTGTATATCCCAAAGGGCAGGCAGGAGGGCCAGCTTGCGGCAATCATAGCAAAGGCCAGAAAGCTTCAAATACCAATAAAGGAGGCCGACCCGAGAAAGCTCTCCCATATGTGCAACGGCGCAAACCACCAGGGGATAGTGGCGGTGGCCGCGGCGGTTGAGTACTCGAGCCTTGAGGACATGCTGTCCCTCTCAGAGGAGAGGGGGGAGCCTCCCCTTTTGATAGTATGCGACGGCATAGAGGACCCCCATAACCTTGGGGCCATAATCCGCTCGGCGGAGTGCGCGGGGGCCCACGGGGTGATAATCCCCAAGCGCCGCAGCGTCGGGCTGACCTACGCTGTGAGCCGGGCCTCGGCCGGGGCGGTGGAGCATATGCCGGTTATGAGGGCGCAGAACCTTTCGGGCCTTATAGAGGACCTGAAATCCCGGGGGATATGGTGCTTTGCCGCGGACATGGACGGCTCCCCCTGGGACAGGACGGACTTTACCGGGCCCACGGCCCTGGTGATAGGCTCCGAGGGCAGGGGCGTGAGCCGCCTTGTGAAGGAGAAATGCGACGGCGCTGTGTCCCTGCCCATTCGGGGGAAGGTCAATTCCCTGAACGCCTCAGTGGCGGCAGGGGTGCTCTGCTATGAGGCTTTGCGGCAGAGAACGGAGAGGAGCAGGCAATGAAAGACGATTTAGGATTTACCCTTGAGGATATACTGGAGGAGGAGCGCCAGAAGCGCGAGGCCAGGGAGCGCGCCGGGGAGCAGGAGCCCCAGTATGAGGAGTATGAGCCTGAGGGCGGTGAGGAGCCCGGGGCGCGGTATGAGGACTATGAGCCGGAGCCCGAGCCTCAGTATGAGCCCGAGCCTGAGCCTCAGCAGGAGTACTATGCCCCTGAGGACCCGGGACCGGAGTATGTTATAGATGAGGAGCCCCCGGAGGAGGAGCCCGCCCCGGAGCAGGGGAAGGGCAAAAAGAAAAAGAAGAAGCGCTGGGGGCTCTTCGGCAGGAAAAAGGTGCCGGACTTTGACGAGAACGAGGAGGACATCTACTACGGCATACAGCTAAAGCCCATCGACGAGTACCGCATGGACGGCGACGCGCCGCCCCTGGGGGAGGAGGGCTATAAGGTCCTGTTCGACGACTCAAGGCAGATAGACGACGAGGTGGAGGAGAACTTCCAGCGCCTGCAGAAGGAGCGCCGCCGGAGGGTTGCGGAGGCCGTGCAGAGCGCGGGGATGGACGAGCAGCAGGTGGCAGAGGAGTTCGGCGTGGTGGCCCCGGTGCCCCTCACCTCCTACGCCGCGGACCCCTACGCCCGCCAGCACGGCCTTGATGCCGACGCGGGTGAGCTCTCGGACCTGCAGAAGGCCATGCTCCAGACGGACCAGACTATGGAGATAAAGCTCAATGTGCTCAACAGCACCATAGAGCTTCAGAAGCTCCGGGACGGCCAGCCGGTGAGCGAGGAGACGGTGGAGCGCATTCTGAGGGAGGCCCCGGAGCCGCCGGAGGAGTACGCCGGGGAGGAGTACATAGAGCAGGAGGAGCACCTGCCGGATGAGCCTGAGGCTGAGTACGGGTATGAGTATGAGGAACAGGAGCCCGAGGGGGCCGAGGCCGGGATAGAGTATATTGAGGAATACGAGCCTGAGGCTGTGGCTGAATATGTACAGCCCGAGGCTGAGCAGGATATCGTGTCCGAGTATGTGCAGCCGGAGCCCGCTGCTGAGCCGGAGCCTGCCGTCGAGTACGTGCTGCCGGAGCCCGAGCCTGTGTCTGAGTATGTGCAGCCTGAGCCCGAGCCTGAGCCAGCGGCACAGCCAGCGCCGGAGGAAATGAAGACCATCGAGATACCGGTGCAGGCGGCAGCTCCGGAGCCCAAGCCTCAGCCTGAGCCCGCTCCTGAACAGGAGGCGCAGCCTGCGCCTGAACCGCCGCCGAGGCCCATACAGCAGGTGCCCTATGTGGAGACGATATATCAGTACCGCTCAAGGAGCATTGCCACGCATATCATAAACGCGGACCTGCTGCAGAGCGCCCTGCTCTCTGAGGAGGAGAGCCTGCAGAGGGCAAGGGACGCCGCGGAAGGGGCTCCCAGACGGAGGATAAAGCCCAGAAAGACCATGGAGGAGCTGCCGCCGGAGCCCGAGATACCCCCGGAGAAGCTGGGGGAGTCCATCGAGGACTATACCGGGCCGGAGGACGCAAGGTCCATCTCAAGCGAGCTCAAGGGGCAGATGGGCAAGGCCTCCCTGACTTTGATGATAACCGCCGTTTGCACGGCGATACTTGCCATAGTGAGCGTGGTGTGCAGGAGCCAGTTCACCCCCAAGGAGACAACCTGGCCGCTGGCGTATGTGGTGCTGTCGCTGGTGCTGCTGGTTGTGTCCACGGGCATATCCTACAGCACCGTGGGCAGGGGGCTCAAGGGGCTGTTCGCCGCAAAGGCCAACGGGGACAGCGGCGTGGCTGTTGCGGCTGTGGCGGCCATTGTGCAGGCGCTCTCGGCGGTGTTCTTCCGCTCAAGGATAGCCGAGGGGGGGATGTACCTGTACGCGCCGGTGGTGTCGGCCCTGCTGTTCCTGAACGCGGCGGGGAACCTCACCATGCTCCGGCGCATACACAGCAACTTCCGGTTTGTAACGTCCAGGGAGCAGAAGTACGCCGTGAGGACCTTCGACGATTATAACACCTCCCTGAAGATGGTGAAGGACCGGGTGGCTGAGAAGCCCCTGGTGGCCTATCAGTGCAAAACAGGCTTTTTGAAGCGCTTTCTGGATTTGTCCTACGCCCCGGACCCATCGGAGACCTCATCCCAGCTGCTGGCACCATTGGGGCTCATATCCTCGCTGGTGCTGTGCATAGCCTGCCTGCTGATAACCAAGGACGTGCCAATGTCCATAAGCTCCCTGGCGGCGGCATGCTGCGCCTGCGTTGCGGCGGGGAATATGCTGACGATAAACCTGCCGGTGAGCAATCTCTGCAAGACCGCCCGGCGGGCGGGGGGAATGCTCGTTGGCCATAAGGCCGTCGAGACCTTCGGGGACGTGAACGCGGTGATAGCCGACGCGGAGGAGCTTTTCCCCACTGGCACGGTGGTGCTGTCGGGAATAAAGCCCCTTGGGAGCCCTGTGATGGCCGAGGACGCGATACTCTGCGCCACGGCCCTGGTGAAGGAGGCGGGAGGCCCGCTTCTGGGGGTGTTCGAGCAGGTGATGAACGATGTTGAGGACACACTGCCGGGGGTGGAGCGGTACAGCTATGAGTCGGGCCTTGGGATAGTGGGCCGGGTGGAGGGCCACACGGTCTATATCGGGAACCGGAACCTGCTCATGACCCACAGGATAGAGGCCCCGGCCAGGGAGACCGAGGTGCAGTACACCTCAGGGGGGAAGGACCTGCTGTATATCGCCCTGGACTCTGAGGCGGCGGCCATGCTGGTGCTCAGCTACTCGGCGGACAGGCGCAAGAAGAACGAGCTTCAGCGCATGGAGGACAGCGGCATAAGCGTGCTGGTGCGCACGACGGACCCGAACGTGACGGTCAATATGGTGTCTAAGCTCTTTGGGGTGGACACGGCCAGCGTGGGCATACTGGACGGCCAGCTGGGGGAGACTGCAAGGCAGCTTCTCACGTCTGAGCCCCCCAGAGCGGACGCTGTCGCGGCCACAAAGGGGCGCATGGAGTCGATGATGAGCATAATAGCGGCGTGCGTGGAGCAGAAGCGCACCACGGGTATGCTGGTGGCCATACAGTCGGCGGCGGTGATACTTGGGTTTGTGCTGGTGGCGTTCATGGCGTGCTTTGGGGAGATAAGGCGGGTATCCGCGCTGCTCCTGTTCCTGTTTCAGGCGTTCTGGATGGTGGTGCTGCTGGTGCTGCCGAAGTTCCGCAGGTAGAGAAAACGGGAGAATAATTTATGTGTCTAATCTGTGATAGAATTGACATGATAAAAAATGGGGAGAACCCCTATTTTGTCAGGGAGCTTGAAACCGGCTATGTGGTCATAGGCGACTTCCAGCATTTTAAAGGATATACTTTGTTTTTATGCAAACAGCACAAGACAGAGCTGTTCTATCTGGACAGGGACTTTAGGCTGAAATTCCTGGAGGAGATGTCGGCGGTAACGGAGGCTGTATATAATGTATATAAGCCTTTAGGCGCAAATAAGATGAACTGTGAGCTTCTGGGAAATGGGGACTCACACCTTCATTGGCACATCTTCCCGAGGTATGACGGTGACCTTGAGGGGTATGACCGGGGGAAGAAGTCCGGGCCGGTGTGGTGGTACCCCATAGAAAAGATGAACTCGCCGGAGGCGAGGCCGTCTGAGGCTGAGCTTGAGAGGATGAAAGAAGCGCTGTCCAGGGAACTGGACAGGCTGGTGTAAAAAAGCGAGAGCGCCTGGAAACAGGCGCTTTTTGTATGCGCGTTGCGAAGCAAATCAAAAGTTTCGTCCACCTTTTCAAAGGTGGCAGGGTATGGGGCAGAGCCCCACAAAAAATAAAAAAGCCTAAATCAAAAAAACTTATTGAAATTCAAGTAGAAATCGATTATAATTAAGGTATGCCTAGTCCAAAAACTTGTGCAAATTTAATAATACACACCCCCCAGACTAGTCAGTTTAGCCAAAGGGGGCCGTGAAAGGAGCCATCCCCATGACCCAATACCCTGAAAAGAACATAATAAACCTGGCTGTGGCCGGCCACGGCGGCGCAGGAAAGACCACCCTGAGCGAGGCCATGCTGTACCTGGCGGGTGCGTCTGACCGCCGTGGCAAGGTAGGCGACGGCAACACCGTCTGCGACTACGACCCGGAGGAGATACGCCGCAAGGCCTCAATAGCCGCCGCCGTAGCCCCCTTGGAGTGGAAGGGCAAGAAGATAAACCTGCTGGACGCCCCGGGCTTCTTCGACTTTGAGGGCGGCATGCGCGAGGCAATGCGCGCGGCTGACACCGCCCTTATCGTGATATCCGGAAAGGACGGCCCCTCTGTTGGCACGGAGAAGGCAGTTGCCGCGGCAGAAAAGCGCGGTCTTAGCAAGATTTTCTTCGTCAACGGCCTGTGCGACGAGAGCGCCAGGTTCTACAGGGTCTTCGAGGACCTTAAGGCCCAGTTCGGCCCCTCGGTCTGCCCTGTGGTGGTGCCCTTTATTGAGGGGGACCAGGCGAACATATACGTGAACCTTTTGGAGTACCGGGCCTATGACTACTCCGGGGGCAAGCCCGTGCAGGTGGCAATCCCTGACATGGGCGACAGGCTTGAGGGCCTGCGCACGGCCATCTATGAGGCCGTGGCCGAGACTGACGACGCGCTGTTTGAGAAGTACTTTGCCGGTGAGGAGTTCACCCCAGAAGAGGTAATAGTGGGTGTGAGCAAGGGCGTGAAGTCCGGGACCATTACACCTGTGTTCTGCGGGGACGCAATGCTCATGCGGGGCATGGAGCAGTTCATGGACGGCCTTAGCTGGCTGGCCCCCTCAGCTGCCGACCATGCGGGTGAGATAGGCGTTGACCCGGACGGAAACCCGGTGGAGCTCACTGTCAGCAGCGACGGCGCGGCGGCGGCAATCGTCTTCAAGACCGTGGCCGACCCCTTTATAGGCAAGCTCTCCTATGTAAAGGTAATCTCAGGCAAAATTTCTACCGAGACTCAGCTTATGAACATGCGCACCGGCGCTGCCGAGCGGGTGGGCAAGACGGTCATGCTCACGGGCAAGAAGCAGGAGGACGTGAAGTATATTGGCGCGGGGGATATTGGGGCTATACCCAAGCTGACTACTACAAATACCGGCGACACCCTGTGCTCCCCTGCCAGGAAGGTGACCCTGGACGGGGTGGACTATCCCGGCGCGGCCCTCTCCATGGCCATAGTGCCCAAGAAGAAGGGCGAGGAGGATAAGGTGGCCCAGGGTATGCTCAGGCTTTCTGAGGAGGACCCCACCCTCCATTTCTCCACCAATAACGAGACCCACGAGCTGATAGTCAGCGGCCTTGGGGAGCAGCATTTGGATGTGGCCGTCACAAAGCTCAAGACCAAGTTCGGCGTTGAGGTGACCCTCAAGGACCCGAAGGTGCCCTATAGGGAGACCATCCGCAAGACCGTGCAGGTCCAGGGCCGGCACAAGAAGCAGACCGGCGGCCACGGCCAGTTTGGCGACGTGTGGATAGAGTTCTCCCCCTGCGACAGCGACGGGTTGGAGTTCGGCGAGCGGGTAGTTGGCGGCTCGGTGCCCAAGGGCTTCTTCCCGGCGGTGGAGAAGGGCCTTCGGGAGTGCATAGTGAAGGGCCCCCTGGCCGGTTACCCGGTGGTGGGCCTG
The DNA here is from genome assembly GCA_021769555.1 of Clostridiaceae bacterium. GTDB lineage: Bacteria > Bacillota > Clostridia > Oscillospirales > Acutalibacteraceae > Acutalibacter. The sequence continues at coordinate 29,474 of JAETSR010000021.1, forward strand.
TCCGCGGTGCTGTACGACGGCTCGTACCACCCGGTGGACTCCAGCGAAATGGCCTTTAAGACCGCCGCCTCCATCGCCTACCGTGACGGCCTCCCGAAGGCCAGCCCTGTGCTCCTTGAGCCCATCGGCCACTTGAAGGCAACTGTGCCCGACGGCAACATGGGCGACGTGATGGGCGAGGTCAACAAGCGCCGGGGCCGGGTCCTTGGCATGGAGCCCGCGGGCGCGGGCCGCCAGACCGTGGACGCCGAGGTGCCCATGGCCGAAATGCACGACTTCTCCACCTTCGTGCGCCAGAGCACCCAGGGCCGCGGGAGCTTCACCTTTGAGTTCGAGAGGTATGAGGAGGCCCCGGCTCAGGTGGCTCAGAAGGTCATTGAGCAGGCTAAGGCTGAGGGCAGCGCAGACTGAGGAATTTGAGGTTTTGGGAATAGGGAAATCCCCCCGGAGTGGTTCCGGGGGGATTTCTTTTGTGGTTTTGGTTAGCTTATGCGATTGGTGCTGCCAGCCAGTTGGCGGCGTCGTTTACTGTTACGGTGACCTCTGACGAGTTGGCAGGGTCGGTGGCACGGACAGTAATTGAAAGCGGGTTATTTTGTGGGTCTGACGATGCGCCGGAGAATTGTCCCATGAAATCGAGTGTGATTCGTGAGGTTGTTGCTCTTAGACGAGCATTGTTGAAGTCAATTCTGACGGTACGCAAAGGAGTTCCAACCGTTTGGTTTAGCGCTAGACTAATATGAGTACCGGTATTGGCAAAATAGCTGCCAATGCTTCTGTAAAGTGAAGATTGAGTATGGTCTTCAATACGCGCTGCATCCAAAGGTGTACGCGTTGGCATTCCAGTTGCAGAGGATGAATAGGCGTACAGTGCTTCGGTGAAAGTCAGGGTAATTGAACCGTCAATTGAACCACCATCGGTTTCACCGGTAGCAGGTAGGGTATAATCAAGACTGGAATTGACAGTCACCTTAACTTTTTCCTTCTGCTTAATGATGGGATATGCCGCTGTAAACGCATAGCCTGACGGATTAGTAGATGTGCCGCTATAACCGCACACAGCCAAGCAGTAGTTTACATCACCCAGTTCCTTCCACTTTTCACAGTCAACGGTCAGTGGACTGGAAGCCGGAAGTGACTGGTTTATATCAGAGCCAATAGCTCCGGAACCGCCGCCGCCTACGGATTCAATAGCTTCTTGCACGGATTGCTTCAAGCTTTCGCTGGCGCACAAATCAAACAATGAGCCCTGATGTTCATTGCCTGTTCTCATAGTCTCAATCATTGCATCCAGAACAGTGAAGTTAGGATTATCGAATCGCATAAATCCGCTCCCGGATGTTTTCCAGGTAGAGCTACGATTTTTATACTCATCAAATGTACTTGTGAGACCGGCAGTTGAGAAAGTCTGACTCAACGCAAGCGGCAGGTTTGTTGTATCATATGGGAACAGCTTATAAGCCACGGTAGCGTCCCTATTGGTATTAATAGTTGCCGTGGTATTGCTGGCCTGCGTCCAAAGTATGGGCTGCACAATTTTCTCAGTCCTGAACCTATACACCGTAACCGGTGAGTAAACACCGGAAGTGCCGGTGGTGGTTACCAGGTACATCAGGTACTCGGTATCAGGCTCAAGGCCGGGGAGGAAGTGGTCCTCGTCGGCGCGGCTCACCTTGACGCTGCTTGCCACCAGGCGGTTGCTCGCGATATCGCTGTTGCTGGGGTTCGTGATGTTGGAGCTGATTGGGAAGTCGAACTTGTAATCGGCGGGGATACTCTCGTACAGGGTGGGGAACATGCGCTCAAATACGCTCAGGTCGGAGGCCATGGTGTACTTGTGCCCATTTAACTCAACCGGGCCTGCGGAGTTGCAGTAGGGTATCTTCTTATTTATTTCTTCCATACTCACGCGCTCAAGAGTGCTGCCCGCGTTCTTCTGAGGATTTAATGTGTAGCCGTTATTGCTCAGCGGGGCCATGACATAGTACACAGTACCCGGAGAGGTCATAGTGAACACGGCGTTCACCCCGTTGGCGGTGGGAGTAAGGGCCGGGAAGCCGTCCTGCATAACAGGGGCGCGGCCGTCCTCGAACTGCTTCCAGAGCAGGCGGGGCTCTTCATCCAGAGCGCCGTCCTTATTAGGCCATGTGATGTCTGTGACTCCATTGGTTCCGGCCAGCACGTTGTCATAAGCGTTTATATTGCTGGGAGTGATGCTGCTCAAAGAGCTGGCGCCGCCGGTTACAAATGTGACCTGACCCTCAATGCGCTGATTGAAGCTTGCACGGTCGGTACGTGTGCCGACCTTTGTGAAGTGAAGGGCGAAGTCGTAGCTCTTGGGCTCGTCGTCGTTAAAGCCGCCGCCCAGCATGCCCAGCTTATATTCGGCGCTGATGGGCTGATACTGCGGGGGAGTGCCGGTTAAGGTCTTAATAACGCTCGCACCGGTGTATTTCTTCGTATCGGAGGGGACTATAATGGGAATCCTGCTCGCAACAGTGTTTACATTGTTTTTGTCCACCTCTACGGAGCCTACAGGCACCCAGTCGTTGGTGCCTGTCACCCGGGTAAACAGGTCGAACTCCACGTCGGTGTCAAACCAGAGAAGCATATCCCACATTACGCCGTCAGCGGATGTTCCGGTGGACTCGGGAGTGGCCGTGAAGCCGATATCTATAGGTATGATGTCGGTGATGGTCTTTGCGTCTCTTATGTCGATGTCGTTGTACACGGAGATGGGCTTGGTCTTATCAGCGCTCTCTCCGTCGTCGGAAATGGCGTAGGCCTTGAGCTCAAGGTCCTCAAGCTTAGTAATAACCACCCTCGCCGACACCGTAGTAAACGGCGGCAGCTCCTGATTGTGCATGGGGTTCCGCGCCTGGGAGTCGTCTGAAATATTCTGCAGGTGGAACTGGTAGCGGGCGCCGCTCTCGAGGTTCAGGGCGGACTTCTCGGGGTGCTCGGGGTCGTTTATGAAGCTGACGACCATCTTTGCGCCCTCGGTGTATACCCGCACGAAGCGGTAGTCCACCACCCAGTCGGTGCTGCCCTCGGGGGTGCTGTCGTCGCGGACCTTGACGGGCTGGCCGTTGGGGCCCCAGAGGATTATCGTGTCCCTAAGGGCTGTGGTGAAGTCACGCTGGGCCTTCTCGTAGGCCTCGGTGCCCGGGGACGCGGCAGCGTAGTTGTTGTAGAGCTCCAGGAGCCTCACCTCGTCCAGGCGGTCCGTGGCGGAGCTTGGCTGGCGGTAGCGGACGGCCTCGCTGAACACCACGTCTATAGTGGAGTAGGCGTAGGGGGTGTCCGGGCTGTCGGCCGGGACGCTCTCAAAGCGCTGGGAGGCCGTGGGCGCGCTCTCGTCCAGGGTGTGGGCGGTGTACATGCCTATGACCCGGGAGTAGTTGTTGGCCTGGTCCTGGGCAAGGTAGTACACGTCGTAGGCGCTTTCCTTCTCAAGGCCGGAGATAGTGATGTTGAACTGGGTGTTTGCCTTGGCGGTGAGCTTGCCGGACTTGGAGCTGGCCGTGCCCACGCCCGCGGTTATCTGTATCTTCGCACCCTCGTCCTTCAGGAAATCCCGCCAGGGGTCGGTGTTGGGATAGAGGTCCGGGTCGTGCTTCGGGTAGGGGTCGCCGCTGGGCACTGCAACCCAGTAGATGGTGGCGTCCTCGTTGACGGTGTTGCTGAGGGTCACGGAAGTAGCCTTTGTGTCGGACTGGAACATCTCGCCCATTGTGAACTCAGGGGGGGTGATGTCCTTTGTGGTCACGGTAATCTTCTGCACCTGGGAGCTCTGCTCGCCGTCGGCGTCCGTGAGCCAGTAGTACATGTCATAGCTGGTGCTCTCCTTCACCTCGCCCAGGCCCTCGGGGGTGCCGTCCAGGTCAAGGTCTATCTCGGTTATCCTGAAGGAGTCCAGGGTGTTCTTGATAAGGTGCAGCCGCCCGTAGCCGTAGGGGTTGGGGAAGGCTGCGGAGAGCAGCTCGTTGGTGCTGGGGGCGGTGCTGCCCGCTGCCAGCACTACGTAGTACAAATCGCAGCTCTTATTGGCCATTACCGTAGCCTGCATGTTGGCAATCTCCGAGAAGTCCAGGTCGGCGTTCTCGTCGTTCCTGGTGGGAGTGGCGTCGGTGATATGGGGGTAGTCCTTATTGGCCATATCCGGAACGGTGCCGTCGGGGGTGGTTATCCGCTGGGCCTTCACCGGGCTCCTGCGCTCGTGGGCGTCCACCAGCACGGCGGAGATATAGTAGGTGCCCCCCTGGGTCAGCTCTGCGATAGGCAGCTGGAACTCCTTCTTGGAGACGTCTATGTCTATGGTGCCCATGGCCTTGAAGCCGGAGCCGTAGGCGGGCTGCTCGATAAGGGTCTCGGCGTCCTTGTCGGTGAGCGCGCCCTTGGCGGCGTCCGTAAGGGCCCAGTAGAGCTTGCCGGCCTTATTGGTGGAGAAGTAGGCCTCGGCGGAGGTGGGGGCCACGTTCTTTACCTTGGGATAGCCCTCCAGGAGCCTCGGGTGCTGGGAGAGCTCCTTTGCCACCTCGGAGTCCACGTTGGGTATGCCGGCTATCTCGGTGATGACGCCCGGGCGCACGGTGACGGAGTCGGGCAGTATCTCTGAGGTGCAGCCGTTGGAGCCCACGTCTATATGGCCGATGTCACCGGTGCCGGTGATGGTGGAGGAGGTGTCAAGCTTGATGTCGTCCACAGAGGCGTTTACCTCCAGGTGCACCTTGGAGTCCACTGCCTCCTCGTCCACGGTTATCTGCGTGACGCTGCCGGTGCCGGTGTCGCCCACTGTCAGGGTGGAGCCGGGGGCCTTGTTGATGACCTCCTTCA
>JAETSR010000022.1 GCA_021769555.1 Clostridiaceae bacterium
CGCTTATTGCCGCTCCAAGTTTCCAGAATGAACCGGCGCTCACCTAAACCCCGATAATAATCCATAAAGGCAGTCAGAGCTTTTGGGCCGATTCCCCTGCCCCAAAAGGCCGTCTCGCAGATTTCAATGCCAAGCGCACGGACAGAACGGTTCCCTTCTGCATTTTTGCTCTGGTCAATAGATTTCCAGGGCGCGGGTTCAAAATCCTCATTCAAGAAATCGGATAATATGTCCCCGGGGGGGGGGGACACAGGTGCTGTACCAAAACCTACATGTGACCAGCTTGAAGTACGAAGGCATTATCATCGCTCCCACCGAGCCGCCAGCACCGCCAGCGCTAGACCCTGCCCCCAGCCCTGGGGCCAGTCCCGGGATATCCTGCGGTAGTCCTCTTTGGTGTTCATGATGGCCGTGCCAGCAGAGACGTGGAGCACCCTGCCCTCCGGGGTGATGTGTCTGGGCAGCTCACCGAGGAACTTGTCCACATACTTGCGGTGCAGGGGGTTGCCCGCCTCCACCATTGCCGCCGCGATGCCGCAGCTGGCCGACACTTCCTCGTAGGATTCCGGGTCGTCCAGCACCGTGCGCCACAGGCCGTTCTCCGTCTGCAACAATTTTATCCCCGCCAGCTGCTCGGAGAGGGCCCCGGACACGTCCATAAACTGTGGGTACAGATAGGCCCTGGGCAGCACGGCTCCCACACGGGACATGGTGTATGCCGCCCAGGCATTGGCCCGGCCCCAGTATACTCCGGACATATGCCCGCCGGAGAGGTTGTCGTAGCCGTGGTACCAGAGGCCCGTGGCCGGGTCCTGGAGGTACTTGATGTGCCAATAGTACTGGTTCAGCGCGTCGTTTATCAGCTCCTTGTCCTTTTCGTGGACGCCCACCCGCAGCATGAAGTACGCCGCCATGAAGAGGGTGTCCGCCCAGGCCTGCTCCGGGAAGTCGTTATCTGTTGACACAACATGTTGAAGCACTCTGTCACCAAACCGCAGGCTCTTGTGCCTGAGGAAGTCGAGCTTGCTCTCGATGACCTCCCAATATTTTTGCTCGCCGGTAGCCTCGAACAGGGTCAGAAGGCAGTGGCCCATAGCGCAGGTGTTCACTGTCCAGTCTGGCAGGCCCAGCTCCATGTATTCGTCTACCCGGGCCCGCACCCCGTCCAGATACTCCTGCTTACCCGTTGCCTCAAAGGCTCGGCAGACGCCGTAATAGGCCACGCCGCAGGGCCAGTCCCAGGTCATGTCCATGCGCATGGTGCGCTCCACCACCCGGTCCAGCAAGTCCCCGGCGGCTGCTTTGTCCATCTTAGATGTACTCATATTAACCTCCTGACTATATGTTTAGGAATAAGTCGTTCAGGGCTGTTTGCCAATATATGCTAAAATCCCGCCGTCCACATACAGTATCTGGCCGTTCACGAAGTTGGAGGCGTCGCTTGCCAGGAACACCGCCGGACCCACGAGGTCCTCCACCGTTCCCCAGCGGGCAGCGGGGGTCTTTGCCACGATGAACTGGTCGAAGGGATGGCGGCTGCCGTCGGGCTGGGGCTCCCGGAGGGGCGCGGTCTGGGGCGTGGCAATGTAGCCGGGGCCGATGCCGTTGCATTGTATATTCATGTAGCCGTATTCAGAGCAGATATTTCGGGTGAGCATTTTGAGGCCCCCTTTGGCGGCGGCGTAGGCGCTGACGGTCTCCCGGCCCAGCTCGCTCATCATGGAGCAGATGTTGATGATTTTACCATGGCCCTTCGCTATCATGCCGGGCAGCACGGCTTTCGCCACGATGAACGGGGCGTTCAAGTCCACGTCGATGACCTTGCGGAACTCCTCCGCGCTCATGTCCAGCATGGGAACCCGGCGTATAATACCCGCATTATTAACCAGAATGTCGATGATCCCGACCTCGGCCTCGACTTGCTTGACAAGTGCCTGGACAGCCTGCTCGTCGGTCACGTCGCAGACGTAGCCATGAGCGGTAATGTCCTTCTCCTGGTATGAGGCAAGTCCTTTATCCACTAAATCTTGATTGATGTCGTTGAACACGACCGTAGCCCCGGCCTGGGCGTAGGCGCTGGCGATGGCAAAACCGATTCCGTAGGACGCGCCGGTTACCAACGCAATTTTCCCTTTTAGTGAAAAATTATCCAGCACATTCATTATTGTCCTCCTTTACCGCAGCTCCGTTGTGGGTATCACGTCCATGTCGTCAAAAGCCTGGTTCTCCCCGCCCATGGCCCAGATGAAGGTGTAGTTCGAGGTGCCGCACCCGGCATGGATGGACCAGCTGGGGGAAATTACAGCGTCAAAATTTTGCATGACGATGTGCCGGGTCTCGTCCCCCTGGCCCATCATGTGGAATACCACGTTGTCCTCAGGTATCTCGAAATATGTATAAATTTCCATCCTGCGCTCGTGTGTATGGCAGGGCATGGTGTTCCAGACGGAGCCCGGTTCCAGGCAGGTCATGCCCATGCTGAGCTGGCAGGTGGGCAGCACGTCCGGGTGGATGAACTGGTTTATCACCCGCTTATTGGAGCTTTCGGCGGTGCCCAGGGGCTTTTTCGCCGCCTCCGCAAGGGTGATGAGCCGGGTCTCATAGGCCCGGTGGGCCGGGGCGCTGACGATGTAGAAGCGGGCAGGGTTCGAGCTGTCCTCGCTCTTGAAGGTCACCTCTTTGGTGCCCATGGTGATGTATAGGCAGTCCTTATAGCCCAGCTTATATTGTGTTCCGTCACAGGTGACTGTGCCCGGGCCGCCCAGGTTAAATAGGCCGGCCTCCCGGCGCTCTAAGAAGTAGTGAGTGCCAAAGTTTGCCCATACGTCAATGCCCTTGTCTATGGGCACGGTCTCGTGCACCGGCATGACGCCGAGAGTCACCATGCGGTCAACATGGCTGTAGACGGCAGTCACCTGGTCTGGCTGGTAGAGGCCGGTGATGTGGAACTCCTTCCGGAGCTCCTCGGTGGTGTAGCGTTTTACGTCCTTTGGGTTTGCGCTGTAGCGGATGTCCATTTAAATCTTCCTTTCTGTATGTTTATGCAGATATCTTCCCAGAACTGTATTTGATGTAAGTATACCACTACATACTCTGGATTTCAAGCTTTCTCAGCTTAGATTTTAACTTGCAGTCAGCACGGCATTTGCTCATATTTATTTCAAAAATTTCCCTATATACTTGAATTATTTGGGTATATATGCTACACTAAGCCCAATACATTTCCCCTGAAAGGAGGGTTCGGGATGAATCTTATCCCAAAAATCAACGGAAAAATATCTCTTGACGGCGGTGCCTGCTGTTACGGCAGTACCCCTGTAACAGAGGCGAGCTGCGCCGGCATACCTCAGGAGGGATATGTTCTGACTGTGAAGCCGGAGGAAATCAGAATAGAGGCCGGGGGCGGCGCCGGCGCATTCTATGCCAGGCAGACCCTTGAACAGCTTGCCCGCGAGGGGGATATACCCTGCGGCCGCTATGAAGACGCGCCGAAATTCCCCTTCAGAAGCTTTATGCTGGACGTGAGCAGGCATTTCTTTGGGGTGGATGAAGTCAAAAAGCTCCTGGACCATATGGCCAAGCTGAAAATGAATACCTTTCACTGGCACCTCAGCGACGACCAGGGTTTCCGTATTGAGAGCCTGAAATTTCCTGAACTCAACCGCATTGGCTCCTGGCGCGACGAGGACGGTCAGAAAGCCGGGGGCTACTATACCCAGGAGGAAATACGGCAGGTTGTCGCCTATGCTTCGGAGCGCTTTATCAATATTATCCCTGAGATAGACCTGCCCGGACATACCGGGGCGCTTATCGCCACCATGCCTGAGCTCAGCTGCTCCGGGGAGCCCCATAAGGTGGGGTTTGGCGCGGGCCTCAATTCCCGGATACTGTGCGCCGGGAACGAGAAGGTGTACGGTTTCCTGTTTGAACTTCTGGATGAAGTCTGCGGGCTGTTCCCCGGGCCCTATTTCCACATCGGCGGCGACGAAGCCCCTAAGTCCGAATGGGAGAAATGTCCCCGCTGCCAGCAGAAAATCAAAGAGGAAAGCCTTAATGGCGAGGAAGACCTGCAGGCATGGTTCACCGGCAGGCTTGTGGAGTTTTTAGAGAGCCGGGGCAAAACGGTGATTGGCTGGAACGAAATTCTTACCTCGGGCACTGTCAGTCCCAAGGCCGTCGCCCAGTATTGGATAGAGAGCGGCAAGGAGTACTCTGACAGGGAGGCCGATAAGGGGCGGAGGTTCGTGTTCTCCAATATGAGCGCCTTTTATCTGGACTACCCCTGCGCGTTGATTGGTATGCGCCCCATATATAATTATGACCCGTATATTGTGGAGGGAAAGCCCATTCCCAAAGAGCAGGTGCTGGGCCTGGAAGCTCCCCTGTGGACCGAGCGGGTGGCGGAGAACAGCCATGTGGAGCGGCTTGTTTTCCCGCGGCTGCTGGCCCTTGCGGAAAATAACTGGACTGCCGATAAGGATTTTGAGGACTTTATGAAGCGCGCCGGGAGCTATGCCGAATATCTTAGGGGCCAGGGCATTGCGGTCACTCCCATAGAAGAATGCGACCCCCGCGGGCCCGAAGGCGCGCGTATGGCGGGACTGCAAATCGTTGAGGTAGTCACAGGGTTTACCCAGGCTCAGAAGGACAAGGAGCAGAGAGGCAAAACCATGCGCAGCCTTGGAAATGTGCTGCTGGGCGGTTTTCTGAAGCGCTCCGGTTACAGCCGGGATGAGCAGGCCCTGGCTTACGAGAGCATGGAGAAGGCAATCCGGGACATGGGGCTGTAGGCGCCCTGATTTACAGCTTCACGGCTGCTGTTTTTGTTCATGCGCCCCTCTTGAAATCCGGTAAAAAGTATGCTAAAATATTTGGGCAATCTATTTACCATGAACTATTTTATAAAGGGGCGTTTCTATGCGATTCATAGAAAACAAAAAACTTGCCGCGCGGATTGGAATTATCACTACAGCCATAACTCTTGCAGGAATGACGCTGCTGTGGCTGTTTGTGTCCACCAACGCCGCCTCTGTGGTGAAAAACGACATTACCAACCAGATGACGGACGCCGTGGAGGCCAGGGCAGCAATCATTGACGAATACGTGCTCTCCGCGGAGGAGTACATGGCCGCCTTTGCTCTTGGCAGCGAGGTGCGCGGCCTGCTCTTGGACCCGGAGGACCCCGCGCTGCTGGCAGAGGCTCAGAAGTATACTGAGGATTTTGCCTCGGTGAAGGGGATATTCGAGGGGCTGTACATAGCCACCCCGGATACCCATGTCCTGACCCATACCTCCCAGGGGGCCATTGGCATGACTACCAGGTCCGGAGACTCTTTAAAAAGCTTTAAGGAGACTATTCTTGCCAAGGAAGAGCTCACTAATCTGGGAATTATGAAGTCGCCGGGTACTGGCAGCATGATTTTGTCCATGTACTGTCCCATATTCGAGGACGGGCGCTGTATCGGGTATGTGGGCGCGGGCGTTTTTGCCAGCCACCTTATGGATTCGCTGCTGGACCTTGACATAAAGGGCCTGCCGGACAGCGAGTATGTGTTCTTAAATGTGGACACTGGCGTTTACCTCTATCATGAGGATGAAGAGCTGCTGAACACTAAGACCACCGACGCCGGTTATCTTGAGATAATCCGCCGTATTCAGGCGGACGGCGATACCCAGGCAAATACCCTCTCCTACAGGGATGAGAACGGTGTGGAGCAGCTGGTGGTATATAAGTACTTAAAGGACCGGAACTGGGTCTTTATGGTCCGGGACAGCGCCACGGAGGTCTATTCGGCTGTGACAAATGTGCGCATACTGGTGGGCGTCCTCTGCGCCGCCACTGCCGGCGCCATTATACTGCTCACCCTTCTGCTCCTGCGGCGGGAGGGGCGCGAGCTCATGGTGGTGGAGAGGTCTATCAGCCGCCTCGGGGACTTGAACCTCTCCGCTGACCAGGAGCTGGAACCATTTTACGGCCGTTCGGATGAAATCGGCATGATTGCCAAGACTACCCACCGGGTATGCGGCTGTCTGCGCAAAACTATAGACGACGTGGGGCGTATTCTCGGGGAGATGGCAGACGGCAACTTCACTGTCAATGTCGGGGAAAATGAATCCTACTATATAGGGGATTTCAAGACCCTGGCCGACAGTCTCTGGTCGATACACGCAAATCTGGTGGAGGTTATGCGCAATATATCCCAGGTCGCCGGCCAGGTCAACGCCAGCGCCGAGCGGGTATCCTCCGGAGCCCAGGCGCTGGCCCAGGGCACCATGGAGCAGGCTGCCTCAATCAATGGGCTCATGTCAAATGTAGACTCCATTACAGCCCAAATACAGACCAGCACCGCGCGCTGCGGCAGCGCCAGCGAGCTGGTGGACCAGGCCACCGGCTTTGCCGCCGAGGCCGACGACAAGATGGAGCAGCTTGCGGCGGCAACGGAGAACATCAACCAGTCCTCAGCACAAATCGGCACCATTATCAAGACAATTGAGGACATCGCCTTCCAGACCAATATCCTGGCTCTGAACGCCGCTGTAGAGGCCGCCCGGGCAGGGACTGCGGGCAAGGGCTTCTCCATTGTGGCGGATGAGGTCCGCAGTCTGGCAGGCAAATCCTCAGTGGCCGCCCGGAATACCAACGACCTTATAAGCCGTTCCGTCGCCAGCGCCAAAACCGGAACGGAATCCACCGACATGGCCGTTTCCGCAATGCGTGACATCAACAGCTGCATTCAGTCCATAAAAGCCCTGATGGATGAAATTGCCGATGCCAGCGTCAGGCAGTCGGAGATGATTACAATGGTCGAATCGGGAATAAAGGAAATTTCCGCGGTGGTTCAGGACAATTCCTCAGCCGCGGAAAAGAGCGCGGCGGTATCATTGGAGCTGTCACAGCAGGCACACACGCTGAATAAGCTTATCAGCAACTTCAAAATCGACATGTAAGCCGGGTTGAAATATAAAACACCTGTTGAACTCCAATTCAGGAGTACGACAGGTGTTTTCTTTTAGCCGGGACTTATGCCGTGCCGCGGCTGCGTTAAGTGTTCTTACGGCCCATCGCCTTCATCCCGAGCAGGGCTGCCACAAGCACCAGCGGGAAGGCACAGCCCGCAAGCATACCCGCCTGAAGGTTATTGCCCGCCTGCTGGGTGATGTTCCCCACAAGGCTGGGCCCGAAGGCGCCGCCCAGGTCGCCGGCCATGGCAAGAAGGGCGAACATGGCTGTGCCCCCCGCGGGGATATGGCCGGAACATATGCTGATTGTCCCCGGCCACATAATGCCCACTGAAAATCCGCACAGAATACAGCCGATGAGGCCAATGGCAGGCTGGCCGGACAGGGACGCCGCAAGATAGCAGGCAAAGCAGAGTACTCCCGAGCCGAGCATGAACTTGGTGAGATTCAGTCTATGGCCGTATTTGCCGTAGATTGCGCGGCTGACGCCCATCGTCACGGCGAACATGCAGGGCCCGGCAAGGTCGCCGGCGGCCTTGCTCAGACCTAGGGCGGATTCGGCGTAGGCTGAGGCCCACTGGGCCATGGAGAGCTCCGAGGCCCCGGCGCAGACCATCAGCAAAACCGCCAGCAGAAACATAGGCGTCCTCATAAGGCTGCCGGGGGTCATGCCCTGGCCATCTTCCGTCAGGGGCTCTATGGGGCAGACAACGAAGTTATAGACATTGTATAGGGGTATCAGCGCCCAGATACACGCCAGCACCTTCCAGCTGTCTATGCCGAAGGCCGCGAAAAACAGCGTTGACAGCAGAATAACCCCCACCGAGCCCCAGCAGTAGAAGGAGTGCAGAAGGCTCATGACTGCCTCCTTATGTTCAAAGGGGCATGCCTCCACAATGGGGCTTCCAAGGACTTCAATCAGTCCGCTGCCCACGGCGTAGATAATCACGCTGAGCAGTATGCCTAAAAAGGGGTCCGGCAGCAGGTCTGGCAGGAAGGCCATGCCAATGAGCCCTGCCGATGAGCTGAGCTCCGCAGCCACAGCGCATTTCCGGTAGCCGATTCTGTCCGCAAAGCGTGCGCACAGAAGGTCCACCACCAGCTGGGTCAGAAAAAACGCCCCGGAAATCAGGGCGATTTTTCCCAGCGGGACGCCGTAGTCTCCATGGAATTTCAGAAACAGCAGCGGCGCGAAATTGGCGGCGATGGCCTGGGTGATGAAGCCCAGGTAACAGGCCAGAAGGGTCTTCCGGTATTTATTTTTCATCTTGACTTTCTCTCCCTCTTTTCGTATCATTTCTACGAGAGTATATCACATTAATTTTCTTCAAACAAGATATTATCTCGCATATTCGTTACACTATATCGCAAAAAGGGGAGAAAAAATTGAATAACGGCTACACAAGGATTCTCACTGACGGGGCCTTTCGGGAGACCGTTCGCCACGGCAGCGGGGACTATCCCTTTCAGTATTACCTGGAGGATATCTGGCTGTTTGACTTTCACTGCATAGACTGGCACTGGCACCCGGAGGTGGAGCTGGTATATGTAGAGACCGGGCACGCTGATTTTTTCGTGGGGAGCGGCAGCTATCACCTGAAAGCGGGGACGGGGATTTTTATAAACAGTCAGGCGCTGCACCGGTTTCAGGCAGAGGAGAGCACGGTTATCCCGAATATAGTGTTCTCCCCCGCCCTGCTCGCTCCCGAGGGCAGCCTGGTATATGAAAAGTACATCCGGCCTGTGCCGGACTTTGCAGGGGACTGCCTGGTCCTCTCTCCGGATATACCCTGGCAGAGCCGCGCCCTGTCAGAGCTGCTGGCTGTTTTCGCCGCCCAGGATGAGGAGTGCCGGGAGCTTGAGACCCTTCAGCACCTTTTCCCCTTGTGGAAGCTCCTCTATGAGAACGCTCCCCGCGCCGGGGACCGTTCCCGGGAAAAAGCCTCTGTCCGCGCCCAGGCGCAGCTGCAAATCATGCTGCAGTTTATCCACAGCAATTATTCCAAACACGTCACCCTTGAGGACATTGCCCAGGCCGTGCCAATCAGCAAAAGCGGGGCGCTGAATCTGTTCCGCAGGGTGCTGCACACCTCGCCTGTGCGCTGCCTGGTGGACTACCGGCTCAAACAGGCGGCAAAGCTGCTGGCTGCCACTGACGCCAGCGTTTCAGTCATTGCCCGGGAGGTCGGGTTTGAAAATCTCGGGTATTTCTGCCGGCAGTTTAAGGAACTGTTTGGGTTCGCGCCGGGGGAGTACCGGAGGAACGGTCGAAAAATTTGAGCGGTTACATTTTTCATATGCCTTCATCCGCTTATACCGCATATGTCCTTAACGGCCTCACCCGCCATTATCAGCCCCACGGCCGGCGGCACGAAGCTCACGCTCCCCGGCACAGGCTTTTCCCCTTCACCGGCGTGTGCGGCAATAGGCGGCTCGGTGGAGTAGACCACCTTCAGCCGGTCTATCCCGCGCTTTTTCAGCTCCCGGCGCATTACCCTTGCTAAGGGGCAGACGGAGGTCTCGTAAATGTCGGCCGCTCTGAAAGCCGTGGGGTCCAGCTTATTCCCCGCGCCCATGGCGCTTATCACCGGTATGCCCAGCTCATATGCCCGCCGGATTATGGCAAGCTTGCCTGTCACCATGTCTATGCAGTCTAAAATATAGTCGTACCGGGTGAAGTCCAGCAGGCTCTCGGTCTCGGGAGTATATACAAGATGATGGAGCCCAAGGCTTATATTTGGATTTATCTGCCTCAGGCGCTCACCTGCCGCTTCCGCCTTGGGCCTGCCGACAGTCTCTATAGTGGCGAAAATCTGGCGGTTCAGGTTTGAGACGCTGTATGCGTCGCCGTCGATAAGGTCAATGGAGCCCACGCCGCACCGGGCCAGGGCTTCAGCGGCGCTGCATCCCACGCCCCCAAGGCCGAAGACCGCTGTCCGGGCTGCCTGCAGCCTTTGCAGTGAGCCGGGGCCCAAAAGCGGCTCCTGGCGCTCATATGGCATCTCCACCCTCAGCCCTTCTTGCGCACAAAGGCTTTCTTCGGCATTTTGCATATGGGGCAGCTCCAGTCGGCGGGGAGCTCCTCGAAGCCGAAGTTAGGGTCCTTGTACTCGTAGCCGCATACCGAGCACACGAAGCGCTCGCCGGTTATCCGCTCGGCCTGCTGGCCTGCAAGGTATGTGGGGGCCTTTGTGGGGGAAATGCCGCCCAGCTTTTCAACGTAGTACTGGTAGGTCATGGGCTTATAGGCCTCGAACTTCCCGGCGGTCTCTATGCCGCCGGCTATGTCGCTGCCGGCTATTATCTCCGCCACGAACAGCACCTGGCCGCCCACGGGGAGCTTCGCCTTGACCTGGCATAAAAACCAGCAGCAGGTGTTTTCCTTTATCACGGGCACGCCCTCCATCAGGACTTTGTGGCGGATATTGTCCAGCTTGCCGCCGTGCCTGCCGCTTGTGAAGCCCAGGGCCCCTATGACCGTGGCGGGGGTGCTCTCGGAGAGGACGGAAATTGTGAATACGCCGCTCTCCTCTATGCACTGGCAGCTGTAATTTTCAGTGTTTACGGACAGGGCTACCAGCGGCGGCGCGCCGGGGGAGGTTTTGGTTACCTGCATGACTGTGTTTACTATGCAGGCGCTGGGGCCGTTTTTGTCCTTGACCCCGATGGCGTACATGCCGTAGGTTATATTGCCTAATACTAGTGGTTTCATAATTTTACCTCGTTTTTTTAGAAGTATATTTATGGCCTCCGGCGGGGAGGGGCGCTGCCCCCTCCACCCCTGCCACCTTTGAAAAGGTGGACGAAACTTTTGCGTTTTACTCGTACAGAGGGTACTTCTTGCAGATGGATTCTACCATGTCTCTTAGGGCATCGATTTTGCCATCGAAGTTATCTTCCATGGCAAGGGATATGCACTCCGCTATCTTATCCATGTCGGCCTCTTTGAGGCCTCTGGTGGTGACGGCGGGGGTGCCAAGCCTCAGGCCGCTGGTGACAAAGGGGCTCCGCTGCTCGCCGGGGACGGTATTTTTGTTGGCGGTGATGTAGACCTCGTCAAGCCGGCGCTCAAGCTCCTTGCCTGTGAGCTCAAGGCTGCTGAGGTCTACCAGCATAAGGTGGTTGTCAGTGCCCCCGGACACCAGCTTCACCCCCCGCTTCATGAGCCCCTCGGCCAGCGCCGACGCGTTCTTCACGACCTGCTGTCCGTACTCCTTGAACTCAGGCTTTAATGCCTCACCTAAACATACGGCCTTTGCCGCGATAATATGCTCCAAAGGCCCGCCCTGGGTGCCGGGGAATATGGCCTTGTCTATGGCCTTGGCGTACTCCTCCCGGCAGAGGATAAGACCTCCCCTGGGGCCGCGCAGGGTCTTATGGGTGGTGGTTGTAACCACGTCCGCGTAGGGCACCGGGTTCTGGTGGCACCCGGCGGCGACTAAGCCCGCGATATGGGCCATGTCCACCATGAGCTTCGCCCCGCAGGCGTCGGCTATCTCACGAAATTTGGCGAAGTCTATTGCCCTGGCGTAGGCGCTGGCCCCGGCAACTATGAGCTTGGGCTTCTCCTTCATGGCAAGGTCCATCACCTTGTCGTAGTTTATGCGCCCGGTGTCGGGCTCAACTCCGTAGGCCACGAAGTTATACAGCGCCCCGGACATGTTCACCGGAGAGCCGTGGGACAGGTGGCCGCCCTCGGAAAGGTTCATGCCCAGCACCGTGTCTCCGGGCTGTAAGAAAGCGAAGTAAACGGCGAGATTCGCCTGGGCCCCGGAGTGGGGCTGGACGTTGGCGTGCTCAGCCCCAAAGAGCTTGCAGGCCCGGTCTCTTGCGATATCCTCGGCAATATCCACGCACTGGCAGCCGCCGTAGTACCTGTGGGCGGGATAGCCCTCGGCGTACTTGTTGGTGAGCACCGTGCCCATAGCCGCCATGACCGCCGGGGAGACGATGTTCTCCGAGGCGATGAGCTCAAGGTTCCGGCGCTGGCGGGCCAGCTCCTTCCCCATAGCCTCAGCTATCTCCGGGTCAGTTTCGGCCACAAAGCCGATGGTATCCATCAGATTCTTGTACATTTTCTGTTACCTCCGTGTTTTATATTATAATTATGTTCCCTCTGCCCTTCCTAATCCTGGGGGAAAAGCCCCTCTGCCACGTTCACGAACACGTCCCCCTGTTTTAGCTTCATGGTCTTGCCCTGCCACCAGCCGGTCTGGCTGTTGGCAGCCGCCACCTTTCTGGAGCCGTCCTTCATGTTATAAGTGATGGTAACGGCTGTCGCGTCGTCCTCGCTGGCTTTTGTAAAAGGCTCATAGTTCATGCTCCCCAAAAGCCGGCAGGCGCTCTCTATCTTCTCCGGGTCGGTATACTCCACTCCCCCGCCCGGCTCCTCGCCGTACTTCACCGTGACGCTCTGCACGTCTCCGGGGCTGGGCGCGCCGGAGACCGGCATACCCCATATGAGCACAAATACGACCGCCATTATGATTACCGCAAGAACCGCGGACGCCGCTCCGGCAGATACCCGTCTCCTAAGCTTTTTATCCATGTCAAATTACCTCCAATTATTTTATCAGCCTTCTATATGAAAGATTCCCTCCGCAAGGTTCACGAACATGTCAGGCTCCTTGAGGGCGTGGGCCTCGCCGTTCCACCAGCCGGTTATCCAGTTGGCGGCGGCAGTGAGCTCCCGGCCGTCCTTGAGCTTATAGGTGATGGTGATATCCGGGCCCGTGCTCCCGGAAACAGGCGTGAAGGGCTGATAATTCAGGGAGTTTATGAGCTTCACTGCAAGCTCTATCTTCTCAGGGTCATTATAGGTCTCCCCCGCCTCCCCGGCCCGGGCGACTGTGACGCTCTCCACGTCCCTTGGGCTTGGCGCGCCCCAGACGGGTACGCCGTTTTTCATCACAAAGAGCACCGTTACGATTATGCAGGTGAGCACTACCCCGGCGGCAGTCCTGAGGATATTTTCCTTCTTCATGGGCGCTCACCCCTGAGCCCGGCTATCCTGTCCAGCAGCCTGTGGGCGGCCTCTTCTTTTGTGAGCATTGGCAGTTCTGTCTCGCCGTCTTTGGTGATGAGCGTCAGGACGTTCGTATCCACGCCGAAGCCCGCGCCCTCCTCTCTCAGTGAGTTTGCGGCGACAATATCCAGGTTCTTTTTCTCAAGCTTTTTACGGCTGTTCTCAATGAGGTTCTCCGTCTCCATGCTGAACCCGCACAGTATCTGTCCCGGGCGCTTATGCTGACCAAGGTATGCCAATATGTCGTCCGTGCGAAGAAGCTCCAGGGTAAGGCCCTCCCCCGCCCCCTTCTTTATCTTGCCGCCGGCTGTATGGGCCGGGCGGTAGTCGGCCACTGCCGCCGCTTTTATTATTACGTCCTGTCCGTCGGCGCGGCTTGTGACGGCCTCGAACATCTCCCGGGCTGTAACTACGTCTATGGTCTTAATATAGGGAGGCTTTTTCAGCGCCGCAGGCCCGCTCACAAGCGTCACCTCAGCGCCACGCCACGCCGCCGCCTTTGCTATTGCATAGCCCATTTTGCCCGAAGAATGGTTGGTGAGATACCGCACAGGGTCCAGGGCCTCACGGGTGGGCCCGGCGGTTACAAGTATATGCAGGCCCTGGAGGTCTTTATCATAGGCTATGGCGTGGTCCACGGCCTCCAGCAGGTCTTCGGGCTCGGGCATTTTCCCCCTGCCCACGGCCCCGCAGGCCAAGCGCCCGCTGGCCGGCTCTATCACCTCCCAGCCGTATTTTCTCAGGGTCTCAAGGTTGTCCTGTGTCACAGGGTTATCGTACATTCTGGTATTCATGGCAGGGGCTATTAGCTTTTTGCAGTCGCAGGCCAGTATCACCGTGGAGAGCATATCGTCCGCTATGCCGTGGGCGGCCTTTGCGATGATGTTCGCCGTGGCGGGGGCGGCAATCAGGAGGTCCGCCTTGTCCGCCAGGGCTATATGCTCCACGTGGCTTTGAAAGTTCCTGTCGAAGGTGTCCACCATGGCCCGGTTATGGGTCAGGGACTCGAAGGTGTGGGGGCCGATGAACTCGGTTGCGTTCTTTGTGAGCACCACCTCCACGTCATAGCCCCGCTGGGTGAGCTTTGAGGCCAGGGCCGCGGATTTATAGCAGGCTATGCCGCCGGTCACGCCCAGCACGACGGTCTTTTTTTTCATGGTAAGCACCTCCAAGATGGGATATTTTTACAAATATACTCAAATTATAACAAATTCCTGGGGCAATGTAAAGCATGAACACAATATTTTGGAAGTAACTTGCATAAAGGCTTGCAAAATCCCTCATAAACGGTTATAATATACAGACCCGGCAGAGGTTATCCGGCCCGTACCGTCTTTGGGCGGGACCGGAAAGATATCTCGCCCCCGGGAATAATATTCATTCGCTGCACCGCTTTTTGCGGGCGGCAGGAGGTAATTTTTATGACAAACGCAAACAGTTCCGCCAAACGCACAGCCGGGATACAGGAGATGGTCCTAACAGCCCTGTTCGCGGCGCTTCTGCTCCTTATGGGCTTCACGCCGCTGGGGCTCATCGACCTGCCATTCATGCGGGCCACCACCCTGCATATTCCAGTAATTATCGCGTCAATACTGCTCGGCCCGAAAAGGGGAGCTTTTCTTGGCGGGATGTTCGGAGCCATAAGCCTTTGGAAGGGCACCATGGCGCCCAATCTTGTGAGCTTTGCCTTCTCCCCCTTTGTGCCACTGCCCGGGGAGAGCCACGGAAGCCCCTGGGCTCTGGTCATATGCTTTGTGCCAAGGATATTGGTTGGCGTGCTGCCGTGGTTTGTGGTGAAGCTCTTTGAGCGTCTGCCCGGGAACCGTGTTGCCCTGAAAACAGCGGGCTATGCCTTTGCAGGGGCCCTGGGCTCGGCAGTGAACACCGTGCTTGTGATGGGACTTATAGGCTTTCTCCTCGGGGATGCCTATGCCACAGCCCAGGGGATAACCTCCAGCGCTCTGACCGGCTTTATCCTAACTACTGTCTTCACCAACGGCATTCCCGAGGCCATAGCCGCGGCGGTCATCACCCCGCCGGTCTGCCTGGGTCTCAGCAAGGCCGCCTCCTCCATTCAGATAAGAAAGGGACAGGATAAATGATACTGACAATAGACATTGGAAATACCAACACGGTGCTGGGCTGCTGGAAGGACGACAGGCTCATGCTCACCCTGCGTATGCACACGGACCGGGACCGCACCGCCGATGAGTACAGTCTGCTTATAGGCGGCCTGCTCCGGGACCGGGGGGCTGAGCCCCGGGAGATTTCCGGGGGGATACTCTCAAGCGTTGTGCCGGAGCTGAAAAAGGTTATAGGGGACGCGATGGCGCTTTTAACGGGCAGGACATTTCTGTGCGTTGGAGCGGGGCTCAAGACGGGGCTTGACATACGCATGGACAATCCCGCCCAGCTGGGGGCCGATTTGGTGGTGGACGCCGTGGCGGCGCTGGCAAAGTACAAGCCGCCGCTGGTGATATTCGACATGGGCACTGCCACTACCATGTCCGTTATTGACGAGAACGGCTCCTATAGGGGCGGCATGATAATCCCCGGGCTCAGGCTCTCTGTGGACGCTCTCTCGGCCCGGGCCGCCCAGCTGCCCTATATACACCTGGGCCCTCCGGAGCGCTTTATCGGCAGCAACACCATCGACTGCATGCAGTCCGGGGCTGTGTACGGCAGCGCGCTGATGATAGACGGCCTCATTGAGCGGACCGCCGAGGAGCTGGGGCGGCCTGTTACGGCGGTTGCCACCGGCGGGCTTATGGCCCTTATACACGGATTCTGCCGGTCCGGGCTGCACTATGACGCGGACCTTATGCTCGAGGGGCTTTACATCCTCTATAAGAAAAACACAAAGTAAAAATGCAGGGGGCACTTTCGGGTGCCCCCTGTCAGCTTATCGGGCTTTTTCACTGGCCGGACTGCCCGGGATTCTGAAGGACGTTTTTGCAGTACTGCTCCAGGTCCTCCTTGGTGCAGAGCTTCGCGCCGCTCTCCACTATCTGGGACTTGAGGGTCTGGGGCAGGGAGTCAAAATAGGCGCGGGCCTGCATGTCCATGGCCTCTGTATTTGCCGGGCTGTTAGCTGGGTTCTGCATGTTTATCTCTCCTTTTCGGCTGAACTTTTATGGTCTTATAGGAGTTTTCCCGGGACCTCCGGGTTTCATGCGGAATATTTCCCGGGGAAAACTTTTCCATCATGCCCCATGGATGTTGTAGTTTTTGGAAATATGTGATAGAATGGGTAGAAGACGGAGTTTATGACAGAGAAAGGTGGTCGCAAATGACAAGAAGGGAAGCAAGGGAACAGGCCTTCTGCCTGCTGTTCCAGCAGACCGTGTCCGGGGACCCGGTAGACGATATTTTAAGAGCCGCCCACGAGTCCAGGGATTTGGTGCCGGACTCCTTTACCGAGGGCTTATGCTACGGCGTTGAGGAGCATTTGGGCGATATCGACGGCATGATAGAGGGCAGCCTGAAGGGCTGGAATATCAGGAGGGTCTCAAGGGTCGCGCTGACTTTATTAAGGCTCTCGGTTTATGAGATGGCGTATGAGAAGGATATCCCTGTAAGCGTCTCTATAAACGAGGCGGTTGAGCTGTCAAAAACATACGGCGGCGAGGGTGACCCGGCGTATATCAACGGCGTGCTGGGGTCCATTGCCAAAAAGCACTGCCCGTCGGAGGGGGATAAGTGAGCACACTGGGGCTGGACACCAGCAACTATACCACCTCTGCGGCAGTATATGACGGCGTGAAAGTCACTGAAAACCGCAGGAAGCTTCT
The DNA here is from genome assembly GCA_021769555.1 of Clostridiaceae bacterium. GTDB lineage: Bacteria > Bacillota > Clostridia > Oscillospirales > Acutalibacteraceae > Acutalibacter. The sequence continues at coordinate 16,777 of JAETSR010000022.1, forward strand.
TCCTGTGCCCGAAGGCTCCAAGGGGCTCCGCCAGAGCGACGCGGTGTTCCACCACACCAAGCAGCTGCCTGAGGTCGTCTCCCCCCTGCTGCCCGACCCGGGGCTTCGGGCCATAGGCGTGTCTGTGAGCCCTACCGGGGCTGAGGGGTCGTATATGCCCTGCTTTCTCACGGGAAAGGGCATGGCCCATGTGCTGGGGGCGGCTTTGAATGTGCCGGTCTATGAGTTCTCCCACCAGCAGGGGCATATAGCGGCGGCCCTGTACTCGGCGAGGAGGCTTGAGCTTTTGGAGCGGGAGTTCCTGGCCTTTCACGTGTCCGGAGGGACTACCGAGGCGCTGATGGTGTCCCCGGGAGGCTCCGGGGGGCCCCGGGCCATAGCTGTGGCGGGGAGTCTGGACTTAAAGGCCGGCCAGGCTGTGGACCGGGTCGGGCTCATGCTGGGGCTGAAATTTCCCTGCGGGCCGGAGCTTGAGAGGCTGGCCCTCTCGTGGACTGATAAGGTCAGGGTAAGGCCGGTAATGCGCGGGGCGGACTGCTCCCTTTCGGGTATCGAGAATAAATGCCTGGATATGATAAGAAAGGGGCGCCCGAAGGAGGAGGCCGCCCGGTACTGCCTGGAATTCATCACGGCGTCCCTTGAGGGGATGTGCTCGGCGCTGCTTGGTCAGCACGGAGAGCTGCCGGTGGTGTTTTCGGGCGGGGTCTCCGGGGACAGCATTCTCCGGGACAGGCTCCGGGAGCGCTTCGGGGCGGTGTTCTCTGCGCCGGAGTTCTCTGCGGACAACGCCGCCGGGACGGCCATACTTGCGCATATTTCGCATAGCTGCGGGAGGTCTGCATGAACACACTTACCGTTACCCAGGTGAACCGTTTTCTGAAATCCCTTGTGGACGGGGACGGCAGGCTTAGGGATATATATATTTCCGGGGAGATATCCGACTTCTCTCGGAGCGCCCGGACCGGGCACCTGTTTTTCTCCCTGAAAGACGAGGCCTCGTCTATTAAGGCCGTGATGTTCTCAGGGGCTGCAAAGAGCTTGAAATTCATGCCCGGGAACGGCATGAAGGTGATAATACGCGGGCAGGTCACAGTTTATGAAGCTGCGGGGCAGTGCCAGCTCTACGCCCAGGACATACAGCCCGACGGGGCCGGGGCCCTGGCCGTGGCCTATGAGCAGCTGAAGGAACGCCTTGCCGCCGAGGGGCTGTTTGACAGGGAGCGCAAGCGGCCTGTCCCGGTCTGCCCGGCGAGGATAGGGGTCGTCACCTCCCCTGCCGGCGCGGCCCTGCAGGATATCCTGAGGATAGTCGGGCGGCGCTGGCCGGTGTGCGAGGTGGTGGTATGCGGGGCCCAGGTACAGGGGGCCGCTGCCCCCGCACAGCTGGCGGCGGCGCTGAAAACACTGAACCTCCTGGACGCCTGCGACGTTATTATTATTGGCCGGGGCGGCGGGTCCGCGGAGGACCTGTGGGGCTTTAACGACGAGCGGCTGGTGAGGGCCGTGGCCGCCTCGGCGATACCTGTGGTGTCTGCTGTGGGCCATGAGACGGACGTTACACTATGTGACTTCGCCGCCGACAAGCGGGCCTCCACGCCCTCCGTGGCAGCGGAGCTCTGTACGCCGGACGCCCCAGGGCTCCTTGACAGCCTGAGGTCCTATAACAGCTACTTTATCCAAAAGGCCGTGGATACCCTCGAGTACTACAGGCAGAGCCTGGACCTGCTTACAAAGCACTCTCCCCTTTCGGACCGGGGAGCTTACCTAAAGCTTCGCCGGGAGAAGGTGGACGGGCTCACGGTACAGCTTGAGGCCCTGATAAAGCGCAAGCTGGACGAATGCAGGACCGAGCTGGCTTTAGCCGCCGGGAAGCTGGACGTGCTGAGCCCCCTTAAAGCGCTCTCGAGAGGGTACGCTGTGGTGTACCACGAAGGAAAGGCCGTGCGTGATTTGGGCGTGCTGCCAGAGGGTGAGGAAGTGCTCATACAGGCTGAAAAAGGCAGAAGGGCGGCTAAGCTGCTGGCAAAAGAGATATAATTTAAATAATTATAATAAATATATGTGATATATCGAAAGGAAGTAAAATATGCCCGCAAAGAAGCTGAAATTTGAGGACGCCATGGGGCGCCTGCAGGAGATAGTGTCCCGGCTTGAGAGCGGCGAGGCCCCATTGGAGGAGGCCATGGCCCTGTTCGAGGAGGGCGCGAAGCTCTCGGCACTGTGCTATAATACGCTGGACCGTGCCCAGCTGAAGGTAACGGAGCTTGCGGCGCTGCCGCCGGAGGAGGACGATAATGCTTGATGTTTACAGAGAGGCCATAGAGGAGGCCCTGGAGCTGGCGCTGCCCGCCCCTGAGGAGGGGGACCCGGCGGCTGTTGTGACGGAGGCCATGAGGTACAGCCTGCTGGGAGGGGGAAAGAGGATTAGGCCCGCGCTGGTGCTGGCGTTCTGTGAGCTGTGCGGGGGGAGCTGGCGGGAGGCGCTGCCCTTTGCCTGCGCCATAGAGATGGTGCACACCTACTCCCTGATACACGACGACCTCCCCTGCATGGACGACGACGATATGAGAAGGGGGCGCCCCACCTGCCATAAGGTGTACGGCGAGGCCATGGCCCTGCTTGCGGGGGACGGCCTTCTCACAAAGGCCTTTGAGTGCGCGGCAGGCTTCGAGGACAGCAGGCGCGCCCTTGCCGGCATACAGCGGCTGGCCCACAACGCCGGGTACGCGGGCATGGTCGGCGGCCAGTGCATAGACCTGTCCAGTGCGGGAAAGGATGTGGACATGGAGCTCCTGAAAGCCATGGACCGGGGAAAGACGGTGGCGCTTATCAGGGCCGCCTGCGAGCTCGGCGTTATTGCCGCCGACGGCTCCGCCGAGAGCCTGGGCTCCGCATGGGTCTATTCCGAGTGCGTGGGCATGGCGTTCCAGATAAGGGACGACATACTGGACGTTACGGGGGACGCGAAAAAGCTCGGCAAGAACACCGGCGTGGACAGCGCCCGTGATAAGGGGAATTATGTGAGCCTGCTGGGAGTTGAGAGGGCTCAGGAGCTGGTGGATATGTATACCCGCAAGGCTCTGGAAGCCCTGGACGGCTGCCCCGGCGACGGCAGGTTCCTGAAGGACCTGGCTATGGAGCTTGCCGGGCGGGAGAACTAATGCGAAGGCTTAGGTACATCATACCTGAAGGCTGGGACGGCGCTGCGGTGAAGGGCTTTGCCAAGGGGTATCTGGGGCTCTCGGCGAGGGCGCTGGCGGGGCAGAAGTTTCCAGGGGGAATGCTTGTAAACGGCGAGGATTCCCGGGTGACGAGGGTGCTGAGGGCGGGGGACGAGCTCTGCCTCATGCTGCCGGAGGAGCCCATGCGCTATCCCCCGGCGGAGCTGCCGCTGGACGTACTGTATGAAGATGAGGATTTTCTCATACTGAACAAGGCCCCGGGTATGCCAGTGCACCCCTCCCCCGGGCATGACTGTGACAGCGTGCTGAACGCCGTGTCCTGGTACTATGGGAACAGCGGGCAGCCGCACATAGTGCGTCCCCTTTACAGGCTGGATAAGGACACCTCGGGGGCGCTGGCGCTGGCAAAGCACAAGATAGCGGCGGGGGCTGTTATCGAGAAGGAGTATCTTGCGGTGTGCGAGGGGGAGCTGTATGGGTCCGGGAGGATTGAGGCTCCAATCGGGCTGAAAGAGGGCAGTAAGATAGTGAGGTCCTGCGGGGCGGGGCAGCCTGCCGCCACCCGCTTCTGGGCCCTTGGGAGAGAGGACGGATATACACTTTTGAAGCTCCGGCTGGAGACCGGACGCACCCATCAGATAAGGGTGCATATGGCCCATATTGGCCACCCCCTTGCCGGGGACGACCTGTACGGCGGGAACAGAGAGCGTATTAAGAGACAGGCACTGCACTGCGTCCATTTGAAAGTAAGCTGCAGGGCCGTGGGCTTCGGCGGGGATTTCTCCGCCAAAGTTCCCGAAGACATGCTGGGGGCCTTCTCCCTTATGCCGTGGCCCTGCCTATAGGGAGCCCGCAGGGGCCGCCCGTGATTTGAAAGCGAGGCGCTTAATGGATATCGTTGCACTGAACGCTCAGAACAGGAAGGATATCAACAGGGCCAATCAGCCCTTTACGGTCATCGGCAGGCTGAAGCCCTCCCTTATCGACGGCCGCTGGAGCTATACGGAGGAGATATTCCCCCGGCCGTATATCAAGTACTACCACAGCGCTGAGGATGAGTTCTACGACGGCTGCATAGGCAGCAGGGACCGCCGGGCCTATCTCGCCTATGACGGAGGCCGGTGCGTGGGGCAGATGTTCATGCGCAAGGACTGGAACGGCTACGCCTATATTGACGACATATATATCTCCCGAGACCACCGGGGCCGGGGCCTTGGCACGGCGCTTATAGGCACCGCCACTGAGTGGGCCCGGGGCAAGGGCCTGCAGGGGCTCACCCTTGAGACCCAGGACAATAACCTTCTGGCCTGCCGGTTCTATATTAAGAAGGGGTTTCAGATAGGCGGCGTAAACACGCTTGTCTACAGGAACTTCCGCCAGCCCATAAGGGACGAGTACGCCATATTCTGGTATCTTTTATTCTAGTAAATATATTTGCTGAATTATATTCAAGGAGGCTTATGCTATGCCCGCGTGTCTGACCCATAACCTGTTCTCGAAGGACGTTATCCAAAGGCTCGGCGAGCAGGAGACGGACCTTTGCGCCTATGCCTGGGGTGCCCAGGGGCCGGATTTTCTGTTCTGCCACAGGTACTTTAGGACTATGAGGGACAAGACCATCAAAACTTTGCAGGAGTACGGCTCGGCACTGCACCGCTCCCTGCCCTCGAAGACCCTTGAGGCAATGAGGAATTTTATCAGGAAGCACGATAACCCCATATACCGCTCCTATGTGCTGGGATTTATCTGCCATTACTCCCTGGACTCGACTGCCCACCCGTATGTGAACGCCAGGGCGAGGGAGCTTGCCGGTATCAGGGAGGGCGAGAATGAGGGCACCATGCACGGGGAGATTGAGGCCTCCCTTGATACGATAGTGCTCCGCTGGAAGACTGGGAAGCTGCCCAGCGAGGTGAAGCTCGGGGATATGTTCCCAAAGAACGAGGGAGTCCAGCGGATGACGGCCAGGCTCTATAGGGACGTGCTTTTTGAAGTGTACGGGGACGACGTTTCAGAGGAGGCGCTGTATCAGTCCACAAAGGACGCCCACCTGCTCTTTGCAGCCTGTAATGACCGCACCGGGCTGAAAAGAAATCTTTTCAATATAATTGAGAAGGGCCGGCCCCACCATATCACCTCCCATCTCGTGCCCCTCACCGAGGACCCTGAGCCGGACTTTGCCAATGCCTCCCACTCGGAGTGGACCCATAATGGCGAACCCCATACGGAGGATTTCTTTGAGCTTTATGAAAAAGCCCTTGAGCTCGCTGTGTCTCTGTGCGCCGGGCTGGACACTGTTGACTTTGCCCAGGCCACCGGTGAGCGGCCCTTTGGCTGACATGTTTTTTGCAGGATTCCCTCTCTTTTCCGTCATGCCTTACTTGACAAACGGCCCTACAGGTGGTATAGTATGAGAGTAACTGCACAATATTTGAATTTTTCCGGAAAATCAGCTGCACCCCTTCAAAGATATTTGAGCGGGTGCGGTACTATTATATGTATATATGTACCGGGATTTTTTCAGAATGGGGAAATATAGTATGCTTAGTATCGATAAAATCTTCCATGCTTCGGTAGTACTGAAAAATATCGTGCGCAATACCGCCATCGTGCCCACAGAGGGCATTACCGAGGACTGCGAGCTGTTTTTGAAGCCGGAAAACCTTCAGAAGACCGGCTCCTTCAAGCTAAGGGGCTCGGGGTATAAGATATCCATGCTCTCTGAGGAGGAGAAGAAGAGAGGGGTCATCGCCTGCTCGGCGGGGAACCATGCCCAGGGCGTGGCGCTGGCCGCCACAAAGAGCGGTGTCAGCTCCATAATCTGCCTGCCGGACAGCGCGCCTATCTCTAAAATAGAGGCAACCAAGAAGTACGGCGCACAGGTCTGTTTGGTGGAGGGCGTATATGACGACGCGTATAAGAGGGCCTTGGAGCTCAAGGAGGAGCGGGGCTATACCTTCGTGCACCCCTTTGACGACGAGGACGTGATAGCCGGGCAGGGCACCATCGGCCTTGAGATAGTCCAGGAGATGAGCGACGCCGACGCGGTGATAGTGCCCATCGGGGGCGGCGGGCTGATATCGGGGGTGGCCTTTGCCATCAAGTCACTGAATCCGAACATAAAGGTATACGGCGTGCAGGCGGCGGGGGCTCCCAGCATGTTCAACTCAGTGCATGAGGGCTCCATCGGGTGCCTGGAGAGCGTGTCCACTATCGCCGACGGCATTGCCGTGAAGCAGCCCGGTGAGCATACCTTCGAGCTGGTGCGGAAGTATGTGGACGACATTGCTTTAGTTACCGAGGACGAGATTGCCGCTGCAATACTGGCCCTTATCGAGAAGCAGAAGATGGTGGCCGAGGGCGCCGGGGCCGTGAGCGTGGCCGCAGCTATGTTTAATAAGTTCCCAATAGCGGGCAAGCGGGTGGTTAGCATAATCTCCGGGGGAAATATAGACGTGACTATTCTCTCAAGGGTCATAGAGCGGGGCCTTATGAAGTCCGGGCGGTCAAGCTCCTTGGTGATAGAGCTTATAGACAAGCCCGGGCAGCTGCAGACCGTTTCAAGAATCATAGCCGACTGCGGGGGGAATGTGACCTCCGTGCAGTATGAGCGGGCCGGGGAGATTGAGAGCATAAACGGCTGCTACCTGAAGCTGGGGATGGAGACCAGGAACTATGACCATGTGCGCATGATAGCAAGCGCGCTGACTGATAACGGGTTCAAGCTGATAGAGGCAAAATAGACTGAGAGTGGAGGGAGCTGTGTGGTGAAGCCGTATCTTGTAGTCGTCACCGGCAGGCCGGGTGCCGGGAAGACCACCCTTGCGGGTGAACTCTCCCGGACGGCATGTCTGCCGGTGCTCAGCAGGGACCAGCTCAAGGAAGGGTATGTGCGTACCTATGGGGCGTCCAGCAGCGAACTCCCCGGGGATGTAAACGGCATAGTTACGGACCTGTTTTTTGAGACAATAGGGAGGCTGATTACCGGCGGTGTGTCAATTATTGCCGAAGCGGCTTTCCAGCACCCGGTCTGGAGCAGCAGGCTCTCCCCCTTTTTGGATAAGGCCCGGGTGCGGGTGGTTATCTGTTCCCCCGGCGGGGACGGCGTGCTTGCACTGAAGCGTTTCCTTGAGAGAGGGCTTGCCGACAGGAGAAGGGTGTACTTTCACGGGGACAATGGCGTTGCCATGGCCCGGGATGGCCTTAATGTACCGGTCTCTCCCTATGAGGAGCTGCACATTGCCGCCCCAACCTTTCATATAGACACATCCGATGGTTTTAAGCCGGGCATAGGCCAGCTGACAGAGGCCCTTTTTCCGGGCTTTAAAATATGAATTTCTAGGAGGAAAATTACCATGAATAAATTTGCAAGAAGGCTGATAGCCATAACCGCCGGGGCCATCACAGGCACGGCGCTCTACCACCTGACAAAGAAGCGGGAGAGCGCCCCAAAAGACCCTGACGCCCTCAAAATGAGCGGCACCCGCACCATCGAAACCGAGCGGCTGATACTGCGCCAGGTCCAGCCCGGGGACTGGGAATACGCCTATAAGAACTGGTGCAGCGACCCCGAGGTCACAAGGTTCCTGCAATGGCCCCCCCACCAGGACGCGGACGAGACCGAGGAAATTTTAGAGGGCTGGATGGAGCGCTACGACGAGGGCGACTACTATAACTGGCTCATAGAGCTCAAAGAGCTGGGTGAGCCCATCGGCAACATCAGCGTGGTAAATCAGGACAGCCGGGCAAAGCGCGCCCATATCGGCTACTGCCTGGGCCGGGCATGGTGGCACCAGGGAATTATGTCTGAGGCCTTGGCGGCGGTCATCAGTTTCCTCTTTAGCGAGGGGTATCTGCGCATAGAATCAAGGCATAATGTGAACAATCCACACTCCGGGGACGTGATGAAGAAGTGCGGCATGACCTATGAGGGCACCTTTAAGGGCTATGAGTGGGACAACACCGGCATTGGGGACGCGGCCTTCTACTCCATTCTCAGGGAGGACTATAAGGGCTATAAAAAGGGAGGTGACGGCCGGTGAGGCTTTCGGGAGCGGATATAATCGTCAGGACAATTATCGAGCAGGGCACCAAGACTGTCTTCGGCTATCCCGGCGGGCAGATAATCAACGTGTACGACTCGCTGTATAAGTACCAGTCGGAACTCCGGCACGTGCTCTGTGCCCACGAGCAGGGGGCCGCCCATGCTGCCGACGGCTATGCCAGGGCTACCGGCGAAGTGGGCGTGGTGATAGCTACGTCAGGGCCGGGGGCCACAAACCTTGTGACGGGCATCGCCACGGCCTATCTGGACTCGGTGCCGTTAGTTGCAATCACAGGCAACGTGCCCAGCTATCAGCTCGGCACGGACAGCTTCCAGGAGATAGATATCACCGGCATAACCCTGCCCATCACCAAGCACAACTATGTGGTGGGCAATGTGGAGGAGCTTGCGGACACTATCAGGGAGGCCTACCGCTTAGCCATGTCCGACAGGCCCGGGCCGGTGCTGGTGGACGTGCCAAAGGACATACAGATTGCAAAGTGTGAGTATGAGCCCCTCTCCCCCGCCGCGGCCGACCGGAAGAGGGCGGCTAAGGACGTGCGCATTGAGGAGGCGGCGGCGTGTATCAATGAGGCCCATAGGCCCTATGTGTACTTCGGCGGCGGGCTGATAAACTCCGGCGCCGAGGAGGAGCTTTTGGAGCTTGCGGAGAAGATAGACGCGCCTGTGGGCTGCTCGTTTATGGGAATCTCCGGTGTGCCGACGGACCACCCAAGGTTCCTTGGTATGCAGGGAATGCACGGCCACTATGCCTCTTCAATGGCAATGCACCAGGCCGACTGCATAATAGCTCTTGGGGTGCGCTTTAACGACAGAGTCACTGGCAACCGGGAGAAGTTTGCGACTAAGGCACAGATAGTGCATATCGACATAGACGGCGCGGAGCTCTCAAAGAACGTGGCCCCGGCCCACGCTTTAAGGGGCGATTTGAAACTCACCCTGAAGAAGCTCCTGCCGCTTCTTCAGCCAAAGGAGCACCCCCAGTGGCAGAGCGCTATAGACCAGCTCAGGAACGACGAGCGCTGGTCTTTAGACCGGCGGGAGGGCATGACCCCCAGGAACGTGCTCTTGGCGCTCAATAAGTTCACAAAGGGCGAACTGCCTGTGGCAACAGATGTGGGACAGCACCAGATGTGGGCGGCCCAGACCTGCGAGTTCAGGGAGAAGCGCCGGTTCATATCCAGCGGCGGCCTTGGCACCATGGGCTTCGGCATGGGTGCGGCCATTGGGGCGCAGATAGCTACCGGGGAGCGCACGGTGCTCGTTACAGGGGACGGGAGCTTTGGCATGTGCCTTAACGAACTCGCTACGGCTGTGCACGAGCGCATACCCCTGGTGATACTGCTGATGAATAACGGTGTGCTGGGCATGGTGCGCCAGTGGCAGACCCTGTTCTTTGATAAGCACTACTCAAACACGGTGCTGGACAGAGCCACGGATTTTGTGGCGCTAAGCAAGGCCTTCGGCGCGGACGGCGTAAGGGTGACAGACCTGGAAGGGCTGGACTCGGCGCTGAGTACTGCTTTTGAAAGCGACGGCCCCTATCTCATTGAGTGCATTATAGACAAGGACGAGTTCGTGCTGCCCATGCTGCCCCCCGGCGGGAGCATGGACGATATCATAACAAAGGTGGGTGACTGATATGGAGAGCTTTACTCTGGCTGTGCTGGTGCAGAACCAGTTCGGCGTGCTGAACCGGGTGACGAGCATGTTCCGGCGAAGGAGGTTCAATATCACCAGCCTTAGCGTCAGCGTCACCGAATCGGACACCAAGTCCCGGATAACCATAACCGCCGACGGCGGCGGGCGGGAGAAGGACCAGCTTATCGACCAGCTTTATAAGCTCCCGGTAGTCGTTTCCATAGCGGAGATAAAGGCTGAGGACTGCGTTCTGGCGGAGCTGCTGCTCCTGAAGGTGCAGAATAAGCCTGAACTGAGGAGCGATATACACGCCGCGGCGGAGGCCTTTGGGGCGAAGATAGTTGACTATACAAGGGACTCGGTAGTACTCCAAATGGTGGGCACTGCGAGGAATATCGACGCGTTTATTGAGGTCATGCAGGACTATACCGTGCTGGAAATTTGCCGCACGGGGGTTATATCTCTTGAGCGCGGGGCAATGACCATCGAGAAGAAAGCCGAGATATACTGATGGGCCACGATGTTACCCTTGAGCTCCTTACTGAGGAAAATCTCTCTGAGGCGAGAAATATTCACCGGGAGGATGTGAGCGAGGAACTGGTTGACGGCATAGACACCCTCTGGGAACTGACTGTGTATGGCAATGAGCACGGATGTATCGGGCGCACCTTTCTTGTGAGGTATGAGGGTAGGTGCGCGGGGGTGCTGCTTCTGGGCGAGGCGATACCCTGGGAGACGGACCCGCCGGAGATGAAGGGCGTGCCCTTCTACAGGCTCATGGGGTTTGTGATGGACAGGGAGTTCCGAGGCAGGGGAATTGGCTCTGAGGCTTTCCTGATGGCTGTTGAGAGCGTGTATAAGGAGTTTGGGCCGAGGCCCATCGCGCTGGGGGTGCATAAGGACAACCCGGGCGCTGAGAGGTTTTACCTTAGGCATGGCTTTCGGAAGACCGGGTATATGGAGGGAAACGACTGCTATTTCCTGAGATTTATTTAGTTATCAGTACCGAGAGGTATAAATATAAAAATATTTGAAAAGAGGTAGTTTATTATGGCAAGGATTTTCTATCAGCAGGACTGCGATTTGCAGAGGCTCAGCGGCAAGACCGTGGCTATCATCGGCTACGGCTCCCAGGGCCACGCCCACGCCCTGAACCTGAAGGACAGCGGCGTCGACGTTATCGTGGGCCTGTATGAGGGCTCTAAGAGCTGGGCTAAGGCCGAGAGTCAGGGCTTAAAGGTCATGACCTCCGCTGAGGCCGCCAAGAACGCCGACATAATCATGATACTCATTAACGACGAGAAGCAGGCCAAGCTCTATAAGGAGAGCATCGAGCCCAACCTCACCGAGGGCAAGACCCTCGCCTTCGCCCACGGCTTCAACATCCACTTCGGCTGTATCAAGCCCCCCAAGAACGTGAACGTGATAATGATTGCCCCCAAGGGCCCGGGCCATACCGTCAGGAGCGAGTATCAGGCGGGCAAGGGCGTGCCCTGCCTCATAGCCGTGGAGCAGGACGCCACCGGCGACGCCTGGGACATCGGCCTTGCCTACGCGCTGGGCATCGGCGGCGCACGCGCGGGCGTCCTTGAGACCACCTTCCGCACCGAGACCGAGACTGACCTCTTCGGCGAGCAGGCTGTGCTCTGCGGCGGCGTCTGCGCCCTGATGCAGGCGGGCTTCGAGACTTTGGTGGAGGCCGGGTACGACCCCAGGAACGCCTACTTTGAGTGCATACACGAGATGAAGCTCATAGTCGACCTTATCTATCAGAGCGGCTTTGCCGGGATGCGCTACTCCATCTCCAATACCGCCGAGTACGGCGACTATGTGACCGGCCCCAAGCTCATTACCGAGGAGACCAAGAAGACCATGAAGAAGATACTCTCCGACATCCAGGACGGCACCTTTGCGAAGGAGTTCCTGCTGGACATGTCCGACGCCGGGGCTCAGGTGCACTTCAACGCCATGAGAAAGCTTGCTAGCGAGCACCCCTCCGAGATAGTGGGACAGGATATCCGCAAGCTGTACAGCTGGAGCGACGAGGACAAGCTTATCAATAACTAAGGGAGGTGCCCGCCTTGACGGAGCAGGAGATACAGCGTCAGCTTTTTGATATCTACAGCGGCATACTCTTCAACAGCGGGGAGTTTGCCCCCGGGGAGCCCGCCGCTATAGCCTATCACTTTGACTGCCCGGAGTATGCGGCCCTCAAGGAGAAATACGGTATTGATAAGATTGCCGGAGAGGGCTCGGCCTATGAGCGGGCGGAACGTCTTATGCACTGGATGGCCCCCAAACTTTGGCACCGGCCCGACTACGACAACCATGTGCCCATGAAGTCCCTGGATTTGCTGGAGTACAGTTTGGGCAGGCCCGAGCATGGGATAAACTGCCGGAACAAGTCGGTGATACTCACCGAGTGCTGTCTCGCGCTGGGTATATATGCTAGGCGGGTGTACATCATGCCCTGCTCCCCCTATGACATGGACAATCACGTGGTGACGGAGATATTTGACCAGGAGATGGGCAAGTGGATAATGCTCGACCCCTCCACCGACGGCGTTTTCACGGACGAGAAGGGCGTGCCCCTGTCGCTATTGGAGCTTCGGGAGCGGTTCGCGGCCCATAGGCCCGCCGCTTTCACCGGGAGCGAGAACGGGGACGAGATGAACACCTACTTTGCCAAGAACCTCTTTCGGTTCATGGTAGACGGCGAGAACGGCTACGGGCTCTCGGACAGCAGGACACTGTACTTCACCCCCATGGGGCATCTGGTGCAGAAGAACCTGTTGGCCTCAATGGAGTACAAGCTCTCAATGATACCGCCGGACGCCATGCGCCTGAGAAAGCTGTATTCCGAGATGCTGGAAAAGGCAAAGGGCGACCCTGAGCCCGGGTGCACCGACATAGGCGTTATGGAGGCGAGACCGTGAGAAGATTTATTGCTTTGGCCTTGGCGCTGTGCTTGGTGCTGGGGCTCAGCGGGTGTCAGTCCATAGTTAAAAGGATAGCTGAGCGGGGCGAGAGCGGGGATGAAGCCGACGGCAAAGTCCTCTACGAGCACAGCATGGAGCTTGCGGGGCTTCTTGACGATATGCTCAAGACCCCCGAGTACTTCGACTTGATGGGAGGCTCTCAGCAGGTGAGCGAGGTTATCATGCCCCTTATGCGCTCCGACCTCTCTGAGCCTGAGAGCGCCTATGTTATCACCTTCCCAGAGGAGGCCCTGCCCATGCTCATGAGCGCGGCTGAGGTCGACCTTAGCGGGTTCTCGGACGAGCTCAGGGAGTTTGTGGAGCGCAGGATGTACAGCTCCGTGCCCACCATACTCAACTCCCGGCAGGGGGCATCGGTCTTGGCGGCGGCGAGCATACTCACCGTGTCCGACTCCTGGGCAGGGGAGGAGCTTGACGATAGCTGTTATGTGCTTCTCATGTACCCCTACTGCTGTCCGGTGATGGTGGCTTTTTCCGGCAAGGACGAGGTGATAACAGGCACGGCCACTATGCTCCTGGGCGAGCCTATTGAGGAGGACTCGCTGGACGCTGTGGAGGCGCTGTTCGGCTATCTTGGCATAGACGGCCTGACTGTTGAGGAAATTGACATAGACTGACTTATCAGGGTAGGGCTCTGCCCTACTCTGTAATTTATTTAAGGAGAAATGCAAATGGTAAGCGACAAGATAAAGCTGACCCCCCAGAACGCCCCCCATCGGGCGCTGTACCACGCCTTGGGGCTCACCGAGGAGGAGATTTCCCGGCCGCTGGTAGGCATAGTCAGCTCATATAATGAGATTGTGCCCGGGCATATGAACATCGACAAGATAGTTGACGCGGTGAAGCTGGGCGTGGCTATGGCTGGCGGCACTCCCATCGTGTTCCCGGCTATAGCCGTGTGCGACGGCATCGCCATGGGCCATGTGGGCATGAAGTACTCCCTGGTGACAAGGGACTTAATTGCCGACTCCACTGAGGCCATGGCCCTGGCCCACGGTTTCGACGCTCTGGTGATGGTGCCCAACTGTGACAAGAACGTGCCGGGGCTCCTGATGGCGGCGGCGCGGCTGAACCTGCCCACGGTGTTCGTCAGCGGCGGGCCCATGCTCGCGGGGCATGTGGACGGCTGTAAGACCAGCTTCTCGTCTATCAGCGAGGCTGTGGGCGAGTTCAACGCCGGGAAGATAACCGAGGAGAAGCTTCGGGAGTATGAGCTCAAGACCTGCCCCAGCTGCGGGAGCTGCTCGGGGATGTACACCGCTAACTCCATGAACTGCCTGACCGAGGTGCTGGGCATGGGGCTGAGAGGAAACGGCACAATACCCGCCGTGTATTCCGCGAGGATAGAGCTTGCCAAACATGCGGGCATGGCCGTGATGGACATGGTGAAGCGGGACATCCGGCCCCGGGACATCATGACCGAGGGGGCGTTCAGGAACGCCCTCACCGTGGACATGGCTCTGGGCTGTTCCACCAACTCCATGCTCCACCTGCCCGCCATAGCCCACGAGTGCGGCATTGAGATAGACTTGGACATCGCCAACTCCATCAGCGAGAAGACCCCCAACCTCTGCCACCTCGCCCCCGCCGGGCGCACCTATGTGGAGGACTTGGACGAGGCGGGCGGCGTGTACGCCATCATGCACGAGCTCAATAAGAAGGGGCTCTTAAATACGGACTGCATGACCGTCACCGGGAAGACCGTGGGGGAGAATATAGCCAATACACCCAATCTTGACCCGGATGTTATACGGCCCATCGAGAACCCCTACAGCGAGACCGGCGGCATAGCCGTGCTCAAGGGGAACTTGGCCCCGGAGGGCTCGGTGGTGAAGCGCTCGGCGGTGCTCCCGGAGATGCTACGGCACGAGGGCCCGGCGAGGGTGTTCCAGTGCGAGGAGGACGCTCAGGCGGCCATAAACGCCGGGAAGATAAACCCCGGGGACGTAGTTGTGATACGCTATGAGGGGCCCAAGGGCGGGCCGGGCATGAGGGAGATGCTCAACCCCACCTCGGCCATAATGGGCATGGGGCTGGGGAGCTCCGTGGCGCTCATTACCGACGGGCGCTTCTCCGGGGCCACTAGGGGTGCCTGCATAGGGCACGTCTCCCCCGAGGCCGCTAGCGGCGGGCCCATCGGCATTGTGCGGGAGGGGGATATAATCTCTATTGATATCCCGGGAAATAAATTGGAGCTGAAAATTGACGAGCAGGAGTACCAGAGGCGCATGGCTGAGTTCAGCCCCAAGGAGAAGCCCCTCTCGGGGTACCTCAAGAGGTACGCCGCGCTGGTATCCAGCGGTGCGAAAGGCGCGGTGCTTAACTGATGGCGAAGAAACTGACAAAGCTTGCCCTGAGACTGCGGTCTATGACCATATTCCGTGACATGCTGGACGACCCGGTGATTGGGGCGCTGATGCGGTGCCTTGAGCGGCTGGGGGGCGGCGTGGAGCGGTTCACCCCGGCGTACTCGGAGTTTGTGTCGAGGCTGTATAGGGCCGGGTACGTGAGCCTTGCGGAGTACGTGCGGGACAGGGTGTTCGACAGCGACAACGTGTATATAAGGCTCATGGGCGCGGGGACTCTGCCCGACAAAGTCCTGCTGGACAGCACGGCTCTGGACTTGGACACCCTGAGCCTCATAGCCGGGCTGGACTCTGGGAAGCTCCTTGAGGAGGCGGGCTGTAATTTGAGCCTTGCAAAGTTCGAGGGGAAGAAGCTGAACCTTACAAATGAGTACGCCCAAAGGGCCCGGGACATTGAGAAGTTCGGCTACGGGGTGTACGCTAGGCACAGGATGTTCCACTGGGAGCGCGGTAAAGTCGTGCCGGTGCGCACGCCGGACCCTGTGAGGCTCTCGGAGCTGATAGACTATCAGCGGGAGAAGGGGCTGATACTGGACAATACCAGAGCGCTCCTGAAAGGCAGGCCAGCGGCAAATATCCTGCTGACAGGGGACGCGGGGACGGGGAAATCCTCCACTGTGAAGGCTGTTGTCAACGAGCTTTGGCAGGAGGGCCTGAGGATACTTGAGATACGCAAGGAGCAGCTGCACGAGATACCCGGTATCCTGGACGAGCTGAACATGAACCCATTGAAGTTCATACTCTTTATAGACGACCTCAGTTTCCAGAAGAACGACGACAACTTCAGCGCCTTAAAAGCCATGCTTGAGGGCTCGGTCTCGGCGAAGGCCCGCAACGTGGTGATATACGCCACCAGCAACCGCAGGCACCTTGTGAAGGAGACCGCCGCCGACCGGGAGGGCGACGACATCCACCGGGGCGACGCCATGCAGGAGGCCGCCTCCCTCTCCGAGCGCTTCGGCCTGAGGGTCACCTTCCAGCGCCCCACAAAGGAGACGTACCTCAACATCGTCCGCGAGCTTGCAAACCGCGACGGCCTGAGCATAGACGACGACACCCTGTGCGCAGGCGCCGAGCGCTTCGCCCTGCAGAGAAGCTCCCGCAGCGCCCGGGCCGCAAGGCAGTACGTGGACAGCCTTATCGCGGCAGAGCCCGAAAAATAGCGCATTTCCAGAAATTGGCGGCGGCTCCAATGGGCTCAGCCGCCTTTTTTGCGCTTATAATGCTTGACTTTTTTCCAGCGCGGGAATATAATGGTTTTAATTATTTGTGAAATATGGAGGGTACGTGTATGAGTAGAAGATTACTGAGCCTTTTGCTGAGCTTGGTTTTGGTGGTTGGGATGATGGCGGTGCCGGCGGGGGCGGCGGATCAATATCTCCTAACTTATAATCCAAATAATAACAATCTTAATCGTTCTTTTGCCGTTTATGTTCCCGAGGGTATGCATACCCTACCAACCAATGTCACAAGTAACCCAAAATTTGATGCCCCTCCTGGGAAAGAATTTGTGGGCTGGGCTACCTCTACGTCAGATACAAGCCCCATCATCACACAGATTCAAATTGCCGGTGACACAACAGTTTATGCAATTTGGGCTAATAAAACATATAAT
>JAETSR010000023.1 GCA_021769555.1 Clostridiaceae bacterium
GCTTATTGATAAGCCTGTTGACATGGCCGTACAGGATTTCGTCCACGAGCGCTACAGAATCGTTGAGCCGGAAAACCCTGGTGAAGGATGAGCGTACTTGTCCAGGTGGCAGTGGAGAACGCTGTCTATCACTTTGACAAGCTGTTCACATATGCGGCCCCGGACAGCCTTGCTGAAAAAATCAGGCCCGGCGTTCGGGTGACAGTGCCCTTCGGCACAGGAAACCGCGAGCGCATTGGCATGGTCTTTTCTATCGGCGGGGAGGAGAGTCCCGGCTTAAAGCCTGTACTTTCCGTGCTGGACCGCGAGCCGATTTTGGACGGCGGCAGCCTGGATATGGCCGTCTGGATAAAGAACCGCTATTTCTGTACTCTGTTTGAAGCGGTCAAGCTGATGGTCCCAGCAGGGCTGCAGTTTCGCCTGAAGGACAGCTATGTGCTCAGCACCGGCTTTACCAACTTTGACCGTGAGTGCTACGACGGCCTGTCCTGGCAGATAATAATGGTATTGCATGCGGCGGGCCGCGCTGTGCCGATGGAGAAGCTTTCATCAGCTCTCGGCATTAATCAGGATTGTCCGGAATTTAAGCGTCTGCTGAAAGACGGGACAATATGCAGAGTGAACCTTGCCGCCGTCAGGACCCGCGACGCTGTTTCAAAAATGGTGCGGCCTATCCCTGATTTTTCCGGAAAGCTTACGCCAAGGCAGAAGGACGTGTATCAGGTGCTTACCGACGCTGGCGAGGCCTCGGAAAAGGAGCTCTGTTACTTTACCGGAGCGTCACCGGCGGTAGTCAGGGCGCTGGCGGAAAAGGGAGCGGCTGAAATTTTTCAGTATGAGGTCTATAGGCGGCCAGAGGCATTCGTTTCAGAAAGTGAGGCGCCTGATACCCTGGTTCTCTCCGAAAGCCAGCAGACTGTACTGGATAATCTGATTAAAGAATATGAAAATGCAGGTGACGGCAGCCGCTGCGCTCTGTTATATGGCGTTACCGGCAGCGGAAAGACCTCCGTGTTCCTAAAGCTTATCGAGTACGTTTTGTCTAGTGGCCGCGGCGTGATAGTGATGGTGCCTGAGATATCCCTGACGCCCCAGACCCTGCAGCAGTTCCGGCGCCAGTTTGGCGACCAGGTGGCTGTATTCCACAGCGGCCTGTCCCTGGGGGAGCGAATGGACGAGTGGAAGCGTGTACGCCGGGGAGAGGCAAAAATAGCTGTAGGGACCCGCTCTGCGGTATTTGCGCCGGTGCGTGATTTGGGACTTATCGTTATTGATGAAGAGCAGGAACACACCTATAAGTCCGAGTCAAGCCCGCGCTATGACGCCAGGGAGGTAGCCCGCTACAGATGTGCAAAGTCAGACGCGTTCTGCCTGTTGTCCTCCGCAACGCCGTCTGTAGAGACATTTCATATGGCCCGGGAGGGGAAATTCCGCTTCCACAAGCTTGACGGACGTTTCGGTGAGGCGGCTATGCCAAAGGTCGAGCTCGTGGACATGAACTGGGAGGACCATCCGGGGAGTGAACATGCCGTCGGAATGTCCCTTGGTGAAGCTTTGATAGAAAACTTCCGGCAGGGCAGGCAGTCCATTGTGCTGCTGAACCGCCGGGGATACCATACTTTTGCAAGCTGCCGAAGCTGCAGAGAGGTTATTAAATGCCCCAACTGCAGTATCTCGCTGACATATCACACAGCCAACCGCCGGCTTATGTGCCATTACTGCGGGTACTCAGTGCCCCTTATGAAAAAATGTCCGTCATGTGGAGGCGAAAGCCTTGCCTTCCGCGGGCTTGGCACCCAGAAAGCCGAGGAACAGCTTAAGGAATTGCTGCCGGAGGCTAAAATACTCCGCGTAGACACAGACTCAATGTCCGGCAGATACTCCCTTGAGCGCCGCCTTGAGGAGTTCTCCCGGGGCGAGTATGACGTGATGGTGGGTACGCAGATGGTGGCAAAGGGCCTGGACTTCGAAAATGTAACTCTTGTGGGAGTCCTTTCGGCGGACCAGACGCTGTACAGCGATGATTTCCGCAGCGGCGAGCGCACCTTCGACCTGCTGACTCAGGTCGTGGGCAGGGCAGGCCGGGGCAGGCTGCCGGGCAGGGCCGTGATACAGACCTTTGTGCCTGAAGACCCGGTCCTTCATCTGGCGGCAAAGCAGGACTATTTCGGCTTTGCCAAGAGGGAGCTGGCCTATCGGAAAGCGCTGATGTACCCGCCGTTTGTGGACCTGCTCATAATCGGCTTTGTGGGCGGCGAGGATAGGCTGACCAGGTTGGCTGCGGAGCGGTTCTTACAGGAGCTTGAAGGCCTTGTGGAAAGGGAATACAGCCGGCTTCCCATGCGGGTGTTAAGGCCGTCGCCGGCTGCAATAGCCAGGGTAAGCGGGAAGTACCGCTATAAAATCATTATCAAATGCCGCAACAGCCCAAAATTCCGCGAGATGATAGCAAAGCTTCTCATTGAGTTTGCAGGGATAAGGGACTTTCAGCGGGTGACGGTCTATGCGGACCCGAACCCTGACCGTATAATTTAGGGGACCATATTGAGAAAGGGAAGTGACCAGCAAGAATGGCAATCAGGAACATCGTTAGGTTTGGGGAGGATATCCTTGCTAAGGAATGCCGCCCGGTGGAAAAATTCGACCATAAGCTCCGGCAGCTGCTGGACGATATGCAGGACACCCTGTATGAGGCCAACGGCGCGGGACTAGCCGCGCCCCAGGTGGGAGTTCTAAGGCGCGTATGCGTCATAGACGTGGGCGACGGGCTTGTGGAGCTTATTAATCCTGAGATAATCCACTTTGAGGGCGAGCAGTCCGGGGCAGAGGGATGCCTCTCGCTTCCGGACGAGTGGGGCATGGTAACAAGGCCTCAGAAGGTGACTGTAAGGGCGCAGAATCGCAAGGGGAAATGGTTTGAGACCACAGGCGAGGACCTGTTCGCCAGGTGTATCTGCCATGAGGTGGACCATCTGCACGGAATAGTCTTCACTGATAAGGTAAGCAGAATGCTCACCCCTGAGGAAGTGGAGCAGATGCAGAAGGAACAGGAACAGCAGGAGCAGCAGGGAAAGAGGAGAAAACGCCGGAGATAACGGAGGGATGCTATGCGAATAATATTTATGGGTACGCCGGACTTCGCCGTGCCGTCGCTAAAGGCGGTCATTGACCGCGGCGACGAGATTTGCGGGGTGTTCACACAGCCGGATAAGCCGAAGGGACGCGGGCACAAAATGCAGCCGCCGCCCGTAAAGGAGCTTGCTTTACAGCAAGGCCTGCCTGTGTTCCAGCCAGCGACTCTGCGGGATGAAAGCATACAAAATGCTATTGCCGGCATGGAGCCTGACGCGATAGTTGTCGTGGCATACGGGAAACTGCTCCCTCCAAGCGTGCTTGCGGTGCCGCGGCTGGGGTGCGTAAATGTACACGGCTCCCTTTTGCCGAAGTACCGCGGGGCTGCGCCGATACAGTGGGCAGTTCTCAACGGTGAAAAGACTACGGGTGTAACCACTATGTTCATGGCCGAGGGCATGGATACCGGCGACATGCTCCTGAAGGCTGAGACAGATATCGGCCCCGAGGAAACCGCAGGCGAGCTGTTTGACCGGCTGAAGCTGATGGGGGCGGAGCTTCTGACCGAGACTCTTGACCGGCTGGAAGAAGGCAGCTTGGAGAGAATACCTCAGGATGATTCGCTGGCTGTATTGGCCCCTATGCTGAAAAAAGAGATGTCAGCTGTTGACTGGAACAGGACTGCCATTCAAATACACGACCAGATAAGAGGACTTAATCCCTGGCCATATGTAGCAGCCACGATTGATGGCAAGCGTGTAAAGCTGTTGGCTTCACAGATTACGAGCGGTGACGGAGCTCCCGGTACGGCTCATATTGTCGATGGGGAACTGCTGATTGCCTGCGGACAGGGTATGCTAAAAATCACAGAGCTCCAGACCGAAACAGGCAAAAGAATGAGTGGGAAAAGCTACCTTCTGGGGCACGCCGTCAAAGAAGGCACACTGATTGAGTAAAAAGGTGTAAAGCATATGAACCTTACAGTAACCATGGAGGTCTGTATTCTAAATGTCAAAACCGCATGAAACTGCCAGGTCCGTGGCACTGAGGGCACTTTTGCACGTTGAAAATGATGCAGGATATTCAAACATCGTCCTTGACAAAGCCCTGGACAGCTCAGAGCTTAACGAGCGCGACAAGGCGCTGGCGGCGGCTATTTTCTATGGAGTCCTTGAGAAGCGGCTGACACTTGATTTTTATATCTCAAAATGCCTGACTGACCCAAGCAGAAGGCCGGACCGCACAGCCATGGAGGCAATACGATGCGGGGCATATCAGATTTTATTTCTGGACCGCGTGCCTGATTCGGCTGCGGTAAACGAGACGGTCCAGGCTGTAAAAATTGTTGGCAAAAAGCAGCTGGCGGGATTTGTAAACGGCGTTTTGCGCGGACTGCTCCGTAAAAAAGCGCAAATCACACTGCCGGAGGGAAACAGCCTCCACGCGCTAAGTGTACGGTATTCCATTCCGGAGAGTCTTGTTCGGCTCTGGCAGAAAGGCTATGGGGAGCAGATTACCCTTCGGCTTCTTGAAAGCCTTACAGGGAAACCGGAAATATATGTGCGGGTCAACAGGACAAAATGCAGTGCCGAACAGCTCCAATCATCGCTAAAAGCGAATGGCATTACATTGAACCTTCTTCAGACGCTGCCCTATGCGGCTTCTCTAACAAGCTGTGGCGCGCCTGACACTCTTGACCAATTCAGACAGGGCCTTTTCCATGTACAGGACCTCTCTGCCCAGTGGATATGCCGAATACTTGACCCAGCGCCCGGCGAAATCGTTTGCGACTGCTGTGCCGCGCCAGGGGGAAAGACCTTCACTATTGCCCAGGATGTGGGCCCGAACGGCAGGGTATATGCCTTTGACTTGTACGACAAAAGAGTTAATCTGATAAAAAGGGGAGCTGAACGCCTGGGGCTGACAAACATCGAGGCCCGGGTGAATGACGCCGCTAAGGGCATTGACGATATACCGTTTGTAGATAAAATGCTTTGTGATGTTCCGTGCTCCGGCTTTGGGGTTATCCAGCGTAAGCCTGAGATTCGATATAAAGATATAAGCTCACTTGAGGGCCTTCCGGAGCTGCAGTATAGAATACTGCATTGTGCTTCACAGCGTGTGAAGCAGGGAGGGTTGCTGGTGTACTCCACATGCACTCTTAACCCTGCGGAGAACTCGGAGGTTGCGGAGAAATTTTTACAGGAAAATAACGGCTTCGAGCCGATGACTATAGATACCGGCATAGGGCGCAGCGTTCAGGAGCCGAGCCATATGCTGACAATGATGCCGTTTGCAGGAGCTTCTGATGGCTTTTTTGCGGCGGCTTTCCGAAAAAAGTAAAATGGGAGCAGATAGTTGGAAAAGATAGATATCAAGTCCATGACACCGGATGAGCTTCTGACAGAGTTTTCGGACCTGCCCAAGTTCCGGGTAAAGCAGATATTCTCCTGGCTGCACCGCGGCGCGGCGGGCTTTGACGAAATGACAGACCTTCCAAAGGGCCTGCGCACGGCACTGGCAGAGCGGTATGAGATAGCCTTTGCCAGAATAGTACAGAAGAGAGTTTCTAAGGACGGAACAATAAAGTATCTGTTTCAGATGAACGACGGAGAACTGATTGAATCTGTACTGATGAGGTATGTTCACGGATTTTCCATTTGCATTTCCACCCAGGTTGGGTGTAAAATGAATTGCAGCTTCTGTGCCACGGGAAAGAGCGGCTTCTCCCGGGACCTTACGCCCTCAGAAATGCTCAGCCAGATACAGGCGGCCCAGACGGACGAAAGCATACGCATATCAAATGTGGTTCTCATGGGCATGGGCGAGCCTCTGGACAACTATGAAAACGTCCTTCGGTTCCTTGAGCTGGTCTCACATCCGGACGGAATGAATATAGGTATGAGGCATATATCTCTTTCAACATGCGGCCTCGTTGACCGCATATACGACTTGGCGGGGAAAAAGCTTCAGCTCACTTTGTCTGTGTCCCTGCACGCTCCAAACGACGAAATAAGAAACCGGACAATGCCGGTAAATAAGCGCTGGAATGTGGAGCAGCTCTTAGCAGCCTGCCGGCACTATTCCAAAGAGACTGGCCGGCGGGTATCCTTCGAGTACGCCATGATAAGCGGCGTGAATGACAGCGATATATGCGCCATGGAATTGGCCTCCCGGCTCCACGGAATGACCGCGCATGTTAATCTGATTCCTGTCAACGATGTGACAGATACAGGCTACAAAAAAAGCGGAATTTCCCGCCAAAAACGGTTCATAAGCATATTGGAGCGGGGCGGGTGCACGGCAACGGTACGGAGAACTCTCGGAGCGGATATCGAGGCTTCATGCGGGCAGCTTCGTCGAAAACATAAAGGAGGGAACGGTTATGAGGGTTGATTTTGCTACAGACACCGGCACAGTGCGCGCTTCAAATCAGGACGCCTGCAAATGCGGGATTTTCCCGGGAGGCGGCGCTTGGGCTGTGGTCTGTGACGGCATGGGGGGAGCCAACGGCGGCAACGTCGCAAGCGCCATCGCGGTCGAGCAGGTAGAGGGTCTCCTGCTGGGCAGATTCAGGGAGAACATGAGCCCGGGAAATATAAAGAGCATGATAATCAACGCCGTACACCGTGCCAATACGGCTATCTATGAAAGAGCGTCCAGGAACGCGGAGCTACAGGGCATGGGCACCACCATAGTGCTGATGCTGGCAATGGGGAGAAGGCTGTATGTGGCTCATGTTGGAGACAGCCGGGCCTATTTAAAGAGCAGCGACGGCATAAGACAGCTTACGATGGACCATTCTTATGTACAGGACCTGGTAAATTTTGGTCAGATAACCAAAGCGGAGGCCAGGACCCACCCCCGCAGAAATATCATCACCCGGGTGCTTGGGGTGCACGATGATGTGGACGTGGACTACGCCGTTTGGGACTTTGGCGAGGGAGACGTCGCCCTCGCCTGTACCGACGGCCTGACAAACTATATGGACGAGGACCTTCTGGAGGAGTATATAGATAAGCACGGCGGCGACGGGGAAGCCCTGGCCCGCGAGCTCATTCAGTTCGCTGTAGATAACGGCGGTTCCGACAATATCACCATAGCTGTTGTAAATAATATCTGAGAAAGTTGGGGATAAGCATTTATGGATAAGTATATCGGCAAACGTCTGGACGGAAAGTATGAAATACACAATTTAGTCGGCGTGGGAGGCATGGCCTGCGTTTACCGCGCCTATGACCGAGTGGAGGACCGCTGGGTTGCAATCAAGATTTTGAAGGATGAGTTTTCCAATAACAGCGAGTTCCTTCGCCGGTTCCGCAACGAGGCTAAGGCCATCACCGTGCTGTCGCACCCGAATATCGTGGATGTGTACGACGTGAGCTTTGGCGACAGGCTCCAGTATATTGTGATGGAATATATTGACGGCATAACCCTGAAGCAGTATATTGACCAGGAAGGGGTAATCCGCTGGGACGAGGCCCTGCACTTCACGACACAGATACTCATGGCCCTTGAGCACGCCCATGAAAAGGGCATAATCCACCGGGATATCAAGCCGCAGAATGTCATGCTCCTGCAGGACGGCTCCATCAAGGTGACTGACTTCGGCATAGCCCGGTTCTCTCAGAGCGAGACCCAGACCATGACCGACAAGGCCATAGGCTCCGTCCACTATATCGCGCCGGAGCAGGCGAGAGGGGACTATATCACCGATAAAGCGGATATCTACTCCGTAGGTGTTATGCTCTACGAAATGACTACGGGACGCCTGCCCTTTGTTGCGGATAACGCCGTTTCTGTGGCGCTTATGCAGCTGCAGGCCAAGCCCGTCATGCCGAGAGAGCTCAATCCCAATATTCCCAGAGGCCTTGAGCAGATAACCATGCACGCCATGGAGAAGAACCCGGTGGACCGTTTTCAATCCGCCGGGGAGATGCTGGACGATATAGACCGCTTCCGCCGCAATCCAAGCACTGTATTTCATTACGACCTGCAGGCCGGGAGGGTGGACTATAACTCCCCGCGGAATATCGAGTCCTACGATTCGGCCCGGTTCAAGCCCAGCTATAACGACTCCTATGAGTATGAGGAGGAGTATGTGCGCTCTCAGCGTGGCGCCCGCGGCGCAATGGCTGTTAAAGGAGTTATTGCCGCGGCCATTATCGTACTGCTGGCAGTGGGGGCAGTATGGCTCTGGAACAACAGCGATACCCTCTTCACGCCTGAGGTGGACGACCAGATAGAGATGCCCGACTTCAAGGGGATGATATACGACGATATTCTCAGCAACCCCGAGTACAGCGAGAATTTCAAGTTCAAGCGCAAGGAGGGGAATAACCCCGACCTGCAGCCGGGTGAGGTCATGCAGCAGAATCCCAATAAGGGGATTATGGTAAAGAAAGGCTCTGAGGTGGAGCTCTTGGTAAACGGCCGGGTGGAGCAGGTGGAGGTGCCTGTTATGGAGAATTACACCCAGGCCGACGCTACCGCGCTCTTAAAGGAGCTTAACCTGAAGGTAAAATACGAGGAGGTAGCGCACGACGAAATCAAGACCGGCCACGTCGTAACCTCAGACCCCCAGGCGAAGACCATGGTGGATGTGGGCACAACCGTAACCCTTAAAATCAGCAAGGGTCCTGCCACAAAGAAGGTAAAGGTGCCCGACGATTTAGTGGGCAAGAAGCAGTACGACGCCGAGGCCCAGCTTGAGGAGCGCAAGCTGAAGGTCGGCAACGTTATACCCGACGACACAAGCACCCAGCCTGAGGGCACTGTAGTCAGCACCAACCCGGCCCCGGGCTCAGAGGTATCTGAGGGCGCGACTGTCGATTTAGTCATCAGCTCCGGTAAGGGCTCTACAAAGACAGTAAGCAAGGATATCTCCCTCCCGTCGGTTGACAGCGACATCAACCTAAAGGTATACAGAAACGGCACCCTGGTGGAGGAAAAGACCATAAATCCCGCGTATATCGGCAGCAGCTATAACCTGACCTATACCGGCACCTCCGGCGAGGAATCCGTAGTTGTACAGCTCAACGGCAGCGACTATATGTACCTCACCTTCAACTTCGACACCAAGGAGGCAAATATAACCCAGACCTTTGAATTTGTTCCGCCAACCTCCAGCGGCGGCGGTGACGACCCTGACACCAGCAACAGCAGCGACAGCAGCGGTGAGGATGGCAGAGGCTCCGGTGGCGGCGGAATAAGCAATAACTGATGGGATATATGGAGCTGGAAGGATTTGTAATAAAATGCCTGGGCGGTTTCTATACTGTTGAGACCCCCGGGGGAATGGTAACGTGCAGGGCGAGAGGCCGTTTTCGCAAGGACGGTGTTTCTCCGTGCGCCGGAGACCGGGTGACTGTGCAGACAGACGGCAGCGGCTCCGGGGCGCTTATTGAGATACTGCCGCGGAAAAACTACCTGGTACGGCCGCCGGCGGCTAACCTGGACCGGATGTTTATAATTGCCTCCCTGTATGACCCGGCTGTAAACCTGCTGCTTGTGGATAAGACCCTGGCAGCGGCGGAAGCCAATGGCATTGAGCCTGTCGTGATATTCACAAAAACAGACCTTGGGGACCCAGAGCCGTTTTTAGAGATATACCGTCTGGCCGGTATCAGGTGCTGTGCAGTGTGCTCAGAGCGCGGAGATGGCGTTGGGCAGGTGAGGGAACTGGCTTCCGGGAAGGTATCGGCATTTATCGGAAACTCCGGAGTCGGGAAATCGACCTTGCTCAACGCGGCTTTTCCCGGGCTGAAGCTTGAGACCGGCGAGATTAGCCGTAAGCTGGGCCGCGGACGGCATACCACCAGGCATGTGGAGTTCTACCCGCTGCCTGAGGGAGGCTATGCCGCTGACACGCCGGGTTTTTCCACCTTTGATGTGGAGCGGTATAGACTGACAGATGTTGAACAGCTGGTAACGGGCTTTCGGGAGATAGAGCGCTTCTCCCATGACTGCCGGTTTACCTCATGCTCGCATACCTGTGAGAAGGGCTGCTCTGTCCTCAAGGCGGCGGCTGAGGGAAAGATTGCAAAATCGCGAATTGAGAACTATGGGGCAATGTATCAAGAGATAAAGGGTGTAAAGAAATGGGAGCAGAAAAGCAAGCATGTATGATAATCGGGGCCGCCCCTCTGGACAGCCGCAGGCTGTTCAAGGAGTTTGACCCAAGACACTATTATGTTATCTGTGCCGACGCCGGCTATGAGACCGCCTTAAAGGCCGGCGTACAGCCCGATTTAGTTGTGGGCGACTTTGATTCCGCAAAGGAGCCGCCGCCCAAAGATGTAAAATCCGTGAACCTCCCGGTAGACAAGGATGTGACCGACGCGATGTTTGCGGTAATGAAGGGCTTCAGCTTAGGTTTTGGCAGCTTCCTCCTTCTGGGGTGCCTCGGCGGAAAGCGCTTCGACCACACCCTGGCAAACCTTGAGGTGCTCCAGTACATCCGTGAGCACGGCGGGCATGGCATAATGGCTGACGACCATACTAAGATATTCCTTCTCCATGACGAGAAGCTGAAAATGACCAGCATGGTAGGCGCCACTGTGTCGGTGTTCCCATACAACGGTTCATCCTGCCTTGTGAGCTATTACGGGCTCAGATACCCCTTGAACCATGAGCAGCTCTCCTGCGGCTGCCTTCCTATGGGAGTGAGCAACCAGATAGTGTCCGACCCGGCGGAGGTCCGGGTACATAACGGCTCAGCCCTTGTGGTGGTGGGTCAGTAACATATTTTCTTCTGCTGTGTATACTGGAATAACGAGCAAACAGCAGGAGGTCATGCAAAATGTCAAAGCGAAAATTCAACTGCACCTGTATCAAGGATAAAAACTGCAGGAATATGTGTATTGTCAGCTTTGGCCTTGGCATGACCATAGCCTGCTTCTGCCCGATAGGCTTTGCGCTGTTTCTTTCGGCGGTGATATTAGTTGCCCTCGGGCTCTCGTTACTACGCATTTGAATGGGAGGCAGCAGAATGAAGGTCGTAATTTTAGAAAAGAAGAAGGGTTTTTGGGGCTTCTTTTTGCGCAAGCTCTATGGGGTGCGCAAGGTAGAGGAGGCATAAAACCGCGTACTTACTGCAGCCGTCAGGCTCGGGAGGCTTTCCCGGGCCTGACGGCCTTTTATTTTGAAGGGAAGTCCGCATATTTTCCATTTGGCCGCATACATATTTGGTAAGAAAGTCAAAGGAGAGGATGCTGTATGCAGGCCCAGATTAAGACCGCGCCCTATGAATATTTCGACCCCATATTTGACGGCCGTTATGAAACGCCGCTCGACACCGAATACAATCTTCCCGACTACTGCACGGATATACAGAAGATACTGAAGTGCCGTGCGGTCCCGGAGGTATCGTCGTACATTATTACCGGCGACACCCTTACCTGTGACGGTGTATGCGATATCCGTGTTCTGTACCTGGACGGCAAGGGTGACGCCGTGCGCTGCTGTGAGTTTACAAAAGACTTCACAGCCAGCATTAAGCTTAAGACCTCTGAGGAGAAGGCTGTAGCGTGTGTCGAGGCCTCCATGGCCCACCTGACATGCCGGGCGGTCAGCGCCCGAAGGATAGACCTTCATGCCGCCGTAAGCCTTCGCGTGCTGGCGGTGGTACAGAAAAAGGAGCTCATTACATGCAGCATAAACGACGAGACTATCGAAAAGCGCGGAGAGAGCTTTTCCGCGCACCAGGCTGTCAACGCTGTATGCCATCAGTTTACTATTGAAGATACGCTTCCAGTAAAGAACGGCAAGCCGCCTATTGAGACCATCCTGCACCGGGAGGTGTCCTGCCGCGTCATAGAGAGCAGGCTGTCTGAGGAGCGGCTGACAGTTGCCGGAAGCGCCGACGTCTCTTTTCTTTACACCTCCGCCGTGGACAACAGCACGGAGAAGTTTTCTTCATCGATAGATTTCAGCCAGGTGATAGAGTGTGCCGGCGCCGAAGAGGAATGTATCTGTGACCTGCGCATAACCGCGGGAGAGAGCAGCATACAGCCCAGGGAGGACGATGTGGGGGAATACACCGGCGTTAGCGTTATGGTAAAGGTGTTCATTATGGCTTTCCTCTATAAGGCCTGTGAGGTAGAGATAATTGACGACGCCTATTCAGTAAAAGCCCCGCTGGAGCTGCGCTACTCCCAGAATGCGTTTACCCAAATACATGGGACAGCCTCGGAGGTGCTGAAAAAGAAGTGCAGCATGACCGTCGCGGAGGACGAAATACAGAAGGTCCTCGATATCTGGTGCGAGCAGGACACGGTGCAGACTGTCTGTGAGAAGGCGAAGCTGAATTACAGGGTAAAGTACAATATATGTATGCTGTATGTCAACAGCCAGGGGCGCATTCTCTATGTTGAGAAGCAGTTCGACCACAGCTTTACCGCTGAGCTTGAGAATCAGCTGGCCAAAAGAGCGGACTCCACCTGGCGCACAGACCTCTGGGAGTACCGCATAGTCGATAAGAGCACAGTAGAGATTTCGGTGGAGACTACAGTCAGCTCTATGCTGCTGAGCATGAACAGTGTAAAATACCTGACCTCGGCTGGCGTAGACGAAAACGCCCAGGCCTTTGATGTACGGCCGAGATTTTTGGTGTACTACGCGTCCGGAGGGGAAAAGCTCTGGGATATTGCCAAGAATCACAGGGCGCTGCTCAGCGATATCAGGACACAGAATGAGCTTTTCGACGACACGGTGCCCGAGTCCCGGCCCATCATAATCTGCAACAGATAAGAGGAGACCAGAGATATGGAAGATTTCAACGTATACAAAGACATCCAGGACCGCACCGGAGGCGAGATATACATCGGCGTTGTGGGTCCTGTACGCACGGGCAAATCCACCTTTATCAAGAAGTTCATGGACACGGTGGTGATACCCAATATTCCCGACGGGCTTCAGCGGGAGAGGGCTGTAGACGAACTGCCCCAGTCCTCCGCCGGGCGCACTATTATGACTACCGAACCGAAATTTATTCCTGAGCAGGCTGTGTCGGTACAGATTGACGACGACGCCATGTTCAATGTGCGCATGATAGACTGCGTTGGCTATATCGTCCCCAGCGCTATCGGCTACATAGAGGAGGACCAGCCCCGCATGGTGCGCACGCCATGGTTTGACGAGCCTATACCCTTCAATATGGCGGCAGAGATAGGCACAAAGAAAGTAATTACCGAGCACTCCACTATAGGCCTGGTGATAACCACCGACGGGAGCATCAGCGATATTCCCCGGGATGAGTACGAGGAGGCCGAGGAGCGGGTGATAGCCGAGCTGAACCAGACCAACCGCCCCTTTGTTATGCTGCTGAACTGTGTTGACCCCGGAGACCCTAACAGCCGCGCCCTGGCCTCACGGCTCTCGGACAAATACTCAGTGCCGGTGCTGCCTGTCAACTGTATAGACATCACCGAGCAGGGAATAAAAGAGATAATCGCAAGTTTACTGTATCAGTTCCCGGTTAGGGAGGTAGAGCTGTCCGTGCCCGGATGGGTCGCGTCCCTGGGAATGGACCACTGGCTGTATTCCTCTGTGTTTGGAGCCATCAAGGACAGCTGCGGTATCACCCGGATGCGGGAGGTCCGTACCATGCTTGAGAACGTGCGGGTATGCGACTCCATACAGAGCGTGAACGTGCGGCAGATAGACCTGGGAAGCGGCTGTGCAAGAGCAGAGCTTATCTTTGACCAGTCCCTGTTCTATAAGATACTCAGCGAGAAAACTGAGCTTGAGATAAAAGACGAGTCTGAGCTTTTGGCCCAGCTCATTGAGATGACGGAGATTAAGAAAACCTTCCAGAAGCTCAGGCAGGCATACGACGACGTGCTTGAGACCGGCTACGGCATAGTCATGCCCGAGGTGGAGGAGCTGAGCCTTGAGGAGCCGCAGATACTCAAGCAGAACGGCAAGTACGGCATAAGGCTGAAGGCCACGGCTCCGTCCATCCATATGCTCCGTACCCAGATAAACACAGAGATAACGCCAATAGTCGGCTCCGAGCAGCAGTCGGAGGAGCTGGTTATGTACCTATTGAAGGAGTTTGAGGAGAACCCCGTGAAGATATGGGAGTCCAACATATTCGGAAAGTCGCTGCACTCTTTGGTAAACGAGGGTATGCACAATAAGCTGTACCGTATGCCAACAGACGCCAGGGAAAAGGTACGCGAGACCATCGAGCGCATAATAAACGATGGCTGCAGCGGCCTGATATGTATAATACTATAATGCAGGACCCAGAGAAGCTGCGGGAAATAGAGAGCCTTGGGGAGCAGGAGGACAGTCCTCAGGAAGATGGTGAGCTGTGGGAGGAGGCCGGAGTAAATGACAGCAGTTGGGGCACAGTGCCGCTGCTCCAGGCTGTCATATGCGCCTTGGCGGTTCTGGCACTGGTGTTCTTTAGAATATCTGATGAAGAGAAATACAATGAGATATCCGCATGGTACCAAAATGAGATGGCCCAGGAGCTTGAGCTGCCCTCACTGAACCGCTCCTCCCCCGAACCGGCCAATACTCCGGAGCCTGCTTCAACTCCCGCTCCCGCTGTCTCAGCCAGCGCCCCGCTGCAAATGCTGTAATGCTGGCGTTTCACATCGGCCCGTGCAGGGTTCGGATAGATTTCAGCTTTTTTGCGCTGACCGCCTTTTGCTGCATTTTCACTGGGGCAGAAGGCGGTCTGGCGTGCTTTCTGGCGGTCTGTATACATGAAGCTGCTCATATCGCTGCTATGCTGGCTCTGGGGGCATATCCGTCAAAAGCTGTACTTTCCGCGCTTGGCTGCCGAATAGAAACAGCAGGACAGACTGCCCTGACTGACAGAGGGAATGCGCTGGTATCGCTAGCCGGACCAGGGGCAAACTGGCTTTCCGCAGCGCTGGCATCGGTGCTTGGCCTCAGCGGCAGCGCTTTTTGCGGGGCAAGTTTTGCCCTTGCGTTCGCCCACAGCCTGCCTATAGAGCCTCTTGACGGCGGGCTGGCAATGAGGTACTTACTTCGCGGCATTTTCAGAGCTGATAAAGCTGAGAGAATATCCCGTATAATATCTACACTTTTTCTTGTGCCTCTGTCAACTCTGGGATTCATGGTGCTGCTCCATACCCGCTATAATTACTCGCTTCTTGCCCTGGCTGTGTATCTAATGCTGTATCTTGTGCTGAAATGGGATTTGAGTGTGCCCTAGCACTTGCAAAAAAGCGAAAAAGAGTTTATAATAGTCAAAAAACAAGGAAAAGGAATAGAAATGTACCCAAAAGAAATTGAAAAGATACTGCAGAAGGTCCAGAAGCCCGGACGCTATGTGGGCGGCGAAATTCATTCTGTAATAAAAAACAAGGATGAAGTAGACGTTCGGTTTACGTTCTGTTTCCCAGATATCTACGAAATAGGCATGTCCCACCTTGGAATAAAAATACTTTACGGAGCGTTCAATCAGGTGCCGTATTTCTGGTGCGAGCGGGTATTCGCGCCCTGGGTAGACATGGAGCAGCAGATGCTTGAGAAGAAAATACCCCTGTATGCCCTTGAGAGCGGGGACCCTGTAAAGGACTTTGACTTTATAGGATTTACCTTACAGTATGAACTGAGCTATACAAACATACTCAATATGCTCAAGCTGGCAGGCATACCCCTGCGAAGCGAGGACCGCCATGACCTCTTTAACATCGTTGTGGCCGGCGGACCCTGCGCCTGTAACCCGGAGCCCTTGGCCGATTTTTTCGACCTGTTCTTTCTGGGCGACGGCGAGGAGGTAGATATAGAGGTAATGGAGCTCTACCGCCAGTGTAAGAAAGAAGGCGTGGGCAAGCATGAGTTTCTCGTGCGTGCCGCACAGATAGAGGGGGTCTACGTTCCGTCGCTGTACAATGTAGAGTATAACCCTGACGGCACCATAAAGAGCTATACGCCCAAAGAGGGCGCCCCCGCCAAAGTGTGTAAGCGCAATGTGAACAATATGGATGGGGCATACTTTCCCGAGGCCTTTCCTGTGCCGCTTATTGAGGTAATACATGACCGGGTTTCTGTGGAGGTGCTTCGCGGATGTATAAGGGGCTGCAGGTTCTGTCAAGCCGGATTCCTTTACAGGCCTTTCCGTGAAAAGAGCATTGAGACTATTGACCGTCAGTGCAGGGCCCTATGCGCTTCAACAGGCTATGACGAAATATCCCTGTCTTCCCTCAGCACCAGCGACTACAGCTCTCTCAACGAACTGCTGGACTGCCTCCACCGCTGGACGGAGAAGGCGAAGGTAAGCCTCTCCCTGCCGTCTCTTAGAGTTGACAATTTCTCTCCGGAACTGATGGAGCGGGTTAATTCCGTGCGCAAAAGCGGCCTGACCTTTGCTCCTGAGGCCGGGTCACAGCGTATGCGGGACGTTATTAATAAGAATGTCACAGAGGAGGAGCTTCTTCGCACGGTAAATGTGGCGTTCGCGGAGGGCTGGACCAGAATTAAGCTTTACTTTATGATTGGCCTGCCCACAGAGACCATTGACGATGTGCTTGCCATTTTGGAGCTGGGAAAAAAGGTTGTCGACGCGTTCTTTGCGAACAAGGAAAAGCCACGGGGCAAGCCCGTAGAGGTCTCGCTGAGTGCGGCGGCGTTCGTGCCCAAGCCGTTTACTCCATTCCAGTGGTTTGGGCAGGACAGTATGGAGCTTTTGCACGAAAAGCAGCATGAGCTGAAGGCCAATAACCGCTCGCGGCGTGTCAGCGTCAGCTATCATGGGGCCGAGACCAGTTTCCTTGAGGCGGTCTTCGCCCGGGGCGACCGTAGGCTCTGCGCTGTTTTGGAGAGAGCCATTGAACAGGGCTTCCATTTTGACAGCTGGGATGAATGCTTTGACTTTGCCCGCTGGATGGAGCTTTTTGAGCTCTGCGGGCTGGACCCGGCATTCTATGCCAGCCGCGCCCGCGGCTTTGACGAGATTTTCCCCTGGGACCATCTCGATTACGGTGTGCGCAAGGAATTTTTAATTGAGGAATGCAAGCGCGCTTATGAGGGAAAGACAACGCCAAACTGCCGGGAAAAATGTTCAAACTGCGGCGCTGCCTGCTATAAAGGGGGTATCTGTGTTGAAAACCGTTAGAGTATGGTTCAGCAAGACCGGAGCCGCGAAATATATCTCACATTTAGACCTTACCCGGTGCATGGCGCGCGCATTGAAGCTTTCAAAGCTGCCGGTATGGTATACAGAGGGATTTAACCCTCATATATACATGACCTTCGCCATGCCTCTGTCTTTAGGCACAGAGGGGCTGAGGGAGTGTATGGATATACGGCTTACAGAGGGTATTGACCTGACTGAGGCCGCCAAAAAGCTTGCGGAGAATCTGCCAAAGGATATAGCCGTATTGGAAATTACAGAGCCTGTTCTGGGCTTTGACGCCACGGCATATGCGGAGTATGAACTGAGTATTAACTCGGAAGAGCCACAGGTTTTGGCAGACAGCATAGACGACATATTATCACAAGACAGCATTATAGTGATGAAGCACACAAAAAAAGGGGAGAAGGAATTTGATATCAAGCCCCACTTTACGCTCCTCGACAAACAAACCGGACCCGGATTATTGAGAGTAAAGCTCCGGGCCTCATGCAGTCAGGAGGGCAGCGTTAATCCGGCACTGCTCCTGGAGGCTGTAAAACGGTACGAAAATGTCGAGCTCTATGCCGAAATTACCAGAATCCGGCTTCTTACAAAAGATTTTTCCGATATGCGGTAAAAAAAGCCTTGCCTTTCTCTACAAGTTGTGGTATAATATTTAGGCATTTGAGGTTCCGCGGGTTTTCTCTTTGTAGCTTGCCCGTGGGGTTCATGGCGCGGTTTTCGCGCGGGAAGCGGACAGTCCGCTGCCGGTACGCCGGCATGAATGTCTGAAATAAAATTTTTGGAGGAATATTCAAATGGATGCAATCAAACTGATTTCTCAGGACTCCCTTAAGGAGGAGACCCCAAAGTTCAACATCGGCGATACCGTCAGGATTGACGTGAACATCCGCGAGGGCGAGCGTGAAAGGATTCAGCAGTTCGAGGGTACCGTTATCGCCCGCAAGGGCAGCGGGATAAGCGAGACCTTTACCGTCCGCCGCGTTTCCTACGGCGTGGGTGTGGAGAGGGTTTTCCCCCTGCATTCTCCCAATGTGAAGGCTGTTCGTGTGGTGCGCCAGGGCCGTGTGCGCCGGGCAAAGCTTTATTACCTGCGCGACAGGGTGGGCAAGGCCGCCAAGGTCAAGGAGCAGCTCAAGTAAAATCCAGAAGCTATGGGAGAAGGGACGTTTCGTCCCTTTTTCTGTCTTTGTTTTTATACTGCATAGGCCAATTGGGAGGAACCTATTATGGAAGAAAAAGATAAGCAGCCCCTGCGCGCCGGCGTTTTGGAATGGATTGAGACTATCGTTGCGGCATTTGCAATAGTAACGGTAGTGTTCACCTTTGCAGCCCGTGTTATAACCGTAGACGGCGGCTCAATGGAGCCAAACTATTACGACGGCAACCGCGTGCTGATAACCTCGCTTGCGGGCGAGGCGAAGCGGGGCGACGTTGTAGTTATTACCAACGCGCTGGACGAGACACTGATTAAGCGGGTCGTTGCCACAGAGGGACAGGTGGTGGATTTTGACAACGAGCTGGGAGAGCTTATTGTAGACGGCACTGTTGTCCCGGGCGATGTATATGGGACAGAAAACGGGATTACCTTTGCGGCTGAGAACAGGGAGGACATTTTAGATTTTCCGCAGACAGTACCGGCGGGGTGCGTTTTCGTGCTTGGCGATAACCGCGACGATTCCAGCGACAGCCGTATCCGTTCTGTCGGCATGATAGACCGCCGGAATATTATGGGGCGCGCGGTCTTCAACCTGTATCCGCTGTCGAAGATTGGGCCTGTAGGGTGAACTGTATGGAGCAGGAAAACAACAGCATTATACAGCGCGTCCAGTGGTTTCCCGGACATATGGCGAGGACCAGGCGTAAGATTACCGAGGACCTGAAGCTTGTGGATATCGTCATGGAGCTTCTGGACGCCCGTATCCCTGCCAGCAGCTCTAATCCTGTGCTGCGTGATATTATCCGAAATAAGCCGCGGGTCGTGGTGCTGAATAAGAGTGATTTGGCCGACCCTAAGCAGACGGGACTTTGGGCGGCAAAATACAAGGAGCAGGGGCTCAGGGCTGTCAAGGTGGAGAGTAAAACCGGCAAAGGGCTTCCGGCTCTGTATCAGGCAATACGCGACGAGCTGAGGGAGCAGATTGCAGGCTGGGAACGCAAGGGCATGACCGGGCGGCCCATCCGTGTTATGGTGCTGGGCATACCCAATGTTGGGAAATCCTCTATAATTAACCGTATGCTGGCCGGCGGCGGCGCTGGCAAGGCTGAGGTGCGGGACAAGCCTGGCGTAACAAGACAGAACAGGTGGTTCACAGTTGGCAAGGGCTTCGAGCTGCTTGATACCCCGGGTGTGCTTTGGCCAAAGTTTGAAGACCCTATAGTGGGGGAGCGCCTGGCCTTTACAGGCGCAGTGAAAGACGAGATTCTGGACATTGAAGGGCTTGCGTGCAGGCTTTTAGAGGTATTGGCGGAGCTCTACCCTAAAGCCCTGGAGCTTCGCTATAAACTTGAGCTTCCCGGCGGACCGATGGCAGGGCATGAGCTCCTGGAGCTGGTGGGCCGCAAAAGGGGAATGCTTGTCTCGGGCGGCGAGGTTGATACCGAGCGGGCGGCGGTCACAGTACTGGACGAGTTCCGAGGCGGTAAGCTTGGGGCAATTTCCCTGGAGTGGCCGTAATGGACTGGTTTATACACCAGCGGCAGGCTGAAGAACAGGGATTTCTCAGGGTCTGCGGCATAGATGAAGCGGGCCGCGGACCTTTGGCCGGGCCGGTCTGTGCTGCGGCAGTGATTCTTCCTATGGGATGTGAGATAGCCGGGCTTGACGACTCGAAAAAGCTCAGTGAATTGAAACGGGAAAAGCTTTTCGATATCGTCAGGGAAAAAGCGGCGTCCTACGGTATTGGCTGGGCAAGCGAGCAAGAGATAGATAAGTGCAATATCCTCCAGGCTGCGTTTTTAGCTATGCGCCGTGCAGTTGAAGCAATGCCGGTTCCTGCCGACTATGCTCTTGTGGACGGAAACCGTATGCCGCCCCTTTTGATTCCTGGCGAAGCCATAGTTAAAGGCGACGGCAGGTGCGCCTGTATTGCAGCGGCGTCTATTCTGGCAAAGGTTAGCCGTGACCGTCTGCTCCGCGAGCTGGACCAGCAGTACCCGGAATACGGCTTTGCCAAGCACAAGGGGTATGGTACTAAGGCCCATTATGACGCCATCAAAAAATACGGCATACTGCCTGTTCATAGAAAGACATTTCTGAAAAATCTGCATGAAAAATAGGGGGAGCATGGCTAAAGCATGGCATTAGACTCAGGCCGCGCCGGTGAAGATTACGCTTCGGAATGGCTGAAAGAGCACGGATACCGTATTTTAGAGCGGAACTATCATTCCAGGTTCGGTGAAATTGACATTATCGCGGAGGATTCTCAGTATATTGTATTTGTGGAAGTAAAGACCCGGAAAGAAGGCTCGATGGTCTCTCCTGTGGAGGCTGTTACAAAAAGCAAGCAGAAAAAGCTCATTTTGACGGCACAGATGTTCCTGATGAAAAGGCCGTCTGCTTTACAGCCGCGATTTGACATTGCCGCCGTTACAACGCTCCATGGAGAGCTTATGGGCCTGCAATACTTCACTAATGCCTTTGGGTGCTGAGAGGATGATTTTTGTGCGCTATTTTGACCTGCATTGCGATACGATGACCGAATGCTATGTCCGTGACAAGCACATAGGGGAAAACGACCTTCATATAGACTGTAAGCGTGCCGCTGTGTTCGATACTTATGTACAGTGCTACGCTGTATGGCTGCCGGATAATCTGCATGGCAGCGAAGCGTTCCAGCGCTTTTGCCAGGTTGCAGAGCGCTTTACTGCTGAAATCCATAGTTGTGTTCAAAGCATGAGCCAGTGCCAAACCCCGGGCAGCCTTGAGCTTAATGCCGGACAGCACTGTGCGGTACTGACCGTTGAAAATGCCTCGGCTCTGGGAGGAAAGCTGGAAAATGTCGCTGAGTTTGCACGACGCGGTGTAAAGCTGTGCAGCTTGACATGGAACGGCAAAAATGAACTTGGAAGAGGGGTCCGCGCCCCAGGGACTGGCGGCATAACCCCCTTCGGACGTCAGGTGGTTGAAGCTCTTGAACTCAATTCCATTACAGTAGACGTCTCCCACGCCAGCCCTGAGCTGTTTTACGATATAGCTTCCATGGCAAAAAAACCTATTGCCGCAACCCATTCCAACTCAAAACGCATATGCCGCAGCGCAAGAAATTTAACCGACGAGCAATTTCATGTAATATGCGCGTCCGGCGGCCTGGTAGGGCTCAATCTTTATAAAGGCTTTTTGAACGACGATGCTGATAAGGCCAATATGGACGACGTCCTCCGCCATGCCGAGCACTTCCTGTCTCTTGGCGGCGAGGACGTGCTTGCCATCGGGGCGGACTGGGACGGCGGAGCAAAGGAAGATTTCGCCGCGTCCGGAATTGAGGATATACCCGAGCTTATTGAGCTGTTCCTGAGACACAACTACTCAGAGGCTCTGACAGATAAAATATTCTTTAAAAATGCCGCTGATTTTTTCAAAAGAGAAAATTTGCTTTGACATTCTGAGAGATTTGCGCTATATTATATTAGTCAAATAAAGTGATAGGGTGATACAGATGCAGTACAAGAGCACAAGAAATTCCGGGCTCCGGCTGGAGGCCTCACAGGTGATTGCCCAAGGCATTTCCTCTGAGGGAGGGCTGTTTGTCCCTGAAAGGCTGCCTGATATCCGGGGAGAGCTTTCCGAAATGGCAGGGCTTGGATATAAAGAGCTTGCGTCAAAAATATTCAAGCTGTTCCTTACTGATTTTACCGATGAGCAGATAAGCTATTGCGTTGAAAATGCCTATGCCTCTGAGAAGTTCGGCGGCGAGCCTGTAAAGCTGATTAGCTTGCCGGAGGCTGCCGGCAATATGCACCTTTTGGAGCTGTGGCACGGTCCGACCTGCGCATTCAAGGATATGGCTTTACAGATACTTCCGTACTTTTTAACGGTCTCCCTTGCAAAGTCCGCGCCAGGCAGAGAGGCGGTCATTTTGGTCGCCACCTCCGGGGACACCGGCAAGGCTGCTCTTGAGGGTTTCCGTGATGTGCCGGGCACGCGGGTCATAGTCTTTTATCCTCAGGACGGCGTGAGCCCTGTGCAGAAGCGCCAGATGGCGACTCAGGAGGGACGGAACGTTAATGTGTGCGCTATTGAGGGTAATTTTGACGACGCCCAGACTGCTGTTAAGAAGATATTTACCGACATAAAGATAAAATATGCTTTATCGGAGCATGATTTTATCTTTTCCAGCGCCAACTCAATCAACTGGGGCCGCCTGCTCCCACAGATAGTTTATTATTTCTACGCCTATTTCCAGCTCTGTAAAGGGGGAAAGCTTGCCGTCGGTGAGCCAATGAACGCTGCCGTGCCAACAGGAAATTTTGGAAATATCCTGGCAGCGTATTACGCCCGGGAGATGGGGCTGCCTATCAAGAAATTTATCTGCGCCTCCAATTCCAATAAGGTGCTGACCGATTTCATAAATACCGGCGTATATGACCGCCGCCGGGAGTTCTATACCACCTCCTCGCCGTCTATGGATATACTGATTTCCAGCAATCTTGAGCGTCTGCTGTACGCTCTCTCCGGGGAGGACAGCGGAGTTCTCTCCGGCTGGATGGAGCAGCTTTCAGCACAGGGGCATTACGATGTTGGCAGCGGCCTGCACTCGAAGATACAAGAGCTCTTCTTTGGAGGCTGCTGTGACGACTCTGCAACGGCGCATGCGATTGCCAGAGTGTGGAATAATGACAGCTATCTTTTGGATACCCACACTGCGGTGGCACTTGATGTCTATCGTCAGTATATCGAGTCCACAGGCGACATTTCTACCCCTACGGTCATCGCGTCAACAGCCAGTCCGTATAAATTTGTCGGCAGCGTACTCGGGGCCCTTGAGCCTCCGTGCGGCAGCGATGAGTATGAAAACATCTCCCGGCTTGAGGCTCTGACAGGTACTCAGGCTCCCGTCCAGCTGAAAACCCTGCGGGACAAGCCGGTGCGTTTCAGTACAGTTATAGAAAGCTCTCAGGCCGCCGGCTATGTCCTCAAAACCTTGGGGATTGGTGAATAGGAATGGCGCTGTTTGTAATTGCGGACCTGCATTTGTCCCTGGGAGCAGATAAACCCATGGATGTTTTTCGTGGATGGCAGGACTATGTCCAGAGGCTTGAGGAGAACTGGCGGGCTTCCGTCACTCCTGAGGACACCATAGTTATAGCCGGGGACATTTCCTGGGCTATGAAGCTTGAAGACTGTACAAAGGATTTCGCTTTTATCAACTCCCTGCCGGGGCAGAAGCTTCTGATGAAGGGGAACCACGATTACTGGTGGAACACCAGAAACAAGATAGACCGGTTTCTCTCTGCCAACGGCTTTGATACTATACGGATAATGCACAACTGCGGGTACAGGGTGGGGAATCGGGCAGTCTGCGGCACTCGGGGCTGGCTCTATAATTCCGAAACGGATGAAGACCGCAAGATTGTGAACCGGGAGGCCGGGCGGCTTTTAGCGTCTATGGCAGAGGCGAAGGCCCTGGGCGGTCAGCTTACGGTATTCCTCCATTACCCTCCGGTGTACGGGGGTATGGAATGCCGGGAGATACTGGATATCCTTGTGGAAAATCAGGTTTCTGACTGCTATTTTGGGCATATCCACGGGCAGTACGCCGCCCAGAAGGCCCTGACCGGCAATTACAAGGGTGTGAGTATGCACCTGATTTCCTGTGATTATGTAAATTTCCGGCCTGTGCTTGTTGCGGACAGCTCTGATTAAGGGATATTTCTGGGTCTATAACCGTAATTTCCTCAGAATATTTGCAAAAAAGGTATAGATTATTGCGCCATGTTGTGATATAATGAGCGGGATAGTGAAAATCGCGGCGCCTGCCGCCGGGTTGTATAAAGTTTAAACATGAGAGGGAAAGTAAAAATGAATTTGAAATCTTCCAACAATGTAGAGACCAACCAGCATGAGCTGGTGCTGGAGGTCACTCCCGAGGAACTGAATCAGGCCATCAACGAGGTCTATAAGCGCGAGAGCAAGCGTATGAACGTGCCCGGCTTCCGCAAGGGCAAGGCTCCCCGGACGTTCATCGAAAAATATTACGGTGAGGACGTCTTCTTCCAGGCAGCTGTAGACCACCTCTATAACCCGATGATGAGCACGGCCATCGACGAGTCCGGGCTGGAGGTCGTCGGCGTGAACAGCTATCAGATTGAGAAGATAAGCAAGGAAGAGGGCATTGAGGCCAAGCTGGTGGTTACTGTGCAGCCCGAGGTGAAGATTGACAACTACAAGGGCATTGAGGTCGTAAAGGAGTCCGTTGAACCCACTGCCGAGGAAGTCGATAATGAAATTGAGCGCATACGCCAGCGCAACTCCAGGGTCGTAACCGTGGAGGGCCGTTCCGCTGAGGACGGCGACATAGTGGTCATAGACTTCGACGGCTACACTGACGGCAAGCAGTTTGACGGCGGCAAGGCTGAGAATTTCGACCTTACTCTTGGCTCAGGACAGTTTATCCCCGGCTTCGAGGACCAGATTGTCGGTCATAACGTAGATGACGAGTTCGACGTGAACGTGAAGTTCCCGGAGGACTACCACGCCGAGGAGCTAAAGGGCAAGGACGCTGTTTTTAAGGTCAGGCTGCATGAGATAAAGCACCGCGAGCTGCCCGATGTGGACGACGAGTTTGTTAAGGATGTAAGTGAGTTCGACACACTTGATGAGTACCGCAAGGATATTGAAAAGAATATACGCACCCGCAAGGAGAACGCTTCTGAGGCCAGCATTGAGCAGCAGCTTATAAAGGCCATCATCGACAGGGTTGAGGCCG
This sequence comes from Clostridiaceae bacterium, assembly GCA_021769555.1. Lineage (GTDB taxonomy): Bacteria > Bacillota > Clostridia > Oscillospirales > Acutalibacteraceae > Acutalibacter. The sequence goes on from JAETSR010000023.1 coordinate 25,120, forward strand.
ACGTGCCTAAGATGATGATTGACCGTGAGGTAGACGAGATAATCAACTCCTTTGACATGCAGCTTCGCGACCAGGGCATGAATTTGGAGACATACCTGAAGTATACTCAGGGCACTGTCGAAAGCCTGCAGGAGCAGTACCGCGAGCGTGCCGAGCAGCAGGTCAGGGTACGCCTGGGCCTTGCAAAAATAGCGGAGCTCGAGGGCTTTGAGGCCTCTGACGAGGAAATCGAGGCAGAGTACAAGAAGATATCAGACGCTTATGGTATGCCTATTGAGAATGTAAAGAATATGGTTCGTCCTAAGGATATAGCCAAGGATGTTTACAACCAGAAGGCAATGGACCTGGTCAAGGAGAATGTCGTTTACACCGACAAGGCCCCTGAGTCCGGCAAATCAGAGGGATAAAAAATTGTTGGGCTAAACCGACATATTTGGGAATAAATCTTATTGTTCGGATGAATAATATTATATGCGTCTTGTGAAAGGAGTTGCACATGAGCCTAGTACCATATGTAGTAGAACAGACCAACAGAGGAGAACGCTCCTACGATATCTTCTCCCGCCTGCTCAATGACCGCATTATTCTCCTTAACGAGGAGGTCAACAATGCCTCTGCCGGGGTCATCGTAGCCCAGCTTCTCTACCTTGAGGGACAGGACCCTGAGAAGGACATCGCACTGTACATCAACAGTCCCGGCGGAGTGATTACGGACGGTATGGCTATCTATGACACAATGCAGTATATAAAGTGCGATGTGTCCACAATCTGTATCGGTATGGCAGCCAGTATGGGGGCATTCCTGCTTGCGGCAGGGGCTAAGGGCAAGAGGTTTGCACTGCCCAACAGCGAGATAATGATACACCAGCCCAGCGGCGGCGCAAAAGGCCAGGCCACGGATATCAGCATTCACGCGAACCACATTTTGCGTACCAAAAGGCGCCTGAATGAGATTCTGGCTGAGCGCACCGGCCAGCCCATTGAGGTCGTGGAGCGGGATACCGAGCGTGACAATTTCCTTACTGCCCAAGAAGCTTTAGAGTACGGCCTGATTGACAAAGTCATCGACAAGAGATAACCGGAAAGGATGCGGACGAATGCCAGTGAACAATGAAAGCGATATAGCCTGTTCATTTTGCGGCAAGCCCCAGATGATGGCCGGCCAGCTGATTGCCGGGGCTGGTGTGTATATCTGTGATTCCTGTGTGCGGCTTTGCATGTCTATTATCAGTGACGAGGACCGTTTGAAGCACGGCAACAGAGTCAGCGAGCGGGACGGGAGCGTTTTGCTGCCGAAGCCTGTGGAAATCAAGAGCAAGCTTGACGAGTACGTGATAGGGCAGAACGAGGCTAAAATCGCCCTTTCGGTTGCCGTCTATAACCACTATAAGCGTATCTATTTCACCGGCGACGACGGTGTTGAGCTGTCAAAAAGCAATGTGCTGCTGCTGGGGCCCACCGGCGTGGGCAAAACCTATCTGGCCCAGACCCTGGCGAAGCTTTTGGATGTACCCTTTGCCATTGCGGACGCCACCACCCTTACTGAGGCCGGATATGTTGGAGATGATGTTGAAAATATCCTTTTGCGGCTTATCCAGGCGGCGGACTATGACATCTTCCGTGCTGAGCGGGGCATAATCTATATTGACGAAATCGATAAGATTTCCCGCAAGTCAGAGAACCAGTCCATAACCCGTGACGTCAGCGGCGAGGGTGTGCAGCAGGCCCTTTTAAAGATACTTGAGGGCACCACGGCAAGTGTTCCGCCGAAGGGCGGGCGCAAGCATCCCCAGCAGGAGGCTATAAATATTGACACCTCCAATATTCTCTTCATATGCGGCGGCGCGTTTGACGGCCTGGAGAAGGTCGTGCAGAAGCGTATGGCTTCAAGCTCTTTGGGCTTTGGCGGGGAGGTCCACGGCAAGCGTGAGATGGACGAGAAAAACTGGATGAAGGAAGTTACCCCTCATGACCTGGTGAAATACGGCCTCATCCCTGAGCTGGTCGGTCGTATCCCGGTTATATCCTCATTGGAAGCCCTTGACGAGGAGGCTTTGGTCCGTATTCTGAGAGAACCAAAAAATTCCCTTATTCAGCAGTATAAAAAGCTGTTTGACCTGGACAGGGTCGATTTGGAGTTCACTGACGACGCTTTGGCGGCCATTGCAAAAAAGACACTGGAGCGCAAAACCGGTGCTCGCGGCCTGCGGGCTATTTTGGAGGACCTTCTCATGCCGATAATGTATCAGGTCCCAAGTGATTATACCGTGGAAAAGGTCCTTATTACCAAAGATATGGTCGATAAGGACGCAAGCCCGGAGATAGTCTACAATAAGGAACGCAAGCCGATGAAAATAAGGATAACTACCCCAAAGCGCAGAGAGCGCAGGGATTCGGCATCTTAAAATTCAAAACAGCTTGAAGGCTGCCGCCGATAAAAACCGGTTGCAGTCTTTCGCTGGTTTTAGGAGAACATCATGCAAAATTTTACAGATGAAACCATAAAAATGGAAAGCAATATGACCCTGCCGATATTGGCGATACGCGGCCTGGTTTTCTTTCCCGGGATGATGCTGCAGTTCGACATAACCCGAAAGAAATCGGTGCTTGCCGCGTCTGAGGCCATTGCCAGGGACCGCCTTATTTTCCTTGTGTCCCAGGTGCATATGTCTGAAAATGAGCCTGTGGGCAGCGACCTGTATAAAATAGGAGTTATTGCCCGGGTCAAGCAGGTGCTTCACCACACCAGTGAGGGTGCGAAGCTGCATGTAGAGGGGCTCTGCCGGGGCGAGATAATCTCTCTGGCACAAGAGAACCCATACTTAGTGGGCAATATCGCAAAATGCCCGGTGCTGACCTATAAAAAATCATATAGGTCTGAGGCGCTTATCCGTATAATTCACGAGAAGTTTGACGAATATCTCCGGCTGTTCAAGCATGTGCCGCCGGACGTGCTTCTTGGAGTTCTGCAGGAGAAGGACTGCGGGAGGCTTGCAGACTATATCGCAGCGAATATCTCCATAGACTTTGAACGCAAGCAGTACATACTGGACGAGCTCAGGCCATTAAAGCGTATGCAGAAGCTTATCGCCGTACTGACTGAGGAAATACAGATACTCGAGGTTGAGAACGAAATAAACCAGAAGGCTCAGGCCCAGATAGACGAAAATCAGCGTGAATACTTCCTGAAGGAGCAGCTGCGGGCCATAACAAGCGAGCTGGGGGAGGACGACAATCCTCAGCAGGAGGCGGATGAGATAAAGGACAAAGTGCTGTCGCTTAATCTTCCGAAGGTGTGTGAGGAGAAGCTGCTCAAGGAGTGCGATAAGCTTTACCGTATGCCGTCCGGCTCCCATGAGGCAAGCGTCATCCGGCTGTATCTTGATACCTGCCTTGAGCTGCCGTGGAATAAGTCCTCCAAGGAGAAGCTGGACCTGAAGCGTGCCCAGAGGATACTGGACCGTGACCACTACGGCATGGAAAAGGTGAAGGAACGTTTCATCGAGACTCTTGCCGTACGAAGCTTGGCGCCTGCCCAGACAGGGCAGATTATCTGCCTGGTGGGCCCTCCCGGCGTGGGAAAGACCTCAATAGCGCGCTCCATAGCCCAGGCGACAGGGCGTAAGTATGTGCGTGTGTCTCTGGGCGGCGTAAGCGACGAGGCGGAGATAATGGGACATAGGAAAACCTATGTGGGCTCCATGCCCGGACGCATAATCAACGCAATAAAGCAGGCGGGGACCAAAAACCCATTGCTGCTCCTGGATGAAATAGACAAGCTGGGCAGCAACTTTAAGGGAGACCCATCATCGGCGCTGCTGGAAGTCCTTGACCCCGAGCAAAACGGCGAGTTCACCGACCACTATATCGACATGCCCTTTGACCTGAGCCAGGTGCTGTTTATTACTACAGCCAACGACGCCTCCCGCATTCCCGGTCCGCTGTATGACCGCATGGACATCATTGAGCTTAGAAGCTATACCCTTGATGAGAAGCTGAACATAGCCTTGAAGCATCTTGTACGCAAGCAGCTTGACAAGCATGGAATCAAGCCTTCTCAATTAAAATTCCAGCGTACTGGTATGCGCCAGCTGATTGACGGATATACCCGCGAAGCCGGTGTCCGCACCCTTGAGAGGCAAATAGCCGCTATCTGCCGCAAGGTCGCGAAAATGATTGTGAGCGACGAAGATTTCAAAAGCTATACCGTGCGCCCGGAGAAGCTTGAGGAGCTGCTGGGTCCGCGCAAATATATGAAAGATAATGTGGCCAAAGAGGATATTGTTGGGCTGGTGAACGGCCTGGCCTGGACAAGTGTTGGCGGCGAGCTTCTGCCCATAGAGGTAGCGGTTATGGAGGGGAGCGGAAAGATACAGCTCACCGGTTCCTTGGGCGACGTTATGAAGGAGTCTGCCAATGCCGCCATAACTTGTATCCGAACCCGGGCGGCGGAGCTTGGAATAACGCCAAAATTCTATGAAAAGTACGATATACATGTACATGCCCCCGAGGGCGCCGTGCCTAAGGACGGTCCGTCCGCCGGTACCGCGATGGCTACGGCCATAACCTCTGCACTCTGCGGTATTCCCGTTCGTCATGATGTCGCCATGACAGGCGAGATAACTCTTCAGGGCCGCGTGCTGCCTATAGGCGGTTTGAGGGAGAAATCTATGGCGGCATATAAAAACGGCGTCAAGACGGTGCTTATTCCCGCGGATAACCTGCCGGATTTGGCTGAAATAGACCAAATTGTAAAGGATAATGTGCAATTTATTCCCATCAAGAAAATTGACGCGGCACTTGAAAACGCGCTTCAGTATATGCCTATGCCACTGCCCCAGGAGGCCACCGTTATACAGGCGGAGGTCGTAAAGGCCCCGGCTTCCGGGTATGCCTGTGACAGCAGCCAGCAGCAAAGGAGTTACCAGTGAATTTTCAGAATGCAGAATTTGAGACGGCCGCCGGCACGGCAAGCCAGCTTCCGAAAGCTGTTGTCCCGGAGATAGCTTTCTCAGGCCGGTCAAACGTCGGGAAATCCTCACTGCTTAACAAGCTGGTGAATCGGAAGGCCCTGGCACGTACCAGCTCGACGCCGGGAAAGACGGCTACCATAAATTTTTACCGGCTTGCAGAGTGCCGTTTCGTGGACCTGCCCGGCTATGGATATGCTAAAGTCGCAAAAACTGAAAAGGACCGCTGGGCGGCGCTGGTAAACGGATATTTTGCGGAGGAAAGGCAGCTCTGTCTGGTGCTGCAGCTGATTGACATGCGGCATAAGCCCACTGCGGACGATTTGCAGATGATAGATTTTTTGCGGTCAGGCGGCTATCCGTTCGCGGTCGTGTGCACTAAGAGCGATAAGCTGAATAAGTCGGAAACCACGGCACAAATTGCGCTTTTTACGGAGCTTTTTGCCTCAAAAAATATAGCTTTTTACCCTTTTTCTGCCGTAAAGGGCACCGGCCTGGAAGAGATAAAGGCGCTGATATCAAGCGCTCTTGAAGGATAAACCTATAGGGGAAAGGAATGGTAAATATTTACTCACCTTGTTTGAGCATCAATGAAAACGGCCATCTGACCATAAGCGGCTGTGATACTATTGCTTTAGCAGAGCAGTATGGTACGCCGCTTTACGTTATAAGTGAGGATGAGGTACGCCGCGTCTGTAAAAGCTATGCCGACTCCTTTGAGAAGTTCTATCACGGCAACGGCCGGCCGATTTATGCAAGTAAAGCGTTCAGCTGTAAAGAGATGTATCGTATTGTTACCAGTGAGGGCCTTGATGTAGAGGTGGTGTCAGGCGGCGAGCTTTACACCGCGCTGCAGGCCGGGGTACCTGGAAAAAATATCCATTTCCAGGGAAATAATAAAACCCAAAAGGAGCTTGAGTTTGCTATAGACAGTGGTGTTGGCGATATTGTGGTCGACAATTTTACTGAGCTTGAGCTTTTGGGAAAGCTGGCCGCGGAAAAGGGTAAAACTGTATGCATTTCCCTTCGTGTGAAGCCCGGCATAGACGCGCATACCCATGAGTTTATCCGTACAGGCCAGGTTGACTCAAAGTTCGGGCTCGACCTGGCAAGCGGAGAAGCTTTACAGGCGGCCAAGCTCGCTGTTAAGACGGATGGTGTAAAGCTTATTGGTTTACACTGCCATATAGGCTCTCAGATTATGGAGAAGGAGCCATTTGTACATGCGGCAGAGGTAATGCTTGAGCTGCATCACTGTATCTGCAAAGAGCTCGGCCTTGAACTGGAACAGCTGAACCTGGGCGGCGGCTTCGGCATTCATTATCTTGAAACAGATGATTTTATACCGTATCATGAGTATATGGAGGCTGTTTCTGCAAAAATCGGGGAAAAATGCAGGGAATACGGCATAAATCAGCCCAGGATTTACATTGAGCCGGGCCGCTCCATTGTGGGCGAGGCTGGAATAACACTGTACACAGTTGGCAATATCAAAGAAATTCCTGGTGTGCGAAACTATGTTGCTATTGACGGCGGTATGTTTGAAAACCCTCGCTATGCCCTCTATCAGTCGGACTACACCTGTCTGATAGCCAATAAGGCGGCTCAGCCAGTGGATTATGTGGCTACAATCGCTGGAAAATGCTGTGAGAGCGGGGACTTGATTCAGGAGCACACCCATATCCAGAAGCCCGAGGCCGGTGATGTTCTTGCTGTGCTTTCAACCGGGGCCTACAATTATTCTATGGCCTCAAACTACAACCGCAACCCCAGGCCTGCCTGTGTAATGGTAAAGCAGGGGGAGAGCCGGATAATTATAAAGGGCGAAACATATGAAGACCTGGTGCGCAATGACCTTTGATTCGGAGGATAAACGCGATGAATGATAAACTGCAGGACGGAAATATAGATGCACTTTTCAATGCTATCCTGAGCTTAGAAACTGCCGATGAATGCTATAAGTTTTTTGAGGACCTGTGCACGGTGCCTGAGCTGAAGGCTATGTCTCAGCGTCTGGCAGTGGCCCGTATGCTCACTCAGCGGCACATCTACTCTGATATCGTCGCTGAGACCGGCGCTTCTACCGCAACCATCAGCCGTGTTGCTAGGGCCCTGAACTATGGGAGCGACGGTTACCATTTGGTATTTGAGCGCATTGGAATCGACACTGAAAACAAAGCCAACGGGGAATAATATGGCTGGGTATTCTGTATTCTCTCAGTATTATGACGTCCTTATGTCTGGCGCGGAATATTCTGAGCGTGCCGAGTATCTGCTTGAGCTTCTGAAAAAATTTGGTCATCAGCCCGGGCTTACTCTTGACCTGGCCTGCGGGACAGGCTCTCTGACCCTTGAACTGTTCCGCAGGGGGATAGACGTCTACGGTGTGGACGCCTCTGTGGAGATGCTGTCCCAGGCCCGGGAAAAGTGCGCGGATGCCGGGGCTGATATATTGTTTTTGCGCCAAAAAATGCAGGAACTGGACCTATATGGCACTGTCAACACTGTATTCTGCACTCTGGACAGCATTAACCATTTACAGGGCAGGGACGAGGTACGGCAGACCTTTCAGCGGGTCTCGCTGTTTCTTGAGCCCGGTGGTTATTTTGTGTTTGATGTCAACACAGTTTATAAGCACGAGAAAGTTTTAGGAAACAACATTTTTGTATACGATACTGAGCCGGTATATTGTGTATGGAAAAATCGCTGTGCAGCAGGGTCCGGCCGAGTGGATATCAGCCTGGATTTTTTCGAGCGTGACGGAAGAGTATACCATCGCAGCTCTGAGCACTTTTCGGAGTTTGCCTATCCTGTAGAGCAGGTGGAGGAATGGCTTAGAGAGTGCGGCTTCGGCGAGATACATATTTATCATGAGCTTACTATGGACCCGCCGAAGGCCGACAGCCAGAGGCTTGTTGTTGCGGCCCGAAAGTGTGGATAGGAGAGATAATATGGATAGAATTATACGCACCATCACTTCTGATGGCAGCCTGATGGCCTCCGCCATTGATTCTACACAGCTGGTATACACTGCCCAGCGGCTGCATACACTTACTAAGACCTCATGTGCGGCCCTCGGCAGACTTCTTACTGGGGCGTCGCTGATGGGAGCTATGCTGAAAGAAGCTCATGCGACACTGACCTTAAAGGTTGCCGGTGACGGTCCTCTGGGGAATTTACTGGCTGTGGCTGACAGCAGGG
>JAETSR010000036.1 GCA_021769555.1 Clostridiaceae bacterium
AGGCGCTGGCCCGGAAGCAGGGGCAGGACATGAAGGACATGTCTCCGGAGCAGCTGGACCAGCTGTGGGAACAGGCCAAGCGGGCCTGACACAAAAGAACTTAATGGCTTCGGCCTTAAGTATAAAGGTGCGTATCGCACCGAGAAAAACAGGAGGAACTACCAATGAATAAAGCTGAACTGATCAATGCCGCCGCCGAGAAGGCCGGTCTGTCCAAGAAGGACACCGAGGCCGCTGTCAACGCCGCCATCGACGCCATCACCGAGGCTCTCACCGCCGGCGACAAGGTGCAGCTGGTCGGCTTCGGCGTCTTCGAGGTGAAGGCCCGCGCTGCCCGCATCGGCCGCAACCCCAAGACCCGGGAGACCATCAACATCCCCGCCAGCAAAGTGCCCGTGTTCAAGCCCGGCAAGGGCCTGAAGGACTCCGTGTCCAAGTAATCAGCGCAAACAGAGGACGGCCCCGGGAGTATTCCCGGGGCCGTTTTTTCTTTTCCACCTCTCCAATTCTTAAGATAGCCTTAGGATTTGTCTCTCCCCCTTGTCCCCCGCCCCCCTTTCCCTTATAATGGAGCCACTCCAAAGAGAAAGGCGGCCCCTCTATGAGTACCTTTGCCCTGAAATTCACCGCCCTTGTGCTGATGCTGTTGGACCACATCGGCTACTATTTCGTGGCCTCCCTGCCCCCAGGGCTCGTTCTTTTGCTGCGGACCCTGGGCCGGGGGGCCTACCCCCTGTTCCTCTTTTGCCTGGCCCAGGGTTACTCCCACACCAGGAGCCGGAAAAAGTACCTGCTGCGGCTCTACCTGGCGGGGGTGTTCATGGCCCTGTTTTCCCTCTGGGTGGACACCGCCTTTCCCACCAAAATGGGCTACGGCAACCACAATATCTTCGTGCCCATGCTCCTTATCGGCCTGGTCATCAGCACCCTTGAGACCGTCCGGGAGGACCGCAGAAAGGGCCTGTGGATGGCGGGCGGGCTCTTTGGGCTCCAGGCACTTTATCTCATTGTCAGCCACACAGCCCCTTTCCGGGGCCTCAGCGGCGACGTTCTCACCGGCCTGATCCCCAACCTGGCCATCAATGAGTACGGCATCACCTTTATCCTCCTGGGGGTAGCCATGTACTTCCTGCGGGACAAGCCCGACATCCTGGCGGCGGCATACCTTCTCTTCTGTGCCTATCAGTTCAGCGAGCCCGATTCCGGCCTTCAGTTCCTGATGGTCTGGGTCCTGCCCCTGATGCTCCGCTATAATGGAGAAAAGGGCCCGGGTATGAAGTGGCTTTTCTACGTGTTCTATCCTCTGCATACATTTTTACTATTTTATCTGGCCAATTTTGCGCTGATATGATCCAATAGGGACAGAAAGCAGCCCCATGGGAGGCAGTTTATGCGGTTGGACAAGTGGCTGAAAAAGTCCCGCCTCATCTCGTCGTCGCAAAGTCCGCTGTACTCCGTGTCCGCCTGCGGCGAAAACTCCGACAGCTCCCTTGCTCCTCCTCTCCCCACAAAATCTTTCGATTTTGTGGGGACCCCTATGCCGCTTGATGAGTCGTGAAATCAAGGAGGTTTACGAATGCGTTTAGACAAGTGGTTAAAGATTTCCCGCCTCATCAAGCGGCGGAGGGTGGCCAACGAGGCCTGCGACGCCGGCAAGGTGACCGCCAACGGCCGGGCGGTGAAGGCCTCCTATGAGGTCAAGCCCGGGGACGTGCTCTCCCTCACCTTCGGGGAGCGGACCACCACGGTGAAGGTCCTCTCGGTCCAGGAGATCGTGGGCAAGGCCGGGGCCGAGGAAATGTACGAGGAGATGCGGTAAGGACTGCCCCTCACGGCAGGGCGCATTTTCAGCAAAAACCAGTTGACACTCCCTTGTGCTCTGGATATAATATGAGTGTGGGTGTATCTCAGCCCTAAATGAGAAACTTAGTAAGCGGGCTTCTCTTGGCCCTCAAGCAAGAAAGTTACAAGTGAGTGTTTCGCCACTCTAAGCGCGAACTTAACAGCGGGGGCAGGGTAACCTTGTCCCCGTTGTTTTTGTAAGGAGAGCGGTATGGATAATATCAAACTGTATGAGATATCCCCTGCCTATGTGCGGTATCTCGCCTCCCATGCACCCCACCTATTTCAAAACAAACAGCCGGGACAGCATAATGAGCGCAAGTACATAGGGGTCGTTTTGACTGTCAATGGCATGGACTATTTTGCTCCGTTGTCTTCCTTCAAAGAGAAGCACCGCAGGATGTCGGATGGGTTGGACTTTATCAAGATCAAAAACTATGCGGTCATTAACCTCAACAATATGTTTCCTGTCCCTGCCTGGCAGTACACATATGTGGATATCTCCAAGTAGCGAAATCCCAAGTATAAGTCTCTGCTCCTGGCTGAGTACCGTTAGATCAAATCTATTCAGGAGAAAATCAGGAAAAACGCCATAAACCTCTATCGGCTCAAAGTCAATGGTCCGGTCTCACCGCTGACAAAACGATGCAATGACTTTTTGGCGTTGGAAATGCTGTGCAAGAAATATTAAACAGTATTGCTCTATGCCCAAGCAGATAACAGGATCAAACATTCGCACCATTATAACTCAAAGCACGGAAAAGGGGCGCAACTCGTTGAGTTGCGCCCCTTTCCGGCTGTTTTGTTGCCTCTGTGGCTTTGCTTACTTCTTGGTGGCGGTCTCGCCGGCGATCTTGCCGAAGGTCAGGGCGTCGGGCACGGCGTTGCCGCCCACCCGGTTGGTGCCGTGGATACCGCCGGTGACCTCACCGGCGGCGAACAGG
>JAETSR010000037.1 GCA_021769555.1 Clostridiaceae bacterium
AGTGCTGGACGGGGGCCTATTGCAGATACTTCCGGGAGGCCGTCCTGCCGCTGAACCCGGTGCTGGAGGCCGCCCTCAATACCGAGGGGCCCGCCCCGGAAACGCGGCCCTGTCCTATCTGCGGGCGGCCCTTTCTCCCGGACGGGCGACGGCGCTATTGCTCCGAGGCTTGCTCCAAGGCCGCAAGGCAGAAGAAACAGCGGGGATATATGCGGAAATGCCGGAGGTGAGGCGTGAGCATTTGGGGGTATAGAACCCCGCTGTTTGCAAGGCTTTCCGGGGCCACTTTTGGGGCGGGGCGTACTTTTACACGTCCTGCCCCGATTTCCCAAAATAGTGCTAACATTTCGAGAGGAGGTTCCTATGGACAGAAATCAAGGCTATGCAATCCTAAAGGCCGTCATGCTGGAGAATGGCCGGGGCTTTGCGCTGGGCGAGCATCCCACGGCCCCGTCCCCCTTTGTGACGTGGGCCTGCTATGATGACGAACACGGCGTAAGGCAGTATGAGTGGGGGCACTACGGCAGTGACCGGGCCGCGCTGGAACAGGACTTGCTGGAGCGGGTGGAAAGCTACCAGCAGCAGTTCTCCGTCAAGGTGGCCCAGGTGGAGGCCCCCGGCCTTTACAAGTATTATTCCACCCAGCGGCCCATTGACATCGGCACGTTCCCCAAGCCTGCGGGCAACGCCCCGGACGAGATCGTAAACTACGATAAGCGCGTACCCGTGGAGGGCGGCGCGTTTCCTGCGTGGGGGCATCTGACCTACACAAAGCCTTTGACGGAAAAGCAGGCGGCGGACTATGAGCTCCGGCCCGCCCCGGAGGTGTCCGGCCTGCTGCGTGAGGGCAGGCCCCGCCCGATTGCCGAACAGATGAAAGAGGCGGCAAGGCTGGCCGGGGAACGGCAGGCCCCCTCTGCGCCCAGACGGGACGCGCCCGACCGGGGCGACAGATAGCGTGGCTGGCAAAAAGCGCCGCCGCCCCGTCCATCTCCATGTGATGGTGTCCGAGGAAGAGCAGGCGCTTATCCGGGAACGCATGGCCCAGGCGGGCATCCGCAACATGGGCGCGTATATGCGGAGGATGGCCCTTTGCGGCTATGTGCTCCAGATTGACCTTGCCCCCGTCCGGGAGCTGGTGTCCCTCCAGCGGCGGTGCTCAAACAATCTCAATCAAGTGGCCATCCATGCCAACACCTACGGGGGCATCTACCCCGAGGAAATATCGGCCCTCCAGCGTGACTACTCCGCTTTGTGGGGCCCTCTGTCTGATTTGCTGAAACAGCTTTCCGCGCTGGTGGAGCTGTGACCTGCTGGGGAGCGGTGCTGTGCCGCTCCCCGGCTTTTTGTACTTCGGGACATTTTGTCCCAAAGATGTTATGTCCAAAATTTTTAGATGTGCAAAACCTTTAGTCTTGACATTGGTTTTCCTTATTGCTATGCTATGTGGCAGTGAGTAGAGAAGTTACAAAGTAGTGGCGTACAAAACAAATATCCTCGCGCATTAGAAGGAGCAAATCAAATGCAAGATAATATTGTTCTGTTTAATGAACAGCATGAGAAAGTGATTATAAACCAGAAAAGTTTTTGTGAGCTTATTAAATGGCTTATTGTCGCATATATTGGTGTTTCATATGATGTCGCACACAAAGCGGTTGAAGATAAGGGTTCTTTTTTTGAAAATCTAAACGATGTCGAAAGTGCTGGCTTTGCGGGGCACGATTGGCCTTATTTCTATTTAGCGATGGATATTTATTTTAGTAGTCACGAGCACTCCATTGATAAATTTTTAATAAGAAAACGTCCCGATTTCCCCGGAGGATTGGAAATATATCAAAAGATAGAAAATGACATTCTACATGAACACAATCTTAAAGAACCTATAACTTGGGAATAGATAATTTTGCTATCAAGTCTTAATGATACAATACTTATTATCAAATTAGCTACTCAAAAATGAGTGGCTAATTTTTTGGTCTTTCTACACCTTGGGACATTTGTCCCAAAGTTCCAACGAGAGGAGGTGCTACCACGGCTACGACCTACATCCGGCCCTACAAGCAGGCGGCGGGACTGAGCGCCGTCCAAACGATGGAGGAGCGGTTTGCCTACGGGCTCAATCCCCAAAAGCTGGGGGCCGTGTCCTCCCACCTTTGCGACCCGGCCACAGCCGCCGCCGAGTTCCTGCTGGTGAAAAGCGAATACCAGGCGGCTACCGCCCGGCCCGTGGAGCGCGGGGCCCTGTTCTTCCAGATACGGCAGGCGTTCCCGCCCGGCGAGGTGACGGCGGACGAGGCAAACAAAATCGGCTATGAAACGGCGATGCGCTGGACAAAAGGCAAATACCAGTTTTTCGTCTGCACCCATACCGACAAGAGCCACATCCACAACCACATCTATTTCAACTCCACGGCCTTTGACTACTCCCGGAAATTCCATAACTTCCTCGGCTCCAGCTTTGCCCTTCGGCGGCTGTCTGACCGGGTATGTCTGGAGCATGATTTGTCCGTGATACAAAATCCAAAACAGCACAGCAAGGGCCGTTTCCTCCACTATGGCCAGTGGATAGGCGACAAGCCGCCCTCCGCTCAACAGCGGGTGCGGCTGGCAATCATCGCGGCCCTTGAAAAAAAGCCCGC
>JAETSR010000038.1 GCA_021769555.1 Clostridiaceae bacterium
CCGCTTAAAAACGGCAATCCGGGGGCTTTTCTCGATGGCAGGGACGGGCAGGAATTGAAGCGGGCCGCTCGGCCACGCCCCGGAAGTCACAGCAGCAGACCAAGAAGGCGGGGCTTTGCGGCCCTTGAGGATAGTATAGCAGGGCGGCGGGGGAAATGCAAGAGGGGCCAGCGTAATAACGCACCGTTAGAGCGTTAGAATTTAGGCCCAAACCGGGCGAACCGGCGCAGATCGGGCCGCTGACGGCGTTACTTGACCGTTACTCCACGGGGAGGGGGTCTTTCCCATGTGCCGCGAATTATGGGGAGAGTAAAATGACAAATCGCTCAAAACCCGGTCACCATGTCACATTGTTGAATTTCAGGCGTTTTAGGGGCTTCGCAACCGAGCGGGGCCCCGTTTTTCAATATGACACAAAAACGGATAATTATTTAACCAAAACAGACCAAAAAAATTTAGGCAATCACGCTCTCGCTACCGCCTTCGGCGGGCCCGCTTGTCTGCCTGTACTCGTCTTCGATATACGTCGAGTAGATCGATCCTTTTTTCCCGGTTGCCTGCTCGTAGAGCATGGTGATAAAATCGACGGCATTTTTCCGATCGTGGGGGTTCAGCAGACGAAGCATAGCAATCACGTCGCTCTCCATCTGGGTTAATGGAACATCGTCACAGGTGAGCCCCCCGCTCGAAATCGGAAGCTCCAAAAGTCGACCGGCACTAATCTCGAAATAACGAGAGAGAGCAACTAACGCATCATACCCTGGTTTGCTACGCCCTCGTTCCCAGTCGCCTACATTCCCGTTTGAAACACCGATCGCCCTTGCAAGCTCGATCTGTGACACTTTCTTCTGGGCACGAAGCTCCTTCAGTAAATCACCAAACATACAAATACTCCTCTCGAATTTACGCAATTATTTCTCGAAAATGTATTGACATTCTCGTAATTACGCATTATACTATTGGCAAGGTCAAAAACTTATCCACAATCAAGCATACCACAAAAACCAGAGGCGCACAACAGGAAAGGAGCAGCAGCATGAACAGTTACAAAGTTACCTACATCCTCAACGGGGAGGAGCACTACGATCACATCACCGAGCGCACCGAGAAGGCCGCTCAGAAGCGGGTCAAGGGCATCTACAAGGACGCCGAGATCACCGACACCGAGCTCACCAGCACCGACGTCTCGGCCACGAAGGAGCAGGAGCGGGAGACCCTGGAGAAGATCAAGGAGATGATCGCCGAGCTGGGCCCGCAGAGCTACCTTGCTACCGCCTTCGAGGGATGCTTCGAGGATGCAGAGCAGAACATCGAGGACGATGCAGCCTACAGCATGAAGGCGCGGCTTGAAATCCAGGCACAGCGGGCAATCGAGCGAGGCTACGAAGTAGACCGGCTCAAAGCCGACATCGCCGCCGCCCAGTCTAAGATCGATACCTTGCAGAGCCAATTTGACTTCGCCAGCCAGCACATCAAGAAGCTCGAACGGCAGCAGCTCCCGGAGGAGCTCCGGCGCGACCTCTGGGTGATGGTCACCAGCGAGGCCGAGGCAAGCCGGGCTCGGATGGCAGAGGCCGCTGACAAGATGGCGGCAGGGGCCGACAACCCAGGCTGCGTACTTTTCAAGGAGTCCGTCGCCCGCTACCGCGCCGAGAAGACCAGGGCCGAGGAGATGGAGCAGCGGGCCAACGCCCTGGACGCCCTGGAGCCCAAAAGCGAATAAGCCGAAACGCCCGCGAGGGCGTCGCCGGGGGGAGCCCTACCCGGCCTGACGATGGCAGGGCACATAGAAAGGAAGGACAAGCAGAATGAGAAAACTGAAGAAAATCAACGGCTATCTGGTCGTCCGGTTCAACGACCGGGAGAAGCGCGAGTATGAGGGCACCGGCCTGGGCAACTTCGGCGTGATCGATGCCGAACTCTACACTGGCATCCTGGACGTCGATCGGAGCGTCATGGAGTATGACGACATCGAGACCCTGGAGATCGCGCTGGAACAGGCCCGGAGCCTGGAGTCCGAGCTGGATGTGGTGGAGCCGGAGGTGAAGATCACGGTCATCATCGAAGGCGAGACCGAGGTCAGCGAGGAGGACGTGGAGCCCGAGAGCCTGTTCAAGGGGCAGCGGGCCACGCTGGAGGCCCAGCTCAAGCATGGGCCGCACCTCGACCTTGACCCCCTCACCGCCGCCCATGAGCTCCACGGCTACGCCAGAGCCTTGGAAGACCTGGGCATGATCGACGGCCACGACGAGCGGTTCCTGGTGGAGCGGGACACCTTCGGCGCGACGGCCCCGCCGCCCGACCAGCGGGAGGATGCCCTGGCGTACATCTGTGACGAGGTGTGCAAGTACCGGGAGGGCCGCACCCAGGAGGAGCTGGACGCGAGGTGCGCGAAGTGCAAGGTGGACAGGTGGGCCGGGGCCCCGCCCACATTGACGCCCCAAGAGGTGCGGGAGCTGCGTAACCTCAAGGAGCTACTGAAGGAGGTGAGCGACTACGTCAACGATGGCGGGCCAGCAACACCGGGGAGCAGTGCGCGGCGGCTGGAAGTGAAGCTGCCGGAGCGCATTACGCCCGAAACCCTCCAGAAGAT